>CAZHAR010000054.1:0-36865 GCA_964530615.1 uncultured Planctomycetota bacterium | reverse complement strand
CGGCATAAAGCCTCATCGAAATGACAGAGAACATGATTTTTAAAATGGCTTCTTAAGGAGAGGATGTTTTTGGATTGATTGTTTTTTGCGTGGGCGTGGATTTGCTTGTGGGTGTGGGTGAAGCGGAAGTAATTTTCGGTGCTGGACGCGCTATTTTTTGGATAATGATTTTTTTTGGTATCCATTTGGGTCTTAACGATTTTTTTGGAGGCTTATTTTCGCAACGTTCCCGTCGATGGTCGCCTCTTCTACGATCAAAAGAGTCGCAATCTTCAGTGTAGTCCTCCCAATGAACGTTATTTGGAATTTCTGCGTTCCACCCATTAACGTAGGGCCAGGAATAATAATTCGTATCTCGATAGATTCTCTGATAGGGATACGTTTCTTCGGGAAACACTTGAACAATTTCGGTTTCGAATGGAATGGTTTCTGAAATTACAATAGGGTCTTTTGGAGTTTGGAGATCTTGTTGGATCGCGGGAGTTTCTTCATTCTGTGTTTGTTGCGTTAATTGTTCATACTGTTGCGCGCTGATCCATTGACCGTTATAGAGTTTTAGTTGAAGATGCCGCAAGGTTTTCACATGATTGGGATTTAAGGCAAGAATTTTGGAAAATAAAAAATCTCGTTGATTTTCGAGGGTGTTTTCTTCGCACCAGAGGGCGAGATCCCAGAGTGCTTCGGCCTCTTGTTGATCGAGGTGCTCCAGTTTTTCCCAATATTGTTCCAAGAGAGATTTAACGCCACGGACTTCCTTGATTTGCGACCAAGACAGTAAAATTACACCATAGCCGGTTTCCAGAACGCAATTGGTTTCGTCCTGTTCCACAATTTTTCCATAGAGACGGTTTCCGTTTTTTAAAAGAATCTCTTCCGCGATTAAAGGACAAGTGAATAGGAATAAGATTCCGAAAATCCAGATTTTTTTCATGGCTGACTCCTGTGAGAAAAAGATCTTAGGAAGGAATAACATTATCCGCTTTGATGACGACAATCGTCAAATCATCTTTTAAGGATGCGTCTCCAATAAATTTTTTGACTTCTTCATAAATAACACTCACAAGTTGGTTCGCGGATTTGGATTGATTTTGGTGAATAATTTCTTTGAAACGCGTTTTCCCAAAAGCTTCTTCGGCGGCGTTATGAGCTTCCCAAACTCCATCGGTAGAGAGAATTAAAATATCTCCTGAAGCGAATTGAATTTCTAAACCTTCTGGAAAGTCTTGATCCGGAAGCATTCCAAGGGGGACTCCGGTGGAGGGGAGTTCTGAAAATTTTTGAGTGGCCGCTTGAAAGAAAATAGGTTCATCATGTCCTGCGGAAGAATATCTCAACTTTTTGGTTTGAATATCTAGTTTGCCGTAAATCAAGGTGATAAAGCGATCATCTTCAAGATCTTGACAGAGAAGCTCATTCATCTTTTGCAAAATTAAGGGCAGTTGGTCGCTTTGTGTGGAAAAGGCTCTCAAATAAGCACGTGCAGATGCCATTACGAGCGCGGCTCCGATTCCATGGCCCGAAACATCTCCGACGACGACTCCGAGGTCATTTTGATTTAAGGAAATAAAGTCGTAATAGTCGCCTCCGGTTTCATCACAGGAGATACTGAGGCCAATAATATCAATCCCCTCTATTTTAGGGACTTCTCGCGGGAGTAGAGATCGTTGAATATTGCGGGCCACAAGCAAGGAATGTTGAAGTTTTTCTTTTTCCAGATAATGCTTGATGAGTTGGGTTCGTTGAATAGCAACTCCGGCTTGTTTTCCGATAGCGCTTAAGAGTTGGAGATCAAATTCAGTAAACGCGTGTTTAATTCCGCGGGAATCGACGTAAATGGCCCCTAGAATTTTCTGATAGGATTCAAGAGGAACACACATCACGGATTTAATATCATTTAAGCGAACACTCAAACCCGCTTTAAAACGGGCGTCGTTACTAGCATCTGACGTCAAAATAGATTTTCCATTTTTCATGGATTCTCTGACAATGGTACTAGAAAGCGTCAGTTCTTTATCGGGGCTATCTTCTGCGCCGCGACGCACCACAACCGGATCGAAGGTTTCTCCATCGCTTCTAATAATCAGGAGATAGCCTCGATAGGCCTTCAATTGGGTCATAATGATATCGATAATGGTATTGAAGAGTTTATTTAAATCTTTTTCCGCATTAATCAGATTTCCGATTTCATAAATAAGAGTGAGTGCTTTACTTTTTTCTTCTCCAACCTTTTTAGATTTGTCTTCTTCGCGGGGTTGAAAGAAATCCAAAGTTTTTTCACTAATGCGTTTGGAGATCATAGGCGAGTCATCTAATTGCTCTTCCACAATCTTTACGCCACTGGTAGTTTGATAAGGATCATTGAGTAGAACAAAGCGCATTTCGGTATTTCCAACCCGAATAATATCGTTTGCTTCCAGTTCTTTGGATAAGATCAAATTTCCATTGACATAGGTTCCATTTGTACTGGAAAGGTCAGAAATAATAAAATTGGTACCTCTTTGTTCAACCAAGGTATGGTTTCGAGATAATCCTTTATCAAACATTTGGATATCACAACTAATATCCCGGCCGAGGATCATCTTTTTTTTATTTCCTAACAGGATCACCTCGCCCTGTCGAGGGCCTTTTTGGATGATAAACTTAGCACTCATAAAGTAGTATTTCTTTATTTTGTGACAGCATTATATTCGATTTCAGTCCGGTTTGTTATTTCAAAACAAAATCAACTTCAATAGCAGACTATAGCAAATTTATCAAATGAAGCAAGAACGCTTTATAGGGCCCATTATTTAAAAAATAAAAAAAAATAATCATCAGGAGGTCTTTAATATTCCCAAGATATTTAAGAAAAAAGAATTGCAAAGAGGCGAAAACCGCGTAAAATGATATACTTATTAATCAATTTTTTCGCCTCTTGTGAAAAAATGAAGAGAACTCTTTTAAGGTTCTGGACAAAAAGAACTCCAGTAGTTTTGCCGTATATTTATTTTATCGCAAAGTAAAAAGAGAATCTCTTAGAACTCATACACCAGTACCCGGACTAATCATTACATTTTCTATTTGTAAATCCCCGGAAAACACGGGTTTTTTTTTTGGGTACGCAAACCATAAGGATTTTGATGGATTTTCACGCATTTCAATTTCACCCTAAAATCGTCACCGGGTTAAAAGAAATAGGCTATACAGAGCCAACACCAATTCAAAAACAAGCAATTCCAACAATTTTAGAAGGTCACGACATTATCGGCCTTGCGCAGACGGGTACAGGGAAGACGGCCGCTTTTGTTTTACCCATTCTCAATCGATTGATGGCCGGTACCAGTAAACATATTCGGGCACTCGTCATTGCACCTACGCGCGAACTCGCCGAACAAATTCATGAATCAATCATTCTATTAGGAAAGCATACTCGCCTCAGAAGCATTACTGTTTACGGAGGAGTGAGTATGAGTGCCCAGATCGAAAAAATAAGACGTGGCCCAGATATTGTTGTGGCCTGTCCCGGACGGCTTCTGGATCATCTTGGGCAAAGAAAGATTGATTTATCTCATTTAGAAGTTCTTGTTCTGGATGAAGCGGATCAAATGTTCGATATGGGCTTTCTTCCAGATATTCGAAAGATAATAAAAAGGATTCCTCAAAACCGTCAAACACTTCTCTTTGGGGCGACAATGCCTCAAGAGATTCGGACGCTTGCGAACGAGATTTTAAAGAATCCAGTCAATATTCAAGTCGGGAGCATTGCTCCAGCAGTAACGGTGAGCCATGCGCTTTATCCCGTTTCTCAACATCTCAAAACGTCTCTGCTTTTGGGCTTATTGAAGGATACACAGACAGAATCGGTACTTATTTTTGCGCGAACTAAACAACGAGCAAAACGTTTGGCGGAACAACTGATTCGAAGTGGTCATAGCGCCATTGCGATTCAGGGAAATCTTTCTCAAGCACGAAGACAATCCGCAATGAATGATTTTCGTAAGGGAATTATTCAAATTCTGGTGGCGACCGATATTGTTTCACGTGGAATCGATGTGACTCAAATTTCTCATGTCATCAATTACGATATCCCTTCTACCACTGAAGCTTATATCCATCGAATTGGTCGTACCGGGCGAGCGGCTAAAACAGGTGAAGCCGTAACTTTTATTACTCATGAAGATACTCGTATGGTACGAAGCATCGAGAAAATTTTGGGTAAAAAAGTGGAGCGTTTAACGCTGGAAGGTTTTGATTATCATAATAATAAAGGGGATAAAGAAATTCCTCAAGTAGAATCCCACTCTTCGAAAAAATTTCATCCCAGAGAAGAGGGCGAATCTCAAGAAAAAAGGAGGAGCCCAGACTTCTCCCAAAAACGACCTGAATACAAAAAGAAGGAATACCGAGGTCCCCGTGATTCCTATGCTCCCAAAAATGGAGGCAGTTCCAGTTCGAACGCCCCTCGTGGCGATTTTCGTCCTTCCGATGGTGCCCCTCGCTATAAATCGGGTTCCAAAAAGAAGAAATCGAATGCTTCGAATTCTTTTCAACCGATTCTCGGACGCTAAATAAAAAAAGGGCGTATTTAATACGCCCCTGAGAATTTAATTTCCCCCTTTGGAGGGGGAAACAGTTACTAATTTTTAACTTCAAAATCCGCATCAATCACATCGTCATTCGGTTTTCCGGAAGTACTTCCTTTAGAGGAAGGACTTTCTTTTTCAGAAGGGCCACCTTCTTGAGATTGAGCAGATGAATAAAGTTCTTGTCCGACCTTCATCAGATTTTCAAGTTCTCGGTCGATTGCTTCTTTATCTTCTCCGGCTTTTGCTTTTTTCAAAACTTCAATTTGGTTTTGGATTTTACTCTTAATATCACCCGCGAGTTTATCCCCATTTTCTTTCAACATTTTTTCTGTTTCATAGATAGTGCTATCCGCTTTATTCTTGGATTCAATCGTTTCTCTTCGTTTTATGTCTTCTGTCGCATGTTCTTCCGCATCTTTTCTCATGCGTTCAATATCTTCTTTACTGAGTCCAGAGGAAGATTGAATTTTGATGGATTGTTCTTTTCCGGTTCCCAAATCTTTTGCAGAGACATTTAAAATTCCGTTGGCATCTATCGAGAATTTAACCTCAATTTTAGGAACTCCGCGACGAGCCGGAGGAATTCCAGTGAGCTGGAATTTTCCAAGGGTATGGTTGTCTTTGGCGTAAGTGCGCTCCCCTTGCAATACATGGATATCGACAGCAGGTTGATTATCATCTGCAGTCGAGAACACTTCTTTTCGTTCTGTTGGAATGGTCGTATTGCGTTCGATGAGTTTCGTCATCACCCCTCCCAAAGTTTCAATTCCTAGAGACAATGGAGTGACGTCAAGCAAAATCATTTCCTTGAATTCTTGATTAAGAATTCCACCTTGAACCGCGGCTCCGACAGCAACCACTTCATCCGGGTTTACGGAACGGTTGGGTTCTTTTCCAAAAATTTCCCGACACATCGCTTGAACTGCTGGAATACGAGTGGATCCTCCAACCAACACCACTTCTTCGATATCTTTAGGTGTCAATTTAGCATCTTTCATCGCCATTTCGCAGGGTTTTCGAGTTCTTTCGACAAGATGTTTTGTGAGTTGGTCGAAAGTCGCACGAGTGATATTCATTTGAAGATGTTTAGGGCCAGTCGCGTCAGCGGTAATAAACGGCAAGTTAATCGTTGTTTGCAGAGCGCTCGATAATTCTTTCTTTGCGGTTTCAGAAGCTTCACGGAGTCGTTGAAGCGCCATTTGATCTTTTCTTAAATCAATTTTGTTGGCTTTCTGAAAATCATCTGCAACGTAATTAATCAAGACTTGATCAAAATCGTCTCCACCCAGATGCGTATCTCCGTTTGTTGCAAAAACTTCGACGAGACCATCATCAATTTCCAAAACCGAAACGTCAAAGGTTCCCCCCCCTAAATCGTACACAATCACTTTTTGGCTCTTTTTCTTATCTAGGCCAAAAGCGAGAGCGGCGGCAGTAGGTTCATTAATAATACGACGAACATTGAGCCCGGCAATCGTTCCCGCATCTTTGGTGGCTTGACGTTGATTATCATTAAAATAGGCGGGAACAGTAATCACGGCATCAGTCACCTCATGACCCAAATGGGCCTCTGCGGTTTGCTTCAAACTTTGCAAAATCATGGCGCTCAGTTCAGACGGAGTATATTGTTTTCCATCCATCACTTCCACTTTGACTAAATCATCTGTTTTCCCAACTATTTTATACGGAACCATTTTCTCTTCGGTTTCTACATCCCGATGACGACGTCCCATAAAACGTTTAATGGAGTAAATCGTGTTTCTTGGATTTGTTGCGGCTTGTCGCTTTGCCATTTGACCAACGGGTCGTTCCCCATTTTCCATAAAAGCAACCACTGAAGGAGTCAAGCGCGATCCTTCCGCGTTTTCAATAACGACAGGCTTTCCGCCTTCCATAACCGAAACCACTGAGTTTGTTGTTCCGAGATCGATTCCTATGATTTTTCCCATGGCAAACTCCTCTTAAATCCTATAATGTGCTTGTATTTCAAATTTGTAATCTAAAGTTAAAAGAGAATACGCAACAATTGGACCAAAGAATAAAAATAAACAGAAACAGATATAACTTATTTAAAATGAATAAAATAAAGTATTATTAAAAAAAAAAAAAATCTTCGGTACTTAGAATCCTGCCATCATGACAGAGTTTTTCCACTAGGCTAAAGTAATTTTTGACAGAGCCTTATTCAGAGAAAAAGAGAAAGTCTGTTGCTAAAAAAAATTTAAATTTCTCTAAATTTAAGAATCCAGAGATTCATTTAAGGAAACTTCTTTAGTCGATGTCGATTCCATTAAGGGACGTACTTGACCTACAAACAAATCTGAAATATTTTTGCGAGTGGGTTCAATGGATCGTTTTTCAGTCACAATTTGAGTAATAAAATCTGCGGGCGTAATATCAAATGCGGGGTTATAGCAACGAATTCCTTCTGGAGCAATACGTTGCGCGAAAAATTTTTCAAGTAGTTCCGTCTCGGAACGTTCTTCAATCGGAATTTGGAATCCGTTTTCCATATTTAAATCAATGGAAGACAACGGAGCGCAAACATAAAAAGGAATCTGATGCGCTTTCGCTAAAACCGCTAGCGAATAGGTGCCAATTTTATTGGCGACATCCCCATTCGAAGCGATTCGATCTGCACCTACCAGAACCGCCTGAATCTTTCCTTGTTTTAATAAATAACCTGCGGCATTATCCGGAATCAAGGTACAAGGAATTTTCGCTTGAGAGAGTTCCCAACAGGTCAATCGTGCGCCTTGTAACATCGGACGAGTTTCACAAACATAGACATGAATATTTTTTCCTTCGCTGGTGGCTTTATAAACCGCTCCTAAGGCAGTACCAATTCCAGAAGAAGCCAATGACCCCGTATTACAGAGAGTCAAAATCTGACTATTAGGAGCAAGCAAATCGGCTCCGTGAATCCCGATTTGTTCGCATACTTGAGCGTCTTCCTCTTGCATCGTCACCACTTCTTTGAGTAATAATTCTCGAACATTATGAAGATCGCGCCCCCCTAATCCTTTCGCTTTGCTCGTCACTCGTCTTGTCGCCCACTTCAGATTAATCGCAGTAGGACGCGATGAATTCATGATTTCCGCCAGCGCGTCTAGTTCTTTTAAAAAATTAGCAAATGTTTTTTCTTGAATTCGTTTTAGTCCTAAAATAAGTCCAAAAGCGCCCGCAATACCAATCGCTAGCGCCCCGCGGATTTTCATTTCCGTAATGGCTTTTCGGACTTCTTCTGACGTGAGACAGTTCACATAAGTACAGACACTCGGGAGCAAGGTTTGATCTAAAATTTGTAACCTTCCGTCGATACCTCCCACCCATTTTAATGCAGGATAATTCATGAAGCCCTCGTGAATGATAGTGAAAATGAAACGATAAGAATAGGAGAAAAATCTGTACTTTTCAAAGCGGATGAAATCCAAATTGTATTGTCTTCTCGTCAAACTTTCTAGGGGAAGTCCTTATTTTTTTTAAACTTTTTTGAGACGTTTTAAAATTTTTTATTCTCTCTCTCGATTAAATTCAAAAGAAACGTTACTCTTGAGAAACACGTACAAAATCGAGTTCAATCTTCATTCTTCATAAATTTTGTAGGCCCTTTATGATCAGGTTTTCTTTTCTCTGGATTTTTAGTGGTTTGTTTTTCATGTCGCTTCTGCCTCTGAACGCAGATAAAAAAACGCGTATTTGGTCTGCGAATACTACGGCTTCAGATAGCATTCCCGTAAAGCTTGTCGCCCGCTTACAATATCGAGAATGGTTTAAATGGAAGGATTTAACACAAAAGAAAATAAATTTCTATTTAGACGACGTCCTTATTGGCTCTGCGCTTACGGAAGCAGATGGAATTGCTCGATTGATCTATTTACCAAAAGAAAACGGACGCTGGAAACTTAAAGTCGCTTTTGAGGCGGAAACTGGCTACAAAGCAATCGCAGACACGAAAAGTACATTCACACTTCAAATTCAAGGCACGCCCAAATTTGGATGTTGTCCCCAATGTCTTCAAGCATTTCAAACCGTTGGCTCCGATTGTCTTCGTTGCAAACAAGCGTTAACCTTTTCGGAAAAAGAAACATTTTCCATTCAAAATTCGCTTCAACTCTCAAGCCAACTCTTTTTCCCGCTGGATCGTATCTTAAGCTTGTGCTGGATTTCTCCCCAAAAATTTTTGGTCCTCACCGACAAGGGCCTTTTTTTATTTGATGGATATAATTTTAGGTCATTGTCTATTCCCAAATCCATTGCCTCCTTGGAAGGACTCTCCTCTGAAATGATTTCGTTTCGTGAGGATGAAGTTTTTTTTTCCATGGCTTCTCAACTCGTCCGCTGGACCCCCTCAAAATCTTTTGAACTCTGGCCACTTTCGGCATTGCTCTCTCAACCCGGAATCAAAAAATTGAGAAGCGGAAACGAAAAACTTTGGATTTTAGGGCATAAAGAAGTGCTTGTGTTTGAAAAGGGGCAACTCAAAGCACTTCCGAATATCGGTTCGATTTCCCTCCAGAATCTTCAGGATTTACTGATCGATCCGAACCAAACAATCTGGATCGCAAAGCCCGAGGGTCTGTATTTCTATTCTAAGGCTGGAGAAACAGGTTTTTTCCCATTGACCGAAATCGAAGAACTTTATTGGAACCAACATTTAATCCTTCGAACCTCACACGATTTGCTGAGCTTTCAAAATCAAAAAAGCGGCTCTATTCTTCCCAATGAACTTAAAAATCTCACTCTGAATCGAGTTCTTTATTCGGAAAATGGAACCCCGCTCTACTTTCTCGGAGAAGAAATCTATTCTCCATGGGTCGGTAAATTCTCTCTGATCAGTCCTCTACAACAAAAACTTCCGCTCTCCAGCGCTTTAATTTATGAAGAAAAAAACCTCTGGTTAGGCACACGTGTTGGATTGGTTTTATTACGATTATCTTCTTTTCGTCAACCCTATTCATTACCATCAGGCGGGAAAGAATTAACGGGATGGGGTTTAACACCGGCTCAAGAACTAATTTTAGGGACGACTGAGGGATGCTTTAATCTCAAAGGAGATCGTGTTTCCGACCTTAAAAAAATGAAATGGCTCCTGAGAGAAGGCCAACAACAACTGATCGGATCTTCAGAAATGGTTCGGACCCCCGAAGAAATTTTTCCGCTTGGAAACCAACTGGAACCTATTTTGCAAGGGATCGAATATCAAAAACAGTTTTTTATTGTCACCGAACATAGTCTTTACCTCAAGGATACGAAATCTAGCCATCTGCTCTGGAACACTCCTGCTAAAATTCTGTGTGTCGAAAAGGGGCAAAATGGGCTTTATTTAGGAACTTCTAAGGGTCTTTTTCGTTATGAATCGGGACAGATCTTTCCGGAAGTTTGGGCTGGAAATCAACCTATTTTGAGTATCGCAGAATCTCAAAGTGTCTTGTATGCAGGGACCCCTCAAGGATTTTGTTCCAATCAAACAGCTTCCCAAAAATGGCTAGAGACACAAGCTTGTCTTCAAATACTTCCCTTTCAAGATCGAATTTATATCCGTACTGTTGGCCAGGTCTATGTTCTCCAAAATCGCAATCTTTCACTGATGTCACTCTCTAGTGCGCCATTGTCGATGGCGCTTGGGAAAACTCAACCGATTCTTTTAACGCAACAAGGTCTCGAAATTTTGCCCGATTTCCCACAACTCGTTGCAGGAGAGTTTCATTTTCTTTTACCCCAAGATTCAGGTTGGCTTGGATTAAGTGGGAACCAGTTTTTTTGTTTCCAAAAAGACAAGAGCAAAAATACGCAATTCTCGCTTCCAGAAAAAATGGCGGGTGTCTTTCCTCTATTTTCTGAACAATATTTATTCTGGAATGACACGCAGGAATGGTTTTTGTGGAAAAATAAAAATCTCCAAAAATTGGAAACATTGGAATCCCTCTTGAAAAATCCAGTCATGGAAGTGCGAGAAGAAGGACTTCAACTCGTGGCCAAGACTCCTCAAGGAGATTTTGTTCTCACGGCTTCTGGATGGGAACCGCATACCCAATCCATAAGCTCTTTTGTCGACAACTTAGGAAAAGAATGGAAACTTCAAGGAAACAAACTCTTAGGGCCCCAGTTCACGCTAGACATCTTTTCGATGGATCCCCTCAAAAATTTTTTGAAGTTTCGAGAAGAGGAATTCTGGTTCTTTTCGAACTCGATGCTTCTGTCGTATCGAAGCGATCAAACGCAAACTTATTTTCTGAAAGTTTCTTCGCTAACCGATGTTATTCGATTTCGAGATAAAATTTACTGTGCCTCCTCTCGCGGGTTATTTCTCTTGGAAAAAGATCAGGTGGAGACGCTCTCGAAAGAATCTTTTATCGCCCTAGAAAAAGACTCTTTTGGTAATCTCTGGGCACTCGGAGATAGAACTCTTTTTCAGATCTCTAAAGAAGGCGAAATTCAAAATGCTCCAGCAAATTTTACGAAGTTGGTTAAGCATGAAAATAAACTTTACTTTTTAAATTCCTATCGCGGTGTTTTTACCTTTGACGGAAGCCAATTTCACACAGAAATTCCTCTGCTTCCAAACCATCAGATTACCACTTTTTTACCTTTCGGGAAAGAAAACACTTATTGGGTAGGAACTCAACGTGGCTTAATGGTTTATGATGGGAGTCGATTCTCACCCATTCGGGCGTTTTCTTCCAACATTCAATTATTGAAGAAAATAAGCGACGATACCTTAGTAGTCGGTGATAATAATCGATTGAGTAAAGTTAAAATGAATCTCTCAAACACAAACGATCCCTCTTTTTCCGGAGCGATGACGATTCTTTTTACGTTAAACGAAAACGCAACGGATTGCCTGATGCTTCCAGAAGATTCGATGATTTATACCGGCGCTCAGGGAGTTTGTTTAGAGCAAAACGGAACTTCAAAAGTTTTAGAAAGCCAACATTTACGGTTCTCTCAAGCGGTTTTTTTCTTTGAGAACAAAATTTGGGTTCAGGTCGCTTCAAAGCTTTATGTTCTGGATACGGCCCAAAATTCTTGGAAACTCGCAGACGAATTTTTGAACCGTCGAGTTTTGCCAAGCCCCAATTTCAAATCTATTTTTGTTTTTAAGGAGTATACGTTTTTTGATTATGGAAAAGAACTCTACGCATTTCATGCCGAAAAAGGGATCCAATGCTGGAAAGGACCCGTATTTCAAGAACGGGAGAAACAATTTTTTGTTTCCGATGCCTATTTGCTCTTGTTTTCTTCTCGTGAAGGCAGACTCTTTACTCCTGAAGGAAAGTTTGAAAACTGGAGCTTACTCCCGGGACAGTACAATCCCGTTGCGTTTCGCTATCCGTCCCTTTTTTGTCTTGAAAATACTTCTCAAGGGGGCACACATCTCGTCCAATGCTCTCAAAAAGGCTCACGAGAATGGGCGCAGGAACTCCCGAAAGAAAACTCTCTACCGAAAGTGTTTTTTATTGATTCCGATATTTTAATTGTTACTGAAACCTCTATTATTCGCTATAATCCTTCTTCTGGAGCAAATCCGATTTGGACGCAACGTAAAATTTACGGAGTGGCACAAGATCTCTCGGGCGCTCTTTTTGTTCTAGAACTCAAAGGACTTTATCGATACGAGGCCGGAAAAATGATTTCGGTGGATGTTCCGGTTTCAAACCCATTCTTTCTTGGGAAAATGCCTCAAGGGGCTATTCTAATTGCTGGAGCCAAACAATTACACATTTTGGGAACCAATTATCGATTGGGAAAAAAAGAGGGTTTTCAGGGGCCGATTGAAAGCGTGAAACCCCTTGCCGGAGATCGCATTTTAATTCGTTATTTAAATCAAGAATATAGTATTTTAACGCAACAAGGACTACTCCCGCTTTCTTCCCTATTTCCGATTCCCGCTCTTTCCCAAGAATCTCCTATGGTAGAGTCCCAAGGAACAGTCTGGTACTTACAACAAGGTAAACTCTATTCTTGGGAAGAAAATCGACATCGTCTCTGCAAAATAGAAACTCCGATTCATGCATTAATCAAAGACGCTCGTGGTCGAGTTCTTGGACTCAGCAAGAACGGACTGATTCAGATTCCTGAAGGCGACCGTGTTTCAGGTTCTCCAGACGAAAAAATAGAACAGGTTCTCTGGAATTCTCAAGGCGTCTTATTTTGCAGTACATCCCAAAAATTAGGTTATTTGCAGGAAAAAGAATGGAAAGAGATTAAACGAGGGAGTCCCGAAGAACAAATTCTCAACATTTTTTCGGGGAACGAAGGGGCTACTTTCGCCTTGACTACGCAGGGATTGGCCACATTCTCAACGCAACACTTTGAATATCTCTATCGTACTCAAAATTTAGGAAATAAAAAATTCTCGAAAGGGATGGTTTTACGGGACGGAGCGATCCTTCTTGGCGATGCGCAAGGGCTTTTTCAGATTCCTAAAACTATTCAAAAAACGATTTCAATGCCTCTCCATTCTTCTGGACAGTTACAAATTTTTGAGCAGAACACGGATCTTTTAATTTGTACTGGAAATGGACTCTTTCGACTCTCTCCTGAGAATCTGCTCGAAACCATTTACGCAGGTACCCTTCGACACCTAGGCGGAAAATGGTATTCCACCGATCAGGAAACATTTGAGTTTGACGGCACACGACTCATTTTAAAATATTCCTTTCCCAGTCTCAAGCGTTTTGAAATTTCTCCTGACGAAACCCTCTTCTTACAATCCGAAGGAATTCGCTCTCAACGAGGAACCGTTTGTAACTTTTATCAACTCTCTCCTTCCCTTTATGGTTCTCTGATCAAAAACATCTTTCTTTTTCCAGAGCCTCATGGATTCTGCGCGGTGACAGATAAAGGGATCTCTTTTCGAGAGGATCGTTGCTTTAAAATCTTTCCACAACTCCCCTTTTCTGAGGTTTCTGCCGTAACCGCAAAAAAAAATTCTTTTCAATTTTTTGTCTGGTTTGCTACAAATCAAGGCCTTTATCGATTTTTGCAAGACGAATTTCAGAGTCTTCCAAAAAGTCCTCCATCGATTAGTGATATTGAAATCTATGGAGATTCTCTGCTTGTTGCGACTCCAGAACAAATTTATCAATATCTCCAAATTACAGAAATAGCGGGGTTTAGCAAGCCTATTCCATTCTCAAAACCACTCCAAAATATTCAGAGCATTTTACATCAAGGCAATATCTATTGGTTTTGCGGAATGGATCGATTTTTTCGATTGACCCAAAAACAACTCCAAAAATCGATTGAAATTCCTACGGAACCTTACCTTTCGGCCTTAACCGACACTCTTGGAAATCTCTGGGTTCGCTACCCGGATCGCCTCGAATATATCACTGTGGAAGAAAACCCGCCGATGGCAAGTATTCTCTACTGGGAAAATTTTTATGATGGAAAAATACGGTTTAAAATCGCGGGAAAAGATTCCTTCTTTCAATCGGAAATCTTAGAATTTTCGTATCGTTTTACCCTAGTGGATCAAAAAACAGAAGAAAAATGGTCTCCGTTTCAAGTGCAAACGCTCCTCACTCTTTCCGCGCCAGAACTACAAAAGTATCGCTTTGAAGTTCGCGCTAGAGATGCGAGTGGAAACATTCAAAGCACACCGACTTCCTTTGAAATCGATTTATCCCAGATGATTTTTCAAAATCAATAAGGATCCTTCATGATTCGCGCTTATTTTTTTGATTTAGATGATACGCTTGTGGATACTTATGGACAATTAGTATCCCAGGCCCATTTAGACGCGGCGGAAGCGATGACTCGGGCGGGGTTTCCCTATTCTCCTGAAGAAACCTATCATATTCGATTGCGCCTGCATCAACAGTATCCTCGTGATTCTATGGAAAAGCGCCTAGTCGTTGAATTTGGGAAAGTGATAACAGAAGCTATCCAAAACGCCAGTTATCAAGCATTTTTCCAACGTTCGATTCCCAAAGATTTTGTTCCTTTTCCAGCGACGATTCCGCTCCTCCGACAATTAAAGGCTCAAGACGTTACACTCTTTTTAATTACAAGCGGTGTTGCTAGCACTCAAGAAGAAAAGGTCCGTATTTTAGGCATCGAACCTTTTTTTGAAAAAATCCTTTATCTTTCGTCCTCAGAGTCTCAATGCAAACAGGAAGGTTTTTCTCAATTAATGCAACAATATTCTTTTCAACCGAATGAGGTAATTTGTGTTGGGAATCGTCTCGATAGCGAAATTCAGGCCGGGAACCGCCTTGGACTTTTGACGATTTATTTAAAACATGGAGAATTCGTTCAGCTTCGCCCCCAAGATCCTTCTGAGGTTCCAAGCCTAGAAATCGATCATCTTGAGGCCCTTCCAGAAAAACTGCATGCGTTTAAAAAGAAAGTCAAATGATTTGATTTTTCGGTTAAAGAAGGCGATTTGCATAAAAAACTTCTTTTTCTATAATTTTTTTAGAAAAAAGATCTTGAACGTTTTGGAGGAAGTCGATGAATGCAAACAATTTACCGCCTGAGAAAAAGCTGTTTATTGTTATTTATGATGGTGGGTGAGGATTGTGACGACTGCTAAGACGTCGAGTTCGACGTTATGATCCGAAAAAACGATTAACCTTTATCGCTTGTCAGGCAGACGATCTGGAAGAGAGGGCACTACATTTGGTTTCTAAAGAACAAGCCAAAAAATCGGTTTATGTCATCGATACAAATCAGCGTGTTTATAAAGGATCCCGTGCGGTCGGTGAAGTGATGAAACAGCTCACTCAACCCTGGAAATTTTTGGGAACCCTTTTGGCTTTTCCTTTAATTTCTTGGATGACACAACCTTTTTATTTATTCGTAGCCTGGCAGAGACACCGAATTTCTCGTTGGGTAACCCAAGAATCCTGTGGCCAATTTTTTTCCCAAAAAGCGGAAGATTGGCTCGATCAACAAGAAGAAGAGGCGAATCAACCCGAATGATGAATTCTCCATTTTTACTGGCGTTCTGTTTTTTCTTTTCGCTGTGTTGTTTTTCAGGGTGTAATCGCCTACCCCAAGAAACGTCCACGCCGGAAAGTGAAGCGGAATTAAAACAAAGGACCCAAGAGATTCTTTTAAACATTTATCAAGTCAATCAACTCGATCAACCCGGAAAGATTTATGACAGCCTTGCACAAAGCTTTGCGGGAACACTTCTTGAACATCAATTTTTTCAACAGTTGCAAGGAAAGAAGGTGCTGGAAGAAAATAATACCACCTTAGGGGATATGCATATCGGTTTTACTTATTTTAAAAGGCTAGAGATCCGTCCGTTTGCTCGTCTAGTGGAATTAGGCTGGGAAGTTCGTGGAGATATTTGGCATCTATTGCACCAACATACTCGACACAATCGATATCAAGCGCAACTGGTACTGACTCGCCTCGATCAAAACTGGAAAATTACCGATATCCATATCCAGATGGAACTCCGTGTCGAATAAGGAAGCTCTGATGATTCAATTTCAAGACGTTGAATTTTTTTATCCGCAACCGCAAAACCGGCTCCATTTAAGTATTCCTGAATTTCATATGGAGACGGGTGAACATTCGGCCATTATTGGACCCTCTGGCTATGGGAAAACGACTTTTTTAAATCTGGTTTCCGGAATTTTAAAGCCACACCGAGGAGTCATCACCGTTGATCAATTTGAGGTGAGTAAAGCGTCCGAACAAGCTTGCAGAAATTTTCGGATCTCACGTATTGGCTTTATTTTTCAAAATTTTGAGCTGATTGATTATTTAACGGTCGAGCACAACATTTTGTTTCCTTATTATATTAATCATAGCCTTCGTCGATCTGAAGAAATTGTGCAACATGGAAAAAATTTAATGCAACGTCTCCAGATCGAGCATTGCAAAGAATCCTTTCCAAAAGAACTCTCTCAAGGAGAACAACAACGCGTTTGTATTGCCAGAGCATTAATTACACGTGCTCCGCTCATTATCGCGGATGAACCCACTGGAAATCTAGACCCTGAAACCTCAAAAAAAGTCATGGATATCCTTCAGCAAGCTTGTCGTGAACAAAACGCAACACTCTTGATGGTTACCCATGACTACTCCTTGCTGGAGCGCTTTGCTAAAGTTTATCCTGTAGAAAAATGGAGCCGTGCCCAATGATTCGAAACCCGCTCTTTTTGGCTCGACACTATTTGAAATTTCATCCCCGTAAATTCTGGGTTTTAACGATTTGTGGAACGCTCACTATTTTGCTTCCCCTGATCACTTTTTTTGTGTTTCAAGAAGTGAATACGATTCTCACCGAGCGTTCAGAGCGTTATCCGATGATTGTCGGAGGCAAAGGAAGCGCTTTGGGGCTCGTCTTTCATGTGTTATTTTATGCAACAGAAATTTCGGAACGAACCACGTATGGCGCGTTGACTCGTATTCAGAAAATGATCAATGACAATCAGCTAGAGGGGTACGCGATTCCGATACTTACGGGATACAAAGCGATGCAGACACCTATTGTAGGCGTTTCTGCAGATTTTTACGATTTTGCGAAACTCTCTTTTCGTCAGGGACGTGCGCCGGGAATTTTGGGTGAAGTCGTTGTCGGTGCCCAAATTGCACAAAAACTGGGGGTTGCTCCTGGAAAAAAAATTCATTCTGATATCGAAAATTTATTTAATCTTGCAAGTAGTTTTCGAAGTCTGCTTCATGTCGTGGGTGTACTGGCTCCGACAGGGGGGCCAGAAGATCATGTAATTTTTTGTGACATTAAAACCACCTGGCTCTTGAGTGGGATCTATCATGGTCATCAAAAAAACGATAAGCTTGATCCTGCGACTTCGGGATCAAATATTCAACAAATTGGAATCCCAGAATATGTCGAAGTCACTCCAGAAAATATGGATACCTTTCATCCGCACGGCGATCCGGATACCTTTCCGATTACCGCGCTCATTTTTGTTCCGGGTTCAGAAAAAGCGCGCGTAGTGATTCAGGGATTGTTGAATTTGGAAAAAGATCTTCAGGCCGTTTCACCCGCTCATGTTATTTCAGAATTTCTGGAGATTATTTTTCAAATCAAAAAGCTACTTCATCTTTATTTCGTTCTGGTCATTATTTCCACGATTTTGCTATTTACGCTAGTCCTATTTTTATCGTTGCGTTTACGAGAACGAGAGTTCCAGACGATTCAACGAATGGGCGGAAGCCGAGGGACTATTGTTTTGATGGTGACCGCGGAATATGGTTTTATTTTTTTGTCCTCGCTCTGCTTTGCCGTTATTTTGTCTTGGGTTGCCTTCTTAATTCTTCCTTCGCTAGGGTATGCCACCCTGTTTTGATAGGTTTAGCAGGGAGGGAGACGGCACGCCGTGCCCCTTAGGATGATGTTATTTTGCGCTGGCCCAGGTTTTCCCGGTCGCTATATTGACGACGAGAGGGACACGGAGGGTATAAATACGCTCCATTTTTTGTTGCACCAGTGTTTTCATCGTAGCGACTTCTTTAAGCGGGACCTCAAAAACCAGTTCGTCATGCACCGTTAAAATCATTTTGGATTGAAGTTTTTCAGAAACCATCGCCTCTTCAACTTTGATCATAGCCATTTTGATCAAATCGGCCGCGGTTCCTTGCACCGGGGTATTAATCGCGGTTCGCTCGCCGATGCCACGCAAGACCTTATTAGAGCTTTTGATTTCCTGAATCAGACGAGTACGGCCAAAAAGTGTCGTCGCAACCCCTTTCTTTTTAGCGTCTTCAATGGCCTGATCAAGCCATTTTTTAACTCCTTTGTAGCGTTCAAAATAATTTTCAATAAACGTTTTCGCCTCTTTTTGTGGAATTCCTAATTGCATCGCTAATCCGTAAGGAGATTGACCATAGATGACTCCAAAGTTGATTGTTTTCGCACGTCGGCGCATTTCTTGTTTCTCGAATTCTAAATAATTCCCAAAAATTTCGCGTGCGGTGCGCTCATGAATATCTTCATTTTTCAGAAAAGCGTCACATAAGACAGGGTCCTCTGACAAATGCGCAAAAATTCTCAGTTCGATTTGGCTATAATCCGCGCTCAAAAGTAAGCAATTCTCTTCCGCTTGAAACGCTTCGCGAATTTTTTGGCCTTCTGGAGTACGGATCGGAATATTTTGTAAATTCGGGTTGGTACTAGAGAGTCGCCCTGTACTCGCTCCAGTCTGATGAAATGTGGTATGAATCCGGTGAGTTGTTGCGTTAACGAGTTCTGGAAGTGCGTCAATATAGGTGGATTTTAGCTTACTAAAATGTCGGTAATGCAACACTTCAGCGGGAAATTCGTGATCGATACTTAGTTGCGTTAAAACCTCTTCATTGGTAGAAAATTCACCTCCTTTCGTTTTTTTTGAAGACGGAAATTTCAGTTTTTCAAACAGAATAGAACCGAGTTGTTTCGGAGAATTAATATTAAATTCTTCTCCAGCAATTTTATAAATCTTGGAACTAGACGCTCCCAAAATTTGTGTAAATTCTTTGCTTAATTCTTTGAGATGTTGAATATCACAATAGATGCCACGGTTTTCGATTTGAGCGAGAACCAAACTCAAGGGAAGCTCAATGTCTTGATATATTTTTTCAAGGGAAGCATCCAGTCGAGTGGAAAATTCTTGATCTAAATTCCAATAGGCGAAGAAATATTTTTCAACTTCTTTTAGGAGCATTTCAGAAAAAGCGTTTGGCGGTTGATCTTCGTGGAACTGAGGAATTTGAAGACGAAATTCTTCCCAAATTTTTTCAGAAATTTCCTCATTCAAAAATTGTTGCGTTAGATGAGGCATCGAAAAATCTCGGCGGTTGGGATCGCATAAATAGACAATCAGCAAAAGATCTCGTACCCGATTGGTTTTCACTGAAAAAGTTAATTCGGGATAAAAATACTGAAAGGCGCGTTCCAAATTTTTCAAGTTGTAGAGTAACACAGTTGCTTTATTTTTTTTCAAAAAATGGTGGAACCAGGACACAAATTCTGGATGAGAGGTTTTAAGACAATGAATGGTTTCACCCGATTCTTCGTGAAACAGGATTGCTTGTAAATGGAAAGGCCCTCCGGTCCCTTCACGATCTCCATAGCAAGGGATGCAACAGAGTCGTGTGGTCGTTTTTGCGAATTCAGGCAATTTTTTCTTTTCGTAAAAGAACCATTGAAACTGGCTTGGAAAAATAATTGCAGAACCTCTGGACATTTTTTTGGGTTCTTCGTTCAGATCTAACTCTTTCAAAAAGTTCCGAAACTGGAGTTCTTTGAAGAAGGGTTCTGCCCGTTCGCGGTTGATTCCTTTGACCTCATAATCTTGGAGTTGAAAGGGAAAATTCAGGTCTGTTTTAAGGGTCACTAAATCTCGTGAAAGCAGAATTTGATCTTTATGTTTTTGCAACGATTCACGAGCACGTTTATTTTTGACTTCTTCCGGGTGTTGCAATAAATAATCGAGAGAGGCAAAATCTTTTAGAAGTTGAATTGCTCCTTTTTCGCCGATTCCCGGAGCGCCGGGAACATTATCGGAAGCATCGCCTGTGAGGGAGAGTTTATCGATCATTTTGGACGGGGGAACTCCAAATTTTTCTTCCCCTGTTTTCGGCGTATAATAGGCGATTTCGTTCCCTTTACGAATATCCATCATGACAATATGATCATTGACGAGTTGAAACAAATCCTTATCGCTACTGACAATCACGATATCGATATCTTTTAGATCGGTTCGATGGCACAAGGTTCCGATCACGTCATCGGCTTCAAAGCCTTTTACCCCAAAGACCGATAAATTAAAGACTTCACAAATTTTCGGAATATAAGGAAGTTGTTGTATCAATTCGCTAGGAGTTTCTGGACGGTTCGCCTTATAGTCTTTAAATAGTTCTTCCCGAAAAGTTTTTCCTTCTTGATCAATAGCAACCACGAGATAATCTGGTTTTTCTGAGGCAAGAATTTTTTTAATCATATTGCAAAAGCCGAAAATGGCTCCGGTAGGAAGCCCTTGCGGAGAAGTCAGTTTGGAATTCTGTAAGGCGAAAAACGCTTTAAAAAAAAGACCGAAAGCATCAAT
Source organism: uncultured Planctomycetota bacterium (assembly GCA_964530615.1). GTDB lineage: Bacteria > Planctomycetota > JBBTDB01 > JBBTDB01 > JBBTDB01 > JBBTDB01. The sequence continues at coordinate 16,281 of CAZHAR010000054.1, read as the reverse complement.
AATAAATAATTTTTTTTTGTTGGGAGAAGTCACAAGTAAGCCTTTCCGTGATTTCCAAAAGGAAGGATTTTCGTGAAAAAATAGCTTCCAAAATGCGCAGATGGACTATAATAAGCACGTCCAAAAAAATTATATCAGAAAATCCCCGTTTTCCCGATGGTAAAATGGATTAATTTCCTTCAGAAGGACCCTCAAAATGAAGAAAACTGACGCAAAAAAAGAGATTCGCAGTCTGGAAAAAGAAGTTCGTAAGCATCAAATTCTTTATTATCAAAAACATGCGCCGATCATTTCTGATCGCGAGTATGATTTATTGTTTGATCGGTTAGTGAAGCTCGAAAAAGAGTTTTCGGATCTGGCTTCTCCGAATTCTCCAACGCAAGTCGTGGGCTCTGATTTGGATAATGCGTTTGAAAAAGTGACACATACGATTCCGGTGCTTTCTCTCGATAACACGTATTCGACGGAAGAAACCATGAAGTGGGCCAACAAATTTAAACCCGATTCGATCTTCTCGCTCGAATGGAAAATCGATGGAGCTAGTCTGGTCCTGTATTATAAAAAAGGAGAGCTAGAGCGAGCGGTGAGTCGAGGAACTGGCGGAGTCGGAGATGATATTACCAACAATATTAAAACGGTCAAAAATCTTCCACTTGTTTTAGAGCAACCAGAAACGGTCGCGGTACGCGGGGAAATCTTTATGACGTTTGCGGATTTTGAGAAAGTGAACAAACGAGAAGGAAACCGATTCGCAAATCCTCGAAACCTCGCTTCTGGAACCATTAAATCTAAAAAATCTTCTCAGGTTTCTGAGCGACCCTTACGCGTGATGGTCTATGATGCTTATTGGGAAAAAGAAAAATTTCAGACCCATCAAGAAATCATGAATACCCTTGAACAGTTAGGATTACCCACGAATCCAGATATCCATTTTGTTGCGTTAAAAAATTTGGAAAAAGCGATTGAAGAAAAAAAACAACGTCGTTCCAAACTCGAATATCCAACGGACGGAATGGTCCTAAAAATCGATTCCTTGAAAGAACGAGAATCGTTAGGACATACCAGAAGCAGTCCGCGTTTTGCGATTGCCTTGAAATTGGAACAAGAAGAAGTAGCGACCATCGTGGAAGCCATTGAAATCTTTGTTGGAAGAACTGGAAAAATTACCCCACGCGCGAAGGTAACTCCGATTGAAATTGCGGGAACTACGGTCACTTATGCGACTCTCCATAATGAAAAATATATTCAGGATTTGGGGATTGGTATTGGCGCTACGGTGCTTGTTTCCAAGCGAGGAGAAATCATTCCTGCCGTGGAAAAGGTCGTTTTCCCGGGACCCAAAGGCATTTTCAAATTTCCAAAAAACTGTCCTTCCTGCGGGAGCACGCTTGTCAAAGATCCGGAAATTGCCGATCATTGTTGTCATGCTCCCGATTGTGGAGAAAAGAAGATTGCCTTGTTACAGTTTTTTGCAGGGCGAAAGCAAATGGATATTACCGGACTCAGCGACACGACCATTGAAACCTTATACAAATTAGGCTATCTCAAAGAAATCCCGGATTTTTATCATCTCAAAGATCGACAAGTAGAACTGATAGAAGTGAAAGGCTTTGGCAAAAAATCAGTACAATTAATGATCGAGGGCGTAGAAGAATCAAAAAAACGTCCGTTTCAATATGTCTTGCCTTCGTTGGGGCTAAAAGAGATCGGCCAAAATGTCACAGAACTGCTGATTCAGAACGGATATGACTCCATTGAAAAAATCATTCAACTCGCCAAGAGTCCAGATTTAGAAGAACGATTTTTGATCGATAAAGAAATCGCGGGAATTGGGCCAAAACTGGTAGAAATGTTGCGTAAACATTTTTCGGATACTCAAGTCATTACATTGATTGAGACTCTGAAAAAAGAAGGACTTCAGATGAACGCAACAAACACGAAGCCCGCCATTTCTTCTGAATTTCAAGGTCAAATTTGGTGTGTGACAGGCTCCTTTGAACAGTTTAAACCCCGTGAAAAAGCGATGGAAGAAATTCAACGTCGTGGCGGAAAAGTCGTCGGATCGGTTTCTTCAAAAACAACACATCTCTTAGCCGGAGAAAATGCGGGAAGTAAACAAGAGAAAGCTCAAGAATTAGGGGTGACTATTATTTCCGAAGCCGTTTTTTTGAAAATGATTGCTCCTCCTGCTTCCGTAACAGTCAAAAATTCCTCGTCTCCCTCGAAAAAACCGGAGAAAACAAAATCGTCTCGGCCTGAGAAAAAAGCAGGAAAAGCAAAAGGGCAAAAAAAATTATTTGATGAATAAACGGTGGTGGACTAAAAAAGGTTGATGAGTTTTCATAACAGAATAAAAAATAAAAGAATTTTAATCAGAGTACTTTTACCTGCACCGTTGCATCCCAAAAGCGTAAAAATATCGCCTCGATAAATTGAGAGCGACACTTCATAAAGAGATGCTTTTAGCCCAAAATATTTGGTTAATCCCTTGATTTCAATAATCGGCTCACGCATGCTGTTCTCCTTCTTTTTCAAAACGCTTTAGTTCTTGATTCATTAAATTTCGAATCTCTTCCTTCGTTAATCCCATCAAAAAGGCTTCGGTGAAAAAATGATCTAAGGCTTCTTGGATTCGTTGTTGAGACACCTCTTTATGAACAGGCGACGTTATTTCTGCGATAAAGACACCCAGACCTCTACGCGTGTAAATGAGTCCTTCATTAGAGAGCTCGCTATACGCTTTCTGAATCGTATTCGGATTCAGGATCAGATTGACCGCAAGTTCGCTCACTGTAGGGAGTTTATCCCCAGATTTTAGTTGTCCAGAGGCAATCTTCCTCTTGACTTGATAAACAATCTGGAGATAAACAGGGTGTCGACTTTTCGGATTAATATAAAAAATCATATTTGTTTCCTCTAGTTATACTATATATAGTAGTATAACTAGATAATATAGATTTTCAAATTATTTTTTATTTTTTTCATTTTGTTCTTAAAAAAAGAGCAAAAAGTATTTTATTTTTGGGAGTCAATTTCCTTCTAATATAGAAAAAATCTATACCTGCTCTTCCGTCCGTAACCTTTGATATACTTTCTTTTTATTACACAAGCTGAAACCATAACTCTTTGGGTTTTGTCAAAAAGGAAAGTGTTTCTATGCAGTTATTAACCAAAATCATTATTTTGTGCGTGTTAAGCCGTTGGAGTCTTTTTTTTGCAGATGAATCGGATTTATCTCGATTATCGTTAGGCGAACCGTGGTTAAATTCCGTTGTGATTGAAGATCTTGTGGGTCATGTGGTGATTGTAGAAATGTGGGGAATTAACTGTGGTTCTTGTCGGGCCAGTATTCCGCATATGATTCAACTTCAAGAAAAACATGGACCCAAAGGGTTACTGATTGTAGCTCCTCATCGTCAGACCGGTAAAAAAGCGGAAATTGTCGCGCAATTAAAACGATTGAAAGTCAATTACGCAATCTATAGCACTGGTTCTATGCAAGGCGATAATTCGACAGGAATCCCGAAAGCTTTTGTTTTTGATTCTACGGGGAAACTCAAATTTGAAGGAAACCCTGCGGATGGGAAGTTTGGTCAAACTGTCGAAGAACTGATGAAAGTCGCTCCAGATTGGATCACGGGTGGAAAAATCTATACGAAAGTCAAAGCGGAAGCTAAAAGCATCGAAACCCGCAAAAACTTGGGGAAAACCTATGCCGAACTCAAAACGAAATCAGAAACGGGCGATTCGGAAACCCAAACGGAAGCGAAAGAACTTCTGAGTGCTTTAGATCGATTCGCAAAATCTGAACTGGCCAAAATTGAAGCGAATAAAATCGATCACCCTCCGGAAGTGATCCCTGCCTATAAAGCCTTTGCTAAAAACTGGAATGACTCAGAATACGGAAAACAAGCGGAAGCCTTAGCGACTCAACTGGAAAAAGATGAATCTTTCAAAAACGAACTTCAGGCTTTTGCGATTGTTCAAAAAATGGAAGAACCCCTTGATAAATATCTGATGACCAAAAGCGAAAAGAAACAAAAACAAATCCTGGTTTCGCTTTTACCCCAATATCAAATGCTGAAACAAAAATATGGAGAGACTCAGATCGTTAAAAATTTGGAAGAGACCCTAAAATCAATGGGAGTCGCCTTCTAAACAAACCCATTTATTCTGAATAATGAGCCACCAAAACGGAGTGTTTAAAACACTCTGTTTTTTTTCTTTCACTAGGATTCTTGCCTATTTATTTTATAATAGGCAGAATTAAAGGAACTTTTTTTTCAAAATTTTACTTTATTTGAGGGCGGAGTGGATATGAAATTGTTATGGAAAACGATTCTTGCTTTTCTGTTCTGTGGCGCTTTAATCTCCGCAGAAGAAAGCGATTTAGGACGGCTATCTTTAGGCGAGGGATGGCTCAATGCGATTCCCATCGAAGAATTTCAAGGACGTGTGATTGTTGTGGAGATGTGGGGAATTCACTGAGGGCCCTGTATTTCAAGTATTCCTCATCTCGTGAAGATGCAGGAAAAATACGGTCCAAAAGGATTAATTGTTGCCGCGCCTCATCGTCAAGAAGGGACCAAAGCGGAAGTCGTAGCAAAAATGAAAAGTATGAAGGTGAATTATTCGGTTTATGCAACTGGCTCTATGCAAGGCGATGATTCAACAGGGATTCCGAGGGCGTTTGTTTTTGATCACACCGGAAAACTTAAATTTGAAGGGCATCCAGGAGACGGGAAGTTTAATCAAACCATAGAAGAACTGATGAAAGTGGCTCCAGATTGGATCACGGGCGGAAAAATCTATACCAAGGTTAAAGCAGAAGCCAAAAACATTGAAGCGCGTAAAAGTTTGGGAAAAACCTATGTCGATCTCAAAGCAAAATCAGAAACGGGCGATGAAGCGACTCAAGCCGAAGCGAAAGAACTGCTTGAAGCTTTAGATCGGTTCGCTAAATCTGAACTCGCTAAAATTGAAGCCAATAAAACCGATAATCCTCCGGAAGTCATTCCCGGTTATAAAATTTTTGCGAAAAACTGGAAAGATTCTGAATATGGAACTTGGGCCGAAGACTCTGCAAAGCAACTGGAAAAAGACGACGCTTTTAAAAAGGAACTTCAAGCGTTCGCATTTTTTCAGAAAGTGGAAGAATCTTTGACTGAGTATGTTCAAACCCAAAGTGACAAGAAAAAAGAAAAAATTCTGAATTCGTCGATTCTCCCGAATTATATGATTTTAAAAGCCAAATTTGGAGACACTCAGGTTTTCCAGAATTTGCAATCGTTGATCGACGGTGCCGGCTTAAAATTTTGAATTGGAAATCCATTGAAAATTGGTCTTTTTGGAGGATCGTTTGATCCTCCACATCTTGGACATCTTATTTTAGCGGAACAGTGTTTTTCGCAGCTTCTATTAGATCAAATTTCTTTTGTTCTTGCGTATCAGGCTCCTCACAAAATAGCCAACGAAAATGCGCATCATTGTTCGGTAGAACATCGAATAGAAATGCTCCAGTGTGCGATTGCAGAAAACCCACATTTTAAACTCAACCTCTGCGAGATTGAAAGAAAAGGAACCTCTTATACGTATGATACGGTGTGTACCTTAGAAAAAGAGAACCCGAATGATCAATTTTTTTTTCTAATCGGTGCGGATTCTTTGAGCGATTTACCTCAGTGGTATCAGATACAAGAACTTCTTCAAAAAGTTACGTTTGTAACTGTAAACCGCGAGGGTACTCCTAAAAAAAAGATTCTTCAAGAACTGGAGCTTTTTTCTCCAGAACAACAGGCGAAACTGCTGAAATTTTGCATTGATATTCCGACGATTGGCATTAGTTCTACACAAATCCGTACCGCGGTTCACCAAGGTCAATCGATTCGTTATTTGGTTCCAAGAAGTATCGAAGAATATATTCTTCAGCATCGACTTTATCTTTAAAAAAAAATCTTTATCATTGTTTTAGTTAAAATAAGACTTTTCATAAGGGGGAAACTAAATGCAACAGACCTTTTTCATTCTTTGTGGAACCATTAGTTTTCTTCTTCTCTCGTGTAATCCAACCCCCATTGGGCCGTCCACTTTAAATATTCCCTTAATTGAAGCCATCGATATCTTGCCCAAAAATACCCTTCCTGGGAGTTGGCAAACGCTTCGTTTAAGGCTCGCGGGGGGGAGCGAAGATTTTCAAGGAACTTTTGTTGCGTATCAAGTCGATCCGCGAGTCAACGGAAAAAGTTTTCCTGTCGCAGGCGAATCGTACTTATTCCCTGTAGAAGTTCCGAAGGGAAGCAAAAAAGTCATCGAGTTTAAGATTCCCAGTCGCGACTGGAAAGCATTAGGACTCAATATTCGAATAGGTTTTAAAGAATACGAATTGGGCCCTTCTCTGGAAAATTTTTATCAATCTCAAAAAAAATTATTTACCATGAAATGGGAAAAAACGTATCAAGAGAGTTTCAATCAGAAACAATTCCCGGAAGAGTTGCTGAAAGAGATAACCGACAAATTGCCTTCAGAAGAATCTAAGAAAGACTTTTTGAGCCAAAAATTTTATGTGTCTGTCAAAGAAAAAGATAAAGTCTGGATGAGCGTTAATTCAACAAATGATTTCTTCTGGATATTAATTCATGAATCTAATGATACTTTAGGGATTTACGAATATTTAAGTCGAGATTATATCGAATTAACGAAACCCAGTTCTTTGAACCAAATTTGTTGGGTCGTTTCCAAACCGTCCGCTTCAAAGAATTTTCTGTATTCCACACTTCAGCAAAAAGGGTATCAAATCGAAGAAATCTCTGCGAATCAACTCCCGCGATCCTGGATCACCTATCAAACTCTAGATTTAGTGGTTCTTATTGATGAAACTTTAGAAAGTATTGATCCGCAACAAGCAAAAGCTTTAAAAACATTTGCGAATGTCGGAGGCCGAATTGTTTCCTTTAATGGAGCAGATTTAGCGTTGCTTCCAAATTCTGTTTTAGCGGAACTTCCGTTCGCAGGGAATCTAACAGAGTTCCCCTCTGGCCTGAAAAAATTTACTGGATACACCGTTACTCCAGAAGTTCATCATTATTTAGCGCCACGTCAAAGTTCTTTTACCTTAATAACACCCGAGCAAAGTACTTTAGCAACGAGTATCGTTGCCCAAAAATTAGCACCCGATGTTCCTAAAAAAAGTTTTATTTTACTTTTGTTATTAGGATTCTTTTTGGTTTCACTGGTAGGAAACCGGCTTTTTTGTAACCATTTTTTACGCAAACCCGAAATGACCTATCCTATTTTTCTTTTCTGTAGTCTCGCTTATTTTGTTGGAGTCTATTATTTTGGTTGGCAAGTTGAAGATCAAGGTATTAAGCGACTAGAGATGTCTTTTGTGTATGTTCCGCCTACTGGAGATCAATGGGTAGCGCATACTTCAGAAGCCGTTATTTCGGGAATGGCTCAAGCGTTCCAAAACATAAAACTACCTCCAGAATCGTTTATTTATCCTCAAAGTATTGAGGATGTGGAGGTTTATTACCGTAGAAATACAATAGGTTCAAAAGCTTCCGGAGAATTTGAGAATTTACAAGAGGGTGTGATTCGAAGCAGTTATTTGCGTCCGAATGTGATTTCAGGATTTGCAGTCGAACGAGTCATTCCTAAAACGGCTGAATTTAAGGCTTATTTCAAAAATTTGACTCAAGACGATTCAAAAAGCTATGAATCGTCGTCTCATGATCCTTATTCTTATGATAATAATTCTATCCTGTTAAATGATACTAAAATCGAATTAATCTTAACCACTTCACAAAAAATAGAAAATTTGGATTTTGTTTTAGCTTATAAAGAGCGTTATTTTTCAATAGCCTCTCCTAGCGTCCTTGGGAACGGAAAATTTTTGTTATCCTTTGAACATTCGAAAATCCCTAATGAGAATAATTATGGTTATAATTATAATAATAATAATAATACTTTTAATGATTATCTGACGGCAATTTTAAAAACAAGCCGAAAACGATATTTTGTAGAAAGAGAAGCCTCCTCAAAAATCATGGGGATTTCTTTTCAAGAAATTCAGCAAACCGCCTTAGATCAAGGACAATTTCCAGAAGATCTTCATTATCCACTTGCAAAAAAATGGAACCTAAATTTTGTGGAACAAGAAATCAAAATCAAAAAAAGAAATCTTTTAGAATGGGTGCTGACCTTAAAAAATAAAAAAACAGAAAAATCCGAAGATTTTTTAATCCAGCGAGATACTGAGCTTCAAATGCTAAATGTTTATCAGGCGCGCGTGTTAGAGATGGATCCGATTTGTCGTTTATTTGTTGTTGAAAAGACCCCAGAAACACCCTTACCCGAGATTTCGGCATTAGGGATTTTAACTCAACCGAGAACCGATAATATTCGTTCCTCGCTCTGGTATCCTGTAATTTATATACTTCCTGTAGAAGTGCCCAAGGAGTTTTTAAAATGATTGATATTCAAGGGTTAACCAAATATTATGGACAATTTGAAGCCTTAGTCGGATTAAATCTCAAAATAGGGAAAGGGGTGATTTTCGGATATATCGGCCCTAACGGAGCTGGAAAAACGACAACCATCCGCATTTTAGCCGGGCTCTTAAAGCCTTCTTCTGGAAATGCCTATATTGATGGATTTTCTGTCGTGAGAGAACGCGAAAAAGCAAAAAAGAAAATTGGCTATATGCCTGACTTTTTTGGAGTCTATGAAGGAATGACGCTGAATGAGTATTTAGATTTTTTTGCCGCCGCTTTTCGTATTAAACGAGCCGAGCGCAGAAAAATTATTGATGCCGTTCTTGAGCTTACAGATATGACTCCTTTACGTGAAGATATGGTAAAAAATTTCTCCCGTGGACAACGGCAGCGAGCCTGTCTTGCGAAAACCTTGATTCATGATCCCGCGGTACTACTTCTTGACGAACCCGCTTCTGGATTAGATCCGAGAGCACGTATTGAATTTAAAGAACTGTTGTTAGAACTCAAAAGTATGGGAAAGACGATCTTAATTTCTTCTCATATTTTAACGGAACTTTCTGCTTTTTGTGATGAAGTAGGTTTTATTGAAAATGGCCGTTTAATTACCTCAGGACCGATTAAAGAGATTCTCCAGACTTGGAAACAGGAAAGTAAATATGAAATTGAAGTTCTAGGAGAAGTGGAAAAAACAGAAACCTTTCTTAAAGAGTATTCCGGTGTTGAGCAAGTGCAAGTCAAGGGGCAATCTTTAACCTGTACGATGGCGCTGACTCAAGAGCAGATCGCTAAATTGCTTCAGGAGATGGTGGCTCGGTTCCCGGTTATCGCTTTTCAGCCCACTACGATTAATTTGGAAGATGTTTTCTTGACCGTCACGAAGGGAACTCAACGAAAATCAACTGCGTCATGATTTTTCTGCGGTCCTCTTTTAGGCAAAAATATGACTGCCGAATTCGCGCTCCTTCGGAAAGAAATGTTGATCCACCTGCGAGGGCGAAGACCCTTTATTTCGTTAATCGTTCTGTTTCTTTTTAATGGATTTCTTCTCCTCTTGTTGTGGCCGGTTCCAGGTTCTCCTTTTGAAAATCATCCTTTAATCATTCATCAGGGAATTGCTTCTTTACTAGGGTTTTTCTTAGTTTTAAGCAATAGTATGATTCCAAATCTTTGTGCCACAATGTTTACGTTGGAAAAAGAATGGGGCACTTATGATTTACTTCGCGGAATTCCGATTAGTCCTTGGAAAATAGTTTTAGGGAAAGTGGGGATTGCGGTTCTTTATATCCATGTCCTTTATGCGGCACTTCTTCCTATTTTGCTGGCTTGGACACAAATTGGTTGGCTTCAAATAGAACAGATCGGAAAATTCTATCTTCTATTTCTCGGTACAATGTTGCTAAATGCTTTATTTTCGTTATGGATATCGATTGTGGAATCCCATAGTGCGCTTGCCCTCAAAAAAGCGTCTGGTTATATCTTTTTTTGTTTATGTGGAATGAGTTTGTGTGGATATTTTCTGCTTTGGCTTCTTAGCCTTTTTTTACCTATTCCTCCGGGAATGGAAGAAAGATGGTGGGAATTAAGCGCTCCGGTTTATTCCTTCAAAGTCATTTTTTTTAAACCGACTTCAACTTCCTGGGTACTCAATCCTCTCTTTTTTCTGACATTGAGCGTGCTATTGTTTGGAAGGATTGTTTATCAATTAGAAAAGGATCCTGAAAAGTCTCTGAATCCACCACAAAAACAACCCCTCTCGTCTCGTCCGGTTTCAAAATGGCTCACACGAATCGAAGATCCGATCCTTAAAAAAGAATTATTAATGCTTTATACTCCTTTATCCTGGAGTCGCCTTGTCACAAAAATAGGTCTGTTTGTCTTGCTTTTTTTATGGTTTTTTTTGATTCGTATTCGCGTGGCCGACTGGTTAGAACCTCAGGAATTTTTGAGTTTTCAAATTTTAATCTTCTCCTTTTCCGCTGTGAGTGCGACAGCGTTACTCTTAGCGAAAGAACTGGCTTCTGAAAATTTTGATTTATTACGAACCACCCTTATTTTTCCGTCAGAATTTTTAGGAGGAAAACTGAAAATGAGTTTTTTACTCTTGGGAAATACCTTGCTTTGGTGTATGGTGTTGAATTATCTTTTGGTGGGAACGTATTCCTCTGGAAAAACGATTTCATTTCTTTATATTACCTTATGTAATCTGGAACTGCTTTTAGTCTTAGGAGTCACCTTAATTCTTTCGCTTTCGGCTGCGGCATTGTTTAAAGAGGGGCAGGCGGTACTTCAGCTAGCCTATTTTTTTTATCTCTTGTTTTCCGTCGTAGTATTTTTTTTTGCGGCGCTATTTTATTGGTGGGGATGGGGAATCTATCCTCGGTGGTTATTTGCGTTCTCTCCGATTACCGGAATTTATTCTTTTTATGATACAAAAGGGATATCTTGGATGAGCTGGATGATGCATCTGGCTGTTTTAGGATTCTGGGGAGGCGTGGGTTCTATTTTAGGAATTTGGGGCTTAAAACGGCGATGGGTGGACCCTTAATTTTTTTTTAGAAAGGCTGTAATCGAAATCCTATGTTTGTAGCTGAATTTGCGTTAATTAAAAAGGAATTTATTACTAACCTCCGTTCGCGAAGGCCCTATGTCCTTTTGGTTGGAGCCTTTTTACTTTATAGTTTAATGCTGGCCTCTATGTGGCCGGAGAAAACAAATTATCGTTTGAGTAACGATATTGCCGAATTTGTCTTGGTTCTCGTCTATGTCCTTTTTGTTTTGGTAAATCTCATCGTTCCCGGGTTGGCGGCCGGGACATTTACGTCAGAGCGAGAAGGCGGGACCTATGATATGCTCAAAGGCACTTTGTTAACTCCTTGGAAATTGGTTCTAGCCAAATTTTTGGTCATTCTTTTTTTCGTGATGGTTCTAATGGCTTCCATTCTTCCTATTTTTGCCAGTTGTCTCTTAGGAGGGGGTGTCAGTACGTCTCAACTGATAAGGGCCTTTCTTTGTATCCTGATTACCGCCATATTAAATATTTTATTTTCTTTTTATGCCTCGATTGAAGGGAAAAACACCGCAGACTCGATGCGAAAAGCGTATGTTGCGGCTTTTATGACCATTGGTGGAATCAGTCTTTTGGGGCATATGCTCCTGTGGATTTCACAAGTGATTCTGTCTGTTTTTCTCGGATCCCACAATGCCTATGATTCTTCTTTTATAGAAATACATAAATTTTGGCTCACGCTTGTGAATCCATGGATGGTGATTTCGGAAATTTTTTATCCGGGTGTTTTGCCTATAGGCCAGTGGAGCAGTACTTCTGTTTATTTGCTCGGAAGCGTGATACTCTTTTTTTTAACGATGAGGCGTATTAGCCGAGAAGAAATGATTCAGTTAAAACTGGATAGTCGAAAAAAAATAGCCCAAAAGACAGCTTTTCATCGAAAAATTTCTTCCTTTCTTCGTTATGTCTTAAGTCATAGCAAAAATGCCATTGCTCAAAAAGAGCTTTATAATCAGATTTATCATCTTCCCAAACATCAAAAAATTATTAATAGTCTTGGCTTTATATTTTTATTTGGACTCACACTAACCTCCGTATATTCAAGAATGCCAGGATTTATCCTCATCAATTTTCAAATTTTCTTTTTTGGCATCATCATCATCGGACGGGCGGCGAGTATGATTTCACGAGAAATTGAAAATGAAGAATTTGATTTAATTCGATCGACTTTGATTACTCCTGTAGAATTTGTGTTAGGCAAATTTCAAGCCATGTTTTCGCTGGTGTTTATGCCACTTTGTTGCTGTGCCGCGTTAAATTATTTTTTTATCTTCGGCGAAAATCGCGGAATGCACTACAACAACTATGAAATGAATCCGCTTTCGATTTTGGTGGGACTCACCGTGGGGAATTTGGAACTTTTTGCCATAATCGCCACTAGTATTATGATTTCTCTTGCGGCCGGTTCGTTTGCGAAGAAGACTTCGGGTGCAACAGCGCTGGCCTATTTTCTGAATTTTTTGTTTTATGGTGGAATTATCATTTTTTTTGGACTTTTTGGACTTTTCAGCATTTTCCGAAACAGTGATCTGTTTAGTGTTTTTACTCCATTTGCAATCACGGCTTATTGCTTTAGCGATAATAGCGAACATTGGGGATTTATTTTTCTTCATGCGATCTATGTGAGTGTTTGTTTTGGAGTCAGTTTCTTACTCTCTTATACTTGGATTTCCGAAAAACGCTGGATTGATTCTTAAACAAAAAAATCTTTTTTTATTTTTTTATATAAATCCGGGAACTTTTTTAAGACTTCTTCTTGTATAATGGTCATCAGAATGTCACTTAGATGTCATTCAAACGAGGAGTGCTATTTTTCTCCTCATAAGGTCTCATAGAAAGGACAACTGTTCATGAAATATTCCTTATCTTTATTATTATTTGTAACCATTTTTGCGCTTATTTGCTCTCCACTTCAAGCTTGGTGTCCGAGTGGTGCCCCCGATCCAACTCCAAAACCACCGGATGAACCCAAAGATCCAGGAGATCCAACCCCACCTCCTGACCCGGGCGATCCCTCTCCTAAAAAAAGTGGTGGTGAAAAAGAAAAAGGGGGTGCCAGCGCACAAAGTCTTGATATTTGGGAACTTTGGTGGGAAGCAAATAAAGATCGTTATCTTCTGGTAAAAGAAATTATTAAAATTGAAGAAGAAGAAAAAGCACCCGATCAAAAAGAAGGCTCCGTTATTGTTAGTGCAAAAAATGCCGCAGAAGAACCCCTGCGACAACTTCTGAAAAAATCTCTTAAAGATAGTGATCGAAATATTCGAATGGTGGCTGCTGCCGCAATTGGAAGAATAGCCGATCCTAAGCTCACCGACGCTTTACTTGAAGCACTTGAGTCAGATAAGAGCGAAGATGTAGTGGATACCGCCGTAATTGCTTTAGGAATTATGGGCAGTACAAAACCAGTGGATCAACTCTGGGGAATTTTGATCAATCCTAAAAATCGTGCGATGACTCGCGGTTTTGCCGCCTTAGCTCTTGGATTTACTCGAAGTAACGCCAAAACTACCGAAATGGTTGATTTACTCTTTAAAGAAAAAGACGATCAAGTTAAAGCCGCTATTGCTGTTGGATTAGGCTTATCTGGAGATTTGAAAGCCATTGAACCTTTGGGTAGAGTCGTTCTGACTTCAAACAAAAAAATATTTGATGAAACAACTCGCTCCTTTGCCGCAGTTTCCTTAGGACGTCTTAAACATTCGGATACCCTTAATTATCTTCTGAAAGCCATTGAAGTCAAAGAAGAAGAAGTTCGTCGTGGAGCTTGGTTAGCTTTAGGTGAACTCGAAATTAGTGATCCTAAACTGGAAAATCTTCGTACCAATGCCTTGATTAAAGGAATTGGAAAGGAAGATGATTCTCAAGCATTAGGTTTTTTACTGGTTTCTTTAGGAAAAACGAACTCGAATTTCGCCTCTTTCCATCTGAAAAAACAACTACTCGACGCTAAAAATGCGAACGTTCGTGGATTTGCCGCAATAGGACTTGGCTTGTTACGTGACGAAAAATCCATTCAAGCACTTCATGAAGGTTGGAAAAAAGCAAAATCGGTTTCTTTAGTGAATGCGATCACCATAGGATTTGGACTGGCCCGAGAAACGAATGCAGTTCCTTTAATTCTTGCTCGCTTGAAAGAACGTAAAGGAGATCGCACTTATCAAGTTTACGCCGCCGAAGCATTCGCTTTAATGAGAGCCAAAGACGCGGTTCCTACGCTGACCGAAATGATGAAGGGTTCCGCAAACTTTGTGGATGTGACTCGTGCTTCCGCGATTGCCTTACAAATGATTGGGGAAAACGTTCGTCCTCAACTCGAAAAATTGATGAAAGAAGGAAATAACTTCATCGTTGCCAATGCCGCATTAACCCTCGGACAAATTGGAAACAAGGAAGTGTTGAAGAGTCTCCTCGATTCTTATGAAACCATGAATTCCTTCGCTAAACAATACGGAATGGTTGCGATGGGCCGTATTTATGAACAGCGAAAAGTAACTATTTTCAAGGAAATGAGCATCAATAACAATTATCGCGCTCGTACCCTTGTATATGATCACGCATTGAAAATCCCATAATTCTTTTCCTTAAAAATTTTCAATAAAAAAAGGGCTGAGATTCAGCCCTTTTTTTCGTTTAAAATTTACTCTTTTTTAGCCAACGGCTTTGGTTTTATCCCAATCAGGCCCATGAGTAACCTGATCTTTAGACGTACGACGTTTGTCTTCATCTACACCTGCCGCAAAGAAGTCCGTGTTTTTTTGTTTCCACTCTTCTTTGGCTTCATCGCCAGGAACAATTGCGGAGACAGGACAAGCAGGGACACAAGCGTCACAATCAATACATTCGTCCGGATTAATATAAAGCATATCATCGGCTTCAAAAAAACAAGTCACCGGACAGACCTCAACGCAATCTCCGTATTTACATTTATAGCAGGGTTCTTGGACAATATAGGACATAACTTCATTTCCTTCATTCAAAAAAAACTGTCGATTAAATAAAAACTGAAAGAAAAAATGAAAAAATAATTTTACGCAAAAGCGAAAACTGGAGCAAGTCTATTTTCAGAAAACCCGCTCCTTTTCCTCATTTTTTTTTAAGCTAAGAAGCCACATGGCTCCGAATGATTTTCAAGATTTCATCTCGAATCGTTTCCATCTCTTTAAGGGTCTCTCCTTCACAATTCAAACGCAAAAGGGGCTCCGTATTACTTTTTCGAACATTGAACCACCAATGTTTTGTAACTACATTTAAGCCATCAATTTCGATCATTTTTCCTTTGGGGCCATATTGTATTTTTAGTTTGGCAATAACCCCATCTGGATTTTTTATATTTTTGGTGTTAATTTCGCCACTCACATAATATTTTTTCGTCTCTTGGAGCGCTTGAGCCAAAGATTGGTTTGAATCGGAAAGCTCCTTAAGAAGTACTAAAGTCGTCAGATTCCCACTGTCAAAATAAGAATCTTTATAGCGAAAATAATAATGTCCACTCACTTCTCCACCAAATTCCGCTCCAATTTCCTTCATAAAATTTTTCATGGGAGCATGTCCCACTTTCCACATCCGTGTAGAACCTCCCAAACGAGTCACCACATCGTTAACATAATTGGAACAGCGTACATCATAAGTAATAATGGCTTTTGGATGTTTTTTTAAAATTGGTTTTGCGAGAAGACCAAGAATGAAATCTCCTCCGATAAATTCGCCTGTTCCATCCACAAAAAAAGCTCGATCCGTATCTCCATCCAACCCCACTCCTAAATCTGCTTTAGTTTCCTTCACTTTTTGAATGAGATCTCGCCGATTCTCTTCCAGAAGTGGATTCGCTTCATGATTCGGAAAGGTACCATCCACCTCCCAAAATAACGGAATGATTTTGAGCGGACTTCCTTCAAATAATTTTGGTAAAATATATCCACCTAGTCCGTTCCCTGTATCGATTACCACAGTCATTGGCTTCAGTTTCTTGATATCCACAAAAGAATGCATAAACAGAACAAAATCATCCAGAAGCGACTTTTCCTCAACGCTCCCTTTTTGATTAGGTGAAGCAAATTTGTTTTTCTTAACCAATTTTTCAATTTCATCTAGGCCACTCTCTAAGCCAATCGGAAGCGCATTTTGGCGCGTAAATTTAAAGCCATTATACGGAGCGGGATTATGTGAAGCGGTTACAATAATTCCGCCATCAGACTTTAAATGGATCACAGAAAAATA
>CAZHAR010000053.1:12767-36900 GCA_964530615.1 uncultured Planctomycetota bacterium | reverse complement strand
CTAAAGTAGTTTGCTTTTTTCAAAGCTCACTTGCTTTAGCTGTGAGTAGCTTACATTACCTTACTTTTAAGAAAGGGTCTTTTCTATAAATCGTGAGGACCAGTTCGGAACACGGTGAACGGCAATCGGCTTAATATCTCCGGCTCGTTGCCCTAGTTGGAGGCAAGCGTGCTCATATTGAAAAGCTCCATTCTTCAGAAGCGTACATTGGAGGGGCCCAAGTTGTCCTAGCTTTCTTGCGTATCCATAATGATAACGTTCTTGTAACGAGATTTCTATATCCTGTTGCAAAATTCGCAGTCTTTCAGGGGTAATATCGACTTCCATAAAAAGATGATAATGTGCAGGGGGTCCTAATTCTGGGGCCAACATAAAAAATTTCGGAAGCGAACCAAATCTTTTTTTGAAGGCGCACTGTAATAGCGATTCGACATCTTGCGAATGCAGTTTTTCGCCGACCAGATCACAAACCTGATCGACTCGCCCCAAAAATTGGAAACAAGGCGTTTTTTCAAAAAATCCTTCGAGACGAACTTGGTCCCCTGTCCGATAACGTAAGAATCCGCCACTGGTGGAAAGAACCACTTCATAATTTTTCCCTAGCTCAAGCGCTTCTAGCGAACACAGCGTTTGAGAAGACGATTCTATAAATTCGTAGAAATGGCTTGTAATCGCCAAGACAGGCGCTGGAGCTTCAAATAAAGGGAGGGTTACCACGCCCTCCGTAGACAATAGCCCTTTACCCTGAATTTCGACATCAGGAAAGAGTTTACGAATCGGATCCAGAAAATACGAAGCATTGGCGGCAGTCCAACAGCTAATCAGTTGAAGATGGGGCCAGACCTCTTTTGGATGTAATTTTTGCGACAGTCTCAAACGGAGTTGTTGGGCACGACAGGGTTGTTTTCTAAAGGATAACCGAGACAAAATCGATTGCCCAAATTGTTGCGTGTGAAGATCAGGAAACGGGGGCCGACAAGTTCCTTGTTTTAAGTCTTCCAGAAGACGATCCGCATGACGCTCTAAAGCCTCCCAAAGCAAAGTGAGAAAACTCGGGTTCCAGACACTCATAAATCGTAAATGAGGTTTTTCTAATAAATAGCGTAACGTCACATAGCGACAACTTTCAATTTCTGGAAACTCGGCTAACAATCCGGGAACCGCTAAAATTTGGGCAAGCGCTTTTTGAAAAAAAGAGGGAAAATAATGACTATCATCAACCGTTCCGACCGGAATTCCTCCGAACGTTGTCCCTTTTTTTTGACCGAGTGGAGAGAGAGACCAATAGCTGGGCCCACATTTTATTTTAGGGCGTTGGGTATAAAGATCCCATAACCACGGAATTAGCCCCTGTTGGAATTCTTTCAATAGTAATGCCGTTTGAGGAATATATTTAGCGGTTCCAGAAGAACCTCCTGTTTTTTCAAACCGAAGCACCGGAGCCGAAGTGAACACTCGCGCTTTGCCGACTTTAATCGCTTCAATATCAGCTTCCAGAGTCTCATATCTGCATAAAGGAACCCGTTCTTGAAATTCTTTAACCGTGCGGATCGAAGAGAAGTGGGGGATTCGTGTCGCTTGTTCACTCTCCTGAACTGCTTTTAAAATGGCCCCTAATCGTTTTTGTTGAGCGCGAACCGGATCCTTCAGAGCGGAAAAAAACTGAAGCACGGGAACAGAGAGAATAGATTGAACTCCAGTTTGAAGGCCCCACAAGGAACATTGAGAAATGAACACGATCGCTTTTCCTTTTTTTAAGGCTTGGAAGGATATTCACAAAATTGAGCCTGGTTCCGACCCTGAATTTTTGCCTGATACAGGACTTCATCTGCAGAATGGATAAATTCTTTTAAGGAAAAAGAATCTTGGGGAACCGTATAGGCAATTCCTATACTCAGCGTTACGAATTGACTGACGAGGGACGCTGGATGAGGAAGATGAAGAACAGCGATTCCGTTTCGAATTTCTTCGGCAAATTCTCTCATGGATTCTGAAGTGGCTTGAAATCGAACCAAAACAAATTCTTCGCCTCCATAACGAGCGGCCAGATCTAAAGGGCGCTTAATGACGAATTGAAGCGCCTTCGCGATCTTCTTTAGACAGTCATCTCCGGCCAAATGTCCATATTGATCGTTAAATTTTTTAAAATAATCAACATCAATAAGGGCCACCATCAAGGATTTTTGCTCACGGCAGGCTTGCGCCCAAATTTTTTCCAGATAGGTATTAAACATTCTGCGGTTATAAATTCCCGTCAAACCATCCCGATCCGCAAGTTCCTCTAAGAGTTTGGTTTTCAGATAATTGGTGCGAATCGTTCGCTCCAGTGTATAACTTCCAGACATTCCGATAATATTCGCGAAAAAGACAAAAATGGCGTTACTCACGAGAAAGGTCACCGGATAGCCGACAGATATCTCGCTAATCACATAGATCACAAACACAATACTGGAACAGATCAACGCTTTATAAAAAAGGAGTCCGGTCAAAAGATAGGTGGCCATTGTTAACAGAATGATGCCTTCATAGGGTAACGGTGCCTGATAAAGACGAGCGACACAAACAATAGCAATAATGCCGATTCCAGCAATCAGTACGGTTCCAAAAATAAAAAAAGCAATATATTTTTGATAAAACGGATGACTAGACGCAAACCAGGTCATAAAAAAAGCGGGATACACCAGACCAAAACGAATCATTAGCGTCCAATGGGTCACCACAGGAGGGAGCGAAACCGCATCCCAAATTGCAAAGGCGGCAAAAGCGATAATGCCGATCCATAAAGCGGGCCGAACACGAGTCAAAAGTTGTTCATTATAATGGTTCCGAAATTCCGATTCTAACTCTTCAAAAAAGCGGAGCCGTCGAAAGCCCTCTTTTAGTTGTCGGGTATAAGGAGAGGTCAAATCCTCCATATTTTTGAAGAAAGTATCCATAACTCTGGCCTTGTGTAAACTGTCGATAGAAAATTTTCTTTAACCTAATATAATCTTTTTTTTACGTTCCTATAAGTTATTTTTTCAAGGATCAATTCGTATGGATGAAACATTTTCAATGGAATCTCCCGGACAAACTTCTCCGAAAACAGGGGGTTCACCGATTTTACGTGTTCTAGGAATTGGATGTTTAGTGTTTTTTCTCATAGGGATCGGAATTGTCGCCTATATTTCCATGACCTGGAGATCCTGGACGGTACATTTCGTCAATTTGACGATGAACGAAACCTTGAAAACAGCTTCATTATCGGAAGAGGAGCAGAAAACCATAAGGCAAGCTGTCGGAAAAGTGACAGCACAATTTGAATCTGGAGAAATGACGGCAGAGGATTTTCAACGGTTGGTAGAAAAATTTGTTCAGGGCCCCTTGTTTATGAAAATCAATTTTCAAGAATTTACCAATCAATATATTTTAAAATCGGGATTCTCTCTTGAAGAAAAAATTCAAGCCTCTCTTCATTTGAATCGTATTTTAAGAGGATGGGCCGAGAAAAAAATTTCTCAAGACAAAGTGACCCATTTCTTGATATTGTTCCCACCCAACTTCAAAGAGGAGGCTAAACAAAAAAAGCTCACGGAGGAAGAGATCCGAAATATTATCAGACAAGCCGAGGATCTTGCGGATCAGTTCTTCATTCCCAAAGAGGAATTTCAGTTAGATATCGCCAAAGCACTAGAAGAAATGGTTGAAGAATATCTCAAAAAGTAACACTCTGAGATTATTTAGTTTTTTTCATTTCATCAGACGTATAATTTTTAGAAGAAGGCGCTGTTCCGGCTGGACTAAAGGTATATTTTAATATTTTTTTGATGGCTTCCTTGTCAGAAGAAGTATACATAATGATTTTGGCTCCGCAGTTAGCGATTCCCAAGGCGAGTTGCGTTAAAATACTCACTCCTAGTGCAATAAATAATAGAGCCAAAATTTTATCCACCGGATAATCTTCTCCTTCGACTCGGATATGGAGATCTTTTCCGCCAATCAAACTGGAGACATTCGATATCATTGTTTCTGCCTTGGTGGGATTTTGCGTTACCGTTTGAATCGCACTATAGACATCGTTAAAAATACGAACCGAATAAACAATTCCCCAAATAAGCAGAATCAGTCCCATCAAAGTCGCTACAATCCGAAGCAGTATTGAAATGTTTTCCAGAATACCCGAAACGGAAATCTGGGGAAGTGGTGAATCAAAGTCATCCACGGGTTTTAAGGTATTGTTTGTATAATTAGAAGAATTATTCGCATTTTCCATAAAAAACTCCTATCCAACGGATCGAACAGAAAATCAAATTTGTTAAAGGCCCGAAAGTCGAAAAGAAACGTATTTAGAATTCTTTTTAGGAGGAGATTTTATTAGAATCTGATACTCTTTGCCAAGCATGGATTCTAACAATTGACGTAATGTTTTATTCTCAATAGAAAAGGAAGCCATAATCCAACTTCCGACTTCAGAAAACCCGCATAGAACCAAAAGAATAAACCCCATCACCAAAAGATAAATGGTTTGATTAAAAAGTAGTTTTATATAAGAATAGAGACTGCGTACCCTTTCTCTTTTATCTTGATCCACGTTTTCTATTATTTTCTCGTTTTGTTGTATAATTTTTTGTAAAAAGATCGGGTCTATTTCCTTAGGGTTTTGAATTGCTAGCGTTAAATTCTGATAAAAAAAATCATAAGTAAATAAGAGAACTAAAGCGCTTCCCAGGGTAAGCACTGTTCCTAAAATCATAGGAATCAAATTAAAAATACCCACTAAGATTTCAAAAAATGTGAAAAAAGGATTTTTTTTTAAAGCATTACTCACAACGATCTCCGAAAATAGCGAACGGAACCTAAAAAAATGAAAATTTGAAAATTTTAAGAGTCCAATCGTTTTAAAACGAATGTCCAGCCTAAAATTCCCGTCAGTGAAAAACCTAATGCGTTCGCAGAACCGTGCAAAGCACGCATCCACGGGATATCTAACCATGCTAATGAAACATAAAAACGACATCCATAAAGAATCGCCAAAATCATGCTAAACATCAAGGAAATAGAGGCGATAAACCAGAGAAAACGAATTTTTTTGGAGTACGAGGGATTGAGAAAGAGTTGAAAATAAATCCCGGCCGTAAGCAACCCTGCAATCGCTAAAAAGCAAGCGGCAAAACATTCGATTCCGTGGCCCCACTGAAGTTGAGAGGTGGTAATCCCTGTCGCGACTAAAGGAACTCCGGCGATGATCCCTAAAATAGCGATTAAAGAAAGTTTTCCGGGATGAGCGCGACCGGCCAATCCTGTTAAGAGTGGAAGCGCGAATCCAGCATAATGAAAATGGATAGCAGTTAATAGCACAATAACCGATTCAAAATTCAATGGGCGCACTCCAGCTCGATCTAAAAGTGCCCATCCCCCGCCAACACACAAGAATACGAGTCCCATATCGGATCCAAGTTCAGCGATAGGAAATAGTCCTCGTTTTACGATTCTTAAAAATCCAAATAGAGAAATAAACGCGGTCATAATCAACCAGGGAAGAGCGAGGACAATGGCCCACAGATCTCCCCGTGGCAAAAAAAATGAAAAAACAAAACAAAGGGCAGTAGGGGTTTGAAAAAATTCGATGCTTCTCCAAGAAAGCCACCCAAAGTGATTTTGTGATAAAGAAGAGGAGGCTACCAATCGGAGACCGAGCGGGATCAACACTAAAGGAGAAAAGAGCAAAAGGGAAATAGCCCATTCGACATCGAACGGAACTGGCCGCCATCGTAGTAAGCACAAGAGCCAAATACAAGCGCCAAGAAGGGGTCTCCAAAAGAAAGCCATCCAATTCATAAGAGTTTCTCCGATAAAAGATACTGTGTTGTCGCGTGTTTCATTGCGAGGAGAGAAGCCTTCCCAAAGCGTTTTTGAAATCTGCGAGCCAGAGGGTAACCCAGTCTGACCAACCAGTGTCCCGGGCGAGAAAACGCGTATAAATCGTACCAAACGGAGTTGTCCGCGAGCCACTCGATTGAGAAACGTTCTTCACCACTTTCGACGTGTTCCAAAAGTGTCCCATACGCAAAAGCAAATTTTCGGACAGGTTGTTCTTCCGAAAGAACATAGACAATTCGAGAGGCATTTAATAAATAGATCCCCATAAATTTCACTAAAATAGCCACGATAGAATCTTTAGTAATCGGTGTTTCGGGCCAACAGAGATGAACCCAATCCATTTCAAACATATGCCAACAACGCAAGGCTTGGCAGGCGGCATTAAAAACAGATTCTCCTTCGCCTAAACAGATTCGTCGATGATCCACTACAAACCCTTCTGGAGGGATTCTGAGCGAGGCACCCGTGTCAGAATAAGAATAGGGTTGGTTCTTTTGTTGTTCAAGAAAATGAGCGATCGTTTCACGCAAAGGTCGCCGAAAAAATAAACGCATAAATGGGATTACTTCCTCTCAAACCACGTTTTGGAGTCCAACAGGTTTGGCTTGATTGAGGCATTGTTCAATAGAAAAAACACGTTCGATACTGTGAGGTGTTTTATCTGAATAATAGAATCTTGTACGAATAAATAGATATTTAATGCGGAAATCCGTTTCGGGATCACTCACAGGAATTTTAGTCGCATAAGTAATTAATTGGCGTACTCCGGGTTCGACGAACAAGAAATTTTCTTTGCCTTCTTTTTTAATAATATCCGTATCTAAAAGACGAATTGGGGCCTCTACACGACATTCGCTATAAAAATCAAGAGAAGAATTTTCGGAAATACCTCGAATTCTCAATTTCATGGATTGGAAATCTTGGCGCACCAATCCTTTGTTGTTCACAAATACAATGATTTCCGCGAGATATTCGTTTTGATGAGGTCCCAACAGTTGGCAATCTAAATCAAGTTCGAGATGAGGAGTATGAGTGCGTTCTCGCCGGATTCTAAAATAGGCCCAAAAACCAGCAATCGTAAACGCAATGGAAGAAATAATATTGGGAAGTATGGCTAAAAAATCTTTCATAAAAACACTCTCTTTTTTAAAAAAAATTAGACGCTCTCAGATTTGGATTTATCTCTTGCCGATTCCCTATATTCTACTTTATTCCCAAATAATGGACCAAGCCTGTTGAGAGCGATTCAAAATAGGTAATCAATCCTAGTGCTATAAAAAGAAGACCAAGGAATGGGAGGGTCGCTAGAAATACTTCCGTAATAGATTTACGGAAAAAGGTACTAGAGACAAATAAATTGATTCCAAAGGGAGGGGTTGCAAAACCGATCTCCAAATTGATAATAAAGATAATTCCCAAATGGAGCGGATCAACGCCAAATTGATAGGACAACGGAATGACTAACGGCCCAATCACAAGAATAGCTGAAAAGATATCCATCACACATCCAACTACGAGCAAAATCAAATTTAATGCGATTAAAAAGCTTAATTTATCGCGAATCATGGGGCGATTGATCCAGAGCGTTACCGTTCCCAAGGGTTTAATGTTTCCTTGATAAGTATACGCAAGGACAGCACTACCAACTCCGGAACGGCTTGGATTTGAAAACTGCAAGACATTTTTTTGTAACACGAAGCTTCCGCTGATTTCATCAAGTTGAACCTGTTCTAAAGTCAAATTTCCACCGGGGGGTAAAGTTCCTACGGGAGATGAAAAAATCAGGGTTCCACGTCCTTTTTTTCGATCTTCCGCGCCTAAAAAAAGAATTCGTTTCTTTAAGGTTGAAATGCTTGTTTTCCCTTTTGGATGTTCTGTTGAACAGGTTTTCAATGAGAATTTAGCCGTTTTTAGCTCTGGAGCAGGATCAAATCGAATCGCGGCGGATCCCAGTTCCATGAGTTCCAGTTCAAAATTAATTTCACAAGTATCCCATTTTGGACGAGCATCGTCATCGTCATCGTCATCGTCGTCATCATCGTCACCCGTACTATCATAATAATCATCTTTATCCTGATAGTCCCAAGTACGGCCTTGAAGAATATCGAAGGAGCGATCTGGAATTTTTTCTTCGACCAGATAATCTTTGAAAGAAATCGCTAAAAGAAAGATCATCAAAATCGCGCTTGAGAGAATGGCCGCATCTAGAGTAATTTGGGGGAGTTGCTTCCAAGTAAGGCCCCGATAGATTCCCAACTCAACGATCAGTGCCGCTAAAACCGCAATCGCAGAGATTTCTACAGCCGTCGCAAAGCCTCCATAGATTCCGCCGAGTAACAAAACAATAATTCCGAGTCCTAACGCGGTTTTTTTGAAGGAACTCCAGAGTTCTTTCAACACAAGAGAACCTCGAGGAATTTTCCATCCAAGAATACTGGAATAGAGGGAAAAAAAGAGGATGGTGAGAAATCCTGGAATGACACCGGCGACAAAAAGTTGTTTGATGGTTGGTTTTTGGATTTGTCGATTGAGTTCTATTTGCGTGTCTTGAGCAATTTTTATTTCTTCTGGAGTGGGTGAAGGAAGTTGAGCGATCCGTTCTACTGTTTGTTTTAAGCGAAACATTTCAGAGGTGGTATGAATTTGGGGCGGTTCAATTTGTGAGGCAATGACACAAAAAAGAATCAAAGGAAGGCTGGGAGGAATTAAGATTCCGATTCCTCCGCAAGAAGTCATGAGTCCAAGCGAAAATTTTTCTGAAAATTTGTGTTGCGTTAAGGCCGGATAGAGCATTCCGCCAATGGCAATAATAGTCACGGCAGAAGAGCCAGAGAGAGCGGCAAATAGAGTGCAAGCACCGATGGTAACAATCGCTAAACCTCCGGGGAGCCATCCCAAGAGATTGATCACAAATTGAACCAGACGCTTAGAGATTTGACCGGAACTCATGATGGCTCCGGCCCAGGTGAATAGGGGGATTGCGATGAGCAAATTCGTTTCAGTGATTTTAAACATCGACAAAAGCAGATTCATCGTGTTTGAAATACTTAGTTCTTTGGCGTAATCTGCCGCAAAATAGGCATACGAAAGAAGCGAAACAATCCCGATATTAATATAGAGAGGCGCAGCGATTGTGGACAAAAAAATAAAAATAAAAACAATCCAGTAACCTGTCAAGGATTCCCCCTTTTTCTGGTGCGTTAAAAGTCGTTTCTGAAGGTTGCTATTTTTGTGGCAATTCAGAAAAACTTGCGTCTTCTTCTAATTTCTGAAGATATTGGTAATTTCCGGTCACTAGACCACGAATATCTTCTAACATCGAGACAAAATAATGATAAACAAAAATTAAAAAACCGGCAGGAAAAATGATTTTGATCCACCAAATAGGAATTTGCATCGTGGTCGTTTTTATTTCCGCTAGCATATCCTGATAAACATAACTCACACTAGCGATGGCTAGCCAAAAGCAGAACACGAGCGAAATGACCGCAGAAATCAGAGAAAATAAAGCTTTTACCCGAAGCGAGAGGAACTTGGTAATTAAATCGATAGTAATATGTCGATGATTAGCCGTTGCTAAAGCTCCTCCAAACATCGCGACCCATAGAAGCACATAGCGAGAGAGTTCAATGGCCCATTCTGATTTTGAAAAGAATGTCTTACGAAACCCTTCTTCCTGGCCCGCAAGAAAAGAAAAAAATTTGCTGAGAAAATCCCATCGATGAGCCATCGGGTACAGAACTAAAAGCATCATCAAAAAAAAGCCCCCAATAAGGACTCCTTTTTCCAAGGCGATGAGCAATCGATTTCCTGCGTGGAAGAAAAGTTCAAAGAGATAAACAACAGAATAGCGTTGAAGCGATTCTACAGGAGTGGGGAGCGACTTCGAGGGAAGTGCGATATCGGTCATTTTTTACTCCGAAATTCTTGTAATCCTTTTTGGATTTTGTCCCAGAGTTCTTGAGAAAATGCTTTTTGTTTAATCATTTCTTGCGCGACAGCTTGAGTGGCTTTTTGGAACTCTTCGCGTTGACTGGCTGAAAGCTTTTCGACTTTAATTCCTACATCTTTTTCCTGAAATCGGGCCATAATTTCATCATCGCGTGAAGCAAATTTAGGATCATCTGCGGCTCGAACATCTTTACGAGCGGCACTTTGTAGGTCGCCTTGGAATTTTAAAATCACATTTTTTACTTTTTGATCCAGAGGTTGCCACCAATGGTTCCCAAAAACAACTGCCGCAGGTTGAAAAACGTGGTTGGAGTCGACCCAATATTTTGTTTCGGTGAACCATTGACCCGCAAGCGCGTAAATGGGAGTAGAAGAATAGCTATCCACCATATTCGTTTGTAAACTGGAGAGTACATCCGTCACGGCAAGCGGAATAGGTTTAATTCCTAAAGTCTCATACATTTGGGTTTGAATCGGACTTTCTTGGGTATACATTTTAGTTCCCACGATATTCGATGGCTTGGAGAGCATTTTGGTTTTAGAGCCAAAATCATACCACCCGTTAATGGCCCAGCAATAAAGAAATAAGCCACGTTTTGTCAGGGCCTCTTCCATATCTTTCAGAACCACTTTATCCATAATATAGTCCGCTTCTGCGTCGTTATTAAATAAAAATGGAACTTCAAAGACTTGTAATTCCGGAGCGACAGAACTCATCCCGCCTGTAGAAAATCCTCCACCCGTTAGTTTTTGATAGCGGATTTGTTCAAGCATCGCTTTTTCATCGCCTTTGATCCCGTTGAGATATAGTTTTACTTTCAGGCGATCTTTGATTTCTCCTCGTTCAAACAGATCTTTGGTTTCTTTTTGGAGCAATTTTTTAAAGTTTTCCAAAATAGCGGACCACGGTGTATTGTCGGGTGCCAGCGTTCCGAATTTCAGGAGTTGGGCCTCTTCATCCTCTCCGAAAAGAACATCTAAGGCTCCGCAAAAAAAAATAAACCCGATAAGTATTAAAATAAATTTGTGATACATTTTCATAAATTCTTCTCCTTAAAATTTATTGACGGGCCTCTTGTTTAGCCATAAAGAGGACATCGTTTTTGTCCAACTTTTCAGAAAGAGCCTGTTTGGAAGAAATGAGATAAGTCGAACTCTGACCCGTAGAATTAACGAATCGTACCATAATCTGATTTTGGGACGAATAGGATTCTTTTCCATGAAACTGATATTGTCCAATATATTGCCCAGCGGAAACTTCTGTCATGGGGATTTGTTGTTCTGATTTTCCTAACAAGAAGAACGCGGATATTTTTGGCTCTCCAATGGCCACTACCAGTAGTTCCTTTTTTTGGTCTTGATATTGAAAAATCGCATGAGCGATATTGGGTAGAGAGACTTCCTGAAATTCCGATTGTTTTTCGGGACGAATAGAATCTACGATGCGCCGACAAACATCGTCAGAGAGTTCAATAAATAATTCATTAGAAAGTCCGCGTAATGGCTCTAATACTGCGGAAACGTATCCGGTAGGAACTTTTGTGATTCCGCGACGTTCAGAATCTATAAAGTGATGTTCCCATAAAACTTCTTTATTCGAAACATCGATCATTTTTACTTTTATTCCGACCGTGACCGAGGAATCTGCGACATAATAATCCCGATCCCAGTGGGTGAGTTCTCCAAAAATAACCGCGTCTACATTGAGCATATCTTCCAGTCTTTGAAGGTCCATACTTTTTAATTTTTTGATATCATACAAGTTATTTTCAATGAGAGCCTGATCGACTTGAGTATTGAGAATCGGATCTAGATTGCTGGATTTCAAATTAGCGGTAAATTTTTCACGAACTAGAGTCGCTGGGGCTTGAGGATCGTCTCCTCCAAGAAGTGGAATATAATTAATTCCGGTCGCAAAGGGTTTGGAAATATAAGAATCTTTTGAGGAGATATCTTCAAACGGGAGGATAGCGACTCGCAGAGGAGTATTGAGATTAAAATTGATTTTTCGTACTTCCTCATTGCAGGAAGTTAGCCAGGAAAAAAGAAAAACAGTTAATAATCCGGGGAATAGAAAATGTTTCATAATTTTTGATCCTGAAGTACAAGAGAAGAAGCGTTTGATAAATTACCTTCGCTATCGATGGCGCAAACAAGAAGCACTTTATAGGGGCCGGAAATGTTTATTGAGGTTTGGGCCGTTTTCCCAAGTTTTTTGGGGATCACCACTTCACTTTCGCTTCCGTAGACCAGATATTCTGTAGCAGTCCCTTGCCACTGAAAGGTATTATTTTGAAAAGTCAGTTTGGTAGGCGGCTCGGGTGGAGAAGCTTGGATCTGAAAAGTTCGTTCTTCGTATTTTTTTCGTCCTTGCCGATCAAAAGGATCCGTGAGTTTGATTAAAAGAGAAATTTCGGAATTCTGTAAGCCTCTCTGAATTTGAAAAGAGCCATGATAATGACCCGATTCCACTTCTCCCATGGGTATCGTCAATTTAAATTTTTGTCCTTCTAACATAAACACCGCTTGCATTCCGGGGTTTCCTGAACATTCGATAGCGAGCGTGTCTCCGATTTTTAAAGTAGAATCGCTAGAAGAAGTTTTTACCGCAATTTGCGTAATTTGAGGCGGAGGAGTTTCTGAGAGTAGCGTTTGCTTGGGTGCCGAGCTTACGACTTGTTGACAAAATTTCTCCGTGAGTCGCACAAATCCAATATCACGAGAGTTATCGATTTGGGTACTAATTCCTTCAACCACTTGTCCCGAGTGGATAATCACTCCCCCATAATCATATTCATCTCGGACCGCTTCCCAAATGAGATCGCCTTTTGAGACATCGTGTAACGTAATTCGACCTTCGATATTACTTCGATATCCTAAATAGGCCGCATTGACATTCGAGATGGAGTGCATTTCGCCTCGAATGATTCCTTCCACCTGAAGGGCTTGGCCCAAGGTTTTCAAATCAGAATTTGGGCTCAATTTTTGTTGTTCTAAAATCTGGTCGACAACGTCTAAGCGGAGCTGTTCGAATCCGTTATTGATGAGATAGTGAGAAAAAAGTTGGCGAATGAAATTCAACTTTTCTGCTTGGTCAACTTCTCCTTGAAAGGGCAATATCGCAATGGTTCGAGGAAGATTCGTTTCCCGATAAATCTTGGATTCGGTGCTACTACAACCGAGAGTTCCAAGGGTAAGAAGCATAAAGACAATCCATAAAATTTTCATAAATTTCTCAGCATGAAAAGAAAGAAACTCGAATGAAACAATGTTTCTGAAATGCTTGGTGAAAAGAGTATATCGATCACGAGGAGATTTTCAACGAATTCGTTAAAAACCGAAGTATTTGAGGTACTGACTGAGAGTACTTCCCATAGATTCGAACCAGGAAAGGGAAGCGGAAATCCCCGCGATAAAAAAAGCGAGTAAACTGTAAAGGAACCCTAATTTTGCCGTTAGCGCGTCTAAATGCCCGATTTCGAGAAAGGTTTCCGAGAGGAAAGGAACTAATAGCCAGATCCCAAACGAAACCGAGACCAGAATAAACGAGACCAGAAAAACATCGACTCCATGATGGCTCAGTTTTTCTTGGACGACAAACACCATTGCCAACGTAAACAATAAAGAGAAAAAAGCGCCCAAGAGATTTCCTGCGAGGGGTTGTTCAAAAAGTTCTTGAATATAAAGGGCCAGCGCAGAAATTAAGAATTGTCCAAACAAAAAAAAGAGGACTAGTCCAGGAAGTTCTTGCCACAGAATTTTGAATCCGGGGAGAGTAATTAATTTTGGAAGTCCGCCCCACGTTGTGGAAAGTAAAAGTGAAACTAACACAAACCAGGGCCCCACGCACATTTCTTCAGGGTTCCCATAACCCGCCCATTCTTCAAAAATTTTCGGGATCGCTAGCGTCAAAAAAAGAATCGCCGTGGAAAAACAAACCTGATGTAAAAGCGCAATCAAAAAATGCCCTTGTTGAAGGGTATAATGGAGAAAAAGTAGCGTAATCACTAGATTCAAGAGCCATTGTAAAATTCTAGCGGGAAGATAATCCAGAACTTCTTCTTCCAAAAAAAGAAGAAGAAGATTGATGAGGATTATTCCTAAAAGGGACCAGCAATAAATGGAAACCATAGTCTATCTTAAAAATTAAGGAGTTGTTGATCGAGATTCAGGGTTGGCGAGCCACTCTTCTCCTCCTTCATAGATTTCTTTTTTCCAAATGGGAATATTTTTTTTGAGTTCATCAATCGTAAACTGGCACGCTTTAAACGCTTCCACCCGATGAGCCGAAGACACCGCACAAAACAAACTGACTTGTCCAATTTCTAAGCGTCCGAGCCGATGTGCCAGCACCATATCATAGATATCAAACTGGTTACATCCCTTTTCAACGAGCTTCTTCATTTCACTTTGAACCATTTCTTCATACGCTTCATAGAAAAGATATAAGACTTTTCGGCCCTCGTGATGATTGCGTACGATTCCCTTAAAAATAACTTGTGCGCCCGCTTCTGGGTTGTCTAAGTGATCCAACAATTCTTCTTCATGGATCGGATTATACGTTAAAATTTCCATTCAAATTCTCGCTTTTCTGGCTGAGGTAGAGGAGCGTCGTTATCCACCGGAAACAGGAGGAATCAGCGCCACTTCATCGTTTTCTTGGAGGGGGTGCTTCAGATCCACAAATTCTAAATTAACCGCAAATCGGAGGTGAGGAAGGATCGTTTTAATTTGTGGATGGCGTTGCATTAATATTTCCCGTAAGTGAGAAACTGTCATTGGTGCCGGCGTAATCTCTTCCTCTCGTAATCCAACTTGTTCTTGAATTTTAGCGAAATATTTTATTTTCATAGCTTTATTCGGAAAAATGGGGTTCAAAATGATCGAATCGCCAAGCGATTTCTAAAAATAAGAAACAAGAGGCCCCGCGTTCTCTCGCAAAAATGGGAGAAATTTCGTTTATTTTAGCAGATTTGAACCATTTTTCGATCTCGGGATCAAATTCTTTGAGTACAAAATATTTGATCAAATTTCGTTTTTGGTTTTTTTCTGGGTCGGCCAATTCTTTTGCTTTTTCTTCAAACGTGCTTTCTACTTCTTCTGGAGTCGTGGCTAGGAACTGGATATTTTCGAGAGCTTCTTTACATTTTTCTTTCGCTTTTTCTATTTCGCTAGCGGAGGCACCTGAAGCAATAAAAATCTCAATCGCCTTGTATTCTTTTAGCAGCGAAACTCTTCGAACTCGATCGAGACGGTCGGGTTGAGAGAGCATGAAAACGGCTTTTTCGCCATCCTCGCTTTCATTTTTAGGTTTTTCCTTGAGGAGCCGTTTGGCTAAGCGTTGATAAAGGGGTAAAAACGTTCCATAGTACAATTGGGTGTTGCGTTCGGATTCTTTGATTTCTTCTTCGGAAGGGCTTCCATGCGCGTTTTTATCATTTTTTTTGCACCAAATATCATCGAGTTTGGCGACATTTTCCTTTTCAACACATCCGGCAAGCGTTTCCAAAGTTTTTTGAGGAGAAGCAATATCAATCATTACCTCTGGCGCGTTTCCCGCTAATAGTTTTGGCTCAGGAGGTATTATTTGTTCTGGATACTTGCCTTTATTCGTTTCAAACCACTCTTTCCATTCTTTGACTTGGTTAATAAAAAGCACCTGATCGGGTTTCGCCACTTTTTTGAGGGCCAAAAAAGATTGACCACGCGTATTTTTATTAAAATCGTCTAAGCCTAAAATACAAACATAAATAAGTTCTTTCGCATCCATTTTTTCAATTGTTTGAGCGCAAATGGTACGAATATCAGAGCGCCAGTCATTCACAAGAATATTTGCGAGTTGTGGAAAAATATCTTTATATTTTTCTTGGTTGGCTCCGGATTTATAAACAGAACGTAACACTGGTAATGCTTTTTGACGGGTACCATCTGAGAGATCACTTAAACAGGTCTGCAAGAGCGGGATCACCAAAAGCCCCTCATCTCCTAATTCTTTAATATAGTTCAAGCTTTTGGCCATCACTCGTCCGTGCGGAGATGTTTTTACTAGTTGCTCCAACGCTTTTAATAATTTTTCTTTATCTAATTTCTTATAATTTTCATCCAGCCAATCATAATCTGTCTTTAAATCTGGATCACGAGCTTTGGAGAGTTCTTCTAACCATTTTTCTACAGAAACTTCTTGCGCGGCAAGTGTTCCTAACAACAGACACAAACTCAAAAAAAATTTCCTCATAAAATCGATCTCCTTTTTACGATAAAGCCGTTGCCATTCTGTCTAACAAAACTTAGGAAGGAACACTATTCTTGATACTGTCCCACCAATAATGAAACATTGTGACCTCCAAAACCAAATGAGTTCGAGAGCGCGTAACGAACGGGATGTTTTTGTGTCCTCGGACAATAATCGAGATCACATTCTGGATCAGGAACCGTATAATTTAAAGTTAAGTGAATTTGTTGATGGGTTAGTGTTAGGATGGTATCCACCATCTCTACGGCTCCAGCGGCTCCAAGAAGATGACCTATCATCGATTTTGTCGAATTAATTTTTAAGGCGTGAGCCTGCACCCCAAAGACTTTTTTAATCGCGTTGGTTTCCATCAAATCGTTTTTGTGGGTCGACGTTCCATGCGCGTTGATATACGAAATCGCTTCTTTTGAAATTCCCCCCTCGTGTAGTGCCTGTTCCATCGCAAGTGCGGCATATTTTCCCTCGGGATGAGGATCGGTAATATGATACGCATCCGCGGTAAAACCAACTCCAAAAATTTCCGCATAAATGCGCGCTTTTCGTTTTTTAGCGTGCTCTAATGATTCTAACAATAAAATACCGGATCCTTCGCCCATGACAAATCCATCTCGCTCCCGATCAAACGGGCGAGAGGCTCGTGTGGGATCTTCATTTCTTTTGGAGAGTGCCTTCACCGCACAAAATCCTGCAATCGAGAGGGGCGTAATGGCCGCTTCGCTCCCTCCGGTTAAAACGATATCGAGGGCTCCTGAACGAATCGCATGAAAAGCCTGTCCAATGGCGTGTGCTGAGGAAGCACACGCCGAAGAGGCGGTATAATTGCTTCCGTGAAACCCGAATCGAATCGACAAATCTCCAGCAATCGCATTGGTCATCATTTTTGAAATTAAAAA
Organism: uncultured Planctomycetota bacterium; assembly: GCA_964530615.1. GTDB lineage: Bacteria > Planctomycetota > JBBTDB01 > JBBTDB01 > JBBTDB01 > JBBTDB01. Next base: position 19,944 of record CAZHAR010000053.1, on the reverse strand, counting down.
CGGAGAAACGCGTTTTGGGCCTTTAGTAAGAAGTTGTTGGGCCTGTAATTCAATTTCAGCAATCCCGCCAATCGAGGTCCCCACAAAAACCCCTGCACGATCCAAAACAATTTGTTCTGGATCGAGTTGAGCATCTTTCATGGCTTCTATTCCCGCCGCTTGAGCCATTTGTGCATAGCGATCCGCTCGATTTATTTCATGAGGAGTGAACCATTGGCTCGCGTCAAAATCAATTTCTCCAGCAATTTGAGAACGGAATTCGCTAGGATCAAAGGATTGAATTCGGCGAATCCCCGATTTCCCCGCGCAAAGATTTTCCCAATAAACGTTTAATTGATTGCCTAAGGGAGTAATGACTCCCATTCCTGTAACCACCACACGTTGTTTTTGAAACATAAGGCTCCTGTTCTTTTTGATTCCTCATTAGTATCTTTGATGTTTTTAAGAAATCAAGAGCATTCCTTTGGAAAAAAAAACTGTTAAAATATTTTTTGGATTGAACGCAACAATTTTGTCTCTTAGCCCCCCCCTAAAAAAGGATATCTTTACGCGTGAGTCAATTAAAATATTCTTGTCCCTGTGGGAAACGTATTTTAGCTCCAACCAGCCATTTACATCAGATCAAACCTTGCCCACGGTGTCATCAACCCGTTAAAATTCCGGGATTTGGGGATCCGTCTTTTTTGCTTTTTGTGTGTGAATGTGAAGAATCCCTTTCTTCCTATCGCTCCCATTGTCCAAAATGCCAGAAAACACTCCCTGAAAATCTGAAACCCGAATCCTCTCCAATTTCTCAAACAGAACCGAAAAAAGAAGAACCCACAGAACCGAAAAAAGAAGAACTCGCTTCCCAAAACCAAAAATCGCCGGAAGGCTTTCGTTTAGGAATTAAGATGAAAATTCATTGTTTGTGCGGAAAGCGAATGATGGTTTGGACAAGAACTATTGGGAAGGAAGAGATCTGTCCTAAATGTCAGCATACACTTCGAATTCCGCCTTCAACGGCTTCTAATGTTTTGCATTTTGTTTGTGATTGTGGCACTTATGTTTCGGTTCGTGAAGATATTTGTGTCTCTTGTCAAAAAGACTTAAAAGAAGTTTTGCCTACTTCTCCAGAAACAGTCCCTATAAAAAAGGATAGAGATTCGCCTGTTCCTTCCGTAAACCTTTCTGAGAGAGAGGCTTCTGCAAAAGAAAAAGAATCTCCAGTCGACTCCGATATAACGGATCTTTCTGGAATGGTACCGGTTGATTCGAAAGAGGAAAAAAAATGATGAACTGGACCCGGATCAAAATTTTTGGAACACTTTTCGGCGCTTTTTTTTTGCAGATATTCGCGCAAACTGAACATCTGGACACGCTGAAAGAAGATTTTTTAGTCAAACGACCCGAAAAACTTCATTTTCGTCAATTGCTTATTTCTTTTGAGGGTTGCGTGCAAACGACCTCAACTCGTTTGCGTGCGGAAGCTCAAAAACAAATCGAAGATATCATTCAACGATTAAAAAATGGAGAACGCTTTGATCATCTCTGTTATCTATTTTCAGAACATTCTTCCAAAAATAACTTAGGCGTAATGCCTTCTTTTCATCCGGGGGAACAACTTCTTCAAATTGAAGAAGCTTTGTTGAAAAGTCCGATTACTCCTCAATCTCCGATTATAGGCCCCGTTGAAACGCCGTATGGTTTTCATCTTCTTCAGAGAGTGGGGCCTCAAACACTCTATTTTGGGGAAATTCTTCTCTCCCATCAGGATTCAATTCCTTCAAAAAATCGATCTCGAGAGGAGACGCTTTTATTTGTACAAAAGATTCTTCAGGAAATTCATGAAAAAAATCTTCCTTTTGAATTAGCGGCGGCCCAATATTCAGAGGGAACAATCACTCAAAAGCGTATGGGATATCTTGGAGAACTCGAAGTTGGCTTTCTTCCACCTCAAGCGGAATGGATACTCTTAAGACTTCCGTTTGAAAATACGGCGCAGACTGCGGTAGAAACTTCTAGTGGTTTTCATATTTTTAAGCGTTATCGTTTTCATTCGATCCGGGTTCGTCATCTTTTGTTTAGCTATCGAGAAGCGTTGAGTCCAATGGGTTCTCCGACGATTTCTAAGCAACAAGCGAATCAACTCGCTCAGGAGGCTAAAATAAAATTAAAGGAGGGCGCTTCTTTTGAGGAATTGGCACGACAAAATCCGGATGATTCCAATCTTCGAGGAGGTGATTTAGGCCTATTTTCTCGTCAAGATGGTTTTTTTAATCATTTTTCTATTTTTGCGCTTCAACTTCAGGAAATTTCAGAACCCTTAGAATCTCCTGTTGGAATTCATTTGATCCAAAGAACCGAGTGAGAAATTTTGGAAATCCGAGAATCTAGTATCCAATTTCTGAAGTTTCTGATAAAATATATTTTTCAAAAAATGGATTTTTTTTTTGTAGAATTTCTTCTTGAATTGCAACACAAATATATGGAAACAAAAGACCTTGCGGATAATACGATATGGAAACAAATCAAAAAAGAGTATAAAACGCAGGGGTCCAATTACTCAAAACTTCAGGAAAAATTATTAGAATTTTCGCGAACTTTTTCTGAATCAGGCGAAATAATTTGGTCTAGACTGGAAGAAATTTGCACTCCAGAACACTATCTTGATTTGCTCAAACATGAATTATGGGCCGGAAACAAACATATTCGTGAACTATTTGAACCCACCAGTTTTTATGTGCGTCAAGATTTAGCGCGCCGACTCAAAGAGGTCGCGGATTGTCGTATTACATCAGCCCTCTTGACTCTGCTGAAAACAGAAGAAGACTGGTTCGTAAAAACGCAAATTTTGAATCTTCTTGGACATCTCAAAGATATTCGGAGTTTAGAGCATTTAATCGCTTTCTTAAATGATGATTCTTGGCAAGTGAGTTATGAAGCCGCGTGCGCGATCGCTAAAATTGGAAAACCAGAAAGTCTTCCTCTTCTCCTTTCTTATCTGGATAAGCAGGATACGATTCGAGGACAAGCCAAAGCCTTAAAACTTTTAGGATATTTAAATCGCAAAGAAGTATTGCCTCTTTATAAAGAAGCTTTAAAAAGCGAAGAACCCGAAATTCAATTAGGCGCTCTAGAAGGTCTCTTTCATCTGAAATCGCCAGAGACACTTATTCTTTTAAAAGAATTTCTCGGGAAAGCAAAAAAAGAAATTCGAGGGAAAATCGTTGAAATTCTTTCTTCTTATCCCTCCCAAGACTCTTTACCCATATTAATTGCTTGTCTTAAAGATCCGTCTTTTTTGGTACGTCGTGCGGCCTGTTTTGGATTGGCCAATCTAAGAGACGAAGAAGCATTAGTTCCTCTAAGCGAATTATTAATGGATACTTACTGCATCACTGGAAAATATCCGGTTCGAGAAGCGGCAAAAATGGCTATCAAAAAATTCAAAGGAGGCAAAGAATTTTTAGTCGCACTGGAATCAGAAGTGGTTGTTCCTCCTAAAACGCTATCCCCCACGCTCTTTGCATCAAACAAAATAGATTTGATTGAACCGGAAACCTTGATGGATGAAGATGGGGTCACTCAACCTCGCTTAGGGGCCCTTAAATCCAAAATTTTAGCAACCTATCGAAATCCCGCCAACATTGTTAATCCGGGGATGGATGAAATGTCCGATTCTGGTATTAAGAAAGTAGAACCCGCTTCTCCTCTCGCTCAAACGCATGGAAAAAAAACCAAATCGCTACGAATTGGAAAAATAATTAACCGTACGGAAGAAGAGGGGATCCAAAAAACGACCAAATCCAAAGGCGTTAGTCAGGTGATTGGGCTACAAGAACAATCTCCACTTCCTGAAGAAGAATCTTTAGACTCGATTGAAGAAATTGAGGACGCCGAAAATTCTGACTCCAAAAAACAATCGATGAACCCGAAAACTAAAGGTCTTTTGCGAAGTAAGTTTTCCCGAAAAAGACGCTAAGCATTTGAACTTTTTTCCAAGATCGGTTCTTTTAAGGGAGCGAGCGCACATAATCCTTTTTTTAATAAAGAAGCGCCTTCAGAGGAATTCTTCCACTGCTCAATCTCTTGAGCTAATTCAACCATCGTGGAGTAACGTTCTTCTGGATCACGTTGAATGGCTTTGAGACAAATTTGAGAAAGAGATTCTGGAATAAAGGTACGAATCAAATGGGGCGATTCTGGCGTTGTATTCATTCGGTGCATAATTAACTGCCCCACATTTAAAGCTTCATAGGGGAGCGCACCTGTAAGCGTTTCGTACAAAATCATTCCTAACGAAAAAATATCGGCCTGAGGGCCAGGTTCTTTTCCTAAAATTTGTTCAATCGAGGCATATTGATAAGACCCTAAAAAAGAACCTTGTTTGGTGAGGTGTTCATTTTCGGTTTCGTTAGGTTTGGCGCATCCGAAATCAACAATATAGGGTCGATTAGAGGGGTGAATTAAAATATTTGTTGGTTTTAAATCGCGGTGAAGTGTAAATTGATGAATATAGGCAAGGGTTTGAGCACATTGATGGACAACATTTAGCCCAAGAGCCCAATTTACTTTTCCGTTGAGGAGTTGCGTTTCTAAATTGTCGCCTTCAATAAATTCCAGGACTGCAAAGAGTTTTTGTTCAAATTCGCCCATATCATAAATGAGGGGAATACAATCATTACGAAACTGAGCAAGAAGACAAATTTCTCGAGAAAATCGAGAGATAAGGGTATTTCCAGCATCTTCCTTTAAAAGTTTAATCGCGATATGACGTTTTAATTTAGGATCATAGGCCTTATAGACAAATCCGCTGACTCCTGTTCCTATAATTTCTTCTATTTCGTAACGTCCAATGTACTTTAAATCCACGGGTGCTTCCTTATTTAACTCCACGAAAAGACAAGCGAATCGATTTTTTTTAAAACCGATTGCGATCTTTCAAACGTGAAACATCTTTTAAATTTCCTAGCGCCGTATTACGAATATCTTTGAGAATATCTTCCGCGAATTCTTTATCCTCCGGATCAATTTTTAACGCTAATTCTTTGGCTTGTTGATAATCTTTCTGGATATCGAGAGCGGCTTGCATCGTGTATTTTTCAATAGTTTGCGTTAATTCAGTTAGCAAGCGTGTTTCAAGTTCAAGTAGGGCGGCACTGGATTGAATGCGAATCTTGTCAATTTCTCGATCCGCTTTAACATCCATCAATCGTAAAATATATTCTTGCGCTTTTTTGCTGACTTCTAATCGGTAAGAACGCTTACTTTTAAAAGGGATGGAGCGTTCCATTTTCATAATTTGTCGGGAAATGGATTCGAAAAAATCTTTTTCACCCAAAGATAAATCATTTGCGACGTGTAAAGATAATTCATTCATCGGGGCTCTCCTGTGGTAATGAAATTTCAGATTTTTGTTTTTCTTTTAGTTTATCATAGATCTTCGCTAAGAGCTTTTCTTTATGGCGAAGTTGTTCCAGAGCCATCTGAGTTTGTGCTAAAAGCTCCTCCCGTTCCGCTTTAAATTGAGCAATATTTGCCTGATTACGATATTGAGCATCCAAGGATTGTAATTCTTTGTCTTTTTCGAGTGTATGAGAATGCACTAAATTAGCCTCTAATATTCGGTGCAGTTCTTTTGGCTGAATTCCTTCTTCGATCAACTGTTCAAAATATCGTAATGTATGCGGTTGTTGCCCTAAAATAAACCAATATTCCGCGCAAAGTTCTCGGCAGTATTGTTTCCGTTTTCTTTCTCGATACTCATGAACCCCTTTCAAAAGATACCACGGAAATAAAAAAAATTTAAAAAAAGAGAGCCAAAGAACTCGTGTATAATAAAAAAAAGAGCCAAGAAATAAAAGAAGAATCATTCCGCCTGTAACATAGCCCATAATAATAAATAAGGGATACAGTTTCATGACGGTTTATCCTTCTTGAGTGGCAGAAAAAGATTAAGAAGGATTGGTTTGCGGTTTGGGCTGTTTTTTTTGTTGAGACTTGATCTGGTCTCGAATTTTGGGGCGCAAGGGCTTAATCAGTTTCACTAGTTCTTCATGGGTATAGTGTCGATCCAGTTTCATATAAATAACGCAAGCAAAGGGATCTTTACAATCTAAAATAATGTGTGTTTTATTGGGAACAGTGAACCCTGTGCTACAGGCACGATGGCCACAAATTAAAACTTCCGCATCTACTTTTTTGCAAAATTCGTCCGCTAAATCTTGATCATAACAACGTCCCCATAAAATTCGATCTACTTTCCCAAATTCTTCAATATCTTTTTCTTTATAATTATTCAAAAATAAAGAATAGTCCACTGCTCCCATATATTCACGGTTAGGCGTGGAATGGACCATAAAAGTCTTGAAAGGGGTTCGAGACGCTAAAGGAATAGAGCGAATAAATCCGTCGACTTCTTTTCGTACCGCATCTTTAAACTCTTTATAATGTTTCTGCATAATACTATCAAAAAGGATATTGAGACAAATCCCCCCTTTATAGATTTCCTTTTTTTGATATTCTGCTAATTCATGATTCCCCAAGATAATATGCAGTTGATCCGGAAATTGAATTTTTAATTTAGCCAGATCGAGAAGAATGTCGTAACTTGTATCCGCGCCTAATTCATAACGGTGAACGACTTCTTGAATAATGAGGTGCCTTTTAGGATTCTCTTTTAGTTTCGCGCTAGCGACAATCATATCATAATTTTCGCGGTTCCCATGAATATCTCCCGCAATAATCAAATCCCCTTCTCTAGGAAGTTCGATGAGATTTCCATTTCGATATTTATCCGCAAAATTTGCTTCTGTGGCCTTTTTAAAGGTATTTTGAGTGTGTAAAGATTTTTTAGCTAAATCATCCATCGCGTTTGCTATCCTCTCTGATCCAACGAAATCTAGAATGATCAATGTTAATGAGAATCGAATCGAGAGTCAATCTTTAATCCTATAAATCGTCTGAACACGATTTATAGGATTAAAAGATAGACAAGATTTCTTTTTTGTATTCCTTAATCCTTCTATTCCTTTATCTCTTCAATCCTCTAATCCTTTAATCCTTTAATCGTGTTCGGACATTTTATAGGATTAAAAGATTGACAAGATTTCTTTTTTGTATTCCTTAATCCTTCTTTTTCTTTATCTCTTCAATCCTCTAATCCTTTAATCCTTTAATCGTGTTCGGACATTTT
>CAZHAR010000053.1:7276-12667 GCA_964530615.1 uncultured Planctomycetota bacterium | reverse complement strand
ACAAGCCAGACGGACCCATTGTTTTAGGAATCTCCAATTCTTGGCCGAACTTAAGAGCAGGGAGGCGTTGTAATTTTCCGGCTTTCCAATAAACAAACAATAAAGAGGGATCTTCTAACGGTTTTTGAAAGTGATAGCGCACCTTGACAGGCGCATAAGAATCCGCTTCTATCACTTCCACTTCATAAACTTCTCCAATTTTTTTCGTATATCCCGCTTGAATTGGAAAATGGGAAGAGCGATACAGTTTTTCAAATTCGGAATCCAGCATTCTTCCGGGCGGTTTTATGGTAAGTTCTAGCGTTCTTTCGTCTATTCGAGTTAAGAGATGGTCATATATTGCCGCAGAAAGAACGTGAAAGGTTTTTGGGAGCGGTTTTTCGAAGTAGGCCCGAATCGGCATAAAATACATCAAAAAGGTATGATCAGGAGCGACTGTCAAAATCAAATGGGGCGGATTTTCTTGAGGGATTTGATCAAAAGTTTCCGGGGATTGTTTCCAGTTTACCTCATGAAAAATCAAGAGTAACGAAGTTCCCAAGAGTTGCAAGGGTGCGATAATAAACGTAAGTATCCACAAAAATCGATAAATGCCTTTAAAAAATCGCCTTTTCCAGAGAAATCCTATTTCAAGATCGACAAGGGTTTCTTTTAGAGAATGTAAAACAAATGCAATCAATACAGCGCCTCCGATAAAGGGACAAAGCAAAAGCCGAGTCATCGGAATCGTCGCAATCACAGGGAGTAAAGAAACTAGCGAACTCAGCAGAAATCCATAAAAAACTTTGCGATTTTTAGGTTCTAGTCTGGAGAGGCCATTTTTCAAGAGAAATCCCATCAAGAGAATCGCCACTACTCCAATTCCCGCTAAAATCGGATGGGTTTTCGGTGAGAGCATCCAAAAGTCCGAAGGAGCTCGAAGATATTGATCCGCAAGCAAAGTCGGAATTCGAAAGAGAGCCTCTTTCAAATAGCCCAGCGGTTCCGTAACCGGATCATTATAAAATCCTGAACCAAAACTTCCGTAACCCGATTTTTTATAAAACACCGTATAGAGGACGCCTAGAGATAACACAGGGACAAGCGCAAGAATTCTTTTTCTGAAATTTCCGGGTCCTAGCAAAAGTTCATAAAACCCTACATAAATTAAGGCGCTGATGGCTGTTTCTCCGCTCATCAAGCCTAAAGTGTATCCAACGAGAGAGAGAGGAAGTCCTATTTTCCAGTGATCTTCACGAAAACGAATATGGGCGCAAAATCCAAATAAAACGAAAGTCACACTAATTAACGCGTGACGGTTCGAGGGCCAAGCAGACGCAAGTCCATGAGCCGGATTAATCGCGTAAATCAAGAGCGCCAAACTGCCAATATGGGCAGGAAGCGTACGCTGATAGATCCATTTTAGGGCCAGCAAAAACAAGCATAGCCAGAGAAGACAATGAAGATGATATCCGAGCGGATGACGTCCAAAAAACTGGTAATCTAGCCAGAAAAGAATACTCGAAATCGGTCTAAAAAAATTGACATGCAGTTCCGAATATACCCACCACGGATAAATTCCGTTTGCCACGGCGATATCCCGAAATTCTCGATGGATCGACGTAAATCGGTACATATCGAAAATCGAATATTCTACAGGAGTTCGTTTTTCAATCATACTGATGAAAAGATAATCATCCGCAAAAAAACCAACGCTTAACGAAGGGAGAAGAAGAATCAAGGCGAGTCCCACCGCTAAGTAAAAAACATTGGGAAAGGCTACCCAAGAAGCGAACGATTTCTGCATCAGGACTCCAATTCTTTTGATCCTTTTGATCCTTATAGTATCATCTGAACAAAGATTTTAATTTTTAAGAATGGAGCATTTTATGGAGATCTCCAGACAAACGCAACCAACCGATTCTTCTGAATCCGCTCTGATTTTACAAGCCACTCCTGGAATTCTTCCGATCAAACGATCCGGCGAAATGTCGTATCCTTTTGTTTCTATGGGAGAATTTGACGCGCGCTCTCGCCATTGGCAGATTCCGCTAATGGCTCCAGATGATTTTGGGGACTATCTGATTTTTGTGCTTCGTTTCGCTCAAAAATATCAACGTCCCGATTTAGAGTCTTGGGTTTTGGATCAATTTGATTTTGCCTTGCGTCATTTAGTTTCTAAAGAAGGACTTTATTGTAACTGGAGAATGGACCGTCCTCTCCCTAGACATTCGTTTTGGAAAACTCATCGGCTTTACGAACATATGGATTTGATTTTGGGATGGAACCAGTTGTATCGACTGACTCAAAATCCAAAACATCTTGACTCTGCGGAATCGCTTGCGAGAAGTTTAATCCGTTTGGGTCAAAATCGGGCCGGCTATTTTTATGACAGTCTTTGGAGCAAAGCGCGCTTACCCCTGAATAAATTGATTAAGCCAGAAATTAACGGAATTTTTTCCGAAGAATTGGTTGTTTTATATGAATTAACAAACCATGCGGATTATTTAAAAGCCGCTCGTTCTTCACTGACCTATTTTTTTCGTCATTCTTTATTTCAAAAACGCGGGATGTTTCCAGACGGTTTTTTACCCTATTTGATGAAACCCTGGAAAACAGACGCCCGCTTTATGAAGACCCAAACCAATATGATTTATGCGGCGCTTCGTTTTTATGCAACAACTCAAGAACAAGAATTTGCAGACTATGCGCATCAAGCTTGTTCTTCTATTTCAAAATATCAACAAGACGGCGGTCCTTTTCCACACAAAGTGGACGTCAATACAGGGAAAGTAAGCGCACCGGAGATCTTGTTAACTCAAAACTTTGCGCTCGTTGATGTATTTTTACAGGCCCATTTCGTATTAAAAGATGCCGCGTTTGGGAAAGTGGCCAAAAGTTGTGCGGATTGGTGGCTCTCCTATCAGAGTCCTTTAGGATTAATTCCCGAATCGCCCTTGAAAAAAACAACCAATAAAATGGATCAAAATTCGGATTTTAGTGTGAGTTTAATGAAACTCGCTGAAGTCTTCGAGGAACCCGCTTATTTAATGAAAGCCGAAAAAATTTTGCAGGGATTAACGCAACACCACCGCGCGAATCCGAATTCTGTAGAATCCAGTTTCGCTAAAAGTGTGGATGTGAATACGGGAGCGATTACAAACTATGTAAATGAAACCAAATACCTCGGCGGTTTCTTAAAAGCACTCTTAGCTTTGGAAGAAAGAAAAGCCGGCATATCTTTGGTTTCCAATTCTATTAATCGCGATCTCTATCGGGATCGTTAATTAAATGGGCAAAACAGTGGCGATTATTTTCTTGTGGGCTCCATTGTAAAAAATTCGCCTTTATTGTCCTCTACATAAATCTTATACGTAAAAATTTTCTGACCGTTTTTATCTTCCTTATCCTGAATAGAGAGATGACCAATCGCGTAAACTTCATCTCCAACGCGAGGAGAATAATTTCGTTTTTCGATATCTTTTAAGTTTTTTTGGGTTATAGAGACACTTATTTTTGAATTATTGAGATCGGCTAAACAGAAAATAAGTTCATTCTCATATTCCTGAAGGTTCAAAATCATTCCTTTCACTTGCACATATTCATCATTTAAGGTTTCTGGAAATTCTTCTGCAATAAGACTCGTTTTATTATATTGCAAATGAAATCTTTTTAGATTCGGAATCGTTATGGGCGAATCTTTTTGACCTTCCAAATAGGGAATTTTATCTGGATCCACCACGGCTTTTCCTTGAAAAACCACATAGGTATCCACTTTACAAGAGAGCGGATGCGTTTGCTGGATAGATTCCCAGACGGTAGGCTCGAAGAGAATATCACGTTCATCCACGACTGTCGTCTCTAAAAAGCCCATATTAATAGTTAAGACGACTTTTCCATTTGCGGATTCGCTGATTCTCACTAGCTTTCCCGCAAGCCGCGATTTTTTCCCATGAACCCAGGTGAAATCAATTTCACGAGTTTCCGCTACTTCTGAAGTTTTAGAAGGTTTGAGGGCACTTTCTTTTGGATACAGCACAAACATAAGTGCCGTAAGTAATCCAAGAATAGCGAGAATAGGTCCCAAATTCCGGGAAAACGTCCGAGAAGAAGCGGGAGATTGTTTGACTTTCGCGCTCATCAAAGCGGCGACAACTTCTTGAGAAAGTTGCTTCTTTTCAGCGATCTCCCGTTTGCGTTCTTTAGCACGTTGAATATCTTTAATGCTCTCGAGCATCGCATCAATCGTTAGATATCGATCTTCGAGTCGTTTCGCTGTAGATTTTTTAAAAATTTGAATCACATCACGTGGACAATTGGGAAGGAGTTGTTCTAGTGGTGTGGGTTCTTCAAATTTATGGGCATTAAGAATTTCGATGACGGTATTTCGAATAAAGGGAGGGGCACCAGTAAGACAGTGATAAAGCACCATCCCTAAAGCATAAATATCTGATCGTTTTTCATCATTGATTCCATCAATACGTTCTGGAGAAAGGTAATGTGGGGTTCCGACAACCGAACCTTGTTGTGTTAAATACGCGTTGTTGGAAACAGGTGCTTCATTTGAATCATTTAGCGATTCATTATTCTCTGCGGAACCCACAATTTTGGCGAGTCCAAAATCAGCCAATAATGCATGATTTTCTTTTGTAATCATAATATTTGCAGGTTTAATATCGCGATGCAAAATATTTTTTTTGTGTGAATATTTCAATGCTTCTGCAGATTGTTCAAGATAATGTAATGTTTCTTCGACCGATAGTTTTTGCTTTTTTTCGATGAGATTATCGAGTCCTTGACCCTCGATAAAATCCATCGCGAAATAGAGGCATTTTCGTGGTTTGTCCTCTCCTGCGCGAAAAACTTGAATAATATTCGGATGTCTCAATTGAGCAACCGCTTGCGCTTCAACTTCAAAGCGCGCTCGAAATTTGATATCTTGCGAGAATCGAGGTCGTAATAATTTTAGAGCCACATAGCGTTTTAACGTGAGATCAAAGCATTTATAAACGGCACCCATCCCGCCTTCTCCCAGCTTTTTAACCACTTGAAAATCCCCAATCATTTCTCCGGGTTGAGGTTCAGAAGACGAAAAAGCGTTGGATTGAGAATGGATGAGGGTGGTTTGATTGGAATATTTTTTTGTGGGTGGATCGGATAGAACCTGAGTATCTCCGCCCTGAGGCATATGAATAGTTTTCATTGAAGCGCTAACGCCTTGATTTTCTTGATCAGGCGGAATATCCATAGTTTTCATTGAAGAGGTGGCACCCTTAGAAAATTCTTCCTGTGGAATATCCATGGTTTTCATTGAAGCGCTAACGCCTTGATTTTCTTGATCAGGCGGAATATCCATGGTTTTCATTGAAGAGGTGGCACCCTTAGAAAATTCTTCCTGTGGAATATCCATGG
>CAZHAR010000053.1:0-7176 GCA_964530615.1 uncultured Planctomycetota bacterium | reverse complement strand
TTTTCATTGAAGAGGTGGCGCCCTTAGAAAATTCTTCCTGTGGAATATCCATGGTTTTCATTGAAGAAAGAGATGCTTTTTTTTGTGACTGGGTACTCTCCGACGTTTTTGCCAGAATCTTTGATGGAAAGACTGGTTTTTTCTGAGCCTCTGGAATATTTTTTTTGTCGGGTTGTGGTTGAGATGAAGGATAATTCATGGTTCCTCCAGAAGATTAAAAGAACGTCCTCTCAAAAGAGATCGATGTCCCCAACACAGGGAAAAATATGATGTGGACGAAAAGGGTACTGAATTAAATCTTCTTCTTTAGTGACTCCTGTAAGCACAAGAATGGTCTGCATTCCGGCTTGGATACCCGCGACAATGTCTGTACTCATATTATCTCCAATAATCACGGTATCTTCAGAATGAGCTTGAAGTTTTTTGAGTGCGGCACGCATCATCCAGGGATTCGGTTTTCCGATATAAAAGGGTGCTTTTTTGGTAATACGTTCAATTGGAGCACAAAGGGATCCACAACTTGGACTCCCATCGGGTCCAACCACATCTGGATTCGTCGCGATAAAACGAGACCCCTGATTTATCAGTTTAGACGCCTTATAAATCATATCCCAGTTATAAGCGCGTGTTTCTCCAACAATCACAAAATCGGGTTCAACGTCGGTTAACGTAAAACCAATTTTATAAAGCTCATGGGTTAAACCACTTTCTCCGATCACATAAGCGGTTCGGCCGGTTTGATTTTCTAAAAAAGCCGCCGTCGCCATAGCCGAGGTATAAAAATGCTCTTCTGGGACATGAACTCCAGAAATGCCTAATCGATGTTTTTGCTCTGAAGGCGTTTGGGAGGGATAATTTGTTAAAAAGACAAAAGGAATGGGGCCTTTTAAGAGGTTCTCGATAAATTCTTTCGCGCCAGGGAGGAGATGATGATCTCTGAGAATCACGCCATCCATATCGCAAATGATTGCTTTAATCAAGGATAATGAAGTCATCCGCGGAAGTTTCCTTCTGTAAAAAAAAACGGGGCGCATCTTATACGCCCTGATATTCGATATTTATTTGCTGTCAAAAAATTTAATCGAGGGTATAAGTGACTTTTTGAACTTGGCGATTTTGTTTGATACGTTCGGCTTCCCATTTGATAAAATCTGAACGGACTCCCATCACATGGGCGTAACGGATGGTGTAATGGAGTTTGTCCTCAGCCATTAATTGATCAGAAAGCGTTCGATCATAGGCGACTAATTCTTGTTTTTTACGATTCCATTCTTCTCCGTCCATCGCTTCGACTTTTTGAACCAAATCTTTGTAGATTGGTGCACATTCCCAATCCGTCAAGCTATTGACCCACCAGCAGGCGAGTTTAGAAATTTTATCTAAGAAGAGGTTGTGTTCAGGAGTGAATTTTAAGCAAGTTCCATCAAAATAGTTTCCGAGTTGTTTCATTTTTTCAAAATCAATCAAATTATGTTGATTCGCAATGGTATAGCCCATCGTTCCCGGAAATGGATAAAAGAGGGCCCATCGAAAACGTCCCATTTGAGCATCCGCACAGAGTTGAAAAGTTTCCATAATCTCTTCTTTTCCTTCCAGCGGGAGCCCAAACATGATAAAGGCAGAGGTATGGAGGTTGTAACGATGAGCGTACTCAAACGATTCAATAATTTTTTTATTGGTCATATGTCGCCATAGAACGTCTTTGCGAATACGACGACTTCCGCTTTCAACACCGAATTTTACGATCCGGCATCCCCCTTCGGAGAGGTCTTTAGCCATTTCTTCGGTGAAGGCATCTACGTGAGCATTGCAGACCCACCATAAATCAATATTGGCTTCACGGTAAGCTTTTGAGAATTCATGGACATACTTACGATCTAAAGTGAACAAATCATCATCAAAAATAATAGTGGAAATATGGGGATGATTTTTGACAAGAGTTTTGATTTCGTTCACGATGCGTTCGACACTATAATGGCGCAAATAGTCTCGTGCACTTTTAATCGCTCCATCTTCTTTATATTGATCAATGATTTCTTTATTAAAGCAATAAGTGCATTTATAAGGACATCCACGAGAGGTAATGATAGAGAGCCATCCCTTTTTGACATTGATAATATGATCCATATCAAAAAGTTCGTAATCCGTTTCAGGCATCGCATCGATATCTGGAAACCCTTGAACCGGATTATAAATGATTTTATCTCCAACCAGTACGCGCATATTGGGGCAATTGGTGGTATCTTCTCCGCGTTGTAGACGGTTCATGAGTTCAAGGAGGGCGTAATCGCCTTCGCCGACACAAGTATAATCAAAAAGTTTCAGATTCGCGACTTCATCCGGAACCATCGTACAATGAACACCACCAACGACGAGCGGGAGTTTTTGTAAAGATTCATTTTTTTTGATATCGCGCGCGAGTTGGCAGGTCCAGTCGTATTGTTGACTCATGACGGAAAAGCCAATAATATCTGGCTTTTCGTGTAGGATATGTTCAATAATTTGTTCGTTTGTCGGGATCGTTGCTAGCTGTTCATTGATATGAATTAAGCTGGTTTGGTGACCATTGGCTTTTAAAACCCCTGACATTGCCGCGATTCCGTGAGAGATTCCAGGCGGACAGTCGATTGTGGGGTAAATAAATAATATTTTCATGGGGAAACTCAACTTTAAAAAAAGTTTTTTGAGAGTAGCTATTGAGGGAAATTCTAATTCTTAAGAGAGTGGGGGTCAACCTCTATTTTGGGTAATGCTAATGATAATTTAGATTCAGTGTAAGCACTTCAGAAATTCCATCTTCTCGAAGGATCGATAAAACAACCTGTTCAAGTTTATTCTGATAGATGTTATCGTATTCTTGTTTAAAATCTTTAAAAAAGGATATTTTTTTGTAATTAATCTCTGAAATCACGCTTCCAGTAGAAATTTTATGTTGGGCAAAAATGCTATCGGGTTCGACGGTGGCCACATAAATTCCTGTTTCCGCGCTGATATCTCCAAGATAATTTCGAAGCGCTTCTGAAATGGGAATACCGGAGAATCCCCATAAATGGAACTCTGAAAGTTGATTGTCAAACGATTCTCGAAGGCGCGGGATCACTTCCAGTTTGACCCGATTTTGGCGACGTTCCACAAGCGCTTTTACGCTTTTTCCAGAAGTAAGTTGGCTCAAATTTCGGTAAATTTCAGGCAAATTATTAAGTTGGGTTGCTCTGAAGGCGTAAGGGCCAAGTTCTAAGAGAATATCTTCACGTTGAAATCCGGCTTTTTCCGCAGGAGAGCCTTTTAAAACATGAGCGATTAAAACTCCTTGACTACGAGAAATTTCTCGAAAAACCAGCCCTAAAAAAGCTCTTTCAATGGAGGACTGATTAATCAATCGTTGCGCTTCTTCTTGGATAGCGTGAATGGGTAAAGCAAATGAAATATTTTGTAAATGAACTAAAGTTCGAGTATTGATTCCAATAACTTCGCCTTTTAAATTAAAGAGCGGGCCACCCGAATTGCCTTGATTAATTGGGGTATCTACTTGAATCCAGGTATTGAATTCTCCGGAGCTAAACCCAGAAAGTTCCAAAGAAACTTTGGGTAAATATCGTTCGGAATGGCTAATGACACCAAAACTAAAACTATTGGAGAATCCCGCAGGATTTCCCAACGCAAACACAAATTGTCCTTGCGCTAATGAATTACTGTCTCCGAGTGGAGCGACTTTGATCTCAATTTGTTTAGGTGTATCCAATCGAAGTACTGCGATATCGAGAAGCGGATCTCCGGCGAGAAGTTCTCCTCGAAATTTACGTCCATCGGAAAGAAAGCACCAGAGTTGTTCTGCTTGATCAATCACATGATAGTTGGTCAAAATATACCCGTCTTTATGAAAGAAAAAACCACTTCCCACATCATGTTGGGTTATTTTTTGTCCATGATCTAGAATCGAATATTCTTTTTGGATCGAAACGACGGACGGCGCAACCAAGTCTAAAGCCCTTCGAATTTGTTCTTCAAGTTGAAAAGGATTCGCTTCTATCGAAGGAGAAAGCTGAGAAATTTTTTGTTCTTCCGTATCTTTTTGTGTAGTCGCTGGTGGCAATGAAAAGGAGCGAAGAGATTCCTTTACTCGCCAAATTTCCCACTGCAAAAAGCCAATATACATAGCCAGAACTATTCCTAAAACAAGCAGTGAAGTCGAGAGCGACGGTTGCGGTTTTTCAGAAGAGTTTTTGGGTGGAAAGGGTAGCTTTTTTTGAGGCGGATTTAATTCTTTTTTTGGGGATTTGGGGGATTCTTTAAAAAAAGGTTCTGCTTTCTTTTTTTGAAGTGGGCTCTCCGAATCTTCTTTGTTTTTTTGAATCAAAAAATCTATTTTTTCTAAGAGTTCTTGCTTGTTTTCTGGGATTTTTCCCGCTTCTGGAGGTGAATCCAAAGTGAGTGCTTCTGGAGAAGGCTGGGCTTCTTTATTTAATCGTTCAAATGCAATTTCGCTGTGGGATTCGCCTTTTAAATCGTCCTCGTCTTCCTCCTCTTCTTCTTGAGTAACCGAAACCGATTCCGGGGAATTTTTGGGACGTTGTAACGCATCGAGTTGTCGTTTTTTTAGCGCATTAAGATCGAGAAATTCATTTTTAAAGCCTTTTTCTTTTTTAGGAGAGGCCCGAGAAAAGTCCTGAAGATGGTTTTGATGGTTTTTCGCGTCTGAGGTTCTCGATATCACTTCAGGAATTTTATTGAGATCGACCACCATCAATTTTTTAGGGGAATTATCTGAAGTGGCATCTGCGTGGTTCCCTTCGATTTTTCGAACTTTTTTAGGAAGATGCTCTTCAATATTTTTTGCGCATTGAGGACAAATTTTGGCGGACTCGGAGTTCGTCGTTTCTGGGGTATAAATAATCTTACATTGAGGGCAATATAATTTTTTAGGCGGCATAGTAATTCTCAATTTAGAAATGCCTATTTAGGGGTTTCGGGATGAGAAAAAATTCCAGAGCCTTTAACCGATTCCGAATAATAGGTATTTGGTTCTCCAGTCAAAATTTTCAAAGCTTCTCTCAAATGCCAAATCAAATAGCGATCTTTCGATTTTTGATAGGGTTTAGTTATTTTTAAAGGTTCTTCTACCAATCTTTTAAAACGAGGAACCATTTCATGATCCCCAGCTTCAGCTAAAGCAATGGCTAATGCGGAACGAATAAAAATATTATTTTTATTGGAAGAAAAATGAGCACGCATTGGCTCAATCGCTTCCGGAGAACGAATTTTGGCCAAAGATGAAATACATCCAAGCTGGACAAATATATCAGAGTCTTGTTTCATCGCTAAAATTAAATAGCGCGCGGACGAGGGGTAAGTCAACTCCCCTAAGATCACGGCGCATTCTCGACGGATATAGGGAGAAGCGAAACGATCTGGGTTTAATAAAGCCGCACACAAATAAGGAACCGCTTCTTCTTTCATCTCCAAAAGACGTTGTCTTGAATCTCCGGTTCGAGCCAAGCGACGAATTAGAATCTCCACTTGTTTTTGATTGGGTAAGCGAAAATTAGGAACGGGTTCTACATTTTTTCCGTTTTGATGTAGAGATTCCTTGTTTTGATAGGGTTGATTAAAATGATCCAGAAACAAATTTCCCTTATTGAATTGTTGAGGATCTTTGGGCGAAAGCAGACAAAAAAGAGCAATCATAAATACAAGAAAAAAAAGAGCAATCCCTTGAATTTGTTTTACTAGCACTTGAGCCACCTTTTATTGATTAATTCATCAAGAATTGTCTGATTTCAGCTTAAAAGAAGAAATCACGCTAACTTTTCGCAAAGAAAGGAGTAAAATATTCTGATAGGTTGTTCCTAAGCTATGAAACTAGCACGTGGTGATCTTCTTGTCAAGAAACAATCTGAGGTTGTTTCTTTTTTCCGAGTTCTTTTAAAGTCGATACATTCATTCCTTCATAGCTTAAAACAAGAAATCCTAAAAGGATATACAGAAGAAATAGTGACATTTGGACTGTACAAGCAAGCGATAAAGAGGCTTCTGGCGGAATCAAAAATAATCCAAAGGCATACACATAAACCATTTCGAAAACCCCGATATTTCCTGGAGTATTTGGGATGGCAATCGCTAAATGATAGAAAAAAGTTACCGCTACGGCTTGGTACCAATTCCCCAAATGAAACGCGTTCAAAAAGAAGCTTAAACCCAAAATTTCTCCTGCCCAAATAATCAAAGTGAGCGTGAGAAGACTTTTTTTTCGAAGTTTAGAAGGGAGATGGAGTTTTTCAATCCATTGTGTCGAAAGTGCGGAGCAGAGAAACAAGGTCAGTATTCCAGCGATCCCTCCAAAAAAATAGCCCATTATTTGAAATGAATTTGAAAAGGGTGGCTGTTGAAGAATGAACGCAAGCGCTAAAAATACGCACCACGCATCTAAAATACGTTCGCCAATCACTAGGAACAAGACTTGCCAAAAACTTTTATCGCTGTGGGTTTTTAGCAAGAAGACTTTCGCCCCTTCTCCCATTTTCGCGGGGAAGATGACGTTTCCAAACTGGCTCAGAATATGATATCGTATGGAAGTGCCTAAGGATAATTTAGAATCAGGTAGAAATAAAAGATAGCATCGAAATCCGCGTAATCCTAAGACAAGCGTTTTGATGAACAAAGCACCCATCCACCAAAACGGATTGATCCGAAAAAATGTTTTAAAAAAAGCGTCCCAATCCAATACCAACAGGATCCAGAGAATAAAAATCAAAAAAAGGCAGAAAAAGGCGGTTTTCGCGATCAAAAAAAGAATACGAAGAAAAAAATCACTCCAGATCATGGGTACTGCAAGAAAATAAAGTTGGGGTTCGTTGAAGCCAGAAATTGAGAGGCGGCAGGACTCTCTGGCAAAAATAAATGCATCCTGTAGGGATCGAACCTACGACCCACGGATTAAGAATCCGTTGCTCTACCAACTGAGCTAAGGATGCGAGTATTTTTAAAATATACTTCAAAAAAAAGAATTTTTCAACTCTGGTTTAGGGACTTTGAAAAATATGTTGGCTATTTTTTCGGAGTAACATGAACTGATGTAAATGAGTTAACTTTTAATGCAGCCGTATGGTATATTAGCATCATTTTAACAACTGCTATCAGTTCTACAACTTGTTTTAATGGAGTGTAATAAGGTGGCCA
>CAZHAR010000052.1:0-36913 GCA_964530615.1 uncultured Planctomycetota bacterium | reverse complement strand
TACAACGAGTGTGGTGGAATATTGAGCCAGAAAATCTTCCACCAAGTAATGATGAACTAAAAGGGGCAATATTGCGTCTTCAAGCTGGAGAGCAAAATAAATTATTTGATTAAAATTCATAAAAGGGAGGTTTTGATGTCCGATTTTCAAGTAAAACCCTTAAAAATAGAGACCGATTTCAACGCCCTTCCTTATTGGGATGTTGTTATTATTGGCGCAGGCCCCGCAGGTTTAGCCGCAAGTCTCACCACCGCGCACCGAGGGCTCACCACGTTAGTGATCGAAGCCAAAGAAAAACCGGGAGGACAACCCCAGTTCCTTTACTCGGATAAACGAATTATCGATATCCCCGGATTCCCTGATGGAATAACGGGCGCAGAGCTATCCTCAAGAGTTTATCGTCAAGCACGCGAAGCTTTGGTTCAGTTTCGCTTTGAAGAAGAACTCCGCACCATCGAAGATACCCAGCAAATTGAAAAAGAAGATCCCCTAAAAAAAGTCCTCACAAATAAAAATACCTATTTGTGCCGGAAAGTCATCATTGCCGTTGGGTTGTTACATTTTCCACGGAAACTTCCTGTCCTAGACGCGCTTAATTCAAAAAAAATCTATTATAAAATGCCTAAAATTAGCGATTATAGTGGCCAACGAGTGGCCATTGTTGGCGGAGGAGATTCTGCACTCGATGCCGCAGTGATGATACTAGAACGCAATGGCCACGTCGAACAAATCATCCGCGCAGACGCTCCAGCCGGAAAAATAGATACCTTTGAGCGCGTTTGCCATTCTGGAGGAAATATCCATACCCGATGCGAAATCCAAGCGGCTAGTTTTTCCGGAGATGGCCTCAATTTGAAACTCAGTACTGGCAAAGAGATTCACTGCGATTTGGTCATTATTCAAATTGGATATCTGGCCGCAAAAGAAACTTTTAATAAACTGAATATCCGCTTAAAATCAGATGAAAGTATTGCCATCGATTCTTATTACGAAACCAGCCGTCACGGAATTTTTGCGATCGGCGACGTCCACGGAGATATAAAATTAATTACAGTCGCCTGGGCCGAAGGAATCCAAGCCGCCATTTATGCGTTTAAAGAAATCAGTAGTCCTTATTGGCTCAATGAAAAAAGACTGAAGGATCAACGAATTACGCTCATCGGAGAAAAACTTAGTGAAGCCGCAGGGAAGATAATGGATAATGGATAATGGATAATGGATAATTAGGAATTCAAAAGGAGGAGAGTAAAAATGCTGAAAAATGTTTTTGTTGTCTGGGGTCTACTCGCATTCATCTTTTTTGACTGGCTAAACGCACAGTCTTTTACGTTCCAAGAAATTCGAGATATTCCATATTATCAAGGAGAAGATTTTCATCCAAAAAAACACCGACTCGATCTGTATCTTCCCAAAATCGACTCGTTGGCTCCAGTTGTTTTGTTTGTGCATGGAGGTGCTTGGGTTTTCGGAGATCGAAATGTTTTCGGATTAGAAATTTTTTTTTCTCAAGTGGGACGTTATTTGGCTTCGCAAGGAATTGCGGTCGCTATCCTCTCGTATCGTCTTGGACCTCGCTATAAACATCCAGCACAAGTCGTCGATATCGCAAGAGCGTTTCGTTTCCTTCAAGAACACATTGTGGACTACCGAGGAGACCCCAATCGCCTTTTTTTAATGGGATATTCGGCAGGAGGTCATTTAGTTTCATTACTCGCGATGCAAGAAAAATGGTTATTAGACGAAGGATGTTCCTTCGCTCAAATCAAAGGCGTAATCAATATTTCTGGCCTCTATGATCTCACGAAAGCCAAAGGGGTGGCCCGTTATACATTTGGCGAGGAGCTTCAGAATGCTTCGCCCCTCTTCCATACAAAATTCGTTCCGTTTCCGATTCAATTAATTCAAGCGGAAAAAGACCCCCGAATGTTGTTAGAAAGTGGACTCGACTTTGAAATCGCACTCAAAAACCATCAGGTAAAAGTCGAACGAAATATTATTCCTGAACGAAATCATTTTACGCTGGTCTCTTCTCTTGGAAAAAAACAAGATCTCACCAGTAATCTGATTTTGAAATTTATTCGTCGTACTTGTTTTGAACTAGATATTGACCATTTGCTGGAAAATAATTAACGGATCAAAAAAATAAAAGAAGCAAAAACATTTTTCCGCAAATAAATTATTTACTTCGTTTTTGCTTCGCTTATAATAAACAGAGAACCTAAACTGGAAACTAGATTCAATCTAAAAATAAGAACTTTTTTTGGGTTCGTCTTTCCAGAAAATAATTTTGATTCCTCTCTCTCTTGAGAAATTTCATACAAAAACTACCCCAAATCACACTTAATCTCTAAAAAAATAGGATGTATGGAATCTAAAAAGAAAATCCCGGAAGTGAAACTTGTCTCTAAAACCCCGGAAGTGAAACTTGTCTCTAAAACCCCGGAAGTGAAACCTAGCTCGAAAACCCCGGAAGTGAAGCCTAGTTCGAAAACACCGGAAGTGAAGCCTAGTTCGAAAGCTCCGGAAGTGAAGCCTAGTTCGAAAGCTCCAGAAGTGAAACCTAGTAGCTCCAAAACTCCGGAAGTGAAACCTAGCTCCAAAATCCTGGAAGAAAAAGGGGCCAACTGGAGCGAGGAAACCAAACAGGTTTTACGCGAACAAATTTTTAAGGCTACCGATACTTCTAAAATCGCGGTGGCTCAAACTCAGGAAGAACGCACGGCGCGTAATCTTTTAGAAATGAAACAACCCATTATTGGGTACCAGATTTTAAATAAACTGGATAAAGGAGGAATGGGAACTGTCTTTCGCGCTTTACAAATGGCGACAGGAAAAGAAATTGCCTTAAAACTCCTTTCCCCTGATCTTTGCGAAAATCCTATTGTTTTAAAACAATTTGTCAAAGAAGGGACGATGATGTTGCAACTCGATCATGAAAACATCATCAAG
The DNA here is from genome assembly GCA_964530615.1 of uncultured Planctomycetota bacterium. Lineage (GTDB taxonomy): Bacteria > Planctomycetota > JBBTDB01 > JBBTDB01 > JBBTDB01 > JBBTDB01. Next base: position 33,964 of record CAZHAR010000052.1, on the reverse strand, counting down.
GGTCTAGATTTTGGTTGTTCCAACGGACTTTATTTTCTGGCTATGGAAATCGTGATCGGCGAATCCTTATATTCCTTTCTTAGAAGCGGGTTCACTTTTAAGCCAATACAGGCGTTACAATTGGTTCTCCAGTGTGCTAACGCGTTAGCACATCTAGAAGAAAAAGATATTATTCATCGCGATATTAAACCTGCAAATATTTTGTTGACCTCCGATTTTCAGGTCAAGTTATGCGATTTGGCTTTTGCCGTAAAGCGAAGTGAACTCGCGCGTGGAAGTGAAGGAGATATGACTTGCGGAACGGTAGAATACATCTCTCCAGAACAGGCACGAGCGCAACGGGATATTGATATTCGTTCTGATATCTATTCTCTGGGAGTCACTCTCTATCATATGTTGACCGGACAACTCCCTTTCCGAAGCTCGAATCCCAATGAAGTGATGCGTATGCATTGTTATGAACCTATTAATCAAGAACTGCTTCGTGCTAAAGTTTCCAAAGGGATGGCGATGTTAATTACCAAAATGATGGAAAAAGAACCCGACAAACGATTCCAACCCAAACAGTTGTCAAATACCGTAAAAATGATGCTCGAGAAACTTTCTCAATCTGCCTCCTGAACCCGAAACATTAGATGAACTGAGGTTTATTTGAAAATCGGAATTACCTGCTATCCTACCGTGGGAGGGAGTGGAATTGTCGCCAGCACATTAGGTCAACTACTGGCTAAAAAAGGATTTGAGGTTCATTTTATTAGTTATGGCGAGCCTTATCGGCTTCCAGAGTATCATGAAAATATTTATTACCATGAAGTCGAAATTAGCGACTACCCGCTCTTCAAACACCCTCCGTATAGTTTAACACTCACCAGTAAAATGGTGGAAGTTGTCCAAGAATATCACCTTGATATTCTTCATGTCCACTATGCTATCCCCCATGCGATTAGTGCGTATTTAGCCAAAGAAATCCTGAACCAACACGTTAAAATTATTACCACGCTTCATGGCACGGATATCACTCTTGTGGGCCAAGAAAAATCCTTTTTTTCGGTCGTCCAATTTGCGTTAAAAAAATCGGACGGGATCACGGCTGTTTCTCACTATTTAAAAGAGGAAACTTTGCAAATTTTTGGAATTACGTCCCCGTCTATTGAAGTCATTCAGAACTGTGTAGATACACAGATTTTTCGCCCTAATATTCCGCAATGTTCTAAATATCAGAGTACCCACAAACCTTTTTGTAAGAAAGAAGAATCCCTTTTTATTCATGTCTCGAATTTTCGGCCCGTAAAGCATATTCTGGATGTGATTGAAGTCTTTGATCGCGTTCGACAAAAAATTCCGGCTCATCTCATTATGGTCGGCGAAGGGCCAGATCTTCCTGCGGCTCGTGAATTTGTCCAGAAAAAAAAAATACGAGATCAAGTCACTTTTGTAGGAAACCAGCAACAAGTAGAAGTACTCCTTGCTCTTTCTGATATTTTCTTGTTAACTAGCCGTTTTGAGAGTTTTGGACTTGCGGCTCTCGAAGCGATGAGTTGTGGAGTTCCTGTTTTAGCCGCTCGCGGAGGAGGAATCGTCGAAGTCATTGACCAAGGTGAAACAGGATTCCTCTGTGAACCCGGTAATTACGAAGAAATGGCGAATTACGCCTTAAAAATTATCCAAGAACCCGGGTGTCTCCAACGCATGAAACAACAATGTCGCGAATCCGTATTAAAAAAATTTCATGAGGAAATTATTGTAGAACAGTATATCCACTATTATCAAAAAATCATGAATTTACCCTGAAAGGAACGATAGAATCGGCTTGTGAAATCTTATCAAAGTTGGGGACGCTACCCAAAAGTACAGCAACAACAGGCCTATCTCTTTCCTTGGAGAGATGAATTTCTTCCAGAAACCGCTCCCAAAAAAATCTTACCCTATGGACAGGGAAGAAGCTATGGAGATGTTTGCCTTAATGAAGGGGGTATTCTCATAGATACCTGTCGTCTCCGACATTTTATTGCCTTTGATTCTGAGCAAGGGCTAATCACCTGCGAATCGGGCGTGACATTAAAAGAGATCTTAGCCTTTTCGGTTCCTCAAGGATTTTTTTTACCCACCACGCCCGGGACCCAATTTATTACTCTCGGAGGTGCCATTGCAAACGATGTACACGGAAAGAATCACCACAGAGCCGGAACCTTGGGTTGTCATATTCTACAATTTGAGCTTTTACGCTCGACTGGAGAACGTTTCATTTGTTCTCCCACTCAAAACCAACCCTGGTTTAAAGCGACCATTGGAGGGTTAGGACTCACCGGACTTATTACTTGGGCTCAACTTCGATTAACTCGTATTGCAAGCCCTCTCATTGAAATGGAATCGATTCGATTTCGCAATCTGGAAGAATTTTTTATCCTCTCGTCCGAATCAGACGAAAAATTTGAGCATACCGTCTCCTGGATCGATTGTTTGGCTCGCGGAGACGCACTAGGACGCGGAATTTTTATGCGAGGTAATTTTTCAAAAGAAGCCTTCATTCCACAGAAATCGTTCAAAAAGAAAACTTGGATTGTCCCTTGTAACGCTCCTAATTTCGCCCTGAACGCTTTAAGCATTCGCAGTTTCAACTTTTGTTATTATCATCGTCAATGGCGAAAAATAGAACGAAAACGGGTCCATTATGCTCCTTTTTTTTATCCACTAGATTCTATTGAGGCGTGGAATCGCATCTATGGGAAACGAGGTTTCTTTCAGTACCAATTTGTCGTTCCGTATGAAGGAGACGCGGGACCCATTCGGGAAATTTTGGATCGAATTGCTTGCTCCAAGATGGGGTCTTTTTTAGCGGTACTGAAAACCTTTGGAGCGATTCAATCTCCGGGAATTTTATCCTTTCCACGTCCGGGAATTACATTGGCCCTTGATTTCCCGAATCAGGGGAAACGATCCTTAGATCTTTTTTCGCAAATGGACAAAATTGTTGCGGCACATCAAGGAGTGGTCTATCCCGCAAAAGATGCTCGGATGTCAGCGGCTCATTTTCAACAATTTTTTCCTTCCTGGAAAGAGCTTTCGACCTTTCAAGATCCCCAATTTTCTTCAAACTTCTGGCGACGTGTGACTTCTTGATGAATTATAGTTGATCCCCTAAAAAAGGCGTTCTTTTGGAGAGTGAGCACTTTATGGACCTAATGACCAAAATACAACAAAAACAAGCGATTGTGGGAGTGATTGGACTAGGTTATGTTGGTCTTCCGTTGGTACGAGGCTTTTGCCAAGCCGGTTTTCAAGTGATCGGATTTGACATTGATCACGGAAAAATTAAAAAATTAAATGAAGGAGAGCCTTACATTCTTTCGCTCTCCCAAGAGCAATTACGTCATTTACTCGCGCAAAAACAATTTCACGCGACTACGGCGTTTGAAGAACTCGTCAAGGTAGACGCGATTGTGATTTGTGTGCCAACTCCGCTCGACCATATGAAACAGCCTGATTTGACTGCTGTCAAAAATACGACGCTGAGTATCCAGAAATATCTTCGTCTTCAGCAACTCATTATTTTGGAAAGTACCACTTATCCGGGAACGACCGAAGAAGAAATGTTACCGCGACTCGAAGCCACCGGGCTGAAAGCTGGAGTCGACTTTTATCTTGCCTACTCTCCAGAACGAGAAGATCCCGGAAATAAAAAATACACCTTGACCTCTATTCCTAAAGTGGTTGGCGGATTTAACGCTATTTCTTTGGAACTGGCTTGTGAATTGTATCGAAAGGTCGCGCCACAAGTGGTTCCTGTTTCCAATTTAAAAACGGCAGAAGCCTGCAAAATTTTGGAAAATATCTATCGCTGTGTAAATATCGCGATGATCAACGAATTAAAGATTTTATTTGAACGCATGAAAATTGACATTTGGGAAGTGATTGACGCCGCCGCGACCAAGCCCTTCGGGTTTCAACCGTTTTATCCGGGCCCCGGACTTGGAGGACACTGTATTCCAATCGATCCCTTTTATTTATCTTGGAAAGCAAAAGAATATGGAATGAACGTTCAGTTTATCGAACTTGCGGGAGAAATTAACACCCAGATGCCTCATTATGTGGTTTCCAAAGTATTTGAATCTCTAAATCATCATGGAAAAACGGTCAAAGGCTCAAAAATTCTTGTTCTGGGAGTTGCTTACAAAAAAGATGTCGATGATATTCGAGAATCTCCTGCTCTGGAACTCATCAAATTACTGATTGAACACGGAGCGAACATTTATTATAATGATCCACTGATTCCAAAAATTCCGAAAATGCGTCATTATGATATTTCGCTTTCCTCCACACCCTTAACTGAAGAACTTCTTCATTCGCTCGATCTTGTGTTAATTGCTACGGATCATAATAGTTATGATTATTCTTGGATTGTGGCGAATAGTTCGTTAATTATAGATACCAGAAATGCGACCAAAAATGTTTCTCAATTTCGGGAAAGAGTAATCAAAGCGTGACCCCCTCCCCCTCCTCTTTACCCTTTTCAGAATTCAAGCGTCAGATCGAACATATCGCGCCGATATCATTTGCTTTTTTGCTAGAGACGCTTCCTTATCCAGCCGTTATTTTTTTAGCGGTAGTAAGCATTTTTTATGGACTTATCGGGAGCCGATGGCTCTTAAAATCTTCTACGATGCGCGAAAATGAACGTCAAAAGAAATTTTCTTGGGGAAAATTTCTATACGGTTTTATGGTACTGCTCTTAGTTTTAGTTTTTCGGCATTCTCTTTATTTAGCGGGTGCGGTTTGGGGAATTCTTGCTTTTGGAGACGGGTTTTCCAATATTTTAGGAAGACGATTCGGTCACCAAAAACTCCCATGGAACTCTAAAAAATCCTGGATCGGCAGTCTCAGTTTTTTTATCTCTGGTGCCTTTGCCGCTTTTATTTTAATTGGGTACCTCAATGTCAATGTCCCGATACTCACGGGATCGCATCGTTTACAACTGGCGTTGATCCCTGCGTTTCTTTGTGCCCTCGTCGAAAGTCTTCCTTGGAAACTGGACGATAACTTTACGGTCGTGTTTGTAGGGGCTTTTGCTTGTGCCTATTTGAATGAATATCCTTTGTGGAATGATTAACATGTCGATTACGGATGTTTTTGCACCCAGCTTCGTCGAAGAACGGCGAATGGCCTTTCTTTTCTTAGGAATCATTGCCCCTTTAAGTTATCAAGCAGGCTTTGTTTCCAAGAATGGACTCCTCGGAGGTATTTTAGTAGGAAGCGTGATTAGTTTGGGTACGGGACTCGCTGGATTTCTGGTCCTATTGACCTTTTTTCTTTTAGGTTCCGTTTTTTCTAAATGGAAGATCGAGGAAAAACAAAAAGCGGGTATTGCCGAAAAAAATGAAGGGCGACGGGGTGCCTCAAACGCTTTAGCGAAGGGCGGAGTTGCCGTTTTAGCCTCACTTTGTGCTTATTTTTACCCACATTCAGCTCTATACCTTGTGTTTACGGGTGCGTTGGCGACTGCTTTATCAGATACGACCGGATCTGAACTCGGAACTATTTTTGGGAAGCATCCGATTCATCCGCTTAGTTGGAAATCGGTTCCGGTTGGGACGGAAGGAGCTGTTTCTTTAGAGGGGACACTTTTAGGAATTCTCGCCTCTGGAGTTTTAGCGATTGTGTCTGCTGGAGTCGGTTTGATTACCTGGATAATGATTCCATTTGTGATGCTTGGAGCGTTTTTCGGAACCACGGCAGAATCCCTTTTAGGTTCGGTAAAACCCCAGCTAAATCACCATTTCTTAAATTTCGCTCACACCCTTTTGGGTGGATTGTTGACTGCGCTCTTTTTTTGGCTAATGAAAGGATTTTCTTAAAAAATTTAAAGGTTCTAAAAAAATAGGCTTGATTTGTTTTTCGGAGAAGAGTATTATAGAGTTTAGGGTAATTTTTAAGAGGCAATATTTTCTTCATTATAATTTAAGGGAAATATTCCTATTCTTTTCAAATATTCTTGTACTATCCCCAAAATCCTAAACAATCATCATTAAACGGAATTTAGGATCTATTTGGGTCATCAAACAACTCAAGAAAACTATATTTGTTTATTTCAAAAAAAATAGAGAGACCTAAGAAATCTCCAGTTAAAACGGATAAAATGGAAACGCCTGTGAGGACACCGGTTTTTCATTCATTAACCCTATTTTTAAACTCTTCTAAACCTTGCTTTTTAGCAAGTCAGAAAATAATAATAAAATAATATTTTCTTCATCATGAGGATTTCATTTGGTTTTGCCGACAAAGAAAAGAAACAAGTTCGTTTTCTTTTTTTTATCGCAATCCTTGTTTTATCTTACTTTATTTTGATCTTTTTTGTTTATTTTATGCTTATTCAAACCATCTGTGAAAATTTTTTCAGTTTATCCGTGGTTTCATTGATTCGTTATTCTCCTTTTTAGAAAAGGAACTTTATGCAACAACGTGCAAAATTTCGTAAGAGGAGCAACCGACCGAATTATTATCATTCGCAACCTCCTGCTTATGAATCACATGAACTTGTGAGTGGAGAAGGCTATTTAGAAACTCTCCCTGAAGGTTATGGTTTCTTGCGTTCTAGCAAAAATAACTATTGTTCTTCTGAAGACGACATCTATATTTCCAAAACACTCATTGCACGTTTCAAACTTCGTGAAGGTAGTTTGGTTAAAGGAAAAATTAATCCAACGCCCCAGTTAGCTCGAGAAAAATATAAAGGGATTGTTCAGGTCGAAACCATCGACGGATTCACACCCGAAGCCTATGCAAAACTTCCAGATTTTGCCACGCTGGAAGCTTCCTATCCAAAAGAACGCATTCGTTTGGAACGTCCGGGTTCCGCCTCCACCCGTTTAATTGATTTAATTTGCCCTCTAGGAAAAGGGCAACGCGCGCTTATTTTGGCCCCCCCCCGTACCGGGAAAACCGTACTGATTCAAGATATGGCGAAAGCAATCGCCATCAACCATCCAGAAATTAAAATTATTATGCTCTTGGTGGGAGAACGTCCAGAAGAAGTGACAGAAATGAGAGCCATTGTCAAAGGGGAAATCATTGCCTCTACCTTCGATGAATATGGCCCTCGCCATATTCAGGTCGCTAATATGGCCATTGCTCGTGCAAAAAGACTTGTGGAACAAAAGCAAGATGTCCTGATTCTCATTGATAGTATTACTCGTTTAGCCAGAGCTTTCAACGAAGAAGCTCCCTCCACAGGAAAAACGTTAAGTGGAGGACTCACTGCCGGTGCGTTAGATACTCCTAAAAAAATCTTTGGAACTGCACGCTATATTGAAGGTGGGGGAAGTCTGACTATTGTTGGAACCGCCCTCATTGAAACTGGAAGCCGTATGGACGAAGTCATTTTTGAAGAATTTAAAGGAACCGGAAATATGGAGCTAAGACTCTCGAGAGAATTAGCGAATCGGAGACTCTTCCCCGCCGTAGATGTTCTAGTGAGTGGAACTCGCAAAGAAGAACTACTGCTTCATCCTTCAGAAAAAGAGCGTATGTGGAAACTCCGAAATCAGATTATCGAAATGCCTCTGGTGATGGGAGTCGAATATCTTTTGGAAAAAATTAGAAAAACTCAGAACAACGCTGAGCTATTACTCTCTTTATAAATAATGTACAAGGAAGGTCCTTGTACATTCGTTTTATCCATTCACTTGACCATCGCAAGCGGCACTGGTTAGGTGCGTCACCAGCAATAGAGTGGATTCACATCGTTTACAAGGATAATGTTTGTCTTGATGTGCGGCAACAATATTATATTGGTTACCACAAGTAGAACATTTATAAACGCGAATTTTTTGCAATTGCAAGATGTAAAGCAATTGATCCAAATTAATATATTTTTTTTGGACCAAAATACTTCCGACACTTTCGCGCTTTCCTTTTTCAGCCGCTAGAGTTCCTTGTAAGATCAGACATTCTCGGACCTGATCGTGATTAATATAACCTTGCTTCATCGCTAAAGAAGCAAAGGATATTTCAGAAAGTTCTTCGGCTTCACTCGTTTCGACTTGTTCGAATTTTAAATCTTGGAAAAGATCTCTTAAATAGTCTGAAAGCGTATTATTCGTCGGACCATAGCCACCGGAATATAAATATTTTTCCAAATAATCCAACATCACTTTCGCGTTTTGATAACGACGAGTCGGTAATTTTTCTAGACAATTCATGATGAATTGGTTCATTTCTGGCGAAATTTTTGGATTCAGTTGTTGCGGAGGAATAATGGGATGCTCCACTATCTTTTTGAGTGTTTCATTTAAATTCTCTGGATTGATAGGAACTGGGAGTTGATTTGTCAACAACTCATAGAAAACGGCTCCGAGAGAATACAAATCCGCTCGATGATCCACTTCTCCAAATTTAGCGACTTCTGGAGACATATACTGGAATTTGCCCGCAAGTTGTTTTTTTGCGCTCGCGGCGACCGACTTCGCTTTTACAATCCCGAAATCAGTGAGCTTTACGACTCCACCGCGAGTCATCATAATATTTTGTGGCGAAATATCTCGATGAATAATATTTAAGGAATTTCCACGACGATCGCTTTTGGTGTGAGCGTAATCGAGAGCACGACAGATACGTGAAATGATAAAAATCGTGATTTCAAGAGGAAGTTCACGATTCATCTTCTGATGTCGTTTCCGAAATTGAGACAAATCTTTTCCATCAATATATTCCATCGTAATGAAATAGCCTTTTTCGAATTGTCCGAGTTGATAGATCTGGACGATATTATCGTGAACCAAATCCGATACAAGTTTGGCCTCATTGATGAACATTTTGATGAATTTTGAATCGCTACAAAATTCAGGTAAAATGGTTTTGATAGCGACCGTTTTTTCAAATCCATCGCAAGAAGTAAGCTTCGCTTTGTACACTTTCCCCATTCCGCCAGAAGCAATTTTTTCCTGAATCACAAAGTTAGTTTCAGTTTTGATCGACACTAAATCAGAAGTGCTTAATGGCTCATGTTCTAGATTTTTAGGGGAAGACGACGAATCCGTTGCGGAGTTTTCACTATTCTCGTCAGGTTCAGGGGCAAGGAGCGTTTTTTCTTCCTGATCCTTAACGTGGGTTTGTTGAACGGTGGAAAGGCGAGACATTTCTTCTTCGGGAATATTGATGGTCGCTTCCGCATAATTTGTTTGATATTTTTTGCTCAAATCTTTTTCTAACGAAGTACTTGATTTCTTTTCTTCGATGGGAGGTTCTTCCAATTCGATATCCGCAATCTCCTCAAATTCCATTTCTGAATCAATGGAACTCAGTTCCTCTGCTTCCAAATGATCCGTCGATTGAGTAAAGCGCTCATTATATTTTTCAGAAGAAATACTGGAATTTTTACCCATAGATAAACGGATTTCTGGAGAAGAAGAACTTGCGGCAGGAGGAGTTGTCGTATTTTTAAGAGGAGCTTTGGCGGGTATTTTAGAAGGCAGGGCAGTTTTGGAATGAGTCGCAAGGGGCGGCGAATAAGACGGGACAAATTTTTCTGGAGGAACATCAATCGTTGCTTCAATGGATTGTAAAGAATGTTTTTGAAAAACACTCTCCATATCAAAAGTGGCTTTTTTGGGTGCGGCAGGAGGAGGAAAAGGACTTTTTCCGGGAGGGGATGAGGACGCTTTCGGTGAAGGAGGAGGAACATTTTTACGGACAATAAGAGTTTGTAAGCTTTGAAGCAGCGATTCTTCTAGCGTTTTAGGGAGCCAATTCATTGGCTCTCGTTTTGCTTCCTCTCTGGAATGAATCTGATTCCGAAGCTTATTTAAACCGCTCTTGGAAAAGAGATCCTCCATCGATTTAGGCATATTGAGAAAATAAACAGCCCCTTTCGCTTGACAGCATTGCTTCAGAGGCTCAATAAAATATTGTAAGGCTTCTGGGTGCATATGGCTCATTCGAGCAAAGTCCCAAATTTGGAAAATTTTACCTTCTGCCAGAAGCTGATCGATTTCTCCTAGTAAAATAAACGCAGAATTTGGCTGAAATTCGCCAATAAAGGATAACGTGACAAATTTATTTTGTTCTTCAAATTTTTTTAGTAAAAAATTCCCCACAAAAATGTACTCCCAGAATAGTTCTGCAAATTTTTTTAATCATAAGAACTTAATGGTGGACCAAAGCGTTTTTCCATTTGACCATCACAATTACGCATATATTTGCTAAACCCTAATTCTTTTAAATGAGTATTCGATTGCCGATCAATGGTTTTTTTAGCGGGAAGCGACAATAATCGTTCTATTGGGGCTCCGCATTCTGGACATTCCGTAAGAGCGGCGTCCGTTATTTTTTGGAATACCTCAAAACGACTTCGACAGTTTTCACAAGGTTCCAAAAGGGGATCCCCTTCTTTGATTGCATATTCATAGATTGGCATAAGAGTTCCTTTCGATTTTGATCAAAGGCTTATTTGAGAACTTCAACCCAAACCGTAATCGGAGTCATTTCTCCAGAAGTCAAATCCTTGATCTCCACTTCTTCCATAACAGAAGCTTCACAACCCATACTCTTTACGACGAGAAAGAAATTATTGCCATCAGGAACCAATTCATATTGTAAAAATTTTCCGCCATGAATCTCTAATTTAGGGGGAGTCGGTAAATTTTGATGAATTGAAATTTTTTGTTCAAACGGCTGATTTGGAGGGGTTTCTACATACAATCCTTCCGGACTAAAAGTGAGATTTCCTTGTAAAGTTCCTTGCAAACAAAGTTCCAACACCGGAACTGAAGGATGATTCACCAGAATTTTAAAATGCTGTCGAAATAATCCGGCTCGGCGGGTTCCATTATTTGTAAACGATAATTCAACCTGTTTGAGTGAATTGGGATCTAGGACTGGCTCAAGTTGAAAAGGACCGGGTTCCCCGATAACCTGTAAAATTTTCACCGTAGGTCTAGTTGATTTTTCGGCTAGAGCCACACGAAGTTTTCTCGGTTCTGCTAGAGGAAGCGGCCCCCGAGTATTTGCAATAGAACCTAAATCATAAAGGGGAACATTTAAAACCCGATCCCCTGTTTTCAAAAAAATTTCACCGCCAATGATTCCAAAAAGGTTAACCGTGACTGTTTTTTGTTTATCATGATCGAGATGGACTTCCACCAGTCCCCGAAAATTTCCGATGGGACGATGTTTTGTATCCACAGAGACTTTCACCACAAACCCAGGAAGCGAATTATTCGGAAGTACTGTAGATTCACCTAGAGTTAATTTTACTTGAGGATCTTGACTCACCAATTTTTGAATATGAATGGGCTGTTTTTCTGGAGAAAAAACTACAAATTGGGATTGAATGGTTTCGCCTTGTAACACCTGCCCTAAATTTAAGGTTTTGGGTTCGACGTCAAAATAAGTTTTGATGGTTACCGAAGTATCTATATAACAAGTTGTTTCTGCTGGATCGTTTGAAATAATGGTAATGCGACTTCGAGGAGGAATGGGCTTTCCTTCTTTAGATTCCACCAAAATTTTTAATTCTTGAAATTCTTTCGGTTTAATAGGCCCTTTATTTCCCATCAACCACGTAGTGGTACAGCCACAACTACTTTTAAGTTGAGTCACGAGAAGATCTTTGCTCCCACGATTATACACTTTAACAAGGACTTCTTTTTTTCCGCCCGGTTCGACTAGCCCTAAATCCACAACTCGAGTATCAAAATCAATATCCGCTTCTCCGGGAGTCGCTGGATTCACAGAAGGTTCTTTTGTTTTAGTAGGAGGGGTATTCCTTTCACAAGAAAGCAGAACAGCGCACATTCCTAAATTGACTAGCAGTAAAAAAATAGTTCTACGCATAAAAGCCTCTATTCAAAAAAAAATACGAATAAGAAATTCGCCTTATTATAACGTAAGAATTAAAAAAATCGTCAATAGTCAAGTTTCCATCATATTCATAATCACAAACCCCAAAGCTCCAAAAAAAAGAACGGGAAACCAAGCGGCGGCAACCGGGTGAAGAAGACCTTTATTGCCCAAATGAATAAAAATTAAATTGACCACAAAATAAAAAGCACTCACGATAATACAGACTGCAATCCCTAGAAAAAACGTTTTCGTCTCACGCAAAATGACCAAGGGTAACCCCAAAGTTAAAAAAATAAGATTCGCCAACGGGAGCGTTATTCGCGAATGAATGGAGACCAAAATAGAAGGAATTCCTGGATTACGATGATGTTGCTCCAAAAGTGCCGAAAAGGTTTCCACGGAATCATGAGATTGACTTCCAACCATTTGGTACGATTGCAAAGAAGTTTCTAGCCGAAATGTTTCTTCGTATTTGGGGTATCCTTTGATTAGGCGGGCTTCTCGATCATATTTAAAAAAATAGACCTCTTTTAAGAGAAAAAAACTCTGAAGGTTTTCAAAAACCAGACTTCCTTTTGCGGCCGCAATCACTTCTTTTTCTCGATAGTCAGAAAGGAATCGGGAGATTTCGATATCGATCATTTCTTGGGTATAGGGAAAATATTGTTGTATAAAAATGACATTTCCTCGATGATCAAAGCGTTGAAGAGACGGGAGATATTTCCACTTCCCATGTTCTCCAATGGCTTGAACTTCATTGATATTCGTGGAAAGTGCCGGCAATACATATTCTTGAATCGCAATCAATAAAAAAGAGAGTAGAAATCCACAAAGAAATATCGGCTTCATAACGCGATAAATACTGATTCCAGAGGATTTAATCGGAATTAATTCATTCGCTTTCATCAAACGAGTAAACGTAAATACCGCCGCCATTAGGGTAACGGCGGGTGCAATATGAATAAAAATCATGGGAAGATGACACAAATAATAATTCATATAAATAGTGAATAGGTTTTGTGAACTTTTACTGGAACCCATCACCTGTTGAGCAACTTCTAAATAATCTTGAAATTCGTCCGCTTTTTCAAAAAAATCGATGATGATATAGATTCCTAATAACGTAAATAAACAAATCGCATAGGAAGACAAAAAAAGACGTAAGACGTATCGATCTAAAATTTTCATAAAAGCGTTCTTCTTTTTGTTTTCTTTGGATTAACGGCGAAACGCTTTCCAAATCAAAACTCCACCCAGTGCACCCGTTACGAGATTGGCGATCCACATTGAAATTAAAGGGGGATATCCTTTCAACGTTAAGCTCTCGCCTACCATAATTAAGGGATAATAAATGGACATCACAAGAATCGCCGAAAGCCCAAAGGCAAATACGCGATGCTGTTGTAATAAACTAACGCCAATCGCCACGAAAACCCAAAACAGTGAGGATAACGAAAACGCAATACGTTGGTGAATTTCCAGTAAAATTAAATGGTAGTGTTTTTTTGCATTTTTTAGTGCGTTTTGTAAGTTATTCTCCTGATTTTTTTTCTGATGCGAGGGAAGGTGCTTGGGAGGATCACTATAAAAAGAGGCTAGCGCCTGCTCTGCGCTTCGTAAGCGCTCTTCACCAAGATACAAATCCTGTACAGTAAGTTGAGTGATGGTACGATATTTTGGACGATTGGCGCGTTCTTCTGGGGTTTTCTGATCGACTTTGATCGGAAGCGAAAAACGAGAAAAAGTCGCATAATCCCGACCCAAAACATTTTGTGCCGAACTATTTTTTTCCGGGGCCGGTTGCTCTAAACCTTCTTGACCCAAAATAGCTTGCTTCTTGTGATGCTCATATTTACGATCATATTTGGTCAAACTTCCATTTTTAAGTTCAAAGCGCAATGTTTTTTGATCAAATTCCAGCTTTCCCTCTTGGGCAATTAGTTTTTCTTGAGCCAAATTATCGTCGATACGGTGAATCACCAACCCATAAAAAATTCCGTCTTCAAACTTGAAATAAGAAATTCGAAACTCATTACTGACTTCAATGGTCGATCCTTCTTGAGCAATAGACGAATTAATAAGCGATTCAATCGCTTGATTCAGTAGTTGTCTTTTTTGAAGATTTGATTGCGGAATGATTTGATCATTCAAATAATAGCTAAACAAAGAAATAAGAAGGCTAAATAAAATAACCGGCGTAATCAAACAAACTGGAGAAACTCCGCAGGCTTTCATCGCCGTAATTTCATTATCGCTTGAAAATTTTCCAAAGGTTAAGGTGGTACTGGCCAACATCGCTAGCGGAAGCGTGTACCCTAACAAATAAAAAAGAAGACTTGGCAAAAAATTGATGAAACTGCCAATATCAATCACACTCAAATGACCCACTAACTGCAATAACACGCCCATAAAGAGAATACTGGTGATCACAATTAACGCTAAAAAAAGTGTTTTCGCTAGTTCTTTAATCAGATAAGTTTGTAAAATATAGATCAATTTCATAAGCTTTTTATTATTCTTAAGATTTTATTTTCAATCTCTCTCGTTTTTTACTGAAAATTTATGATTTCATCCACTTCCCAACTGATCACTCTCGATCAATTTCTGGCTCACTATCCTTGGAGTGCCGTTCCCACTTTTTCGCAATTTTCGCAAAAAGCGCTTGATTATTTATGGTCCTTTGATTTGGACGTATCTGTAGAAGCACTTTGGCCTATTTTAAGCAATACTTCCCTTTTAAACAAATATATGGGAATTCCCAAAATGAACTTTGTTGAAAAAGAGGGACGACTCTATGGAAAGAGCCAGAATGCCGGACTTGTACTCGAATGGGAAGAAGTTCCCTGGGAATGGGAATATGCCAAGGAACTTCGATCGGCTCGTATTTATCATCGCGGTTTTATTTCCTATGTTCGCGCTCGATACGTTTTAGAGGCTTTAGACACACAAAAAACGCGACTTTCTATCTATTTTGGATGGGTCCCCAAAGGAAGAATGGGCCGACTGTTGCTCCCTTTTGCAATGAAAAAACTTCAGGCCAGTTATCAAAAAATGTTGGCTATGGTCGTCCAAAATATCCAACAAAACACTCTCGTTCAAGATACCCCCGACCTCAAAATTTCTGAGGAAATTCAAGCGAAACTCAACGTCCTTGAAAAAGAACTTTCCACGCTAGAACTTTCTGCAGAGTTAATCCATAAAATTTTTCAATGGATTCCCAAAGCCTCAGAAAACGAACTCTATCGAATCCGAATACGGGTTTTGGCCCAACAATGGGGATGCTCGGAAGAAGAATTATTGCTCCTCTTTTTGCACGCGACCCAAAAAGGACTCTTTTTGCTCACTTGGGATATTTTATGCCCACATTGTCGCGGAAGTCGTCGAAAAGTTTACAATTTAGGCGATCTTCCCCGATCAGAACACTGCGAACCTTGTCAAATTACTTTTGAAGCCAATCAACTGAGTTCCCTCGAAATTACTTTTCGCCTTCATCCCTCCATTCGTGAAGTGGAACCAACTTTTTATTGTAGTGGAGAACCCTCGAAGAAAACCCATATCAAAATTCAGCGCCATTTAGAACCACAACAGAGCCTTTTATTAGAGACTCGTATTCCTGTCGGATGGTACCAAATGCGCATACTTGGTAGTAAAGAAGCTCACTCCCTCTCGATATCGTCTCCAAATAATCATTCTCAAGAAATTCACTGGTCCGCTCCTGCGCTGCCCAATTCTTTTACGACGACTCCAAATCCTCGATTACACTTACATAATAAATCCGATCAACCCCACACTTTTATTCTGGAAGATGTCTCCCCCGACCAAAGTGCTTTGCGCCCTTCCGATTTATTTAACTTCCAAGAATTTAGAGATCTGTTTTCTGAGGAAGCCATTAGCTCTGGATTGGAACTCGATATCGGAGCTCAATCCATCCTGTTTACCGATATTGTAGGTTCAACACAATTTTACGAAAAAGAAGGGAATGCCAAAGCATTTGCTGAAGTTCGCAAACATTTTGTAAAAATCTATGAAGAGGTCAAAGCACATAAAGGCGCCATTGTAAAAACGATTGGCGATGCCGCTATGGCGACGTTTAGAGACTCCATTTCCGCGCTCTCTTGTGCAATTCGCTTGCAACAATATTTTCGAAGCGATAACCCTGAAACTCAATTACGCATCCGAATCACGGTCAATGTAGGCCCCTGTTTAGCGGTTAAGCTCAACAGCAATATTGATTATTTTGGAAGCTCTATCAATCTGACCGCAAAATTACAGGGGATCGCGGGTGCCGGAGAAATTGTCTTTACCGAAGCCATTTACAAACTTCAAACCTGCGATTCCCTCTTGAATCAATTTCATTTGAAAGCCACAAAACGCCCGTTTACTATGACTTGGGCGAAAAAAACAATTGAAGTCTATTCCATCCTAGTTTCTTCATAGGCTCATAAAATATGACGCATTTTTTTTATTGGATCTGTTTTTTTTGGATACTCTCTGGATTTTCCTTGTCGCAAGAAAAAGAAAATCCTCTAAAAGAACTTCCTCTTAAGAAACCTCCTATCGAAATGAAGATTTCACTAGGAGCCTCTACAAGGCGTATGTTTCGCGGACCCATATGGCTTCCGGTTCGTGTAGAAATTACCAATCATTCCGAAGAAGAAATTAATGGAACGATTTTTATTCGAATCGAACACTCTGATTCTTTTGAAGACTACGAAGTTTTGGCTCAAATTGCTAAAAAATCCTCGGATACGGACTCCGAATCTCCAAAGAAAAAATTTATTATTCCCGTTTATTTTCAAGTGCATGGTTATGTTTTACATGTCCAACTTCTACAACCGGGAAAAACCACTTACGAAGAATTTTGTGATGTCACCCTTTTCGAGGCCAGAGATAGTTATGGCACTTTCCTTGTGATTAGCGAAGAATCCGGCCATCTTGAAAATTTAAAAAACCTGGAATCCTTAAAATCACTTCTATTACTGGATTATCTCTCTCCTAAGCAACTTTTTTCGAGCAAAGATATTCCTTTCTATATCTATGACAAAATTTTTTTGGATCGCCTCAGTCAGTATGATTTAGGATCCCAATTTTATGAGGATCTTCAACGCTATGTGCGTCAAGGCGGACACCTTGTTATCGCCACTGGAGAAGCCTGGAAAGCAGTAGCCACCGAATTACCAACGACGTTGCTTCCCGCTAAAATATCCGCATTTGGAGAAATATCCTATCCCCTAGAAAAAGGATCCGTTCCGCTCGTCACACTTCAAAAAAACCCACAAGCAGAAAGTTATTTTTTACCCGGAATGTCGGCTCCTTATTTAGTTTATCAGCAAGTGGGATCTGGAAGTGTTACTCTTTTGGCAACAGATTTGAATACGTTAAAGCGTTTGTCTCCACAACTCGAGTTGATCCAAACCCTTTCGCATCCTCTTCAGCCAATGGTCTTTGATTCCTGCTATAACGCAACTAAACAAGTAGCGATACGCAAATTCCTTCAAAGCTCGCTAGAAGAAGATCTTTCGACCTCTTTTAAAATCAAGTTGTTAACCAAGCAATCGGTGTTGCTTTATCTGCTCACTTACTTGATCTCTATTTGTGTCTTGCCGATGATTCTCTTTCGTCTTCTTGATCGGCTTGAACTCGCGTGGATACTGATTGTCATTTTATCCTTAATTTTTTTTGCGGCAATAACCACCTATCAACAAAAGACACGGTTTCAGCACTTTGTGGGAAACCTATACAGCGTTACTCAATTAGAAAATCAGGCTTCTTTCGCACGTTCTGTTCATTTCCTTACCGCCTATTCGCCAGAGTATGCTGAATATAGTTTGCAATTCGGTCAAGAGAAAGAACCTGCTTATCCTATTCCCTTACGGAGTAAAGAAGAAACCAGAGAAGTCTCTCTCCCCGTAGCAAAAAAAGTCTGGAACAAAAATACTTTTCATCTTGAAAATACGCTTTTTTGGGCGAACTCCAAACGAACCTTTGAAATTCAATCTTCTCCTAAATTTGAAGAAGCTTTTTCGATTCAGTTTGAGGCTCCAGAATTATGGCAAACACGAAAATTGCTGGAAGGAGAGTGGAAAATCCCTTTTTCAGTACTTCAAGGATTTGTGATTATTCGTGATCCCGATCCCAATTACTTTTATTTTGCAAATCTAGGAGGCTCTCTTCAACCGAATCGCTCCCTTCCTTTTTCGATTCAAATAGATTCCAGTAAACGGCTCCAGACACAAACGATTCAAGATATCACAACGCAAATGCGAACCGTGGATCCAACACTAAGTTCTCTTCAAGAGCGACAAATTAAAGAAACTCTAGAACTCTTTTTTAGAGATGGAAAAAAAGCGGCTTTCGTCGGATTTCACCGAGAATCTACGCTCTACTTTTCCTTTAACGAGAAGGAGACTAATTTACAAAAACTGACGCTTGTGATTTCCGATTTAAGCCCGATCTTTTCATTCTCTGCGGAAAAATTATTCACCCCGCTACTTCTTCCGCGAAAAATAGAGCGAGAATCGTCCTCCGCTGAGTTACGATTTGAAATCGAAAATTGTTCAGCGCCACTCCTCGATTCTAAACATTCTGATTTATTAATGGCTCAGCTAGAAATTTGTTATTTTCCTCAAATTTATCCAGTACCTCCCTTTGAAGGATATCTGTATCTAAAGAAAATGCGTCCGTTCGTCAAGAAAGAGAACACGTTTGGTTATTCCTCCACCAGCTATTCTGATTTTTCTATCGATGTCGAAATTTGGAATCCAGAGAGCAAAAAATGGCACTCTCGCCCCATTTTTTCTAAGAGGCTCGGAAATTCTATTCTCGAGGATAAAGAATATTTTTACGACGCTCAGATTCCCGATCTTAGTTTGTTTCTTGATCCCGAGAATTCCTCATTACGCTTACGTTATAGCATTTCTATGAAAGAGCACTCCACATTTCAGAATTTACCTAAGGTGTCTATAAAAGCGTTTTTCAGAAAAAAAGAGTAAGTGTTGTGATAAAAATTCAAAATTTTTCTAAAAAATATCAATCTTTTTTTGCCGTAAAAAAACTGAATCTTTCCATTGAAAAGGGCGATATTTTTGGCTTTATCGGTCCTAATGGCGCGGGAAAAACAACCACGATCCGTTTTTTAGCGACTTTACTCCAACCGTCGGCCGGACGCGCTTTGATTAATGGATATGATGTGACGAGTCAAATCATGAAAGTGCGACACTCCATTGGCTATATGCCCGATAATTTTGGGCTTTACGATGGAATGAAAGTGTGGGAATTTTTAGATTTTTTTGCGGTCGCCTATAAAATGCCCAGAAAAAGACGTTTGATCGTGATTGAAGATGTTCTGGCGCTGGTCGATCTGACCGAAAAACGCAACACTTTGGTCAACGGACTTTCCCGCGGAATGAAACAACGCCTCTGTCTAGCGAAAACACTACTTCATGATCCCCCTGTCTTAATTCTCGACGAACCCGCTTCAGGACTTGATCCAAGAGCACGCGTAGAAATGAAAGAACTTCTCAAAGAACTCCAACGGATGGGAAAAACCATTTTAATTTCCTCTCATATTCTTTCAGAACTCGCGGAGTGTTGCAATAAAATCGGAATCATGGAACGCGGTGTTTTATTGGCCGCTGGCCCGATTCAAGAGATTTTAAAAACCGTTCATGAGTATCGTATTATCGAATTAACGGTACTCGATCAAATTGGACCAATTCAGGAGTTTTTGCAAAAAGAAAATCATATTTCCAATCTACAGACTCTAGAAGCAAACCAAATTTCATTTACCTTTTCCGGGGAAGACACTCAATTGGCGGATCTTCATCGTCGACTCATTTTACAACTCTTTCCGATCCTCTGGTTCAAAGAAAGAGAAACCTCACTCGAAGAAGTATTTCTCCATATTACCAAGGGAGAAGTGCAATAATGATCTTTTCCAATCCGGTGTTAAAACGAGAACTAATCACCTCCTTAAGGAAACCTCTTTCTTTTGTACTTCTCTTTTTTTCTGTTTTTATTTCTTCTTTAATTGTGTTGATTCTCTGGCCTGAAAATATCGCGACTTCTCAAGCCAGTATTATCTCTCGTAAAATGCTTCAATACTTTATTTCGGGACAGTTACTTTTGATTGCCGTTATGGTTCCTGCTTCTTCAGCCGGAAGTATGACAATGGAAAAAGAAAAGCTCTGTATCGATCTACTGATCTCTTCTCCGATACGGCCTTTTTCTATTTTAATTGGAAAATATTTTTCCTCAACTTTGTTTCTCTTGATATTGGTGCTGTGCTCGCTTCCGATTGCCAGTATTTGTTTTCTGGTGGGTGGGGTGGATGTCGGAGACATCACGCAGGCCTATCTCATTTTAATTAGCACCGGCTTTACGATAGGAATGCTCGGACTCACCGCTTCGACTTTTTTTGCGCGAACCCACGGCGCGTTATCCATTACTTATCTGATCGAACTCCCTTTTGTTCTTTTAATTATGAAAGGACTTTTAGCGGAAAATCCACAGATGAAACTACCCATTACTATCGCGTATATGTTATTTGCCCTCATGGTGTGTGGTTTTCTTTTTTATAGTTCTTGGAAAAGAATGTTTCTGCCGTTTTCTACCGTATCCAAATCGATTGAAGAAGAAAAACCTGAAGAACAGATCGGACTCGTTCTGGATCGCACACAATTTCCCGATAATTTGATTTCACCCATGAAACGAGATCGACTCATGGACGATTCCGAAAATCCGGTGCAGGTCAAAGAAATGACCACAGAAGTATTCGGACAAGGGAGCTTAATGATTCGAATCATCATTCAAATTAGCGTGATTTTAAGCGTTGCTGGAGTGGGGATGGTTTACAATGATTGGGATCACTATTTTGTTTATTATTTAATCACCTTTTCAGTGATGATTACGCCCGCATTTTCTTGTAGCGCGTTTACTCAAGAAAAAGAGCGGCAAACCCTAGATTTATTGATAGTCACCCTGTTAAGTCCCCAAGAAATTGTTTTCGGAAAACTCATTGCTTCTTTACGTATTTCGACCGTACTCACGGGTTTTTTAAGTATTTTTTTGGTGATGGGATGGGTCTTAAATTCTGTCAATCCACAAACACAAGAATTTCCGTTTACATTCATAAAATTAGTCAGTTATTTGCTTATCGTCGAGGGGAGTATTTTCTTTTGTACCGTATTGGGGCTTTTTTTAAGCCTTCTCTTCAAAACAACGCTACGATCGATGATCTGGACCTATGGAATTATACTTCTGTTTTATTTGGCTCCGATTTTTTTGTACAAAATTATTAATTCCATTCCCTCTCTACAAACAGACGAATTCTATCGATTTTTCTATTTGTTAAGTCCTTTTGGCGCAACGTATCTGATCAAAAATCCAGAATTTTTAACGGTTGGAACTTACTCGCTTTATAGTAGTGCTTATTTGCATATTACCTTTTTTGCTACCCTCAGCATCTCGTGCATTTTTTTAATGCAACATTTTTTCTATTCATTTGTGCTAACGGATGAACTCTAGACAAGGAGAATGTTATCGTGTTGCGTTTATCTTTTTTTGTCTTTTTTTATGTTGCAATGATCCCCTATTTTTCAGTTAGAGCCCAAGCATCTGAATATGTAGCGCTGATCGGAGCAGACATTTATCCTGTCTCTGCACCCCTGATTCGTCAAGGCGTTTTGATTCTGAAAAAGGGGCGAATTCAAGCCCTAGGAACTCATTTACCGATTCCAGAAAACGCAACAATTTATCAACTCTCCGGCAAACGCGTTTATCCGGGACTTATTCTCTCTAATTTCGTATTCGCGGTTTCGCCACAAGGTCAACTTGAAGAAAATTTGGATCCCTATCAGGATTGGGTTGAGTTCCTTTTATCGGTAGGTGTTACAAATGTTCATACCGCAATCCATCGCGGGAACCAAGATTTTGGACCCTACACGACAACAGCCATTTTAAATCTCAATCCCCTTCAATCCGACCAGTGGATTTTGGCCCAAAACGTTTCGATTTATCTCGATTCCTTTTTCCGTTCTCCTTCGGGCTTGTTTGATCTTCGACAAAAATTACAACAGGCCCGAAAACAAATTCAAGCAAACCCCAAATTACAACAATCCAACGACCCTTATATTCGGCTCATTCTAAAACAAGTTCCGGCAAGAGTTCATCTCGATTCACGCGATCAATTGGAGCAACTCATTCGTTTGGTACGTGAAACGTCCATTCAAGTCGTTGTGGAGGGAGCCGAAGAAGGTTGGATTGTCGCTTCAGATCTTGCCCGCGAAGGTATTGCTGGAGTTTTATTTACAAGACAGGTCCGACAACCCTACGATCCTGCAACTCTTCCCGTCGGAGCCTCTTTACGAAACGCTTTTTTATGCGCACGCGCCGGTTTTTGTTTCGCACTCTCCGTTCCGGGCGCTTCCATTATTCGCCCCGGTGGCACCTTAAATCAAGATGTCTTAACCTTTCATTTGGAGCCCGCGTTTGCGATTCGAGAAGGACTCTCCGAAGACATTGCTTTACGCAGTATTACGTCAGATGCCGCGAAAATCATCGGACTAGAACATGAAATCGGAAGCATTCGGCCCGGCTTAAGAGCCAATCTCGCTGTATTTGACGGAGATATTTTTCATTACGCTTCTTTTTGTACAATGACCTTTGTGGATGGGCAACTGATTTACGAGAAATCTACCTCTTCTCTCTATTCCAAAATTCCACCCAAATCCAACTAAAAATTAATGACCCCATTTTTTTTAAGAAAGGGCACCCCATTTTCAGAGGAGCGATTCGTGAATCGCCCCTACAACGGAAACCGGACACTCTAGTCTTCTTGTATCCAAAGGCGTGAAGTTCCATCGTAACCTGTGGAAGCCAGTGATTTTCCATCTGGAGAAAACGCAACAGAATAAACAGAACTCGTATGTCCTTCAAGAACACGTTTAGTTCCGTTGGCTACAGACCATAGAATAATTTTTCCATCATCCGCACCCGAGGCTAACGTTTTCCCATCCGAAGAAAGGCTCAAGGAATAAATTTTTCCTTCATGTCCTGTGAAGCCGTTTATTTTAGCTCCAGAGGTAGCATCCCATACTTTGATATTTCTTGAATATCCGCCTGTAAAAATAGATTTTCCATCTTTAGAGAAAACAATAGAACTAACATACTCATTGGATTGATCTTCATCTGTTCCTTGAACAAGCCGCACTTCTTTCCCAGTCTCACTCTCGAATATTTTAAATCCTAAAACACGATCAGAAGCCGACGCTAAAAATTTTCCATCAGAGGAAAATGCAATACATTGAGCCGTCCCCTCTAGCTCAATCGTTCGAATTTTTTTGTTGGTTTCTAAATCCCAGAATGCCACTTTTGAGGATTCATCTCCTGCAACTCCTAACATCTTTCCATTTGAAGAAAAGGCTAAAGAGCAAGAAGTTACCGATAAAGAAGCATGTTTTAAAGCAACAAGTTCCGCTTTCTCTTCGAGATCCCAAAGTCTGACAGTACTATCTTGACTTGCAGAGGCAAGAATATTTCCTACAGGGGCAAAAGCAAGACAGTATACTCGATCCGTATGCCCTTTTAAGACATAAAGTTCTTTTCCTGTGGTGGTCTCACAGATCCGAATCAGATAATTCCCATTACTAACTGCATACGTTTTTCCATCCGCAGAAAAAGCGGCTGAAGAAGTTCCATAATCTTCAGTGGTAGAAACCGTATTTTTAAATTTAGGAGGTTTTTGAGCCGATCCGATAGAGAATGTAACCAAAAAAATAAAGAATAAAATTTTTGACATAAAACCCTTTCTATTGATTGTCTCGATACAATTTTTTTAGAGGACCTATTCTTATTTAAAGACTAAGAGTATTTTAGGCAAAGAAGAAAATTATTCAAATCTCTATTCCAAAAAACTACCCAAACCCAACTAAAAGTCTAATCCGAGGTTACTCTCTTTTTTTTAATTGAGGAAACTGGTTCAGGAGCAATTGACGTAATCGCACTGTTTGAGGATCATTTCGAGGGTAGGAAAGTTCAAGAAATTTTTGGAAATCGGCTACTGCTTCTGTTTGTTGGTTTTGTTGAAGACGGTAGTTTCCCCGATTGAAATAAGCTTCGATGTAATCAGGATTTAATCGGATTGCCTCGGAAAAATCTTGAATCGCTCCAGAAATATCTTTTTTTAAAACTTTGCTATTTCCTCGATTGAAATAGGCTTGTTCGTACTGAGGACTCTTTTCGAGAGCGGTTGTAAAATCGTCAATCGCTCGATCGATATCTCCGTTATTCATATAAGCGACTCCACGATTATTATAGTTTTGAAACAGGGAAGATTCGAATTGGATCGCGAGGGTATAGTCGGCAATCGCTCCCGCAAAATCTTTTTTCGACTGTTTTGCGTTCCCTCGATACATATACGCTTCCGCATCTTCAGGATTCATTTGAATAACGACATTCAAATCCTGGATCGCTCCCTCATAGTCTTTGATCTCTATTTTCGCAGTTCCGCGTCGGACATAAGCGCTCCTATAAGTGGCATCGGCTTCGATAGCCAATGTCAAATCTTGAATGGCTCCAGAAAAGTCACCACTTTCCAATCGATTTCGGCCCCGATTGTCATAGAGGATAGGAGAATTGGGGTTCCACTGAAGGGCCAGATTATAATCGCTAATCGCTCCTGCAAAATCTTTGATAAGGCTCTTGACGTTCCCCCGACTATTATAAGCTTCCCAAGGCTTAGAATTCAGTTGAATCGCTTGAGTAGAAGTCTCAATTGCGCCCAAATAATCTTTTTCTGAGATTTGATTTAAAACGAATTCAATATGTTCTTGATAGGTTTGTGCCCCTTTCTGCTTTTTCGTTTTCAATCGTAGAAGTTTCAAAAAAGCTTGTTTTGTTGATCTCCAGAACATCGTTTCTTCTCCCATTTTCAGACGCACTTCTTGAAAATGAGGAGCAAAATCAGGAATTTTACTATTACTTAACGCAACAGACAATGTCGTCATATATTGAACGAGGAGCCACTCTTTCTTCATTTCAGGAAACGCCTCCAGTTTCTCGCTAAAGGTTTTTAATGCTTTCCAGAGTTCTGTCCCGAGATAAGGATTGTTCATTCGTCCTAGAGAAGAGGCGACCACATGATACCAAACTGTTTTTTCCGAATTTTGTGGAGTGTTCCGCAAATGATAAGACGTTCCTTCATTTAATTCTTCTAGAAGAAGGTCAATAATTTCTTTTTCAGACATTTTGCTTAATTCAAAGAGTGCCTCTGTTGTTCTAAAAGTGTTCTTTTTAAAAATCAACTGTTGTTTCCAATAATGAAACCGATGAAGGTGTTGATTTAATAAAAATTCCTGTTTTTGCTGAATCGATTCTCTTAGTTTTTGTTTTTCTTCTTCAGAAACAGATGTCAATGGAGCAAGTTCTTCCGAGATATAATCAGAAAAATAATAAGAACCCATTTCGCAAGTTAACGCAACAATATCCTGTCCCACTTTCCATTTTAAGCTCTCCGCGGACACTTCTTTCGAAAAAACGATTTGCGCGAGGGAGAGGTTTTTGAATGCTTGCAAAAGGTAATATAATTTTTCAGAAGGACCCATTGAATTTTTTTTCTGACTCTGGAGATACTCGTTTGAAGCTTGACAGAAGTAGTTTTTAAACAGTGTTTTTCTCTGAAAATAGTGCAGACCCAATCCGCCGAGGATCAAGAACGTGATCAAAAGGCTTAAGAGTCCATAAAAAAATAATCGTTGTTGATTTCTTTTGTACCATTTTCGTAGATTTTCATTGAATTGCATTGATTTTGATTGAATAGGATATCCAGACAAAAATCGGTCCAAATCTCGAGCAAACATCTGTGCGCTTACGTAGCGTTGATTAGGATCTTTTTCTAAAGCTTTTAAAACAATCGTGTCTAGGTCCGGATGGATGCCTCCTTTTCGTTTTGAAGGAGGCAAGGGTTCCTGTGTGATTATTTGTTGGAACAATTCCGAGATTGCCTTTGAGACAAAAGGTCTTCTTCCGGTTAAAGCCTCATAAAGGCAGACTCCAATCGCGTAAATATCAGAACGAGCAGAGATCTGATCGGTTTCCCCTTTCGCCTGTTCCGGAGACATATAGGCGGGAGTTCCTAAAATCGCGCCTGTTTGGGTTAATTTTTGTTCTTTCTGAGTCCAGTCCAGATCTCGTGCCAAACCGAAATCCATAATTTTAGGTTCAGCCTCTTTAGCGACAAAAATATTATCCGGTTTTAAGTCACGATGAAGAATTCCTTGAATATGAGCCGCATGTAAGCTCTCTAGTAGTTTCTGAAAAAAAGAAATTTTTTCGCGAAGCGTGTGCTCTTCTTGGAGCCATTTTGAAAGCGGAATTCCTTCGATTAATTCCATCACGAGATAAAGTGTTTCGCCCTCTTGGCCAGAGTCAAAAATACGAACAATTCCGGGATGCTCCAGCTTAGCTAAAACTTGTATTTCCCTAAAAAAACGTTGCATTCGCTTCGCGTTTTCCGTAGAAGAGGTCATTATTTTTAAAGCAAAGAATCGATTTAATCCAGGATGATAGGCTTTATAAACAATTCCCATCGCTCCCCGGCCAAGTTCTTCGAGTAGTTGGTAGTGACCGAAAATTTTCTGAACCGAAGCAGATTTGCAAATAAATTCGGCCCGCTTTGAAATGCAACGAATTTCATACTGGCCCTGACTTTCTGGAAAAAGCACAGGATCTTTTGAAGCGAGCGCACAGAAATCTGCCAATCCAATTTTTCTTTGGGAAAACAGCTTTTGTAACACGTTTAGCGAATTTAATTCATCCAGAGTGATTTGAGAAAGGATTTGATTGAGTTCCTCAAGGGTCACTTTTTTTTGAAATAATAAATGACTCCCTAAAAACGCTACCGATTGTAGTTGGGCACGAAACGAATTCTCATCGTCTTCTTTTTTTGCTGTCTCCGTCTGCGAAGACAAATTTTCTAAATAAATAAAATAGTCGTTTAGTGTTCCCAGCCGTTGCGTTAAGTAATGATGCAGAGAAGTATACTTCTCTGCAAGTAAGAGATACTCGTTAAAAAAGGAGCAGTCCGTTTTTTTCTGTTGTAAATAGAGATGAAGTTTTTCAAAGGGAACGCTCATTTAAATCACGTGCTTTTCTTCGGAGCAAGGTCATCTAGCGAGAAAAATAAAGCATCGCGTCTCTGTTTCGTGATGTTGCATTTAAAAGCATAGTCTTCAAATTGGGCCTGCGTCATTTGAAGGAGTTGCGATTGTATCTCTTTTCCAAAATTTCCATCAAAGTGGGCTTTATCCACATTGCGCGCAAGATAGAAAAAGACCGGTTTTAAACCTTTGGTTTTTCGGAAATTCGCTCGTGTCAGATCCGCGCCCATGAAAAAATTGTCGTCAAATTCAGAACCAGAAAAATCAACGTCCGTCAAATTAGTATAATCCCATAAGACTGAAAATAACTTACAGTTGCGAAAACTAGTACTCATGAGTGGAGAGTAGGTAAAAACTGTATTGATAAAAGAAGATTCATCAAAACGACATTGAAGGATTTGAGTACTGGAAAACGCAGACGCTTTAAAATTCGACTTGATCAAACTAATATCTTCCATGATCGTGTTATTGAGACTGTTTTTGTTAAATTCTAATCCAGAAATAGGAAACGATTTAGTGACCACGCCGAGGAAGGTAGAAATGAAATCACCGATGGCTTGAGAGTGCATTTCCAACTCATTAAAATTTTTCTCATGAAATAAAAAATCAACCCATTTCAATTGGATTTCTTTATTCAAATTATCCAGCATCACTTTCTCATATTCCAATCCATTGGTTTTATGAGCATCTTCAATTTTTTTAAATTCAGTCTGGACCTTTTTGAGATTTACATCCGTTTGATCACGCCATTTTTTGAGAGGATATTTTTGAATAAAGAAACTCCGTTCAATATCCACTAAGTTTTGAATAATCCCTCTATATTCGCCCCGATCCACTCTTCTGAGACTGCCCACCATCGCGCTAAGCACATTATAATCGAGTTCTACTGAAGCTCGATTCACTAAAATAGTAACCACTTCTTCATAGAATCGATTTCCTTTGACAATAAAGGTTCCCATATTCGTTGCGGCTGCTAGGCGTTCTTCCCGTTCCTTTGAGGTTAATTTGACAATTTCTTCCCGAAAATTTTTGTCCTGATTTTGCTGTACTGATTGTCGATATTGAAAAAGACCGACAACAATCGGAATCATAAACGCAAGAATCGCAATTAAGGTAGAAATATCCATAAAAGCTCCTTTCTTTTGAGGCCTAAAATTCTCTTTGTCTTTGATTAAACCTTCTTTCTCAGTTTAGCCCTAAGTACAAAAAAAAGAAAGCCTAAAAGCAAAGACCGTCCAAAACGGGCCATCTTGCCACTGAAAAAATTTCAAGTTAAAATCAACTCTTCTTTAGATCCGCTTCACACTGCATTTTGGGGGAAATTCATCAATGGTTCAGATAAATTTTGCAAGAAAAGAAGTTCTTTTGAAAATTGTTTATTATGGCTGTGGATTAGCGGGAAAAACCACCTGCTTAGAAGTCGTTTACGAAAAATCTCCACAAGATAGACGAGGCGAACTGACTTCGATTGCCACGGAAGGGGACCGAACGCTTTTTTTTGATTTTTTTTCCTTAACATCAGGAACTGTCGCTGGAATGAATACCCGCTTCCGACTGTATACTGTTCCCGGACAAGTCTATTATAATTCGACTCGAAAATTGGTTCTTCAAGGAGTTGATGGAGTCGTTTTTGTTGCCGATTCTCAAACGGCTAAACTAGAAGAAAATAAAGAAAGCCTCGCTAATTTAAAAGAGAATCTTAAAGAATACCACTTAAATATAGAAACGCTTCCTCTGGTTTTTCAATATAATAAACGCGATCTCCCCAACATTTTAACAGTAAATCAGTTAAATCAGGAATTGAATTTTTTGAACGCTCCTTTTTTTGAATCGGTTGCTTTTCAAGGAGAAGGAATATTTAAAACCTTAGAAACGCTGTGTAGCAAGGTTCTCCAATCCGTAAGCGGACAATTCGCTTCAGCGTCGTCTTCTTCATTAGTTTCAACGAGTCCAACAAGTGTTTCAGTGTCTCAGTCTTTTCCAGAGACGCTTCCTTCTGAACTAAAAGAATACACCTCCGAAGAAGCCCTCCAACTACTTTTAGAGGGAAAACCGCTTCAAAATGCAAAGGTCTGCTTATTAAATTTAAATCATCAAATCTTTGAACAGCCGATTCATCTTCAAAATATGAATATTGATTGTTTGCAAGCGCACCAGACGATTTTTAAGAAACCGTTCCATTGGAATAATGGAAGTTTAGGAAGTTTAGAATGTGGAGAACTCGGTGAAAATGTGAATGAAAACGCTCCTGAAAAGGAACATCTTGTCGTCGAAACTCTCAAAGCGGTTACTAAAATTCCTGCCCAATTCGAATCCGAATTTTCCCTAAAAAATTTAGTGGTGAGTCAATCGATTGATTTTAGTGGAGTTCATTTTCAGGGAGAGGTGTCTTTTCAAAATATCTCTTTTCCCAAAAATCAAAATATCTCTTTTTATAAAGCGCATTTTCAAAAGAGTTTCAAAATATATGATTGCCAATTGGGTGGAATCGATTGGCGAAATGTTCTTTATGTTGATCTTTTGGAAATTATTAATACCACTTTTCAAGGACATGTAAATGCTTGGAATGGAGTGTTTTCAGGGAATGTCAAAATACGCAACACGATCTTTCAAGATAAGGCTCGCTTTCGCGCCGCGCTTTTTGAGAAACCTACCGCAATTATTGATACCAAATTCTATAAAGAAGGATTTTTTGGAGAAGCCATGTTTCAACAAGAAACTTCTTTTTATAGCTGTGAATTTCAAGGAGAAGCTCATTTTCATTTAACTCTTTTTGCGGGTGAAACCCATTTTTCGAAAACTCGAATCAAAGGAGCCACCCTCTTTAATCAAGTCCGATGGAAAGGGAAGTTGAATGCCAGAGAAGCAGAGTGGACACATCTCCAGATGGAACGCTCTGTTTGCGAGGACGAAGTCGATTTTTCACAGTTAAATTGTTCCCGGATCGATCTAAAGTTTTGTGCGTTTAAAGATATTGTTTATTTTCAAAATGCGATTTTTCATAAACTCTGCGATTTTACAGGGAGCCGTTTTGAACAAAAATGTAGTTTTAAAGGTGCACAGTTTCTTGGGAAAGTGGTGCTCTCTGAAATAGATGCGAAAAACATCGTTCTGGAATGGAACCAAATCCAAAATAAGTTATTAAGCGAACAACAAAAAGACTTTATTCTTGCCGCGAATGAGTATGGAACCTTAAAAACAATTTTTGAACAGCAAAATCGCTATGAAGATATGGATGAAGCCTATTTTTGTTTTAAACAGGCTCATCGTAAGACCCTAAAAATTTCTATTTCCCATCCCCTTCAAACGTTAAATTCATGCTGTAGTTATTTCATTCTAGATTTAGGGTGTGGTTATGGAACGCGTCCGCTTCGTATTACGATGTCGTCTTTAGTGATTATCTTCTTTTTTGGGTTTCTCTATTCGCTTTTCCCCAATGGTTTTGTATATCTCGCTCCTTCTACAACCCCGATCTCCTTCGATTGGAGCAATGCGATTTATTTTAGTATCGCGACGTTTACGACTATGGGCTTTGGAGATTGGGCCCCTCACCACGCAGGAATGATACGCTTTATCGTAACGATGGAAGCGTTTGTGGGTATTTTTACGATGTCGTTATTTGTGGCGGTATTTACTCGTAAAATCATTCGATAAAGAGATTATTTTAAAGGGCAAAAAAAAACTCCTGGATAGGGTTCCAGGAGTTTTGTAAACACCTTGAGGATTGTTGAAAAGGAGAAAGGGAAGATCCTAAAAAAACTTAGGCTGAGGGTGAGAGAAAGAAAAAAAATGCGGCTCTTACACAAAGAGTCGCAAAATATCTCAATTGGCTGAATTGAGGCAACCGATGCGTGTTGCTAAGAAATTATTTTAAAATAGAAGATTTATATTATGAGAATCTCTTTTCAATACAATAGATTCGTTTTTTGTATTGAAAACGATTCGAAGTATAGGTTTTAAGAATAAAAACTCTGTTGAGACTCCCCCAAAGCTTCAGGATTTAATCGATAGAGGTTTTAGCCACAAAGGGTGTTCTTCAAATTGTTGTTGCATTAATTTTTTTTCTTCTGGCGAAAGCCATGCCGAATAGATTCCGTTTAAAATTAATTTGCAGATTTCTGGGCGTGAAAAGTGTTGCTCTTTTTCAAGTAGCGCGAATTCGCCCGCTAGCGAATTTCCAAACATTTTCGGATCGTCCGTATTCACAGTGACCAAGATCCCTCTTTGAAAATAGTCGTGAATCGGATGCTCCGCAATATTCAAAGTGACTCCAGTACGAAGATTTGAAATCGGACACATTTCCAAAGGAACCTGATTCTCTACGAGATAATTGAGAAGTTTCGGATCTTCTTTCGCGCGGGTTCCATGCCCAATCCGATGAACTCTTAACTTCCGAATTGCACCCCAAATACTCGAAGCGCCGGCCACTTCTCCCGCGTGCGCACTCGTGAACCATCCGAGTTGGTGCGCCTGATGATAGACTTCTTCAAAAAGTTCTGGCGGAAAAAGATGTTCGGAGCCTCCAATACCAATACCAATCACTCGTGGGTGCTTCATTTCCACAAGTTTATTCAAAGTATTCATGCCGCGAATGGCTCCATAGTCTCGAACCAGATCAATGACCAACTGTATTTTTATCTCGGGTACTTGATCGAATCCGATAGAAACCGCTTCAATCAATTTTTGGATTTCTAGGCCATGTCGCTCAAAATCAGGCGGAGAAAAAAAGGCTTCGACATAACTAATATTTTGATGACTCAAGTCCCGCGCCACGGCTTCTGCAAAAAAAGTAAAATCTTCATATTCGCGCAAGAATTGATTTTTCCAAATCCAGGTCTGGATAAAATGGGAAAAATCCCGATACTGAAATCGTTGAGTTAACTCTTCATACGATTGTACGTCTCCTTTATATTTTTGAACCAGTTGCCACAAAGCGCTATAAGGAATCGCTCCTTCCAGATGAAGGTGAAGCTCTATTTTGGGAATCTGTTGAAACCAAGGATCGGAGGCGGCAGGAATAGAGGGCATTTTACTCTCATTTCTAATGAATGACGGAGGCGGTACGACGATTGATAAGGAGGTAGCTTTCTGTAGAACAAGTCAATCGCGACGTTTTTTCATCCCACACGATCAACAAAGGATCGAATGCCGATAAATCTGGAAAGAATAAAGCGCCTTGCTGATCGAGATAAAAATACCCTTTCGGATAAAACGGATTTACAGGATTGGGTCGAAGACCTAAAAGATAAGTGGATCCGGGCGCTAGAATATATTCAGTCCCTTGAGTGTCAAGCATCAGACTCAGTTCTCGATCGCTCAAATTCGAGAATTCAAATTCCGCCCATCCATTCATACGATTACGAAGCAATTGAAAATTATTTAATACCGCAGATGAACTGTTTAACTGGGTCCAAAGATGAGAAACATCCGGGAACTTTTTCATCTCTTCTTGAATGAGACGGGTATTCAAGTATTCAGATATTTGATCTTTCCAAAGCCTCGTTAATCCGATTGCGGCGGCAATGCGAACTTCACGTTCAGGATCCGCAAGTGTTTGTTGTAAGGAATCCAGAATTGCCAGACTGACCGTATTCTCATACATTTGGCTGACCGCGAAGCAAGCCAGTTTTCGTAAATCCTTATTTGAATGACGAAGTACCTGAAAAAGAGTGTTTGTTTTCGAATGGATATCTTCCTGAATATCCATTTTTTGAATCCATTGACGAAGGGTGTCCGCGATAGAATGCAGAGCGGTTGAAGGATAGAGCGTTCCACATTCAATAAATTGACCGAAATCCATATAGACATCGCGAATTTCTGTTTTCAATTGTCGTTGAGGAAGTTCTTGATACGGAACAACACCTTGCCCCGGAGATCGTCCGTTTAAAGGATTTCTATAATAAATTGCGTTTTGGCCAAAGAGCATCCCGTTTTTTGCGGATCCAAACAACGTCAAATCCACTAAAGCTAAAACAATTTCGTTTTCAGGTACAATCATACTCTGAACTGCGGGCTCCTTTTTTTCTTCTGGAATAGAAGGCGCAATATACAAAATATCCTGTAGGGGAGTTTGTTGCCGAAGTAAATGCAACACTTCTTGAGAACGAGACGGAAGCAAACTATCACAAAAAATGGAAACCGCTTCATATTTTTGGATCTTGGGCAAAGTATTGATTATTTTCCACCAGAGATCAAGTGTTGCATTAGATTCAGGGTGCTGTTTTTCCCATTCTTCTAGGAAAGGAACTTGAGATTTTTCCATCAAAAAATTCCATAGTATCCTATCTATTGATCCGGTAGGAGAAAATTGGTTCCAGGCTTTCTGATAAATCGGGGATTGAAAAATAAATTGCAAAAATTCAATCAGTGAGGCTCCTTTTCTGCGAAATTTTTGAATTTCGTCCCATTCTCTCTCTGAAGGATCACGATCGGTCGGAAGCCTAACCTCTGCATTTTCGAGAGTTCCGGTTTTAGCATAGCCAATAATTTTTTGGAGCATTTCTGCGATCTTTTTTAGAGACTCGATCTGAGCGAATCCCGCATTGAAAAATCGTTCTCCATTGATAACTAAAAATTTCGGATCCTCCTCTGCGAGTGCTTCAAGGATTTCTTTCAAAGCTATTTTTCGAGAACGATCCGAAGTATATAGATTTTCTACCGTGAACAGAGCGCCTTCTTTTGCGCTTCCAAAAGCCGTATTATCGAACAAAAAAAGGACTTCTTCCCGATCGGCGCCTTTTGCGTAAGTCTTTAAGGCATTTTTTAATTTTTTCGGAGGGATATGAGGCGCGAAGTAAATCGCTACGTCCATGATCTGCGAGCGATAGTGATTCACAATTTGTTTAATAACTTCTTTCATTAGACGCTTCTGAAAAAATGGATAAGATACAGGAAATAAGACTCTATTCTTTCGTGGGATCTAAGAAGCCATTTTAAAAATCATGTTCTCTGTCATTTCGATGAGGCTTTATGCC
>CAZHAR010000051.1:9211-39371 GCA_964530615.1 uncultured Planctomycetota bacterium | reverse complement strand
GCGGCAGTAACAAGAGCAAGGACAAAGGTGATTTGGATAAGTTTTTTCATGGGATTGATCCGACCGTGAAAAAATTTGAACCCGGACACCCTTCTGTTCATCAAATGACTTCGCGAGTCTCCACAAATACCTGCGTCAGTTGTCACTATGGGGACGCTTCCATTGGTTTGAATTTTCGAGGACTCTCTCAGTTAGTTCCCGGAATGCCGGGCGGACCTGAAGTAAAAGGCACCACAAACCAACAAATGAATGGCGTTTTTTATTTAAATGATCCGAAGCTGAATCCTGCAGATATTCACTACCAGCGAGGAATGAACTGTATTGATTGCCATACCCTACGCGATGTGATGGGTGATGGAAATATTTATGGCGCGATGGAACATGCTGTCGAAATCGAATGCGTTGATTGTCATGGAGGTATCGATCAAATTTCTACAATGACAACTTCTCGCGGACGCGCTTTAACACATCTCTCAAAAGGAACGGATGGAGAAATTTATCTCACGGGAAAAATTGATGGGAAACGACGACGCGTCAAACAAGTCAAGAATGTCATTTCACAGAGCCATCGTGATTATAATATGCGAGCCTCTCAGGCGATGACTACAGCGCATCAACGTCTCGAATGTTATTCGTGCCATTCGGGTTGGAACATTAATTTTTTTGGATTTCATTTTGATCGAAACGAATCCTTTACTCAACTTGACTTAATTTCCGGACAACGCACTCCGGGACGAGTGTCTACGCAAGAAAAAGTCTTTGCCAGTTTTAAACAAATTTATTTAGGGTTTAGTTCGGAAGGAATGATTGCTCCTTATATGGTGGGATTTTCGACCATGGGAACCGTCTGGGATAAAAATGGTCGAAAAATTATGGATCATCGAATGCCAGAGACTCAAAATGGGCTCTCTGGGATGACCATGATTCATCATCAACTTCATAATGTTCAACGATTTACGCGTACTTGTACCGAATGCCATCGCTCTAGCGCAACCTATGGGATGGGATCAAAAAATTATCGCTTGGCCCGCCATTTCTTTTACGCACTGACCGATAACGGAATCGAAGCGATTGCTTTAGATAAAAAAGAACTCGGAAAATCTCTACCCGTGGCCACGATTGAACTCGAAGATGTAGAGTCTCTCGCACTTTTGATGGATAAGGTTCAAGGAGAAGCCCAGTTTGGATACGCGGCCGTCAATGAAGAAGAGCTTGCGGTTCTTTACCTCAAAAATCCAGCGTTTCCAAGTCTTCTTCAAAAATTTAAAGTTCCAGGAATTAAATATTTACTCGTTTCTGGCGAAATTTTATATGCGTGTTGCCAAGATGAAGGATTGTGGATATTCACCTTAAAAGATCCAAGAACCCCTCGCTTATTCACTAAAATAGAAACAGAAAATGCAGTCCATTGCGATTTGTTTTGGCCCTATTTATATTTGGCCGATGGAGAAGGAGGCTTAAAAGTCATTGATGTCACCCAACCTAAAGAAGCTAAAGTGGTTGGAACCCTTAGCATCTTATCAGCAACAAATATGCTAGGACAATCGACGACGGTACAAGGAAAACCTCAAGATTCGGTTTATCAGGTCAAAAGCTTTTTCCAATATGGAAAATTAAATGCAACAGGAACCGCTCGACAAAATGCGACTCATTTGCTTGCGGTAGTCGATGATAATGGCGCATATTTATTTAACGCAACACAACCCGAAAAACCGACCCTCTTACGTCCGCTGGTTCCACGGGGGTTACTGCAGAGACTGGATCGTTTTCGTATCGCAGGCATTGAAGTCGGAACCCATATTGATCTCGGTTCCGATGGAGGAAAAATTCCTACCGAAGAAAATGATTATCTCTATTTGGGAATTAATACGACTACGAATCAGATGGATCGTATTAGTTTATTCATTATCAAAATTACGGATCCGGGTCAGCCTCAAATTATTGGAAGAACAGAACCTATCAATAGTCGCAACCTACGAGATGTTAAATTAGCCAAAGTGTATAACGCTCCGTTTTTGACTACTTACGCTTTCTTGTCTCATCAAGAAGGAGTGACAATAGTCAATGTCACTAAATCGGCAACCCCAGAAACTATAACCACTGTCCTAGATCGGGTTCCTTGTACCACTACACTCTTAGAGGAGATGCCTCTTGATCAAATGATTAGTACTGACGGAGAACCGTTGAAAGATATTTCTCATCCCGATACTCGTTATCTGACACAAGAAGAGATTGCGAAATTGTTAGCTGTGCCCTTAGGAAAATAAAAAGTAATATTTTTTCAGGAGAAATAAGATGCGATTTGCTTGTTTTATCTTTTTTGTTCTAGGCTGTTGTTGGGCCCAAAAAATTGAAGATTTTATGAAGGTGTATGACAAAAACAACGATGGAAAAGTGGTTCTCAAGGAATATACGGGGGATGAAGCCACTTTTAATCGTTATGATCGCGATCAAAATGGAGAATTAATTGCAAAAGAACTGACAAAGGAAGGTCAAAGTAACGATGAACTCATCAAAACCTTTGATCGTAACGCGAATGGCATCATCGAAAAAACGGAATTTCCCGGAAGTCCTGAAGATTTTACTCGTTACGACAAAAATAAAGATGGAGCCATTGACGCGAACGAAGCCAAAACAACCTTGGCCGGAAAAAACGGACGACAAGGGCAGGAAGAATCTCCTTTCGATCAACAAGATGGGGACGCCGACGGATATCTCGACAAGAAAGAAACGAAACTCACTCGAAAAGAATTTAAAAAGTTTGATAAAAATAAGGATAATTTCATCAGCCGAGAAGAATCTTTAGCTCTTGCGGAAAGTTTGAAAGAAAAGCAAGAAAAAACGACCTCTAAAAATCGCGGAGGGAAACGTCGTCCACAAAACGCAAACGAATTTATGGCGCGTTGGGATAAAGATCAGGACGATGCAATTAGCCAAGAAGAACTGAATGAAGGTCCAAAATACTTATTTCCTCAAATGGATCTGAATGAAGATAAAAAAATCTCTAAAGAAGAAGCCGAGCGTTATTTTCGTATCCAATCCGCTTTAGGATTTATGGAAAAATATGATCGAAACGAAGATGGGATCGTCACCCAAGAAGAATTTCAAGGCCCCAGCATTCTTTTTGAACGTTGCGATTTCAATTCAGACGGAGTCCTCTCCAAAGCAGATCGTGTCGATCGGCGTTGAAAAAAGGATGTTATGCTGATCCCAAAAAATTCTCCAGAAATTTCTGATCTGATTATTTCTTTTGATTCAGAAACATTGAAGCGTCAACCTGTACAAAAAACGGCTGTAATAGAACATTTTACTCAAGTCAAAAATGTTCGTGCGGCTTCTTTAGTACATAAAATGCCTGCAATCAATGGAATTCTGGATCCCGTTGCAGTGAACACATTACTTATTCGAGTCCATACCGAATTACAAAGGCTTTCCGAAGAATTTGTTCAAGGGCAACGAGTCGCTGAACTTATACGCCCCTTTTTACAGGCTTTTCGTCTCCAAAAAAAGGATATTAGTCCTTTCCGTATTGTTGATGTTGGCTGTGGTATTGGTTATGTTCTCAGGTGGCTTGCTGCAAAAGGAAATCTAGGAGACGATGTAGAACTGATTGGTGCCGATTATAATGAAGCCTTAATTGAAGAAGCACAAAGGCTGGCTCATAAAGAACAACTTCGTGTCTCCTTTATTAAAGCGAATGCTTTTAAACTAGCAGTTCCTGCCTCTATCTATATCACGACTGGTGTATTGCACCATTTTAAAGGACAAGGATTGACGGATTTTTTTCAAGCACATGAAAGACCTGAAACACTTGGATTTGCTCACTTTGATTTTCAACCTTCTCCTTTAGCACCGCTTGGTGCATGGCTATTTCATATCACCCGTTTTCGTGAACCTCTTGCTAGACATGATGGAGTCCTCTCTGCTATAAGAGCGCACAGCGGAAAAACGTTATTAGAAGCGGTACGCTCTGGAACTCCTGATTTTGCTTCAACTCTTTATAATACAAAACTTGGAGATTCTCCTATTCCACGACCATTTCAAACGCTACTTGGAATAAGACCTGTTTACCAAGAAGCTTTTGTGAATGCGTTAAAACGTCGTGCTTCTAGAATTCAGGGATGGAAATGACTTTTTTTTTACTCTATATTTTAGCCACTTTCGATAGCGCCTTTTGTGGGTATAGGGCTGCTGCTGGGCAAAATGCTTTGATTTCTAAAAAAATATACTATCGTCGGGCTATGAAAATAGGAAGTTTCTATGGACAATGCGCTATTGCTGTTGCAGCAGTTGTTGGATCTCTTCTTTTACTCTTTTCTGCTTCTTCAACATTGCTTGTGAAGAGTTATTTGCAAGCGGGGTACTGTTTACTTCAAATTTACTTACCTTATGCAGGGATCCTCTGTGTTGCATTTCTGCTACGTTTGATTCCTTCTGTTGATATCCAGAGTCTAACTAGCGTATTCGTTTTTGGTCCCTTTACATTACTTCGTCCTGCAGTTGCTGTTGCTGGATTTGCTTGGGCTTTATTTGGTGTGCCCCAAATGGAAGTTATGATTATGGCTTGTGTGATTCTTCCTATGATGCTATCGATGGAGTGGTTTTTGGAACATAGGTTTAAAACTCCTAACGTTGTTTCTTATTTATATCAAACTCATTAACAGTCGATTCCTATGACACAATTTCCTCGAGGTCCAAGTGATCCTTTATTTGGCGCTTTCTTAGCAAAGCGCTTTATCGCTGATCCCTTATCCTTTATTACCGAATTAGGGCAAAAATATGGAGATATCGCGTACTTTCGTTTAGGATGGATTCGCACTTATTTTCTCAATCAGCCCGATCTCATCCGTGAGGTGTTAACGACAAAAGCGAAGTGTTTTCGCAAACTTCCTAAGCAAGTAAACATTTTCAGACAAATCGACGGAAATGGATTAGTCAATAGTGAAGGAGAGTTTTGGCTACGCCAGCGCCGCTTAGTTCAACCCGCTCTTCATCCTAAACGGATGAGCCGCTATGCGCAAGTGATGGTGGAGTCTACCCAACAGTATTTAAAGGAATGCTCAGAAGAGAAAATCATCTCTTCTGAAATAGAGATGACTCAACTTGCCCTAACTATTATTGCTAAAACTCTTTTTGGTATCGAACAGATTGAACAAGCCACTCACTTAGGAGAGGCAGTGCATGTCTTGTCTGAAATTTTTCTTAAAGAAATCACTTCTCCACTCCCTTTTCTACTCCCTAAATGGCTTCCTCTTCCTCACCTACGCCGTAAACGCAGAGCTATTCAAACATTAGATCAAGCGATTTGGAAAATGATTCGAAAGTGGCGAGATTCAGGGGAAGATAAGGGAGACTTGCTCTCGATGTTATTGTTAGCGGTGGATGAAGAAGGCGATGGACAAAGCATGACGGATCAACAAGTCCGTGATGAAGCG
Organism: uncultured Planctomycetota bacterium; assembly: GCA_964530615.1. GTDB lineage: Bacteria > Planctomycetota > JBBTDB01 > JBBTDB01 > JBBTDB01 > JBBTDB01. The sequence continues at coordinate 33,936 of CAZHAR010000051.1, read as the reverse complement.
ATGACCCTTTTTATTGCAGGACATGACACCTCTGCCGCCTCTCTCAGTTGGAACTGGTATGTCATTGCAACAAACCCCTCAGTGCGAGTAAAACTGCTTGAAGAAATAGATCGTGTGCTAGGAGGAAAAACGATTTCTTTCGAAGATCTTCCTCAATTAGTGTATACTCAAATGTTCATTAAAGAAGTATTGCGATTTTATCCACCAGCGTGGGGACTCATTATTCGAGAGGCTATCACCGAAGTCGAGTTAGGAGGCTATCGAATTCCAAAAGGAAGCTGGATTGAAATTTTTCCTTATGCGCTTCATCGTCATCCTCGTTATTTTCCAAACCCTGAAGAATTCCGCCCCGAACGGTTTGCTCCTCATTTAGCAGAACCTATCCCTCAATATGCTTATATTCCTTTTGGTGGAGGTCCTCATATTTGTATTGGACAGCATTTTGCCATGACTGAAATGATGATTATTCTTGTTACTGTTCTCCAGCAATTTTACCCTACTTTAGATCCTCAGCAAAAAGAGGTAGAACTTGAACCATTTCTTTCACTGCGTCCTAAGGGAGGTTTAAAGCTGAGGTTTCATAAAAGAAGCTCTCTTTAAAATGGAATACTTGAGGAACGGAAATATTGCTTGTTCAGTGAAAATGAGGTAAAATTTGGACAGTCAATCCTAAAACAAATCGGACTTCTCATCCTAAATTGGAGTTTCTATGGGTGCTGTGACAACCGCCTCATTTTCTGTGGAACAGAACGAAAAAATTAAAAAACTGGCCAGCGACTATAATGAAATTAAGCAACAAATCGGAAAACGAATTGTTGGCTTAGATCCGGTGATTGAACTGATCCTGATTAGTATTTTTTCGGGCTCTCACTCTTTACTTGTCGGAGTTCCCGGATTGGCAAAAACACTTTTGGTTAGCACAATGGCCAGCCTCCTAGAACTCAAAATGAGCCGAATTCAGTTTACGCCTGACTTAATGCCGTCCGATATCACCGGAGCAGAAGTCATTCTCATGAATTCCGAAACCGGACAACGCGAATTTAAATTTCTACCCGGCCCTATTTTCGCTCACATGATTCTGGCAGACGAAATCAACCGCACTCCACCCAAAACACAATCTGCGCTCATCGAAGCGATGGAAGAAAAACAAATCTCTTCTCTAGGACGTACCTTAAAACTAGAACCCCCTTTTGTGGTGCTGGCGACCTTAAATCCTATTGAAATGGAAGGCACTTACTCACTTCCTGCCGCCCAACTCGATCGTTTCTTGTTTCGAATTCCACTGGATTATCCGACCCGAGAAAATGAATATCAAATTTTAATTATGACGACTTCCCTTCAATCGGTACAACTCAAACCCATTCTGACCCGTCAGGAAATTTTGGATTATATCGAACTCTCTCGCAAAATTTCCATTGAGGATCGGGTGATGGATTATGCGGTTCAACTGATTCGCAATACAAGGCCTGACGAGAAACAAGTGATTCCACTCATTCGGGAATATGTTCAATGGGGTGTCGGAACCCGCGCCTGCCAAGGACTCATCCTCGGAGCCAAAACTCGAGCGATGCTTTATGGGCGAACCACTGTGACCACAGAAGATATTCGTAGTTTGATCCTTCCCGTTCTTGGACACCGAATGATTTTGAATTACCAAGCGGAAGTCGATGGAATTACCGTAGAATATTTGATTCAAGATTTATTACAAAAAGTACCTTGCTTTAACTGGGCCCCTCCTAAAACTAAAAAGAAACGCTCGTTCTGGAAATTCGGCTCAAAAGTCTAAAACTTTTTTTTGTACGCATGGCAGTAGGGTTGCTTTTTTTTAGTATCGTAATAGTCTTGATGGTAATCTTCCGCTTTCCAAAAGGGTGCAAGGGGAATTACTTTTGTTACAACATTAAATCCTTTCGTTTTAAGTATCTCTATCAACTGATGAACAATCATTTTTTCATCCTCATTTTCATAAAAAATGGCGGATAAATATTGTTCTCCAATATCTGGACCCTGACCGTTGGATTGTGTAGGATCATGAATTTCAAAGAAAAATTTGACAAGGTTCTCATAATTCACTTTGCTCGAATCATAGGTTATTTCCACAACTTCTAAGTGGCCAGTCTTTCCAGTACATATATCTTGATAGGAAGGCTTTTCTAGAGAACCTCCCATATAGCCTGAAATTGCTGAAACAACACCCTCTTTATGCTCGAACAGATACTCTACACCCCAAAAACAGCCTCCTGCAAAGTAGGCTTTTGCTATAGAAGGTTCTTTTTTATAGGGCGCAAATACTAAAGAGATGGAGTTAACACAATGTCTAATATTTTTCGTTGTTAGTTGTTCTCCTTCAAAAACATGGCCCAAATGGGCTCCACAATTTGTACATAATATTTCGGTTCTTCTTCCATCCGCGTCCGTTTTTCTTGTAACGGCATCTTTAATTTCATCATCAAAACTAGGCCATCCACACTTAGAGGCAAACTTATTGTCTGAAGTATAAAGTTTTGCATTGCATTGTTTACAGTGGTAATAACCCTTTTCAAAAAAATCGTTGTATGTCCCACTAAAGGGGCGTTCTGTGCCTTTATGGAGAATGACTCTTTTTTCTTCTGCTGAAAGGCTGTTATAGGATTTCTCAGTGAGTGGCGCTTCTGTCCCTTTATGGACAATGATTTTTTCTTCTGCTGAGGGCTTGTTAGGGAATTTTTCATTCATTGTCTTTTCCTCCGAGCATGAGCTTAAATTAAGCATTAATCCCATTAAGAATGCCATTAGTATATATTTTCGCATGAATTCTCCTTTTAAAACATAAAAAGTTCTCGCTTCAAAATTTCAGGAATCGCTTTTGATTTTCCTGAATTTTAAAGCAGTTCCAAAATTTTATCGATAGGAAGCAATGAATTCAATCCAATGAATCATTGCTTCCCGTTACTAAATAAGTTAAGATTGGGGACATTAGGAACTAAACATTCAAATAAATTTTCTCATTTCAATGGATTGGCGCTTATGCAGTTATGGAGTGAACTGGTTCAAGAACTTTCCGGGTTTTGCGCCTTAAAACAACCCCTCTTTTTTGAAACCCTCTTGCCAATAATTATACGAATTTGGCAAATCGCTCCTGATCCGATCATTTCAGAAATGCTCACCAACCGACAAAATCATTTTCTTAAGGAAATTCAGGATTTTTTCTCAAAATCTCCACGGACTGCTTTTTTGGAAACAATTGAATGCTATCCAGATCTCTCCGCAAAAGAATATTGTCAGCGAATTCAGGATCGCTTTCTTCAGGATTTAGAGCGCTTTTTCGCGCGTCAGCGATTGCGTTTAAGCTTGAATCCGGACGAAAAACGACAAATTTTATTTTGGATGAAACTGACTCGATCGGTTGATGATCGCGGAGAATCCTTGTACTTCAATGGTCCCCCCTATAAAGGTACTCCATTTGGTGGAAAAGGATTCAAAAGTACGGGACAAGAAGCGATTGTGGCCAGTGTTTTACGGCTCAACAAAGAAAAAACTCAAAAAGGGAATTATCGGGGCGATATTGTTGGCCCTATGATTCGAGACCTTGGAGTTTGTTTGGCAATGGGGATGCCTATTTCCTGGGTGTTTAACGCCCAACTCGGAAAAAACGGCCCTCCAATGTATGGTAAAGATATTCATATCGGAGACCTCTCTCATGGAGTTTATCCGCCTACGGCTCCCTTAGCAATGACGATTCAGGCCAATGTGGGAATTGCGTTAGCATTTAAGCTTCGACAAGAAAAACGAGTGGTGATTAATTTTTCTGGAGACGGAGCAACAAGTCTCGGAGAATGGCACTCCGCAATCAACTTCGCGGCCGTTCAACAACTTCCGATCGTTTTTGTGATCCAAGACAATCAGATTGCCCTGTCGACCTGGAAAGAAAGCCAATGCCTCGCGGATCATTATGCTGACAAAGGCCCGGGGTACGGCCTTCCGAATCTGGTCCTAGATGGGAACAATCCAGAAGCCATTTTTTCAGCAATCACTGAATCGGCTGAATTCGCGAGATCCGGCAAAGGACCGACCCTCATTGAACTTAAAACCATGCGAATGAGCGGACACGCCTTTCATGATACCTCCGCTTATTTAGCAGGACGAAAACAAGCTGGAAAAATTCTCGAAAAGCCTTATGTACGACCCGAAATTTACGAACGCTGGAAAGCGCGCGATCCCATTTCTTTGTATAGCGAAAAACTTCTGCAGGACGGAATATTAACTCCTGAACGATTGAAAGAAATGGAATCTGAAATCGAACATCAGGTTAATTCCGCAGAAAAAGAGAGTTTAGAAACGCCCTGGCCCACAGAAGAGAGCGTTAATCTTTCGGTATTTGCCCCTGAACCCTAATCTTTAGAAGAGATCCACGATGCATATTAAAATTCCTCCCTCTTGGGAAATCCCTGAAAATCAAGTGACTCCGCAACACTATTACTTGAACCGTCGCCAGATGCTCAAAGGAACCCTTGGACTTGGAATGATGGGTCTTGTGGGTTCCTATGCTCAAGAAACACCTCAAGAAAAAAAACCTGCTTTTCCCGGAGATGAACTTTATCCGGCAAAACATAACGATCTCTATACGGTAGATCGCGATCTCACGAACGAAACCGTCGCTGGAACCTATAACAATTTCTATGAGATCAGTACACAAAAAGAAAAGGTCCATCTCCTCGGCAAAAAATTTAAAACCGATCCCTGGACCCTGAAAATTCATGGAGAAGTGAACAACCCGCTCACGCTCGATTTGGACCAACTGATGCATCTTTTTCCCTTGGAAGAGCGTAATTATCGATTTCGTTGTGTTGAAGCTTGGGCGATGACCGTTCCCTGGACTGGGTTTCCCTTGAGCGAATTGATCAAAAAAGTAGAACCCAATTCAAAAGCAAAATATCTCCGTTTCGTGACGGTAAAAAAAAGCGTTGCTGAAGCTCCGGGAATGGCTTATACACAATGGCCTTGGCCTTATTTTGAAGCACTTCGTCTCGATGAAGCGATGAACGAATTGGCTCTCGTAACTGTGGGAATTTATGGGCATCGGATGCCTACTGCTCACGGAGCTCCGATTCGGATTATTGTTCCGTGGAAATATGGTTTCAAAAATCCAAAATCGGTCGTAGAAATCGAATTTACCGAAAAACGACCCGCCACGTTCTGGAATACTTGTAATCCTCAGGAATATGGCTGGGCCTCAAATGTGGAGCCTCATATTCCTCATCCACGATGGTCCCAGGCCGAAGAACGAATCATTGGAACAGGGGACCCCAACGGTTGGGAAACCGTTCCGAGCCAACTCTATAACGGATATGAAAAACAAGTCGCTCATTTATATAAGGAATAAAGGTAACTATTCAGGTACAACCTGTAGATTTAAGTTCGGGTCAAACCACAAAATCTTGTGGTCTTTGTCCCCCGCTGGCGGGGGTTTGGGGGTGGAAGAGCACTTCTGAAAGACTCCACCCCCTTGATCCCCCGCCAGCGGGGGACATTAGGAGACCTGAACAGTTACGAATAAAGGGTATTTTATTAATGATTGCGAACAGGGTTGATGTGATTCTTGCCCGATTCCGGAAGAAACAAAATTTGGAACAGGCTTTATTTTCAAATCAGGTGAGTTTTCGAGAAACGCAACAGGGTTCGCAACGAATTTGGGATACGGGTGGAGCGCTTCCGGTGCTTCTTATGATCCCCGATGGGCCTTGTGTAATAGAGCATTATCGGGAATTGATCGAAGAACTTCGGCCTCGTTTTCGGGTCGTGTGTTTTGAAATTCCCGGATTTGGTTACTCTACACCCAATCGAAATTTCTCCCTACAAGTTCCGATCATTTCAGATCTAGTGATTGAGTTGATGAATTTTCTTGAAATTCCTAGAGCCGCGCTTGCTTTCACTTGTTCCAATGGATTTTACGCACTAAGAACTGCAAATCAATATCCGGATCGAATTACCCATGTCATTCTCGCTCAAACTCCTTCCTTTTTCTCCATGCGTCGCTGGACCGAACGGATTATTCCGAAACCTTTAAGAATCCCTATTTTAGGGCAAACACTCATGGGTCTGCAATGTCGGAAAGCGGCATTACAATGGTATAAAACAGCTTTACCAAGGCAGAGTCTGCATCTGGAACCTTTTTCAAAAATGGCGACGCAAGCACTCGAAAATGGAGCCCATTTTTGTCTTGCAAGTTTGGTGCAAAATCTCGCTCAAACAGATACTTCTTCTTTAGTCGTAACAAATACTCCGGTGTTGGCTATTTATGGGGATAGCGATTTTTCTCATTTGTATACCGATTTTACCTCCATTCTTGAGCACGCGCCGTCCGCCAAACTTGTGAAATTCGAAAAATGTGGACATCTACCGGATATTGAAAAACCGCAAAAATACACGAAACAGATTACCGATTTTATCCAATAACATTCTGAAAACTCTGATCTCAAAACTTTCTTTCCAAATTTTCTTAATTTGCTATATTGTTGAGTATTAGAGTTTTAGAGTTTTAAAACTTATTATTTAAGGAGCGAAAACAATGACACCAGAAATGTTAGTGGGTGCGTTTGGAATGATTGTATCTGCAGTTGTAGGTTCAATTTTGAGCGCGAGATACACGCATAAATTCCAAGCCGAATTACTTTTAAGACAATTAGATGCCCAAAAAGAATTACTTCAGGAACAAAAAAAATTTCAAGAAGAATTGTTGCAAAAACAACTCGATCATGAGTTAAATTTAGAACAACGTCGAGAACAAAACTCTCGTATGGACAAGATGAGCGACCGCACTTATCAACAAAGCCAAGCTAAAAAATAAGATTGCGTTCAAATAAATAAAGCCTATTAAAATACTTAGTATTTTTTTCGTTTAAGGAGACGAATTGAATGAAAAAAAAAGAGAGTAAACCTTCGGTTAAAAAAAATGAACCCGAAGAAATAGTTCCCGATATCTCGCCGACTAAAGAAAATCCAGAAGTAGCGGCCGATTCAGAAAAATTAAAATTTTTTAATGATGCGGATAAAAAACTTTTAGATTGGATCTTGAGTCATCCCGAAGAAGTGATCAAAGCCCGAAAACAGTTTCTGGAAAAACTTCAGAAGAAACGTTGTAGCTATGGGTCTGCCGGAGGAACTCTTCCCGTGACCCTCATCCCCTTGTTTTTAAAACAGGACTCTCTCAAACTCATTTCGGACGTGGGCGAGAAGCTAGACAAAATTCTCGACAAAGTCGTCCTTGCTTATTTTGATAATCCAGAAGTTCGCTCGTATTTCCCGTATCCCGATATTCCGAAAGAATGGATTGAATGGGATCCGGGTTTTAAAAAACCAACCGTTCTCAATCGCCATGACGCGCTTTATGACGGAAAAAATTTAAAATTTATTGAGTTTAATTGTGATAATCCCGGTGGACGCGGTTGGACCGACACCACCGAAGATCTCTTTCGTCAAGATCCTATTCATAAAGAAATGCTCGCGGATTGGGGAAAACCCTCTGAACGCAATATGTTGCGCTCCCTAAAAGATTCTCTTCTAGCGTGCTATCGCGAATACGGTGGAACCAAGAAAAATCCAAGGGTTGCACTAGTTTCTTACAAACAGTTCCTCGCAGGATCAGATAATGAAATCGTTCGCGATTATTTAATTGAACATGGAATTGAAGCCAACTTTGTCGATGCACGTGATTTTGAATATCGCAACGGAGGCTTATATTCCAACAATGTCCAATTTGATATTCTTAATCTGTGCCTACGATTCACCTTCTTCAAGCGATTCCCACGAGAAATGAATGATTTCCTCCATGCGATTAGAGATCGAGCCGTTTGTTGCGTTAATCCGCTACGCGCCATCTTGGGCTCTCAAAAAGAAGCGATGTCTTTTATTACCAATGAAAATAATCATCACTTTTTTACCAAAGAAGAAGTCGACTGTATCCAAAAATATATTCCTTGGACCCGAAAACTAGATGAAACCATTACCTATTCCAAAGAAGGAACCGATATTTCGCTTCAGGAATATATGATTAAACGGAAAGATGAACTTGTTTTAAAACCTACTGATGGTGCCGGTGGACACGGAGTTTGTGTCGGCAAGGAAACGGACAAGGGAACTTGGAACGATCTCATTGATAATTATATGGGGTGCCCTTGGTGGATTATCCAAGAAGCGGTAGAGATTCCAACTATTGATCTTCCCGTCATTAAAGACAAAAAAGTGGTTCTCGAAAAGAGACACTTCAATCTTAATCCCTATATCTTTAACGGTCAATATGCAGGCTGTCTTGGACGCGTTTCCGCGGATAAAGTGATTAATGTGAGTTCGGGTGGCGGAATTATTCCTGTCTTCGCTATGAAATAACCTGAAATAGGGAGCGCGCTCCCTATTTCGTTTTCAGATAGGGAATGACTGCGTTTCCCACATTTTTCTGTTTACCCAAACGATATAAAAAATTGATTTCTTTTTCAGTGAGTACGCGATCTTTCCAAAAAATTAGATCTCGCAAGCGCCCTTTCCAGGTTTGATATTTGTTATATCCTTCTGGGTCTAGACTCACATTTCCTATCATCATCGGCTGACCCTTTCGATCCGGAGTAATTGGAAGTTTCAAGCCGGAAATGATCAACTGATGCCCACGAACATTTCCAGCACTCGTTTCCCAGTTTACGATGGGAGCTGGTTTTCCATCAAGATAGAGCGCTAAATATTCGTCCGATTGATACAGAGCAACAACATGATGCCATAAGTTGTCTCTATAACCGTCTTGATTCGTCGTCGTGATAAAAGTACTTTGACGTCCATTTTCCTCTTGATCTCCAGCCGAGATTCCAAAATAAATATTGCCACCCACTCCAAACCAACCCATTCCTAAACAAAATCCTTGGGTCCATTTGTCATGTCCACGACCAAACATTCTCTGATGCAATTGATTATTCGTTTTAAACCACATCGAAATGCTCCAAGAGCTTTTTCCTAAATCAACATTTTCTGAGAAATTTTGGTTCTGCCCGCTCGAAAGAAGAGTAATTCCTGTGTCTTGAGTCGATCCAAAAAAAGCTTCTTTTCCCCCATAATTTGGTGGTGCATCCTGATAAAAGAGATCTCCGGCAATTTCGCCTACAATCTGAGGAAACGCAGGATGAAAAAATCCTTTTACTGGCCGATGCTTTAAAATTTCTCCTTCTTGAAACATCGGAAACAGGAAAAAAATCCCTTGAGCCAAAAGCTTCAACTGTTCTTCCTCTTCTTTAGTCAATGAAATTGTCTTAATTTCAGGATCTTTCTTAATTTCAGGATCTTTCTTCACTTCAGGATCTTTCTTCACTTCAGGATCTTTCTTCACTTCAGGATCTTTTTGCGAATTTGAATTCGCGGTCGTATTGTTTTTATTGGGATTGGATTGGAGCTTAAAAAATCCAAAGGTAATAAAAAGAATTGCAAAAAGAAGTGTCAACACCGTAATCAGTTGATCTTGATTTTTTGGCTCTTTTTTCTTTAGGGGTGGCCCTTTTTTCTTTACCGGTGAAATCGCCATCGGAAAAGTAGGAAGAGTCGCCATCGGAGAAGGTTTCTTAGGAGATACCTCTATCACGGTCGGAGCTTTAGTCGGGATAAGAGTATTTTTTTGTTTGTTCACAAATTTTAATGATTCTAGATCTTTTAAAACCGCAGTCCCGTTCGGATAACGTTCCGATTTTTTCTTTGCCATCATTTTAAAAAGAATACGAACAATTCCTTCTGGAAGATTGGGATTTTCTTGCCGCGGATCAGGAATAGGATCATGAACATGACGATTCAAGACTTGATAAAGCGAATTTCCTTCATAGGGAACCTTGCCAACCAATAAATGATAAAATGTACAGCCCAGCGAATAAATATCGCTTTGATGATCGACATTTTTAGCATCTTCAGCTTGCTCCGGAGACATATAATATGGGGTTCCTAACGCCATTCCGGAATTCGTTAAATTCAAATCTTCGAGGCTACTTTTTGCTAATCCGAGATCGGCTAATTTGGCGATACCTTCGTGATCCAACAGGATATTTTCAGGCTTGATATCGCGGTGAACAATATGATGCTTCGTAGCGACTTCTAAAGCCTGACAGATTTGTTTCACAATGGAAACCGCTAATGCAAGCGGAAATGGCCCCTTTTCCTGTAACCGTTTTAATAGATTTTCTCCTTCGACATATTCCATCACGAGGAAATAAATTCCACGCTCTTCTCCGACATTGAGAACTCCTACAATATTCGGGTGTCTGAGTTTTGCGGCAGATCTCGCCTCACGTAAAAAACGTTCAATCTGATCCGGGTCGATCCCAACCTCTCGCTGAATCAACAAGGTTTTTAATGCAACAGGAATATCTAGCGTTAAATGATGCGCCTTATAAACAATTCCCATTCCACCTTGCCCCAGTTTTGAAAGAATTCGACAACCTCCGAGCACTTGATTAATCAAGCTTCCAGAAAGATTTTCTCGTATCGTTGGAACCGTCAGAGCTTTTGGGTTTTGAGATCCAGCCCCTTGAGCAATACAAAATGTCTTGCTACAAGAATGACAAGAAATGGACGCACTTAGATCAGAAATCTCTATCGATAGGGAAGAATGACAATGGGGACAAGTTGTCGTTTGAAGCATAACTCTTTCCTTATTGCCTTTTTGTCGAATGAAGCTAAAAATTGTTTGACAATTTGTCTTGATTTTAGAGAATCAGGGCCTCTTTTTTCAAAAGAGTGTTCATTTTAGAGGGATCAGAGCTTTTTGGCAAACTTTTTGCGTAGGCTCTAATAACTTTTCTGGAGATTTCTTCATGCCCGTTTATTTAGGAAAACGATTAACACTTCATCTCAAGGGTGTGGTTCAAGGCGTTGGCTTTCGTCCCACCTTATACCAGTGGGTTCAGCATTTTGCCTTTCGAGGAAGCCTACAGAATCGAGGAGACGGTGTTTTATTGATTTTAGAGGGCGAAGAAGAAAAATTGAAACAATTTTCTCTCCATCTTGAACACTATATTCCCGAAAAAGCAAAAATTACTCAGAAGCAAGAAGAATGGAGCGAATCCGGAAATTTAGAAGGTTTTGTCATTTTGGAAAGCGAAACCGGTTCTACTCGAGAAATTTCAATTCCACCGGATTTGGCGACTTGTCCTGAGTGTCAAAAAGAATTTTGGAACCCGCAAGATCGCCGCTATCTCTATCCCTTTAATGCTTGTATTCATTGTGGTCCACGTTATACAGTCGTAAACGATATTCCTTATGATCGAGAACAAACAACCTTGAAAGATTTTCCGTTATGCTCCTCTTGTCTTCAAGAATATCGGGATGTCCGAAACCGACGTTTTCACGCCGAGAGCATGGCTTGCTCTCAATGTGGCCCCAAATTGAATCTGTGTGACAAAGCGGGAACTCCCGTTATTTTTTCAACAATTCAAGCCTTATCTCAAGAAATCCATCGCAGGCTATGTAATGGAGATATTATTGCCGTGCGAGGGCTTGGAGGTTATTTATTAACCTGTGATGCGACCAACATAGAAGCTATTCAAAAACTAAGACAACGTAAACATCGCCAGCATCAGCCCTTCGCAGTGATGGCTCGCGATAAAGAAACACTTAAAAATATTTGCACTCTGGATTCAGAAGCCGAAAAATTGCTCACTTCGGATATTGCTCCTATTACTATTTTAGAACCGCGTTCCACAGAAATCCTTCCCTTAAAAGAAATTGCTCCCGATCTAACGACTTTGGGCGTGATGCTTCCTTCAACGCTTATTCATTTATTGCTCTTCGGGATTGAAGTTTCAAAACCTTTTGATTTTTTGATTATGACCAGTGGAAACCTTCATGGAGAGCCTATTTGCCGTACCAATGAAGAAGCGTTTCAAAGACTCGGAGACATTGCGGATTCCTTCTTGACCCATAATCGCGAATTGATTCGTACTTGTGATGATTCTCTCTTCTCGAAAAATACTCAAGGTTTTCAAGTCTGGAGAAGAGCGCGAGGGCTAACTCCTGAAAAAATGAGAGTCTCGGAACCTTTCCCTTTGGTCGTTCTCGCTTTGGGCGCAGAAATGAAAAATACAATTTGTTTGGGATATGATCAAACTTTAATTTTGTCTCCCCATCTTGGAGATCTCTTTCACTTTGAAGCGTTTCAATCGTTTCAAAAATTAACGGAAGAGTTCCCTCGATTTATGCAACACCCTCCAGAAGTTCTAGTAGTGGATGAACATCCCGGTTATCATTCCACGCAATGGGGAAAAAAGTTAGCGACTCAATTCAATATTCCCTTAATCGAAGTACAGCACCATCATGCTCATGCAGTTGCCTCGATGTTTGAACATCACCTTTCTCAATCGCTATGTCTCGTCTTTGATGGGAATGGAGCGGGTACAGATCAAACCTTGTGGGGCGGAGAACTATTTCATATCGATGGAGCCAACGTCAAACATTTAGCCACTTTCGTTCCGGCCCCCTTACCCGGAGGAGAACGCGCGATTCAAGAACCTTACCGTCAAGCGTTTGCTCGACTTCCTAAGCTTTATCGAAATAGCCATTTTCTCGAACGATTGAATATTTCTTCACAAGAGGCGAATTTACTTCATCAAATGATTGATCGTAAACTCAATACGTTTCAAACCCGCGCTGTTGGACGTTTATTTGATAGCGTAGCCGCCCTACTGGGAATCGCTCCTAGAATCATTACTTATGAGGCCCAAGCGGCCATTCGTCTCGAAATGCTCGCGCAATCTTATGTTTTAGAAAACGTTCCCAAACCTTATCCTTACGAGATTCGCTCTCAATCTGAGCGTATGGAAGTAGATCCTTCGCCCCTATTTGAAGCAATATGGGAAGAAATCCTTTCAAATCAAGAAAAAGCGAAAATTGCTTGGAACTTCCATTATACCTTAGCGTGTATCGCCTCTGATTTAATTCAAACGGCCTCTTCCCAAACTCAATTAAAAACAGTAACCTTAAGTGGCGGCGTATTTCAGAATCGACTCTTAACACTCTTGATCGAACAAAAATTGAAACAAAATGGTTTTCAAACCTTCCTTCCTAAAGCAATTCCTGCGCATGATGGAGGAATCTCTTTAGGGCAAGCACTTATTGCCCAACAAAGACTAAAACAGGGGGCTTATGCACGAACTTAGTTTGGCCCAAAGTTTAGTAGAAGAAACACTGCGTCTCATCCAAAAAGAAGGCGATATCCGCGTGTTGACGATTGAAGTCATTTTTGGCCCCTTAAGCGGAGTGGTCAAAGAATGTATGGAGTTTTGCTTTCCAGAAGTGACGCGTGGAACTCCTTTGGAAAAAACCCAACTACTCCTTCGGGAAGTTCCGCTTAAGGCTCACTGTTTACAATGTCAAAAAATATCCTCTCCTGAACTCCCTATTCTAGTGTGCCAATTTTGCCAATCCAATCAGATCGAAATTATTCAAGGAAAAGAGTTTCAAATTAAAACTCTGGAGGTCGAATCATGTGTAAAGATTGCGGATGCGAACAAATAAACGAAAAAAAGAATTCTCTTCTTTTTTCCCAAAACCCTTCTCAACATATCCATCTTCATGCTCATCATCTACACGAACACGAACACGAACACGAACACGAACACGAACACGAACACGAACACGAACATCATTCAAAATTAACGCAACAGTCCTCATCCAGAAAAATTGAGGTTGAACATAATATCCTTCAGAAAAATGAAGATATCGCTCAAAAAAATCGCCAATGGTTTGATCAGCATCATATTCAAGTATTGAATTTGATGAGTTCTCCGGGAAGTGGAAAAACCGCTTTGTTAGAAAAAACCCTTCCTTTAATTACGGCTAAATATCGCACTACCGTTTTAGTCGGAGATCAACAAACGAATTACGATGCCCTTCGTCTTGCCGAAAAAGGAGCCGCGGTCAAACAAATCAATACTTATACGTCTTGCCATCTTGATGCTTCGATGATTGCGCGCGAATTAGGATCTTTTGTCAAAGAAGAGACTCAACTGCTTTTTATTGAAAACATTGGAAATCTGGTTTGTCCAGCCGCGTTTCATCTTGGAGAGCATCACAAGATCGCAATTTTTTCAGTCACTGAAGGCGAAGATAAACCCGCCAAGTATCCGGTGCTTTTTCATGAAGCCGATCTCGTCGTATTAACGAAATGCGATTTGATTCCTTATCTAGACTGGGATCAAAGAAAATTTGAATCCAATTTATTTGCTTTAAATCCGGATGTCCCTGTGATTCCTTTAAGCGCGAAAACAAATCAGGGGATAGACCTCTGGATAAAGTATTTAGACTCTCTTCAGGAGTCACTATGTGCTTAGCTATTCCCGCGAGAATTCTATCGTTAATCCCACCCGATAAAGCTTTGGCGGAACTAGGAGGAGTACGAAAAGAAATTTCTACTTCTCTTTTAGACGCGGTTAGTCCCGGAGATTATGTTTTAGTTCACGTCGGATTTGCCCTTTCCAAGCTTGATCCAGAGGAAGCAAAAAAAACATTAGAACTTTTCGCTCAACTTTATAATCTTCAGGAAGAAACTCAATCCGAAAATTAATCCCCCCATTATAGAAGCCTATACGCTATGAAATTTACTCAAGAATTTACGGATCGGGAAGCGGTCCAACAGACAGCCAATTTTCTTCACAAGGAAGTCGATAGTTCTCGAACCTATCATTTTATGGAATTTTGTGGTGGACATACACATGTCCTGTTTCGTTATGGATTATTGGATTTGATTCCAAAAAACATCAAAATGATTCATGGCCCCGGATGTCCTGTTTGTGTGCTTCCGATGTCACGCATTGATGGAATACTAAAATTATTAACGCAACATCCTGAAGTATACTTATTTACTTATGCGGATTTGATTCGAGTTCCCGGAAGTTCTGGGAAAAATTTAATGAAAGCGAAAGCGGAAGGGTCAAAAATTAAAATGACCTACTCTGCCACCGAAGCGCTTATGTTCGCAAAGCAAAATCCTGACAAACAAGTTGTCTTTCTCGCTGTTGGTTTTGAAACGACTACTCCTCCGACGGCACAAGTTATTTTAAAAGCGAAAGAATGGGATCTCAAAAATTTTTCTGTTTGCTGTTATCATGTTCTCACACCACCCGCCATCTTCCATATTTTGGGGAGTTCCGAGCGCGGTGAAGAACATGTTTCTCTGGACGGAATCGTTGGCCCCGGTCATGTGAGTACGATTACCGGAAGTAAAATTTATGAAGAGGTGGTGCGTGAATATCAACAACCCCTTGTTATTTCAGGGTTTTACCCTCTAGATATGTTGCAATCTCTCATCCTTTTAGTAAGACAAGTAAACGAAAATGAAGCGTTTCTTGAAAACCAATACGCTCGAACCGTCACAAGAGAGGGAAATTTCAAAGCGCAGAGGATGATCGAGAGTGTCCTAAAAATTCGGGAGAGCTTTGAATGGAGAGGGCTTGGAAGCATTCCGAAAAGCGCTTTATGTATTCGAGAAGAATTTGCGGATTATGATGCTGAAAAACGTTTTCAAATTGAGCCGAATCTTGAAGCAAAGGACCATCCGCTCTGTATATGTGGAGATATCTTAAAAGGCGTGAAATCCCCTCGAGATTGTAAGATCTTTGGAAAACTCTGTACGCCTGAAAATCCAATTGGAGCTTGTATGGTTTCGTCCGAAGGAGCCTGCGCCGCTTATTATACCTATGGACAAACTCGAGCTTAAATAGAAGGAATGTAAAATGTCTGAAAAATACTGGAGCAAACATATCGCTATCGATAAGGATCGAGTCGATCTCTCGTATGGAGCCGGTGGACGGCACACGATGCAATTAATTGACGAACTCTTTATTGAAGCGTTTGATAATGAATATTTAAGGGAAAAAAATGATAACGCACAATTCCCGTTTCATGGACGATTAGTGGTTTCTACGGATGCCCATGTGGTTTCTCCTCTATTTTTTCCCGGTGGAGATATTGGTAAACTTGCGGTTTCTGGAACTATCAATGATATCAGTGTTGCTGGAGCGAAACCTGTTGCGTTAACAGCAAGTTTTATTTTAGAGGAAGGATTTCCTTTATCGGATTTAAAGAAAATTGTGTATTCGATGGCGGAAACGGCTCGAAAATGTGGTGTTTCTATTGTCGCCGGAGACACAAAGGTGGTTGAAAAAGGAAAAGGCGATGGAGTCTTTATCACCACGACAGGAATTGGAATCATTCAACAAGAAAATATTCAGGTTCGCCCGTTTCGCGCTCGTCCGGGCGATCAAATTTTAATTAATGGGACGATTGGAGATCACGGAATCGCGATTATGTCGAAGCGCGAAAATCTCAGTTTTCAAACCGATCTGGAATCGGATGTTGCCCCTCTCCATGAGCTCATTCAACAACTCATTAGCGCAGTTCCAGATATTCACTGTATGCGTGATCCCACTCGCGGAGGAGTGGCAAGTGCTTTGAATGAATGGGCTCTCAGCTCACAAGTGGGGATGGTGATTGACGAAGCCTTGATTCCGATCCGTCCGGAAGTGGAATCCGCCTGCGAATTTTTGGGACTCGATCCTCTCAATGTTGCGAACGAAGGGAAAGTGTTGATCATTTGCGAGAAAAAACACGCGGAATCCTTGCTAAAAATCATGCGTCTCCATCCTCTTGGACAAGAGGCGTCCTGTATAGGCGAAGTGATCGAAGATCCTCACCATTTTATACGGATGAAAACACGCATCGGAGGAACAAGAATGGTCCACTGGCCCAGTGGTGAAGAGCTTCCCCGAATTTGTTAGAGAATACTATATTAACAAATGATTACTGGTAACAAAATTTAATGTGTAAATAAGGCCCCCCGCCATCGCATCTCCTTCAGATGGATCTCTTGAATAAATTCGCTCACTAATAGAAGCGCTTGTATGGATTATTTGGGAAATCGGTGTCGAGAAATGCCCCCGGATACTTCATAAACCGCTTGAAACGCAAGGCTGAGAGTGCTAGTGCTAAAGTGGTGGAAATCGACACGAGAAAAACGAAATTATCGCTACGATGGAGCGAAGTTCAGTTGGGAATGTTGTAGCGTCTGTCTCCCAGATAGATGGCGAGAGTCCCAAACAGCTTTTCTTGTTTCCTTCTTAGAACCCCCTGAATTTATTCATGGGGAGAGTCAGAGTCTTACGAATTTAAGAAGAATAACTCATTCCTTGATACAAATTAAAAATCGGGAGCAAAAACGCTAATCCTAAAATTAATACAAAGAAACCGAGTCCTATCATCAACAAAGGAGAAAGAATTTTTAGAAATTTTTTCAAAAAAGAATCCACTTCTGAATCGAGGTGTTGCGCAAGAGTGAGCAACACTTCTTTCAAATTTCCAGACTGTTCCCCTAGCGAGATTAAATTCACTGTAATCTCGTCAAAAATTTTGTGTTCCCGAAACGCGAAATCTAGAGGAAATCCTAAAACGACCTGTTGATGGATCTCCTGAAAACACTTCTTGAGATAGCTATTGGCGCAAGTTCTCTGCAAAACGTTTAATGCGTTATCTAACGGAACTCCATTTTGTAAAAGGGTGGACAAGGTACGACAGAAACCGGACATAAATTGTTGATAGATCAATTTTCCCAAGAGTGGTATTTTTAGGCGAAGCGAGTCTACATATTGCCGACCCCGTCGGAAAAGTAATAGAAATCGATATAAAAGCCAGATCAGACAAACAATCCCAGCAAGGATAGATCCATAATCCCGAAAAAAATCCGCCATAGTGAGCACTTGTTGCGTTAACCAAGGTTGTTTTTTATTTCCTGACATCGTTCGAACAAATTGATTAATCATAGGAATGACATACCAGAGAAAAAAAACAAGAATTCCTAATCCTACTAGTAATGAAATCACAGGATAAATCAAAGCTTCCTGAAGTTTTGATTTCATTTCGTTTCGTTTTTCTATTTCTTGAGCCAATCGCTCTAAGACAGAAGCCATAGCTCCACTTGCTTCTCCTGCTCGAAGTGTATTAACATAAACATCGTCAAAGGCTTTAGGATGCTTCGCTAAGGCTTCAGAAATGGGGGTTCCGGCTTCTATTTCAGGAATGGCTAAAATTAAAGCGTTACGAATCAGTCCCGATTTTCGTTGATTTTTGAGGATACGGAGACCCATCGCTAACGGAATATTCGATTTATAAAGAAGTGCGAAGCTAGAAGTAAAACGCGCTAAATCTTCGCGATCAACGCTTCCGAAAATGAGTTGAGGGCGTTCTTTTTTAGAAGAGAGTTTCTTTTTTTCAGAGGTGGAGATTTCAATTGGAAACCATTGTTGTAAACGAATTTTTTCAAAAGCGTCCTTTTTATCATTCGCCAAAATTTCGCCGTGAATTTCTTTTCCTTCGTGATTATAAGCTCGATATAAAAAGAGTGTTTGCATTCTTGGGTCCTCAAGGAAGTTTTAACAGCGAAAAAAAATTAAGGTTTCTTTTCTTCTACAAGTGCTGGCGGTGGCAGGTATTTTTGTAGGATTCCCGGTAGTTTTTTGAGTGTTTCTACAAACGGTTGCGTTTCAACGCTGTGGCTTTCTTGCACAAATAATTGAGAAGTAATCGATCTTGGTCCAGAACCTAAATTTTGCCGATGAAAGCATGGGAAATGATGATCAATTTCATCGACGAGTTTTTCCCATTGTTCCTGTGTTAAATGGGGTAAATTAAAGCCTAACCGTGCACAATTGACTTCTTGAGTTTTTTGCTCGACTTTGATTTTTTTCTTATACGTAGTTGCTAAAGAAATGGCTCCTTTAGAATGACTATCCATAAAGATCCCATACGGAAGGTTTCCTGATTCTATCTTCTGATAGTAAAAACCCGGATGATAAACAGTTCCTAATTTTTCTTGTGAAGTGTCTACTAATTTTTCTAAAGCTTTTGAAACTGCTTCTTGCTTTATCTCAGGGGATGCTGTCTCCAGATCATGAAGAACGTCGGCGATCCAACGTGTCACGCGCGTCAACCCTTGACCCGGTAAATCATTCGCGTGAACAAGACTATCCACCGCATGATTCAATCGACATTGGAGAAAATCAAAGTGATACATCTCGTTGATCCAATCCACCCAACGTTCGGGAATATCTTTCGCCAAGAGCAAAGTCGCGATCAAATGAGGATCTTCTTCTAAACGGATCTCTAGCATCTCTTTGGCCAGTTTTTTCCAGCGATCTTCTTTTTTTTCGAATTTTTCGATTTGTTTTTTAAAAATAACAAAGGCGCTAAACGTGGTAGTAAAAAAGATCCAGAGGGCTTGAAGCAGATCATCTTGGGGTAAAAATCGAAGTAAATAGGTAAAGAGTGCCGCTAATACACCAAAAAAAATCGACTTGAGAAAATATTTAAACGCAACAGAAGTATAAAAAGATTTTTTCATAAACACTACTCTATTCTTGTCTATTATCAGATTTGTCTCGTAATGGAAAGTATACGACGGGTTAAAAAATTACCATTCTAATGAAACTTTACGAGGGAAAATTCGGATCAGTGTTTCTGGAGAAGCAATGCCCTCTTTCAATAGAAATCGGGCATACCTCGTCATAGAAATAAAATTTTGTGGTTTTAAAACTTTCATCATTTCATGACGCGTTAATCCTTCTTCAATACTTTCTCGAAAAGTATCATCGACTTGAATCATTTCATAAATACCCGCACGTCCAATTTCTCCTTCAAAACGACAAGCATCACAACCTTTTCCTCGATACCAGACATCGGTATCGGAGGCTTCAAGGATTCCGAGATTTTGTAGCTTTTGACGGAGGGTGGGCTCGTCTTCGACGCGAAAACTGCAACGTGAGCAAATCCGTGGAATCAAGCGTTGACTGATGATTCCTTGTAAAGCGTCCGCGATTAAAAAGGGCTCTATTTTCAAGTTTCGCAGTCGAACAATCGCGTCAATTGCAAAGTGGGTATGAAGTGAAGAAAGCACCAAATGTCCGGTGAGTGCCGCTTCTACGGCGGTAGACGCGGATTCTATATCACGAATTTCTCCAACGAGAATCACGTTTGGATCTTGACGCAACACGTTCCGAAGAATCTGCGCAAAATCTAATCCTATGGCCCGATTAACTTGCACTTGAGTCGCAAATTCCATTTGATATTCAATCGGATCCTCTACGGTAATGATATTGATTCGCTCTCCTTTTTCCCAAATTTTCGCGAGTCCGGAATAGAGGGTGGTTGTTTTTCCCGATCCGGTGGGACCGGTGACTAAAACGAGTCCATGCGGATTCAAAAATAATTCTTCTGATAATAACGCAACAGGCTCGGAGAGAATCAACGAGTGCAGATCCAAACGGCGCGTCTTGGGATCCAGTATACGAAAAACGCCTTTAATACCTCCCTTACAAGGGAGAAACGAGCTTCGTACCTCAATTTCCCGTTCTCCATACTGTACATGAAAACTTCCATCCTGTGGCATTCTTTTATTGGTAATATCCACTTCAGCCATAATTTTCAAGCGAGAAATGATTTGTTCATAAAGTTCAAAACTTAAGGGAATATTGGAAGGAAGCATTTTACCATCAATACGAAATCGAATTTGAAAGTTTTGTCCCCAAGGCTCAATGTGAATATCGCTAGCGCCTCCGGATATCGCGCGGATAAAAACGGTATCTAATAATAGAGTAGACGGATTCGAAGATTCTGCGTGCAAGGTGGTGTGTTGTGTTCGGTAGATCAAGGAAACAGGCTTTTCCGAAGAAAAACCTGAAGAATCTTTTCCCAGATATTTTTCGATATAACGATAATAATCCTCTTCAGAAACCGCGATAAATTCAAGGGAATAGTTAGGCAACACTTCTCGAATAAATTTGCGAGCTTGTGCGTCTGTGGGGTCCACCATCGCGACGATCAAAGAATGTCCATCTCCTCGTTTCAGTGGAAGTGCCTTAAAGTAAGAGGCAATCGACATCGGTAAAAGATGGACGACCTCGGATTGAAAGGGATAGTCAAAAATTCGCGCGAATCGAATCGAAATTTCTTGTTCGCGATATTGCTGAATATAGGACGCCATTCCTCGACAAAGCGCGATGGCGACTTCTGGCGATTTATGAATAATTTCATATAAAACCTCTCGTCGTAAGGTGAGTACACGTCCATCGGTTAAGGCGCGAATACTTGCGGCACGTTGTTTTCCAGTCAAAAGCGCAATCTCTCCAAAATATTTCCCGGCACCAAAGCGCCAGAGACTTTTTTCGAAATCAAGCTCTTGATGACGCAAGAACGCCTCAAATTCGCCTTCCAGAATAATGTAAAAGGTATCGCCCTCGTCCCCTGCCTCTACAATGATTTCTCCGGCCGAAAAATGTTTTTCTTCCATCTTGTTCAAAAAAACTTCAGCGTCCGCTTCTGATAATTCTGAGTAAATGTTTATTTTTCGTAATTGTTCGAGGCGTTCTTTAGCCGTTTCAGATAGCGACATAAGAATCTTCTCCATTCGGTAAAACAGAAAAAATCGAATCCCAAAAATAAAAGGAATATCGCAAGGAAAACATAGAGTTGCGAAAAGGATTCCGGAAAAACTGCAACCACTTTCCCCAAAATTGCAGATTCGGGAAGTCCGGGCTCACAAATCCCAAATTGAACTTTCGAGCCAAAACGGCCCTGTCCAGATTGATACAACGAAATTTCTTCCATACGATCTTCGTAAGATTTGATTTCCCCTGAATCCGGAGTCACAACGATTTTTTCCCAAGTTCTGGAATCATTGGAGAGTCCCATATCTAAAGGAGCTTGATTATTTCCTGAAGTACCGGAATAAACCCGAGCCGTGAGCGTATTATCTCCACACACAAAATATTCCGCCGGATTCTCCCTTTTTAAGGTCGTTTCGATCGTGCCTTCAATTTCTTCTTTATACGCGTTATCTATTTCGACAACCGCTTCTTGAAGCAAACAAGGGTGTTCAAAATGAAATTGAAACTTCGCTTCAGATTTTTCCTGAAACGGATCGCTCCTGTAGTCTAATTCAAGACGCGTTCCGTTGATTGAGACAAAGGCAAAATCATCATAGTTTCCAAATTCTAATGAAATGAAGCTTTGCGGAGAAAGTGAGATTTTTTTTACTGCGGGCTCTGGAAACGGAGGGTTCCAGAGATAATGAACCGAAAGTTTGAGTTCTGTTGCATTGGCCTGAAATCGAATTTCGTGTTGAGCTTCTTGAATAAGACCGGAAAAAGAGGGTTGCGTTTCTAATTTTAGCCGAAAACGAACTTCTGCATGAGGACGTTCTAAAACTTTTATTTTTTCGGACTGATCCGAACGAATTCCTCCGGGGCGATCAAAAATGGCCCAGAGCGGTAACGTATAAGTGAGCGTTCCTTGTCCACGATATTGTGACAAGGGTTCAGAATCAAGCCTCTGCCATTGAGAGATATCCCAACCTTTCCAGCGATTTTCAGCGATCCATATATTTTGCTCTTGGCGATGGTGGCGAATTTCTTCAAAGAGAGGGTTCCCCCTCCAAAACTGTCCCTTTTCCTGGAGCCAAACCGGTTTCTTTAAAAGGTTCCATTCTCCGGAATGAGAACGATAGAGGTTCCCATCTAGAACTCGAATTCGTTCGCCTGGAAGTCCAACAATGCGTTTTACTTGAATTTCTTGGAGTCGAAGTGGATGTCGAAAGGCAATGGCCTCCCAGCGAGAATACTTTGGGTCTGCACAAAAGACAAGGATTTTACAAAAGGTCGGCAATCCGGGTTCCATGGAACCCGATTTGATGTGTAAGAGGAGAAAATAATGGTGATAGAGCCAAAAACTGAACAAACAGGCCATTAATAAAAGGCTCTGAACGAAAGTTTTTTTAGAAGGAAAAAGGAGTCTCTTCATAAGGATTTCCTATTTTCTGAGTTCTCAATCATCATTTTGAGCCATTATAAGAAAGCCTGTCTTAAAAAGAAAATTTAAAGGATTTCTTGAAAAGAAACAAGTTATGCCTTAAAAAGGATTCACAAAAGTTATTATGGCAAAAGAATTAAAATTCTCTCTGCTCTTTTTTAGTCGGTGTTTAAATTTTAATGCAAGATGAAATATCTTATGGGAAATGCGCGAATTCTAATTGCTGATGATGAATCTGCAGTACGTCGTGGAATACGACGGGCCTTATCTAAGAGCGATTATGAACTTTATGAAGCGGAAAATGGGTATCAGGTGCTACAGATTTTGAAAGCGGAACCTCCGCCAGATTTAATTTTGTTAGATATGAATATGCCAGAGTGTGATGGATTAGAAACCTTAAAAAAAATTTCTGAACTGGAGAGCAAACCTCTTGTGATTATGATTACCGCTTATGGCTCAGAAAAAATTGCGGTAGAAGCGATGAAACGCGGAGCCTTTGATTATCTTCGTAAACCTTACGAAATTGATGAACTTCGGTTGTCAGTCAAAAATGCCCTCAAAACCCTTCATCTGGAACGAGAAAATTTGCGTCTTACGCAAGCGTTAAAACAATATGAAGGCCCTCCGGGCTTTGTGGCACAATCGGACAAAATGAAGCAAGTATTTCAGCGAATCCAAAAAGTATCGGAAAGCTCAGTGACCGTGATGTTATTAGGCGAAAATGGAACCGGAAAAGAAATCGCCGCACGGGCCATTCATGAAATGTCGAGTCGAAAAAATTTCCCGTTTGTCGCAGTAAATTGCGCGGCAATGCCAGATGAATTAATCGAAAGCGAGCTTTTTGGCCATGAAAAAGGAGCCTTTACCGGAGCCTTAGAAACCCGTATCGGTAAATTTCAACTTGCTCATCAGGGAACGCTCTTTTTAGATGAGTTTGGAGATATGAGCGCCAAAACACAAGCAAAACTATTACGGGTACTTGAGGAGCGTAAATTTGCTCGTTTAGGAGGAAATCACGATATCGAAGTCGATGTGCGCGTCATTAGTGCAACCAACAAAAATCTGGAACTCGCCATTCAAAAACAAGAATTTCGTGAAGATTTATATTATCGCCTGAAAGTAGTGGATATTCACTTACCCCCTTTGCGAGAGCGCAAGGAAGATATTATTTTATTAACGTACCGTTTTGGAGAGCAGTTTAGCCAAAAATATAATAAGGGATCATTTCAAATAGATTCTGAAGCTTTAAAAGCTTTTGAGCGTTATTCCTGGCCAGGGAACGTGAGAGAACTTCGTAACCTGCTCGAAAAACAAATGGTTCTTTCTCCGGATGCGATCTTAAGACTCAACGAATTACCGACAAATTTTCAGGAAACTCCTGCTCATTCTTCGACAGTTGCGGATACGATTGAATATCACTTACCGTTCAAAGACGCAAAAAAAAACTGGATTTATACGTTTGAGCGTCATTATATCGAGCGAAAACTTTTTGAATTTAAAGGCAATATAAGCCAAACCGCTCAAGCCCTGGATATGCATCGACAAAGTCTGCAACAGAAATTAAAAGAATTGGGGCTACAAGCGAAAGACTACACCGATTCAGAAAAATAATACACCCCTTTCCCCTCGATTATGGAATACACACCCCTTTCCCCTCGATTATGGAATACACACCCCTTTCCCCTCGATTATGGAATACACACCCCTTTCCCCTCTCAAGAGGGGAACAAGAGGTCGAATTCTAATGCACCTGAGTAAACGACAAGTCTCCGCTTCAGAATTTGACAAAACCTAAAAATTTAGTGCAGTTCTTTAAGTCTCCTCTTGAGAGGAGATTTAGAGGTGTGTAGAGCGCGGTCTTGAGAGGAGATTTAGAG
>CAZHAR010000051.1:0-9111 GCA_964530615.1 uncultured Planctomycetota bacterium | reverse complement strand
AGCGCGGTCTTGAGAGGAGATTTAGAGGTGTGTAGAGCGCGGTCTTGAGAGGAGACTTAAAGGTGTGTAGAGAACGAAAATTATTTTGCAACTTACAAATCTTTAAATTGAAATTTCGCGGTCGTTGGAAGAAGGACTCCATCGGCTTCGCTATAAGAATAGATGAAGTAGTTCAACGGCGCGGCATCTTGTTTCGGATTTAACGTAATATCTCGTCCGGCCGTGAATTGAACACGATTAACGCAATGATTACCGAAATAATACTCCGCTAATTCAGGTTTGTTTTTTGCGTTAGGACCTTTCCAACCTTCACTAATATCCACAGGAAACCAGCCATTTTTTGCATCCCAGGAGAGTGCCCAGCAATGATAACCCACATCTCCTTCTGTTTTTCCATCTAACAAATAGGCTCCAATTTCAAAACGAGCCGGAATATTGGAGGCCATACAAAGAGCCATATAATAAGCATGAAAATCAGTACAGTTCCCAATACATTGTTCTCGCGCCCATTGAGTCGATCCATCTCCCCATCCATCGCCTTTTCCAGTTCCCTTTTTTTCTGGTGGTTTTCCGTATTTTACGAGGTTGATCACTTCGTCATAGAAGGCTTTCAGGGTGTCACGAATTTCCGTTTTACCCGAAGAGAGTGTTTTAGCTTTTTCACGAACGGCCGCATCGACAGTTAAGAGACGGGAGGGTTCTAGATAGCGTTTATTTTTGGGTTGGGGTTCTGGATTTTTAGGCGCTTGCATCCGGCTATGTTCATAACGAACACAATCGAAGTCTAGGACAATCGACAGATCTTCTTTGGGATCAGCGACTTCAAGATAGGCCATTTTATTTCCATAAACGTCTTCTTGTTTCATTTCATATTTGAAATCAGCAATTTGAGCGCAAGCCAATTTTAAGTTGGAAATATCTTGATAAGCGGTAGTTTGTGGAATAGGAATCCAGATGCGTTGTTTTTTAGCGGCATTCGTGGGTTTAGAGATTTGAGCCGTATAAGTGAAATGGAAATTGCGTTTATTCGCTCCGCGAGTTCCTTCGGGCGCTTTATCAAAAGAATCCGATTGTTGAGTCGGTGTTGTTTGAGTTTTATTTGAGTGGGTGTTATCCGTTGAATTAGTTGAATCATCACCACCACAAGAAGTTAAGCATAATAAGCTTCCCAGAAAGAGAAGAAGCATACACACATTTTTCATAGGGAACTCCATCGATAAGAGGGACATAAACATAAAAGTGTGTATTTTAAGAATAAAAGAAAATAGACCAAATATTGCTAGGCATTTATAGGAATTATCTATAGATGCCTGAAAAAAGTCCTAAAAAATGAATAACTTATCAACAAATTTTTGAACAGAGGGATCTGTTTATTGATTTTGATCTTCTGTGACTGAATCTTCGCTGGTTTTTACGCTATATTCTGGAACCTTTACGTTTGGATGGATGGATTTCCACCGCTCTTCCCAGACGATAATTTGCTGGCTTCGAATTTTTAACGACGCCGAGGGATCAAACTCTAGATCTTTTTGTTTGAGAATCATTCGTTTATGAGCCATTTTTCGAATGACACGATCTTCGCTTTTCATGGCCTGAATCAGGGCCCATTGGGCGATAGGTTCTTCAATAAGATTTAAATAGAGCGAAACCATACGAATTCGATTTCGGTTTGCCGTCTCCACATCAAGAAACTTGATCAGTTCTGAAATGACGGAAGGATCGTTTAGCTTTTCCATTGCAAAACAACATTTCCAACGAACTTCTTCTTGGGTGGAACTCATCCCAATGAGTAAATCTTCTTTCGCGTCCTGCTTCATTTCTAAAAGAAGGAACAAACACATTTGAGCCAACTCAGGATCTTCGTTTCCCAGAGTCTGTACAAGCAGAAACCGCGTGGGTCCTCCTCCCTCCATAATGGATTTGATCGCTTTTTCTTTTTCTTCCGAATCTGTGGATTTAAGTTGGAAAATACTGCGCGCAATTTGTTTGCGTAAATTTTCAGGAATTTCTTGGACTGAACGGATACGGCGTAAATCGGGGTGACGGACCGAAATAATTTTTTCCGAAATCGGAATATTACGATTAATCTTCCACTCCACGTTACAAGAAATGAGATATTCTCCGTTTTCTGGGGCTTTCATCACCATTTTCATAAATTCAATTTGTTCCTTGGATTTAATTTTGACGAGCCCTTGAAGAGGAACCGGAAATTCTACGGGTTGAAGGAATAGGCTTCGATCTTCTCGATGGATCGCATTAAACGAAACCGATTGAATAGGCGCGTTTGGATCTTCTCGATGATACTCCACCTCCGCTTGAAAATCTTGGGTACTGATATTTTTTAAAAAGACTTTCACTTCAATGGGTTCTCCAGTGATATATTGATCCTTATTGGTTTCAACGCTTCCTTCAAGGTTGCTAATCGTTGACACATAATCAATAGGCTTTTCCGGAGCGCTACAACTCCAAAGCAGTACACTTAAAAGAATCCATCCTATCCAATACATAAAAAAGCTCCTTTTGCTTAAACGGCTCATTCGTGAAGCTATTGTACGGAAAATTTTAAGAGATGTGAATTGTGCGATTCCGCACATTCGTCTGTTCGATTTTGTTTTCCTGGGGTCGTCTTTGTTCTTAATTCTCTTGATTTTTCACGATCTTTTTTTTGGTCATCCATTTGCTAAAGACAAGAAACTTTTAATTTATTTTATAAAAAGGAGCTTCGCGATGAAAACATTCGCTGTAAAATCAATTCATTGGGATCAGTTTGAACTTTTAGAAGAGATGACCGATTTATCGTATCGCAATCTTTCCGCCCTTGATTTAAATGGCATTATTTTATCTGGACGAGAAATGAACGAAACAAACTTCTCTGAAACTTCGTTACGTTCGGCAAATTTGCACGGAGCCGTGGGCGAAAAAATCTCTTTTCGAAAGGCTAATTTATATGCGGCTATTTTAACCGGAGCCCTTTTTGACCGGGCCAATTTTTGGAGAGCTAAACTCAATTTAGTTCAAGCCAAACATATTTCCTTGAACCGAGCAAATTTAGGCCGTGCCGAATTGATCGTTTCGGATTTTTCACAAGCTCAAATGGAAAAAGCACATTTGTTTCGCGCTTGTTTACGGTATACTAATCTCTCAGGAGCAAATTTAAGAACAGCCAATTTGATTGATGCGGATCTCACCGGAGCCAATCTTTGTGGGGCGGATCTCCGTGGAGCCAATCTGACCCATGCAAACCTTCAAGATGCTTTATTACAAGGAACTCTTTTTCAAGGGGCCATTTTGGAAGGAACCACTGGAATTTGAAAGGATAATGCTTTATGGAGTTAGGGAAACGAGCTAGTTTATTGGTAACCACAGAGCGAGCCGTTTTATTAGGGATTCTCAGAGATACGTATGAAGCTGAGAATCCTTTACATGAATTGGCAAGGCTTACTGAAACCGCAGGCGCGGTTGTGGTCGGGAAAGTCACCCAAAGAAGGCAAAAACCTGAACCGGGAACCTATGTAGGAAAAGGGAAAGTGGAAGAATTAAAACGGGTTTGCCAAGAATTTAAAGCGAATGTGGTGATTTGTGAAGACGATCTCAAACCGTCCCAACTCACTCATCTCGAAGAATTGACAGAACTAAAAGTGATTGATCGGACCGAATTGATCCTAGATATTTTTGCATTGAGAGCGTTGACTCACCAGTCCCAGCTCCAAATCGAACTGGCTCAAGCGGAATATTCTCTGCCCCGCTTGAAACGAATGTGGAAGCACTTGGAACGCATTGAAGGAGGGATTGGAACCCGAGGACCCGGTGAAAAACAAATTGAATCGGACCGTCAACAAATTAAAAAGAAGATATCCGATCTGCGTCACCAACTCCGAAAAATAGAAGAACAGAAAGAACGCGAAGTCATCCATCGTAATGAAAGTCATTATACTGTTGCTTTAGTGGGCTATACGAACTCCGGGAAATCTACCCTTATGAATCAGTTGACTCATGCGGACGCTCTCGTAGAAAATAGGCTATTCTCCACGATATCCACTAAAACAAAAGAAATGAAAATGGGCAATTTGAGTTTCCTCGTCAGTGATACGGTTGGATTTATTCGTAAACTCCCGCATCGTTTGGTGGCTTCGTTTCAGGCCACACTTGAAGAAGCAAGACAATCTCAACTTCTTCTTCATATCGTCGACTCTTCTCATCCAGAATGTCAGGCTCAAATTCAAACCGTGGAGCAAGTTTTGGCGGAATTAAAAATGCAGGATAATCCCATTTTGTTAGTCTTTAACAAGATGGATCAGGTCCAAGATCTTTCGCTTCTTGAGTTGGAGAAATATTCAAATTATGTTCAAATTAGCGCGAAAACCGGAAAAGGACTCGATATTCTCAAACAAAAAATTGTAGAACACTTTTCCAAAAATCGAGAGTCTGTGGAGTTCCTTCTTCCACCACAAGCCAGTAAACTCTTGTCTTATATTTATGATAAAGGAGATGTCTTAGTTTCTTCCGCTCAACCCGAAGGAACCTTGTTTCGTGTCTGTTTCGATAAACGAGATATCTCTTGGTTTAAAAATTTGCTACAACAATCTAATGTCCCTTTCCAAGTTTGTTCCGTCGCGTAAGCTCTTGAAGAAGAGAAGGAGATTCTTCTTATGGCCTGGATTAAAATCGTGGAGCCTGAAGCCGCTGAAGGTCCACTGAAACAAGAATATGAATCCGCTTTAAAACGCGCTGGATCGGTTGCCAATATCTTAAAAGTGCAAAGCCTCAACCCAACGACGTTAAACCGCTGTATTGAATTTTATAAAGTCGTAATGTTCGGAGAGTCCGCACTCTCTAGAGAGGACCGCGAAATGCTTGCCACCGTGGTCTCTCAAACCAATCGCTGTTTTTACTGAACGGAATCCCATGGGGAGGATTTTTTTCAACTTACGCAAAATGCGCGTCTCGCAGATCAATTAAAAAAAGGCACTCAAGACGCCCTGTTGACTTCGCGTCAAAAAGCCCTCTGTATCTTTGCGCATAAGTTGACACTCACTCCTTCCGCGATGTCCAGTCAGGACATCCAAGAACTTCAAAATCAAGGGCTCTCCGATACCGATATTCTCGATGCGGTAGAAGTGATTAGCTTCTTTAACTATATTAATCGGATCGCAGATGCTTTGGGAGTAGATCCTGAGTCTTGGATGATAAAAAAATAGCGAAATTCCTTGATTCTCCGAGACTCTCTTCTAAAATATCTCTGTTCTTAAAACAAATTTCTTTTCCTGCCTGTTTCTCTCCCACCCTAAAATAATTTCCTCCTAACCTTAAATAATATTTTTATGTCTCATCAGATGGAGTGACTATGCCCGCCAAAACTTCCGCCAGAACTTCCGCCAGAACTTCCGCCAAAGCTGCTGCTAAAGCTTCTGTTAAATCGAAAAAAGTGTCGCCCAAATCCTCTACGATCGCTAAATCCACTAAAAAAAAAGCTTCCGTTTCCTCAACACGCCCTTCCAAATCCGCTCCCCCTACGTTAGCGAAAACTCCAGAACAATATAAAGCGAAAGCGAAAGAATTGTTTGACTTCGCTCAAAATCTGGAAGCAGATAAGGCAATCGCCAATTTGAATCAATGTGTGGCTAAAAATTATAAATTGTATCTAGAAGATCCCATTATCAAAGCCGAAGGAGTGTGGCTCTATACTCGCAAAGGTCGAAAAATTTTCGACGGGGTTTCCGCTTATTCAGCCGCGAATTTGGGTCATAATCATCCTCTGGTCGCCGAAATGATTCGACTCTGCTTGAACGCAAAATCCCCCACTGTTTTAGGTCGTTTTCTTCCTAGCACCTGGCTCGGGCTACTCGGGAAAAAAATCACCGAAATGACAGGCTTTGAAAAATATATTCCTACTAATGGAGGCGTCGAAGCTCCAGAAACCGCTTTAAAACTGGCTCGTAGATGGGGAAGCTTTGTAAAAAAAATTGAAGGAACGCCCGAAATTCTCTGGTGTACCGGCGCTTTCCATGGTCGCACGATCACCATGACCCAGTTCTTTAATGATGAACCCGAAGCCTATAACGGTTTTGGCCCGTTTCCACAAGGATTTATTGAAATTCCTTATGGAGATATCAATGCTGTAAAAAAAGCTATTACGCCTAAAACAGCCGCCATCCTTATTGAACCTATTCAAGGAGAAGGGGGAATTAATATTCCGCCCGACTCCTTCTTTTCTGAATTACGGAAAGTCGCCAATGAAAATAACTTCCTGATCATTTTTGATGAAGTCCAAACCGGGTGGGGTCGTACTGGAAAACTTTTTGCCTGGGAATATTTTGGCAAGGCCTGTCGTCCTGATATTATGTCTGTTGCCAAGTCACTCTCAGGCGGTTATGCTCCAGTGGGTGGGGTTTTAGCCGATGCACCTATTATGGATTTGTTTAAACCCGGCTCTCATGGCTCGACTTTTGGTGGATCTCCTCTGTCTGCGGCTATTGCATTTGCGGCATTAAATGCGATCCAGATCGAAAAATTACCGGAACGTTCCATGAAAATGGGCGCTTACGTCACCAAAAAACTGGAAGCCATTGCCAAGAAAAGTAAACATATCTTGCGTATTCGTGGCAAAGGCTTATTTATTGGAATTGAAGTGAATCATGAGGGCCATGAGGCTCACGATTTTGCGGATAAACTCTGCGCAGAAGGTGTGATTTGCAAAGATACCAATAAATGGGTTCTGAGATTCACTCCTCCACTAATCGCCTCAAAAGAAGAATTGGACTACGCGTTAAACATCATCGAAAAAGTGTTTACAGAATAATAAGGATCCGTGACATCTTTTACACACCCCTAAATCCTTTACACACCCCTAAATCCTTTACACACCCCTAAATCCCCTCTGGAGAGGGGACTTCGAGAGGGGAATTGGAGAGGGAGTCCGATTTTTATCCTTAGTATTGCTTTTGGATTTCTTTCACATAAGAAACCAGATTGGACTGGGGATACTCAGTCAACATCTGTTCAAAAAATTTCTTGGCCGAAGAAATGGCGTTTTTGTCTCCCTTGAGGAATTTGATATGATGAGCCATTCCCAAACTCATTAAAATATAATCGCCCTTGGGTTCCAAAGGACTCGCTAATTCAAGAATTTTATCCGATTCTTGAAGCGTAATATAAACCCCTAAAAGACGGTTAATGATATCTATTTTTTGGGATTCGTTGGGAGAGGATTCCAAGAATTTTAACGCTTCTTGATAGTATCGAATCGCCTCGGAATACGCTTTCCCTTGTAGATAATAGTAGGCCATACTGGCGAGCCAATCAATTTGTTTTCCTCCAGAAAGTTTTTTTAACTTTTTCTTTAACGCTTGAGCCTTGTCCAAGAGTTCTTTATTTTTAGAAATACTCGTTTCAATCGCTTTTTTTAAATCGTCTAGCGCAGGGCGAAAATGAGTGCCGAGATACATTCCTTCCGAATTTAAAAGTACAAAGGAGAGTCCACTTTCAACCAGATAAAGATCTCCGGTTTTTTCGCCGGGAGCCCCCAAAATGAAGGGGACACACACTAAATTTTTCGTGATTCCTAGAAAGGGAGAATCCATAAATATCCGACTGGACATTCCTCCTGAAATCCCTCACCCCGTAAAATAAGCGAGTAAAATTAATGTCTGTTTTTCTGTCGCTAGTGCTTGAGCCGTTTTCAAGTCCTCTACCCAATCGACAAAACCAAGTTCTTGAGAACAACTTCCTTTGGTGGCGAGATCTTTAAGAATGCCAGAATAAGTCGAAACGTTAACATTCTTCTCTGCAAGCGGTTTTTCTTGTCCTTCTAAAAAGATCTGAACCGTAAAAGATTCAGTTTTTTTGGGACGAAAACTGTTTTCATGGATCTTCGATGTTTCGCTAGTGAATAATTCTTGACTTTGATCTTTCCCTTGTAACAACAGTTTCCATCGTAACTTTTCAGGTGGACTTTCTTCTCCCTTATTGTTTTTAACAATCGCCTTGATTTTCGCTAATTTCCATGCTTGAACTTCGTCAGCACCTTCAAGAACTGCTTGATAATCGCCCTCCGCGAAAAGAAAGGATAGCCAACCCAAAAGGATCAACAGCCAGCGTAAATGAGCTATCATACGAATCTCCTTTTACGAATATACAAAAAAAATTATCTCTATTTGATGAAAATGATTGTATCACAGAGGTTTTAAAAATCGAATGACACCAGAAAGTCCTTTAAATCAAAAACAAGCGGTCGGATACCTTGTATTAGCCGCACTTTTATGGAGCACCGGCGGTGTTCTCATCAAACCGATTTCGTTGAATCCTCCGGCTGTTGCTGGACTTCGAAGCGCCATTTCTTTTCTTTGTTTAGGATATCTTTGCCGAAAGGTTCCATTTCAATGGTCAGGCACTCTTTTCGGTGCCTCTATTGCGTATGCCTCTACGGTTTTTTTCTTTGTGTTAGGCATTAAATGGACCACGGTTGCAAATACCTGTTTGCTTCAATATACGGCTCCGATTTATGTTGCGTTATTTAGCCACTGGTTTCTAGGCGAGCCGACACAAAAACAGGACTGGATCACCATCGGAGTTGTTTTTTTTGGAATTCTGCTCTTCTTTCTGGATCGACTTAGCTTTAACGGGATACTCGGAAATTGTTGCGCCTTAATTAGCGGAGTTAGCTTAGCGTGGGTTACCTTACTTTTACGAAAGCAAAAAAATACCTCCTCGTTACCTTCCCTAGTTTTAGGAAATTTGCTTTGTACCGTGGTTTGTCTTCCCTTTATGTTTGAGGCGATGCCAACCTCACGAGATTGGATATTTTTGAGCTTACTAGGAACCTTTCAACTAGGGCTTTCCTATTATTTTTACGGGCAAGCGTTAAAATATGTTCGTGCGATTGAAGGTATTTTGATTCCTATTATCGCTCCCATTCTCAATCCAATGTGGGCCTGGATTTTTTTGGACGAAATACCAGGCTTTTGGTCTTTTTGTGGAGGAAGCGTCGTTTTTGTTACGGTTACTTTTCGGAGTATGATGCTCTTGAAAACACAAAAAAAATCGAATACGGAGAACTCGTTGTAAGCTACTCACAGCTAAAGCAAGTGAGCTTTGAAAAAAGCAAACTACTTT
>CAZHAR010000050.1:0-39379 GCA_964530615.1 uncultured Planctomycetota bacterium | reverse complement strand
AAGCAAGTAAGATGGATTCCAAACAAAGATTTCAAAGAACAAACGAACTAGTGGAGATGACAGGAGTTGAACCTGCGACATCCACGGTGCAAGCGTGGCGCTCTAGCCAACTGAGCTACATCCCCATCAAAAAAATAAAACTGTATTTTTTCTGTCCCCATTTGAAATGGGATGCTAATTATACCTTGAAAAAAATAATTGTAAAGAAATATTTTTTATTTTTATCAAAAAGAGAACAAAACAGATTCTTTACAAGGGTTTTCGATGAGATTGTTTAATTTGTGAGCCTTTTTTTTCTTGGATTTTGGGCAAATTCTTGCATCCGATCCACGATCCATTTACCGCCGTCTCGTTCGTGAATATCAAAAAAGAAATGTTTTAATTGTTGTATATGCTTCGCTGGAATCTGTTTCGCATTTCGAATATGTTCAATCAACTGCTCAATGCTTTCTGAATAAATATGGGGAAGTCGATGATAGTCGACAATATCAAAATAATCTCCCCATTTTCGGCTCTTGAAGGTGATCATCGGTTTATCGTACCGAAGTCCGTCAAGCACTCCGGTAGAATTCGATCCGACCACCACATCAGAAACGACAATCGCTTCATCAATAGGGCAATCCAGCACCACCATTTTTTCAAGGAGATCGGGCCTCTGTTTTCGGAGCGTTTCTAAAATGATATCTCGATTAGGACGGACCTTGAAAAGAACATGAAAATCGTTCTGTTTTAATAAGGCTTCCAAATAAGGCTCTGCTTCTTTAAATTCCAATAAAGGTTCTGAAACCCATAAAACATTAATCGCTTCCGCGTGCCGAAAGGATTGATATTTAGCAGAATGAATTTTTTGTGTGGGTTCATATCGTAAGAATCCAGAGACGTGGAGAAGCTTTTTATTTAATACCTTGCTATAACGATTAAAATAGTCGATCCATCCTTCGCTCCAAACCCCATACACATCATTTGAGAGTGCATAATAGTCTGATTCCATCGCTTCCATAAATTCAGAAATGACATAGGTTCGCATCGACACTCCATGCATAATTCCAACCACTTTGATAGAAGCCCGTTTACAAGCGATCATCAAATGAAGAGTTCTCGGAGATAACGAGGCGATCATCATAGAACGGACGCCAATTTTTGTCAGTAAAATTTGTAAAAACAAGATTTCACCTTTATTGAACCAGTAGCGCCTCCTTACCACCGAGAGCGCGATCAAGGATTCAAACGGGAGTCTTCCTTGTTGTTTCCACGCAGGAAAAAAACGCTCCATCCCCTGATCAAAGGATTCCAGAATGTTCAGAACCGCGTCTAAATAAATCACCGGACGCTTTCGTTTGAGAAATTGGCTCCATAGTTTTTGTGGCGAATGGAGGGTTCGAATACACTCAAGAAAGGCTAAATTCCGTTCTTCAAAAGCGTGATAAATATTTTTTTTTCGGAAATCAAATGAACCCTGTGGGCTAAAAAAATCGGAAGTAAACAACGCCAATTTCGGTCGAAGAAGGAGCAAAAACGGCAAACAGAGGAGCGTCATTCCGAATTTCAAACAAGCAGGTAAACACTGTTTCAAAAAGACTTTAATGGAAGGAGGCGCGCCTTTTAAAGCAATCGGGATATTTCGAGCATACGCTTCATATTCAAGAAGTTTTCGGAGGGACTCTTGCGCCACGTAACCCTGTACCGAAGAGGCGTCGTCAAAGGCTTGGAAAAGAGTTTGGTATTTGCTATACACCAAACCATATTTGACAAAAATCCATTCGTAATAAATCCACCATAGTTTGAACCCCTTCC
Source organism: uncultured Planctomycetota bacterium (assembly GCA_964530615.1). Lineage (GTDB taxonomy): Bacteria > Planctomycetota > JBBTDB01 > JBBTDB01 > JBBTDB01 > JBBTDB01. The sequence continues at coordinate 37,585 of CAZHAR010000050.1, read as the reverse complement.
AGGAATACAAATCAGAGATTCTTTGTTGTCGAGAATCTAAAGAGGTAGCGATTTTTCGTAACAGATTATTCGCGATTTCCAGCGATTCACTTTGTTCAAAATCAGAAAGAATTAAGGTTTTTACCGCTCGATTTTTATCGGTGATAAGAAGATGTTCAACAGTCAAGGTTTCCTCGATTTATTTCACGCAAGCCTTTTAAAATAACATTCTTTTAGTATAGCGTGATTCTAAAAAAAGAGGAAATAACTGAATCTGTTGATATAATTGGCTTTTCAGATTTCATTCGTTTCTTAAAATTTGAAGGAATTTTATGGATTTTGATGTTTTGCATGATCCCAAGACAAAATTTTCGATATCGAAAGCAATTTGTCTGGCTAAAGTCGCTCATTTAGCTTATAAACCTAATGATGAAGTGGTCAGTACCGCAGAAGAGTGGGGATTTGAAGCGACTCCGTTTGAAAAAGGAGAAACTCAAGGCTTTATTGCCAGCAATGATTCGGCCATCATTCTGACTTTTCGAGGAACTGAATCCAATAAAATTGAAGATTGGATTACGGATTTGAAGGCCTCCTTTGTCGAAGGCCCTGTAGGAAAAGTTCATCAAGGCTTTAATGAAGCTCTTGAAAGTGTTTGGGAGGAGATTTATTCTCAAATTAGCGAATTAGTGGATGACGAAATCCCTCTGTGGATTACCGGCCATAGTCTCGGTGGAGCTTTAGCGACCCTCGCAACGAGCCGATTTATTCATGAAGAAATTCCGGTACAGGGTCTTTATACTTTTGGGCAACCCCGCTGTGGAAATAAAGCTTTTGTAAAAACACTCAATCGTGGCCAAAAAAATAAATATTTTCGATTTGTAAATCAAAAAGATATTGTGCCTAGAGTACCCGGAAAATCATTGGAATATGAATCTGCCGGAATTTGTTATTATTTGGATATGCAACAAAAACTGCATAGAAAAGCAGGTTTCTGGACCGAATTTTTGGATATTCTCTCTGGACTCGCATCAAAAAAAGAGATTAATTTTACAGAAGAAATAAAGCATTTGGCTCTGGATCATAAAATGCAAAACTATCTTGCCGGCCTAGAAAAAAATAAAATAGAAAAAAAGAAAAAAAACTCATAAAACATATTCTTCTTGTCGCAGGTGCGCCCAAACCTTTGCAATGGCCTCATCGACTGAGAGCCTTGCCGTATCAATAACGATTTCGGGAGTTTTCGGAACTTCATAAGGGTCCGAAATTCCTGTAAAGTCCTTCAGAAGCCCTTGTCTCGCTTTTAAATAAAGTCCTTTGCGGTCGCGCTGTTCACAGATCTCTAATGAGGTGGATAGATAAATGAGCACAAAATTTCCATACCGCTGAATCATTTCTCGAACTTCTTTTCGGATTTCTTCATAAGGCGCTATCAGCGCACAAATCGCAATTCCTTTATTCTTGGTAATTTCGGAAGCGACATAACCCACGCGCCGAAGATGAAGTTCTCGATGTTCTCTAGAAAAAGTCAGTTCAGAAGAAAGCATCTTTCGAACAATATCTCCATCGAGAAGCGAGACTGAACGATCTCCGATTTCAAGAAATTTGCTCAACAAACTATTGGCTAGCGTCGATTTTCCAGAACTAGGCAATCCTGTAAAAAACAAGGTCAATCCCTGTTGTGAGCGCTTTGGATATGTTTTTATGAGTTCAGCAACCACTTCTGGATAACTAAACCACGAAGGAATTTCTTTTCCTTGAGAAAGGAATTGTCTTAAATGGGTTCCAGAGAGGGTGCGAGGATGTTGATTAGGTGAAATCTCCTCTTCAGAGAGGTATCGATCCATTTCCTCAATATAAAACATTTCTCGGAAGGCAATGGGATGAATTTGTAGTTCTTTTTCATATTTTTGAACCGCTTCTTGAGCCGCGTAAGGCTCGTAAAATTCGTTTCCAGCAGAATCCTTAGTTGGACTCGCGTGATTTCTGCCAAGAATAAAATGGGTACAACCATAATTTTTCCGGAGGATCGCGTGAAGAACGGCTTCTCGTGGACCCGCCATTCGCATCGCGAGCGGTAAAAGCGAGAGTTTAACGGATTGTTTGGGATAATAAGGAAGTACCGCTTGATAACAACGAACGCGAGTGAAATAATCCACATCTCCGGTTTGAGTCAATCCAACAGAGGGATGAATCAACAGCTTCGCCTGATAATCTCGAACCGCTTTCAGGGTCATTTCCACATGGGCGCGATGCAATGGATTTCTTGTTTGGAAGGCAATAATTTGTTGCCATCCTTCTTGTTGGAATTCTTTTTTTAATTCTGCTGGAGTCTGTCGGTAGACTTGAAAGTCATAATGTCGGGGAAGGGAGACACCTTCCAAAGTTCCGGAAACATAGATCGGATGCGTTTTTTCGAGCAAAGTATAAACGCCAAAATGTTCTGGATTTGTGGTTCCATAGACATAGTGCGCTTCTTGATGACGGTCGGGTTCCCAGATTTCATTCAAAGTCAGAAGCGCCAAAAAGATCCCTTCGGGGTCTTGAAGGATCAGTTTTTCTCCGAGGGTAAGCGAATTCGCAAAAATTGGAGGGAGATCAAGAACAATCGGGATGGGCCATAGAGTCCCGTTTTGTAGACGCATTTTCTGGCAAACCGATTCATAATCGAGTCGCCCTAGAAATTGGGTTACCGGAGAAAAGCCCCCATTTAAAAGAAGTTCCAAATCACAGAGTTGTCGAGGAGTTAAGGTCCAAGATTTCCAGGATTTAGAATCTTCTTTTAAAGAAAGAAAGCGGTCAAAAGAGACAAGCAAGGGATTCATAAATTTCTGAAGACACAAGCAGTTTGCTCGCCCCTTTGTTATTATTTATTTAGGTGGCATTTTAGTTCCACGGCTTTCGTAAGTACCGCCGTTTTTCTCGGTTAATTCTTTCATAAAACCAGAATTTTGTTCGGGTCCAATACCAATCGCGTGAATGGTAAGACGACCCAATTCGTTCAACTTAGCAACTTCTTTAATGATATCATCGGCATTCGAGACGCGTCCACGGTTAGGAGAACCATCGGTGACGAGGAAAATGGTATCACAAGAAATATCGTATTGTTTATCAAAAGTTCCGCGTCCTGCGCTTTGAATAGCGACTTCCAGTGGATCAAAAATATTAGTGGCGCCTTTGGCGGGTTGTTTACTAATAAAATCGGTAACATCTTTTTTGTTCGCGGGCGTCGCTAGCATCATTTCTTTATTCCAGCGATGAAAGGTATTCGAAAAAACAATCACATTAAAGGTTGTTTTCGGATCCAGTTTTTCAATAGCTTTAATGAGTTGTTTTTTTGCGACATCTATTTTGGTGGTCCCTTCCACTTTTTCTTCTTTGTCTACCACTCGGCTTTCTCCGCTAACGATTTTTTCGTCTTCGGCGGCAGGTTTACGCATAGAACCTGAAATATCAAACAAGAAAATGATCTTTTTTGAACTGGTCGTAATTCCATAGTAAGAAAAGCCAGCTTTTTTCTCTTCTTTGTTTTCATTCGCATTATTAGAAGCGAGCGGAGAAGGTTGTCCATCGACAAGTTTTTCGGCGAGTACGGTTTTCCAGCGAATTTCCCAGACTTTTGCATTTTCTTCGTGAGATTCGCCGGTCATCATTTTTAAGGAACGTTCGAGATCTTCGCTAAGTTTTCCGGTAGATTTTGCTAATACCGCGATAATATCGGGGATTAGAGAATGGAGTTTAAAGGAGGCAATCGCGTTTGCAGTGGCAGCGGCAATCAAATCGGATTTATTGGCTAATGCTTTTTTTAGGGCCTCTTTAACTTCTGCAGAAGCATTTCCTTTAGTGGTCAGGGCTTGTAGTGCCATTGAGACGACACGAGCATCTTTATCATTTTTGATGACCTCTAACAAACCGGAAATATCCTTAAAGTTCGCATTTCTGGAGAGTGCTTTAATAATACCCAAGCGAATTTGCCAGGATTTATGTTTGAGCCCTTTTTTTTGAAAAAAATCGCAGACTTCCGATTGTCCGGCGGTTCCAACCGCTGTTAAAGTATCGGAAATGAGTCGTTCATAGGCCGTGAGTTTGGCATTAATAATGAGACGTTGAGCGGCATCACGCATAGCGGGTTTCGCGCCGGATCCGTCGAGTTTTGAAGAGAGTTTGACGAGTTCGCTTTCATAAAAATCAAGAAATCCATCGCTTTTTTCGAGAATTTTCAGGAGATTTTCGGCGGCTTTTTCGTCTTTGGCATAGCGTCCAAGAGCGACTGCGAACGTTTCAATAATTGCGTTGGTATTTCCACAAACCACATTATAGGGTTCGGTATTTAAGTTTTTATCGAGTACTGTATAAATCGCGTCTAGTTTTCCATCCGTCGCGAGAGAAGTAATGTGGCCATTTAGAGTTGTGGTGATCTCTCGAATTTTTTGAGAAAGGCTATCCGCTTTGTTATGAAGTGCATTTTGCATGCCTGTGGATTGATCATCATCCGCAGAAAATTCAGAATGTTCTTTTCCGGCTTCGATTTCTGTGGCCACCCAACTTTTCGCCTGTTCTACAAGCGTATTCAAAGTGTTTATAAATTCTTGACTTTGAGCCTGTAATGGGGCAAGCAGGCTCATCATCAAAATACTACACAAAAACAGACATTTCATAAATTCTCTCCGATTTTTTGTGTTAAGTCCAAGTTCAGTTTTTTCTATCCCTATCCTTAAGGGACTATCTTATCAAAATTGGAAAACATTTGAAATGATAAATTTGTTACATCAACACTCAAGGAGTCTTCAGCTTAAACGATAAAGTTCTGGACGGCGATCTGGAAAGCAAGAAATCTGTTCCCTACATTTTTTGATCAAGGCAAAATCAAGAGATACATCTAAAATCCCTTCCGTATCACCCATTTCGCCAAGCACTTCGCCGAAGGGCGAGATCACCGCCGATTTCCCTTCAAAACGAAGTCCGGGAGAAAATCCGTTTCCACAAATATTGTTTCCAACCACAAAACACTGATTTTCAATGGCGCGAGCTTTAAGAAGAGTTTGGAAGATTTCTGTACGTGGAAATGGCCATTCCATTGGAAAAAATAAGATTTCGGCTCCCTGAAGTGCTAGTTTACGAGAAAGCTCAGGGAACCTTAGGTCATAGCAAATCAAAGTTCCACAACGATGTTGATTCACATCAAAAAGGAAGGTGTGTTGTCCGGGTTGAAAATATTGCTTTTCGCTCATTAAACTGAAAAGATGAATCTTGGAATAATGGCCTAAAATAAATCCTTCCGGAGAGAGGACAAAGGAGGTATTGAAGATTTGATTGTGGGTACTTCGAAAAGGAACGCTTCCGGTAATAATGTGGATTCGGGCCGTTTGAGCCAATTTAATAAGTTGTTGAAGCGTTTCTCCGGTTTCTGTTTCCGCTAGAGTCGCGATATTTTCGAGTTGATAACCCGTAGTAAAGAGTTCTGGGAAGAGAAGGATATCTCTTTTTTCAAGTCCCGGCGCGGAAGCCAGAGTGATCGCCTTTTTCAAATTTTTGGCTTTATCTTTTTCAGGTTGAAATTGAACTAATCTTAGGTGAATCATAAAATTAATCTCGCCTTAATGCTTGAATCACGTTCATTTGGGAGGCGGATTTAGCGGGGAAGAAACCTCCAACGTATCCCATAACAAGAGAAAAATAAATGGCGGAAATGAGAATATTGAAACTGATTTGAAAACTAAAGGTACTTTCAGAAAAAGTGCTCCAGTTTGCGGTTCCGGTTTGAATTCCATTGACAGGCAAGGCAAATAAACAGCCCACAAAGCCTCCGAGAAGTGCCAATAACATCGACTCTAAAATGAAGCTAGCTTTCACTTGAAAAGGAGTAAAACCAAGCGAAAGGAGCGTTCCGACTTCTCGACGTCGATAACGAATAGAGGAATACATCGTATTCATCGCTCCGCTGATGGCTCCGCTGGACATAATAACAGAGAAAACGATACCGAGGGCAAAGATCATCCCGCTGATCATTTCCGATTGTTTTTTATAATAATCTTGTTCCCGGATGATTTCATAGATTTTCAGTCGGGGATCCGGATCTTCTGGCAATTCTTTTTCTCCTTTGACTGCAATATGTTTTTTTAAACTATCAAAATCGGAAGGATGTCGCAATCGAGCCAATACGGATTGATAGGATTCTCGGCTAAAAGTATCCCGAAAAAGAATTTCATCCATCCAGATTTCGGATTCAAAGGAAGAATCTAAGGCATCAAATGCACCCACAATTTTAAAATCTCTTAACTTCCCAAGCGAGAGGATATTGCCAGGAGTGGCGTTTTGGAGGCGTCTGGAAAGAGCGCGACCAATAATGATTTCCTGCTTTCCCCATTCTAGCATTCGATTATGATCTGTATTTTCCAATTGAACTTTCGCGTGTATCTCCATAGACTGACGCGAAACACCACGAATAAGGACATTGGTTGATTTCCCATCCGCTTTTGTCAAAACAACTACTAGGATACATTCTGAACATAGAATGGGTTCTTGATCTTTATTTTGTTCAATTTCGGGCCAGCTTTTAATAAGATCTAGGATATCTCGTGGAATATCGCTTTCCATTTCGCTTTGCGCGCCCTTACGTAAAACCAGAATATTATTCGGTTCTCCGGAAGTAGAGATACTTCGTTCAAATCCATGCTTGAGGGCCATGATACTGATGAAAACCACGACCACAAGTGAAATCCCAAGAATCGCGAGTCCTGTGGCCATTTTCCGCACAAAAATGTTTTTTATGCTGTAACTGACAGGAATTTTCATCCGAATAATGAGAAAAGCGATTAAACTTAGGAGGACTAATGTACTGTAAAGCGGGGAAAGATTTATCACCAAATACAAAGATCCGAAGAGGACTCCGAAGAGTTCGGGGAGGCTTTTAATGAAGTTTTTTATTTGGTTTCTTATTTGGAAGGGGAGGAAAAAGAGGCCATAGTCGAAAAGGAGGTCGAGAAGAAAAAAGAAGAATTTCTCTACGATGGTTACAATCGCTTGGAAGGAATTAAACGATTTGTTGATTTCTTTCATCAGACACTCCTTAATGCTTCGGAAGCGCTCATCCGAGAAGAGACTATAGCCGGAGTAATCCCACTAATTAAGCCGGTGAACAAGCTTAAAAGGACACCGATAACAAGGGTGGTGGGTTGGACTGAAAACAAGCTAAAAAAGGTCGGTTTCGGGTTCCATCCCATAATATTAATAAGTAGGAATGCAATGGCTAAACCACCAAGTCCACCGATAAAAGAAAGTAATAACGATTCACTCAAATAGAGTTTAAAAATATATCGCGGGGAAAACCCTAGTGCTTTAAGTAAACCAATTTCTCCAATACGTTCGCGAGCATTCATCATATTCGTATTAATCGAGAGGAGCAAAATCGTGAATACCACAACCGTTCCAAAAAACCGGATCAAGAGTGACAAGTTTCCCATCATCGAAACAAACTCTAAGTTGAAGGCCTTTTCTGTCATTGTGAGAGTGCGTTCGCTTTCGGTAGAAAACTTTTTATCAATCGCTTTCGAAATTTCTGCAGTTTTTGCTGGATCGTCGATTTTAAGAACGAGATAACCTACAAGATTTTTTTGAGACTCGGGCGCTCGCCAGCCTTCATTGAGATAGTTCCAGTGAAAAAACATAATGGTTTGGTCGAAATTGGGACGATCGGAGGTATAAATGGCTCGAACCGTAAATTCCCAGTTGTTTCCATCGTCTTGACTAAAATAGATTCCACCCTTTAACACCAGCGTATCGCCGACTTTCTTTTTAAGTCGATCCGCCAAGCGCTGACCTAGAATACAACCTCGTCGATCTTTCAAAACGGATTGAAAATCTTCTGGAGGAATTTTCATTTCTGGATACAGCGGCACATAAGACTCCATATCAATCGCAAATTGAGCAAAAAAGAACTTGTCATCAGGCTCAAAGACTCCGCCGAACCAGTTTCCATAAGAGATACTGAGAACTCCATCGACTTTAGCTTTATTGACATAGCTATAAGGAAGCGGAAAAACCAGCGATTCTTTGTGTCTCACAACAAGACGAGAAACATCGGCCGCTTCAACTCCAGCGGTAAACGACCATAAAACGGTTTCTAAAATACAAAACAGAAAAATCGCAATCGCAATTCCAAACATCGTTAAAAGGGTTGAGATTTTATTGCGAAAGAGATTAAGAAAAACTAATCTCACAAAGGCCTCTTTCAAATAAGAAAACGAAGGATTATTTTTTGGCTTCGGTTAAAATTCCCTTATCCAGGTGAAATTGCCGATGGGCACGCGCCGCGACTTTTGGGTCATGGGTGACAATAACGATGGTTTTATGATATTGTTGATTTAAGGTTTCTAAAAGCTTCATGACTTCTTCTGCCGATTTGGCATCTAAGTCTCCGGTCGGTTCATCGCCCACAATAATGGTTGGATCGGTCACAATCGCACGAGCAATCGCCACGCGTTGTTCTTGTCCACCCGAGAGTTCATCCGGGCGGTGCTTCATTCGATCTGCAAGTCCAACCAGGGCTAGAGACGCTTCTACATGCTTACGACGTTCTTCTTTTGAAAGAGAGGTCAACATTAAGGGAAGCTCGACATTTTGAAAAGCAGTCATCACTGGAATCAAATTATAAAATTGAAAGATATAAGAAACGTGTTCTGCTCTCCAGCGAGAAAGCTCACCTCCTTGGAGTTGATTCATATCAGCGCCACAGACCTGAACTTCCCCAGAAGTTAAAAAATCGAGTCCCCCAATGGCATTTAATAGTGTTGTTTTTCCAGAACCAGAAGGACCCATCAACGAAACAAACTCTCCTTTTTCGATCGTAAAATTAATATTTTGTAACACAACGAGTTCGTCTTGGCCCTTTTTTTGATACACTTTGCGCCCGTTTTTGATCTCAATAATGGGATCAGCCACAATTTTTCTCCTTTAAATAAATCTTCAAATCTCTGTCAAAAAGTATACCCTCTCGAAGAGACACTTTTATGTTTTTTTTAGGACGACTTTTTGATTTTCTTGTAACTCTGCGGTACTTTGAATAATAATTTGATCTCCTGCGGAAAGTCCGGTCAGTACTTCGAGTTGACTTCCGAGAGTTTCTCCTGTTTGAATACTTCTCTTGTGTGCGACTCCGTTTTGGTAAATCCAGACAGAATTTCCATCGGGAAGGAGCGCTTTCGCGGGAATCAGTAACATTTTTCTGGGTGGCTCTGAGGCGGAAACAACCGGAGTGTCTTGTAAAAAAGAAAGTCGAAGGCTCATTTGATGATAAACTTGAGGTGGAAGGGTATTGAATTTTATTTTCACTTGAACCGTTGATTTTTGTTTGTTTGCAGTGGGAGTAATCAAAAAAACGTTTCCATAAAATTTTTGATTAGGAATCGCGTCTAATTGAATCATCACCCGTTGATTGAGAGCGATTTTGTATAAATAGCCTTCCGCAATATCGACTTCGGCCATCAACGAGGCGGGATCCAGAATTTCACAAAGAAAATTATCGCCAGAAAGCGCACCGCTCGACCCGCCTATCGGAGTCAGCATACTTCCCACCGGCTGCACATTTGAAAAAACAATCCCTTTCCAGGGAGCTCGAAGTTTTAAGCGATCTAAATCCCATTCGAGATGCTTGAGTTCAATTCCCAACAGTTTCGTATACTCTTGTGAGGCGAGTTGTTCGGATTGAGACGCTTGTAATCGTGCCTGGATGATCTGAATATCAGATTTAGCGAGTTCCAAACGAATTTGGGTTTGTTTGACTCGACTTTGAGCGCTTTTGTGACTATTTTTAGATTGACTCACACGAGATTGCGCGGCCTCTACCGTTGCTTTTGAGGTATTGTTTTGCGTTTGTTTTTGTTCAAATTCTTCCAGCGAAATGATCCCTTCTTTATACAATTTTCGGAGACGATCTAAGTCCTGGATATTTTGACGAAGAGAAGATTCTCGTTCTCGAAGGGAGGCTTCGGACTCTCGAGTTGCTTCTTCATAAAAGGAAACTTGTTGTTCTGCTTCTTCGAGTTCTTGGGCAATTTGGCGAATAGTTTCTTGAGCCTTGATTAATTCTGCGGAGACTTGAAGCGCTTGGGCTTCCCATTTTTTTTCTTGAGCGCTATTTTGAGTCATTTCCTGCTTTTTACGTTGGATATCTAAATCGAGTCCTTCTGAATCAAGCAGTCCAAGAATTTGGTTTTCCTCCACTTCTTGGCCCTGTTTAACAAAGATCTGGACCAATTTTCGGGTCCATTCGCTATTGATGGAAACTTTTCTTTGGGCCATCACATAACCACTTGCCGTCAGAATTTCTGAAGAGGATAACTGAGTGGAGCTATAAAGACGGAGCGATTCGACTTCGACTTCAGGATTTTGGAGCGAATTTAAGGAAAAAAAGGGGGAGAGAAAAGGGATTGACGAAAGAGGGCGAGGGGCAAAGAAAAAAACGAAAACGGCCAAAAGAAAAAGAAATGGAACCAATCGATTCGATTTCTTTCGATCTTTTTTACGATCAATGCTGAGGATTGCCAGTTTTTCTGCATTAAAATTGGTAGACACAAAGTTTTTCCGGAAATTCTATCGAAAAAAAATCAAAAAAGGATTCGCGAAGCAAAACAAAAAGGGTGGGTAGATTATATTCTCTAAGGTTCGTTTTTCCAAATTTTTTGCTTTCGTTTATTCGTCTTTCCATTCTGGAAACTGTTGAATTAATTGATTTCGTTTGGATTGATAGGCGGGATCTTTTGTATTTTTCGAGCGTTTTAGAAAATTCTTAAAATCTTGTTTCGCAGAGACTTCATTTTTTAAGAGTAAATAGACTTGTCCTCGAGAATAATAGGTATCTCCTTGTTCCGGTTCAATCAGAAGCGACTGAGTATAATCGGCTATCGCACCATCCAAGTCGCCACTGTAGCCTTTGGCACTCCCGCGATTCTTATAAGGGCTAATCCACCCCGGACGAAGGCGAATCGCTTCCGTATAATCTGTAAGCGCACTCTCAAAATCTTTTTTTAATACCTTGGCGTTCCCTCGATTATAATAATTACTAGCGTCTTGGGGGGCGAGATAGATTGCTTGATCATAATCAGCAATGGCTTCTGCTAGCTTTCCCAGATTTTGTTTTGCGCTTCCTCGACAATCATAAAAATTAGCATGTTGTGGATTCAAGAAAATGGCTTGATCATAATCGATAATGGCTCCTTTGAAATCCTTTTGGTCTAGTTTAAGATTTCCACGGTTTCCATAGGCAAAGGCGTGTTTGGGATTTATTTTAAGGGTCCGATTATAAGAATCCATCGCCTCGACGGGTTTATTGAGGTTAAAAAAAAGGCTCCCTAACTCATTATATGCCTCCGCAAATTGAGGATAAAATTGTATCGCTTTCTTGATATCCAAAATGGCTTCAGAATAATTCTTGAGATCTCGTTTCGTTAACCCTCGATTATAATACAAATAGGCTTGTTCTTTTTTTTCCGGATTGGGAAGATCGATTGCCTGATTAAAATCTTCTAAGGCTCCAGAGAAATCTAAAAGCTTCCGCTTCAAGAGTCCACGAGCGTTGTAAAATGCGCATACTTTTGGATAACGAGAAATAGCCTTATTACAAAGTTGAAGAGTTTCTTGATTCGAAGCGGTTCCTTCCAGAAAAATAATTTGTTGCATAAACTTGGAATCGCTCCATGTCGAAGCGTCTTCAAATCGAGGAATCGTTTGAGCCTTAATGAGTTTGTATAAGGCTTTTTCTGTTCGTGTCGAAACGGTCGACTCAGGTCGCATCAACGCCCTTATTTTATCGATTTGAGCCAGATATTCGACGGCTTTAAGATTTGCCAGCGCCTGAATTAACAAAATCATATAATTGTTCCGGGACAGTGTTCGAGAACCTTCTTGAATCAGGACTTGTTGTTTCGTGATATCGATCAATTCGTTCATTAAAAGCGCATTCGCTCTCGAGTTTTCAGATCGTCCTAAAACTTCAATAATCCAATAATAAAAATCTTGCAAAGGCGGAGTCGGAATTTTTGTCAAAAAATAGAGATGTCCTTCTTGAAACTCAGCACAAATTTTTTGAAAGACAGCTTCTCCTGACATTTTACTGACTTCAAAAAGAGCATCTGCCTTCTGTGATTTTGAGACCGTTTGATTTTTGAGGAGATGAATCCAGGCATTTAATTTTCGAAGTAAGGCGGTTTCCTGTTTTTTCTGAACTTGTTTTAACTGAGTTCGCCAATTTATTTTTTCGGGTTCTGAGGAAACTTCAAGCGGTTCAATCTCTTGCAATACAAATTCTGCTAGGGGGTACGATTGATTTTGGAGTGCGAATTCAAACAATTCGAGTCCGATTTCTTTTTTATAATTTTTAGAAGCGAGATGCTTCGGATCGATTTGTAACACACGATTAAAGGCATTCAAGGTATTGAGAATCAATTTTAAAGAATCCGCGTGATTTGATTCGGGTGTCCTTTTGCGCTCGTGATACTCCGAGAGAAAGCTCATCGCGTTTGTATAGGAGCGCTCAAGAAGTTGGTTTCGCTCTTTATTTTGTGTAAAGACGAGCCCTATTAATCCAGAAAGAATCAGGGCCATTTGAATCATAGAGAATTGGAGGATTCTCACGTGTTGCGTTTTCCAGTGTTGCAGACGTTGTTTTCGTGTGGGAGGAAGGGCGGAAATCGGCGTTCCGGAAAGCAATCGATCCAAATCATCCGCAAAGGCTTTCGCGGAGGGGTAACGTTTTTCTGGAGATTTTTCTAGGGCCTTCAGCACAATGGTTTCTAGATCCAGATGAAGTCCGGAAACCATTTTGGACGGACGTTCGGGAGATTGAGCAAGAATTTGTTTCAAAAGATCCGGGAGGGATTCTGCAGGGTGAGGAAATTTCTTAGTGAGAACACGATAAAGACAGACGCCCATAGAATAGACATCGCTCTGAATCGAAAGCATTTTTCCTTGAACCTGTTCAGGAGACATATAATGCGGAGTTCCTAAAAGGATTCCGGTTCTTGTTAATTTTTGAATTTCTGGAGAAAAATCGATTTCTTTCGCAAGTCCAAAATCTGCGATTTTCGGTTCCCCAGATTTTGTGACGAGAATATTGTCTAATTTGAGATCTCGATGTAAGACTCCCTGTTGGTGAGCGTAATCAAGAGATTCTAATACATTTTTGATCAAAATTAATTTTCGACGCAATGAGATGCTTTCTCTCAGGAGTTGGGTCATCGAGGTTCCATTCACATATTCCATCACAAAATAAGGAGAGGATCTTTCGCTTCCAGAATCCAGAAAACGAATAATTCCGGGGTGTTGTAATTTCGAAAGTGTTTGAAATTCTCGATAAAATCTTTTCAGCGTTTCTTCTGTCGCGCGATCTCCTGAACGAAGAATTTTTAATGCAACAATTGTCTGTGTTTCTGGTTGGTAGGCTTTATAAACAATTCCCATCCCTCCGCGTCCTAATTCTTCTCCAATGATATAAGGGCCAAATTTTTTTTTCTCTGAGCTTTTCCAGAAGAATTCTAAAACATTTTCAGGGGTCGTCTGACAGCGATAATCAGGGGTAGGGATATCGATTTCATTCCAATTCATCGGAGTTAATTTTAGAAAATCTTCTGTAGTCAGGTGGCCTTGTTTGAGTAGAAGTTGAAGTAAATAAAACACCGTATATTGATCGGAAGGAAGTTGTTTAAGAATTTTATTTAAACTGGAAAGGGAGCAATACGATTTTTGTAATAAATAGAGTCCGATATTTCTTAACAAGCGCTTTTGATTTTCAGAATTTTTGGGATTCGAAGAAAAGGGGATTAAAGACGCTTTCAGATATTCGCTATAGTTCTGAAGATTCAATTGATTTTTTTTTAATTGTTGCGTTAAAACGGAATATTTTGGAAGAAGTGTCAAAAATTCCTGATATTCTCGTAGCGGAATATTTTTTTGCTTTAGTTTTTGTGAAAGGGCTGCGTACGATTCGGTCATTTTGAGCCTTATCCCGAAAAAAAAAACAGATTTTAAAGATTCAATTGGAAGGCTCATCTAGCAGAGTTTCAATCATTCTACTGTTTTCATTTAAGCGATGTCCTAAAGTACGTATCAAATAATCCTGAAAAACAATCGCGACTTTCGGATCTTTTTCTTTCATCTGTTGAAAGGATTCTTGAGAGAGTCGATATACGGTACTAGGCTTACTTGCAACCACAGAGACGGTACGCTTCCCTTTAAGATAAAGGCCTATTTCTCCAATAATGGCACCGGGTCCCATGGATCTCAATTGTATTATTTTTTCTCCGGGCAATTCCAACCGGGCCGTCGTTAATCCTGAAGCGATAAAATATAACTCTTCCGCGAGGCTCCCTTGCCGAATAAGATAGTCATCCGTTTGGACTTCTTTTTTTTCCAGATAGGCCAAGAGGCGCGGGATTAATTGCTCATCGGCGCAGATAATTTTAAGTTGTTTTTGAATAGAGTCTTCTTGGGCGACTTGCTCCACATTTTTATCTGTTTTAAGAATTGCGGAAATACGCTGATGTTGTAAATAGCGTTCAATATCGCGTGAAAATTCCTGAATAGTTCCATACCGATTTTTGGGATTGAGTTCTGTTGCTTTTTGAATAATTATACGGATATCAGAAGGAATACACTCATCCATTTTTAGAAGATGTTTTTTGTTGGTGTTTTCTTCACTCATTGTTTCCAAGAGGAGTCGAAATTCTTCTTGAGGAGAGTATCCCGTATAACATTCGCGAAGAATTTTTCCTAAGGCGTAAATATCTGCCTTGGGGGTGATGAGGGACTTTTGAAGTTTTTGCTCAGGAGGCATATACCCTAGAGTTCCAATAATTCCAATCGTATGTACAGCGGTATTGCTTTTGAGGGTAGTTTTGGTTTTTTCGTCGTTTGGAGAGTCTTCTATTTTAGGGTTAAAAATATCATATTTCGCAATGCCCCAATCCATCACATAAACTTCTCCAAAAGAGCCAAGCATAATATTATCAGGCTTTAAATCTCGATGAATGACCTCTTTGGAATGGGCATACGCAATCGCATCACAAATTTTGGAGCAAATCGATAATACCTGGATCTCGTTCCATGCTGGAGAATGATGGGCATGGGTTTTGATATAACGAGAGAGTGTTTGTCCTTCAATTTTTCGCATAATTAAAATGCGTTCGCCCTCCTCTGTTTCCTCAACATCATAAAGAGGGACAATATTTGGATGTTCCAAGAGTGCCATAATTTCCGCTTCTTTATAAAAGCGATGTATTCTGGAGTCATTGGCTTCGGTGTAGAGGGTAATTTCTTTTTTAAGCGTTTTAAAAGCCACTTCTCGATGAAGGATATGGTCGTAAAAAGATTGAATCACCCCCATCCCTCCTTTTCCGAGGTCACATTTCCAGGTATATCGTTCTTTTAACGGTTTCTTGAAGGAGGGCGGTGGACCAAATAGAAACTCTCCTGAATCTGAAGAAACGAAGGCTCGTGTGGGTTCTTCAAGAGATTGATTTGGAAGTTTTTTTATTTTGGGGTCATAGATATCGGGAGTTAGACCCGACTGAGTCTCCAGATTTTTTTTGTGGGTATCTTCGGAACTAGGTAAAACTTCGTTTTGAGTCGCCAACCTGTGATTATAAAAGAGTCTAAGATATTCTTGAATTTTTTGAAATTCTTCAGAGGGAAGATTTTTATGAATCAAAAGAAATTCAAGAAAAGCATTTTGTTGCTCGATCATAATTAAAACACTTATTTTCAAGAAGAGACAAGAGACTATTTTTTTCAACGTTAAGGGAATGGCTAGGTTGTGAATTTAGAAAGATAAAACCATAACCTTCTTGAAACATTGAGGTTAAAAATATTTATCTTCCCAAATCAAAATTTCCCCCAAAAATAGTATAGAAAAAAAATATCCTTCTTGAAAGTTTTTTTTAATTCCCTTTAAATTTTAAAGGAAGCGACCAAATTTTTTAATTCGGTTGCGATTCGAGTGAGTGCTTCAATACTTTTTTGGGTTTGAGAAACGCCAATATCGACTTCGGTAATAGATTGTTGAATGCCTTGAAGATTCTTATTGACTTCATTTACCGCTTTGGCACTTTCGGCAGAAGATCGAGCGATTTCTTTGACGACGATACTTCCCTCCTTGATGTTCCGAGTGGATTCTTTAGAAGCGAGCGAGGCGTCTGCCGCAGAACGAGTAATCTCTTTCAATCCAGTGGTGGCTTCTTGAACATTCATTGCGGTTTCCTTAATAGTTCCACCAATAGTATCTGCGGACTCGTAAATTTTCTTAGAGGTAAGGCTTTGTTCTTCCATAGAAGTTGCGATAAAGCGATTAATCGCGACCAGTTCATCAATAATTTTTGCGAAACTTTGGGTATAACTGAGTGCCTGAGAGGTATTTTTTTGAGAATGTTCAATATGTTCTGCGATTTCGTTATTCGCTTCTGCGGTTTGTTTAGCAAGTTCCTTGACTTCGGCGGCAACGACGGCAAAACCTTTTCCTGCTTCTCCGGCACTAGCGGCTTCAATAGTCGCGTTGAGAGCCAGCATATTGGTTTGATTAGCAATTTTATCAATCAATTTGACGATGTGTCCTATTTCAATGGCATTTTTTTCTAGTTGGTTCATTACATCTACGGTTTGTTGAGCTGATTTATTCGCTTTGAGCGAAATATCCATTGCTTTGCCGGCCTGTTCTGCGACTTCATTCAAAGCGGTAGACATTCCTTCAATCGAGGAGGCAATCATATGAATATCTTTAGTGACTTGATTCGCATTTTTGGTAATTCCTACCATATTCGTAGAGGCTTCTTCTGCAGAAGCGGCGACGGTATTGATGTTAGAACTGACTTGCTCTACCGATTTAGCGATTGAAGCAATATTGACTGAAGCTTCTTCTGTAGCGCTGGCGACGGTATTGACGTTGGTCGCCATTTCTTCTGAGGCGGACGCGATAATGTGAACCCGTTCTTTTACCGCTCCAGAATTCAAGCGCATAGGAGTTACTGAATCTCCTACTTTTTTCGATTCATCAAATTGGAGCGTGGTTTGAGTGGATATCTTCGCTATAATTTTTTGAATTTTGTTGACAAAAATATTAAATTCATGAGCCAACTTACCGATCTCATTATTTTTTTTGATCTGAAGCCGTTGGGTTAGATCTTCTTGACCTTCGGCAATATCTTGTAATGCCTCAGAAACTTTGTTAATCGGGCGAATAATTTCCGAGAAAAAATAGGCTCCCATAATGAGGGAAATAATCACTAGCAAAACAAGAACAATAAAGGTGATATAAAGTAGTTTTTGGGATTTTTGAAGCGTTTGATCGACTTCTGTTTTCGTACGTGTGTCTAATATTTCCATAAACTCATCAATCGGTTTCATAATGGTTGCTTTATATTGATGATACTGATCCTCATGCATCAAGTGTCTGGCCTTCTCAAAATCAGGTTCCCCTTTTTTTACAAAATTTCCAGTCCCATCATCAAACAACCCTTTGACGGCATTCATAGCGATTGTTTCCGTCTTCACCAATCCATCCGAATTATTTTCCGCTTCTTTTAGTTTAGCGAATTCTTGTTCAGTAAATCCCAATCGTTTCATCAAAGTTTGTAGCGGGATCATTTGAGTCTCTGGACGAGGTTTAGCTCCTGGCTCTAAAACCAAATCCCAGTAGATCCGTTCATAGGCTTGAGGTCTCGGTTTTTCGCCCTTTCGAATTTTCAAAATATCCCAATACATTTTTTCATATTTCGCATCGCCTGTAACCACATAGGTTCTAGCCAATCGCGTTAAGTCATCGGAACTTTGTCTCAATTCATCCGCTCTTAAATAAGATTGATAGCGGTTTTCCAAAACACTTTCATATAGATGTTGGTTATTTAACATCAACTTATTCAAAACCCCTAATAAAAAAACAAAAAAAATAGTAATGGTATAAAAAAAAATAAATGTTTTTTTGATCGACACAATTCCTCCATAATTTTCAAAAGGATCTTTTTCGGATCTGTTTTTAGAGGGTCATTTTCATTTATAAATATTTTTGTAATGTTTGGAAAAGTTGCTCTTTATTGAGTTTGACTAACCATTCATTAAAGCCACTCTTTTTGCCTTCACGGATCATTTCTTCTCCACTAAGACTTGTGATAGCGATTACCGGCAACCCACTCCAGTTTGGATTTGCGCGAATACTTTTTAATAGATCTTTTCCGTTCATAATGGGCATTTCAATGTCCGTTAAAACTAAATCAAATTTTTGTTCTCGAAGTTTTTCCAGCGCTTCACGTCCATTGGTTGCGGTAGAAATTGTATATCCGATATGAACTAAATAATCCTTGACGACCTTCATAAAAAAAGGAGTATCTTCTACTAAGAGTAAATGATATTTTTTAGTTTTTTCTTTATCAAGAACGATTTTGGTAGAAATACAATCGGGTTCAGCAATTTCTAAAATACCATAAAGATCAAGTAATAATATAATTTTTTTCTCTAGTAAAAAGGAACCTAAAATTCCGCTATCGAGAATCTTCACTCGTTCTAGCTTGACAACAACATCGATAGAATCAATGACTTTATGAATTAAAAAAGCGACCGGATTTTTTATATTTTTAGGAAAAATGATATAAAGCGCTTCCTGTTGATTGGAGGGCTTTTGGATCGGCAAATGATCTTCGAGACGAATGAGTACCACTTGCTCTCCACGATATTCGATATATTCTTTGTCTCCTATTTTTTGTATTTCTTTAAGTTGAATACTGTCTACACGACGGATTAGTGGAATCGGTAAAGCAAAGATTTCTGGAGTTCCATTATTAAAGATCAGGAGCGATTCTTTTTCATAGAGATGATTTGTTTTATCTTCGATGAGGTTTTTTTTGATTTTTTCTTCGATCCGAACGATCGAGGTATTTTCCATTAAACCTAAGGCGTTGATAATCATCGCAACAGAGCCATCTCCTAAAATAGTCGTTCCTGAAAAACTCTTGATTTGTTTGAGATATTCGGGAATGGGTTTAACGACAATTTCTTCACTCCCAAGAATTTTATCGACAATCACTGCGGCACGATGATGCTCTGATTTGATAATAAAAATATTTAATAAAGGCTGAGTTTTAATTCGAGCACTTACCGATTCTTGATAAGAAATTTTAGAATTTGGATTCAGTCCTTTTTCCAAAGAGATTAAAAGAATTAGTTTCCCTCTTAACCTCAAAACATAGTTATCCTGAATTTCTTCAATATTAGAAGTATACTCATTGGCTTCTAATAAAAGCATTTCCTCCACGTTTATTTGAGGAAATGCAAAACAAGATTTTTGATTTTGCGCGATAATACAAGGAATAATAGCCATCGTGAGGGGTAAAACGATAGTAATCGTTGTCCCTTTATCTACGACCGAAGCGATTTCAATTTTCCCCCCAATACCTTCGATGTTATGTTTTACGACATCCATACCCACCCCACGTCCAGAGACAGAAGAGATTGATTCTGACGTAGAAAATCCGGGAATAAAAATCAAGTTAATCTTTTCTTGATCAGTCATTTTTTTTGTTTCTTGGGAGGTGATAAATCCTTTTTCAATTGCTAGGGATTCAATACGTTCTGGGTTGATGCCTCGCCCATCGTCGCTAATCTGAATTAAGACATATTCTCCTTTATGAAAAGCTTTTTGTAATAATACGCCATTGGGCAATTTTCCTTTTTTAATTCGTTCTTCAGGCGATTCCATTCCATGATCTACGGCGTTTCGAATGATGTGGGTCATTGGATCGGCTAATGCCTCAATCATACTTTTGTCGAGTTCGACCTCTCCGCCTTCTGTAGTGACATCAATTTTTTTTCCTAGTGTGGAAGTCAGTTCTCGAAGGAGTCGAGGGGTTTTATTGAAAACCATTCCTACCGCTTGCATACGAGTATTCATCACCACTTCCTGAAGATCTGTCGTGATGCGATTAAAATTTTGCAAAATTCCCTTGAAGCCACTCACTTTTGAAAAATCAAGCAATTTCTCCATGCGAAAAATCTGATTGCGAACCAGAACCAGTTCTCCGGCCAAATCTAACAACCGATTAAGACGTTTCAAATTGACTCGTATGGATTCATTCATTTCTTGAGTTGTATCCACAAACGCGGGTAATAAAGTCAGAGCCGTTTCTTCCGATAGGATTTCTTGAAGATTTTCTTCTAGAGGTTCTTTCTCAGCGAGTTCTATATTGTTTTTCTGAAGTGTTTCTGGTGGTATTAGATTAATTTGTGATTGGGGAACCATCAACATTTCACTAATAGTGGTAATATTGAGTGGAGTCAGGTAAGAAAAAACAAAGCAGAAATTACCTCGAAGTTGCTGGTTTGGTTGAAGTTGCTTATTCTCTAGGGTAAGATGAGAATCTAGAATCTTTCCGCTGGTGTCCAATTTCGCCAGAGTTTCTGAAAAGGTCATTTTAAGTCGAGGAAGATCTTTATTCATGAAAAGGGAGACTTCATACAAAAAAACTTCAGAATTTTTCGGGAGGTGATCCGGTACTAATTCAATACTTCTAGAAAATTTTGAAGGTTCCAAAGGCTTTATTTGTTGGGTAAAAAGAATTTCTAGATACTGATGTTCTTTAGTCATATCTATTTTTTCGCTATGAACTGGATCTTTTAGCATCTTCAGCAAACAATCGTATCCTGCCAAAAGCGCATTAATATGTTCTTTTTTTAATATAATTTTTTGCTCGCGTGCCTCTCCTAGAAGATTTTCCATCGAATGGCTGAGAGCCGTAATTTTTTTTAAATTTAATAAACCGGCGCCCCCTTTAATCGTATGAATCATACGAAATAAAAGATCGAGTTGTTTTCTATTCTTCGGATCTTTTTCTAATTCTAATAAACTCAATTCTATTGCGGATAAATATCCATAAGTTTCTTCAAGAAAGATACTGAGTAAATCATTGTTTTTGGGCATTTTAAAACTCCTGGAGAATTCTCCTTAAACTTTTTTGCCCTTTTTTCTTTTTTTATTTTGAGAAACAGGTTCCTCGGAAGGGATCAACGGTTCTCCTGTTTTAGTGATTTCAGAGCTAGATGCTTTGATCTGCTCGTCAAGGAAATGTTGTATTTCTTGAGAAAAAGAGGTCAAGGCAAGCAAAAATCGCGGAGGTGTGTGTGAGATTAATTTAAGGACTTTCGCATACACTTCCCCAACGACCTTATTTCCAACAGAATCATAGAGATCCATTTTTAAATTGGAAAAGATCTGGAGTTCCAGAGTACATTCCATTTCCGCATTGCTCCTCTCTATTTTGACAAGAAATCCTTGATGTCTATCGGCCTCAATATTTTTTTCAGAGAGAACCGAAAACTGTACTCCTATTTTGTTTTCTAATTCAATACATTGTTGCTGTTTCAGTGGAAGATAAATATTAAAATGTCCCCCAATCCCGCTAATGTGGCTAATCGTTATGGCTTCTTTTACTCCTTTGGGTGTGACCTGCATTTGCTGATCGATTCGTAAAATAGATCCACACTCGCTAAGTGTATTCTCTGAAATTAATACTTGTCCGCCAATCGTATAGGATTCAATACGTGAAGTCAAATTGACATCACTTCCGACGACTCCATATTTAGTACGTTTTTGGGAGCCAATATTTCCGACAACAACGGTTCCCGTATGAAGACCAATTCCCATCGTAATCTTGGGATATCCCATTTTTTCGTTATACTGATTGACAGATTCCATCGCTAATTGCATTTTTAAGGCGCAGGCAACCGCTCGTTGTGCGTCTTCTTCATGGGTTGTTGGCGCGCCAAAAATGGCCAAGATTGCATCTCCAATAAATTCATCAATGGTTCCATGGTATTCAAAAATAATTTCTGTCATCAGATCCAGATAATGATTGAGCATCTTAACAACATCTTCTGCCGGTAACTTTTCGCTTAACGTGGTAAACCCTCTCAGATCCGACATCATGACTGTCACTTTACGTTTTTCGCCACCCATGGAGAGCCCTTCTTCTGAAGCCAGAAGAATATCGACAATTTCATCGGAGAGATATCTTCCAAATGTTTTACGAATAAAAATATTGGCTTTTTCTAAATCTTTATTCAACTGCTGAATAGAATGGTTGGCTTGCTCCATTTCTCTAATCAAGGCTTTTGTTTTTTCTTCTGCAAGTTGCATTCTGACGAGTACTTTTACTCGTGCTAACATTTCTCGGTCGTCGAAAGGTTTAGGCAAATAATCGTCTGCTTTTAATTGGAGTAATCCATGAACAATTTCAGAAGTATCATTTTGAGCCGTAAGTAATAAAATAGGAATAGAGCGCCAAGATTCATCTTTTTTAATAATACGGATACATTCATCCCCTGTCATATTCGGCATATTCCGATCCAGAATAACGATATCAGGAAGATCTTCTTCATCACACGAAGATAAATGACGCAAGGCTTGTTTACCATCGTCACAGAGATGGATTATAAAATGATACTCCGGGTCTGATTCTAACAATTGTTGTACTTTAGTACGAATGACTTTAGAGTCATCCACTAGTAAAACGTTCACTTCCATAACAATTAATCCAACTTCAATTTAAAGATAGAATCGATACCCGAGAGGATAAAAATTTTGTACAAATCTGGATGAATTTCGGAAAGAATTATTTTTTTGTTTTCTTTTTTAGCCGATTTTTTAGCCGAAATAAGTACTTGGAGAGCGTTTATATCCATCAATGAGACCTCACGTAAATTGATAATAACCTGTTCTCGACATTGTCCGATATGTTTTTGCATAATCTCAAGTAAAGAAGATACGTGAGTGAGCGTAATTTTTTCAGATAAGAACAATTCGTCTCCTTGCGTTTTAAATTTCATATTTTCTCCCAAATTGTCTCACCGTTTTTGATAATATTTCCCATTCTCAAACTCCTCTTTTTTTAAGGAGTCGTCCGTATTTTCAATAGATTCGCTTGCGCCTAGAAACAAAAAACCTTCTGGATTTAAGAGATTCGCCATTTTTGAAAGAACCGATTTCTTAAATTCTGGAGCAAAATAGACGAGCACATTCCGACATAAAATCAGATGAAAACGACCATGAGTTCCCATAAAATCGTCAATTAGATTCAACGGGCGAAATTGTACTCGTTGAGAAATAGAAGGGTGAAGTTGCCAAGAGTCAAGGGTCTGATCATTTGATGGAGTAAAGTAGAGCTGTTTACGACATTCGGAAATTCCACGTCGAAGATCAAATTCAGTATAACGACCTCGTTTCGCTTTTTCCAAAACTTCTTGAGAAATATCGGTTGCTAAGATATTAAAACGCTCTATTGAAAAAGGGATCTGCATTTGTTTGCAAAGTTCGTCTATTAATATGGCGATTGAATAGGGTTCTTGCCCTGTAGAACAGCCTGCACACCAAATATAAATGTCTTCTCCCCGTTTAATCTTTTTCAACAATTGCGGGAAGATATATTTTTCTAAAGTATTCCAAAATGAATCATCACGAAACCAAAAAGTTTCATGAGTCGTGAGTAAATGAATCAGTTTTTGATACATTCCTTTTTGATTTGTAAGCGCCCATTCTACTAATTTAGTGAAGTTCCCATCGGCTTCATTTACGAGATCAAAGAGTCGTGTTTTAACTAAATATTCCTTATCATTTTCTAGAAAAATACCACAACTTGTTTTGAGAAAATCTCGTATTTTTATAAATTCTTGTTGTGTTAATAATATATTTTCCATTTAATTTTTGATCCGGGTGATGAGTTCCAAAATTCTTTTGCCGAGACTTTCTAAAGGAAGTACTTCATCTGCAAGATTCGCAGTATAGACACTTCCCGGCATTCCCCACACAACAGAAGAGGATTCATCTTGAATAAGACAAAAATTATTCTTTTTGCTTTTTAACGCGCGAACCCCCTCGGTTCCATCTTTTCCCATCCCAGTCATCACCACCGCTAGAATATTCTCTTTCATTACTTCCGCTACCGATGAAAATAATACATCAACGGAAGGCCGACAATTATTGATTGGAGGAGAATCATCCAGAGATAGATAAAATCCATTTTCAAGATTTTTTTGTAACCGCAAATGACGCCCACCCACTGCGATATAGAGGGTTCCGTTCTGAATCGATTCTCCGTGCTCCGCTTCTTTGATCTTCAGACAAATATGTTGAGCCAATCGTTCTGCTAAAAAACCTGTAAAAAGCGGAGGCATATGCTGAACAATAAGAATAGGACAGGGAATTTCTTTTCCTAAGGAAGGAAGCATTTCCTCTAATGCTTTTGGCCCTCCAGTAGAAATTCCAATGACGACGAGTTCTATTTGTGTTTTAGCAGACGCAATTGCAGACTTTGCTTTCTGAGCGGTTGGATTGGGTAAAATTTGCTGACGACACAAAGAAGCATATTTTTTAGTAATGACGATTTGTATTAAAAAAGAAATTTGACGACTCAATTCTAAAATCGATTTTTCAGAATCCATTAAGGTCGGTTTAGAAATAAAATCAATCGCTCCAAGTTGCAAGAATTTTAACGTTTTTTTTACTGTTTTCATATCTGCACTACTGATCATAGCGACTTGAATCTCAGGAGCTATCTCTTTTAACTTGGATAATGTCTCTATTCCATCCATCTCTGGCATCATCACATCTAGAATAACGAGATCGGGTTGTAACTGTTTTATTTTCGAGAGCGCCATTTTTCCCGAAGAAGCCATGCCAACACATTCTGCATCCGCAATTTGTTCGATAGCTCTATTGAGGATAGTACGAGAAAGGATACTATCATCGACAATTAATATTTTTGCTTTAGGATCCAATTCACTATTCCTCAAATGAGCGAGCGCAATGTATTTTTAGGAATAGAAATACATTGGTTCACTATTTTATCCATTTCCAAAATTCCTATTAAATTATTTTTTGATTGAATAATACCGGAAATAAATTTCTTTTCTTGTTCAATCAAATTCGGAGTTGGCGGAAATATTTCTGAATGACTTATATCAATAATATCTCCTAATTTGTCCACGACAATGGCTAAAGGATCTTTGATTAAATATTGAAAATCCATCTGAATCCCTCGATTTTTCAACTCTGTAGAGGTTCTTAAGATAATTAAATATTTTCTCTCAGATAAAGATATTTGTTGGTTATAGTAAATAAAACAACAAATATCCATCACCGTCAAAATCTGTCCGCGAAGATTGATCAAACCCAAAAGATACTCTGGAGCTTCTGCAACAGGAGTTATTTCTTGAATTTTGGCAATTTCTTTACATAGCAAAATATCAATAGCATATCTTTTTTGATTGAGATAAAACGTTACAAATTGAGGCATAACATTTTCCTAAACGTTATATCGATTTGGAAAGGAGTTCTTGAATATTTAAGATAAAAGCGATATAATCATTTTCTAGAGCAATCGCGGCCGAAATTAAAGGGAATCTAGAAAAATCTTCTTGGATTTGATCCGTCTGTTGATAATATTCTTGTACTAATTGATCCACAACAATTGCAAATAGTTTTCCATCCGCCTGTCCCAATACTAATCGCACTTGCGAAGAATTGCTAGACGTGGGTTGACAACGCAATACAGGATGGAGTCTGATCAAACGAACTGATTTTCCTTTAAAATCAAAACAGCCTCCTTTGGAAGTCTCTTGAATCTGATTCGCTTCTAGGGTGAGAAATTCAAGGATAAATTGATGGGGAATAGAAAAAATATTTTTACCTATTTTTACCAACATATGCAATAGAGGGACTATCATTTTCTGGGTAATTATTTTTGGAAGATTGGATTGAGTATTTTCTTGGAATTCAACCGTTTCTGGATCCGGAGGAGGTAAAGTCGCTAACTCCAAAGTGATTTGATTCTTTTCATCTGCGGTAAGGGGTAATAAAATTCGTTCAATATGGGATTGGTGTTCGAGCGTCACTAATTTGATAGTCCATTTTAGGTAAAGTTCTTTTGGGTTATATTCCGATAAAAGTGGGACTGAAGTAGGATGAGGAATAACCGTAAGTTGTCCAAGCGCTCTTAGTTTTTCAAAGATCGCTAAAGGGTTTCCTCCCCGTTCGATAAAATCTTTACGAAAATGAAAATGAAAAAAAAAAGTCCTTTCGGTGTTCATATTCCTTTTTCCTCTTAGTTCCCCTGAATGAGCGCCTCATTTTAAATTACTTGAAAAAGAAATCAAGAGAAGAATAAAGGCGCATCCGTCCCGCTCTTGGCATTTATTGAGGTTTTCCACATTCTGGAAACAATTTTAGAATCCATTGACGGAAATTTTTAGTTTCGGCATCTTGAAAATGTTGCGTTAGTTCTAAATATTTTCGAAAGTCTTCGCGCGCGCTAGGAAGGTTTCCTTGATCTTTCCGTGTATTTCCACGATTGATATAGGCTTCATGGTTTTTTGGATTGAACTGAATCGATTGATTATAATCTGCAATCGCCCCCTCGAAATCTTTTAAATAATGCTTCACGGAACCCCGATTACTATAGGCCCCGTCAAAGTTCGGTTGAAGCTGAATCGCCTGTGTATAATCCTCGAGTGCTCGTTTAAAATCCTGAAGTTTGGCACGCGCCAAACCCCGCTTATTATATCCATCCGGATATTGAGGATTCATTTGCAAGACTTTCTGATAATCTTCAATGGCTCCCAAATAATCTCCTTTCCCATATTTTGCATATCCACGGTTATCGTAAGCACTTATATTTTCCGGATCTAATTCTATAGCGCAAGTATAATCTGCAATCGCGCTGTCCCAATTCTTCAAAGTTTGTTTAATGGTTCCTCGATTGTTATATCCGGAAGAATTTTTAGGATTTAGTTTAATTGTCGCGCTGAAATCACTTAATGCGCCATCAATATCGTGTAAGCTTTGTCTTGCGATCCCACGTCGGAGATAAGCGTCTTCATATTCGGGATTTAGCTGAATTGCCTGAGTATAGCTCGCAACCGCTTCTTTTAACTTTCCTAGCTTTACGTAAATAGAACCTCTTATAGAATACCCATTTGCATATTTTGGCTCTAAAGCGAGTCCTTTATCATAATCGCTCAAAGCTTCTGTAATTTTGCCGAGCATGATATAAACTTCGCCTCGTCGAAAATAGGGAGTACTGGACTCGGGATATAAGTTAATCACTTGGGTGTAATCTTCGGCGGCTTCCGCGTACCGTTTAAGAGCAACTTTACAACCGGCCATCTTAAACCATTCCTGTGAACTTTTCGGATTTCGTTTAACAATTTCTGAGTAATCCTGAATTGTGCCTTCGATATCTTTTAATTTTTCTCGAATTGCGACCCGTGAGGTATAGTTCCTAATTTCTTTAGGATTCAAGCGAATCGCTTCATTAAAATCCACTAATGCCCCCAAGAAGTCTCCTTTTTCTTTTTTGGTTTCACCTCGATGTTGATACGCAGTATCCAGTTGAGGATTCAGTTCAATGGCTCTATTATAATCCGCTAGCGCGCCCTCCGGATCTTTCAATAGTCTTTTCAAATGCCCACGATTAATATAAGGAGCATTTGAAAAGGGATCTCGTTGGATCGCTTGATTATAATCTTCTAGCGCTCCTTTAGTATCTCCCATATCGGTTCGGAGGATTGCACGGTTATTATAAGTTTCAAGGAGGGGTTTCGCTTCAATTGCTTTATTAAAATAATCGAGCGCTTTCGGATACTCTTTCTTTTTACGATAAATTCCGCCTAATCCAGAAAATGCTCTGGCACAAGAAGAATCAAATTGCAACACTTGTTGGTAAATCGTGATTGCCGTTTCGGAATCTCCCATATCGTTTCTTGTGGTTGCCGCGTCACAAAAAGCTTCAACACAATGAGGATCGACCGCCATCATCTTTTCAAAGTCTTCGCACGCCCCTGCTAAATCTCCAAGGTCATAGCGTGTTTCTCCACGACCATTATAGGCTTTAAGCATTTTTGGATCTAGACGAATCGCTTGATCATAGTCTGTAAGCGCCTCCGAAAGTTTTTCTAACACGCGTCGTCGATTCGCGCGTTGAAAATACGCTTCCGCTGTTTTCGGATCTGTTTGTTCGGGGATCTTTTTTAATAATTTCCGATGGACATATTGGGTGCGACGGAAAAAAAAACCGAAATCTCCTTGTTTAATTCTCAGTTCTTCAATAAGTCTCGCATCGGCCTCACCGCCAATATTTCCGAGTGCCTGAGCGAGAATAATCATATAACTTAGTAGCTCAATTTCTTCTGAAGACGGATCCGTTGTCTCACTCTTCTGTTGCATTTTTTCAAGGGCTTCCCTCAAAAAAGGGGCGCTCTTGGGGTTTCCTAAACGTCCGAGAATAGTGACAATCACTTCATAAAAACGATTTTTTTCTGAAGAATGAGTCGCTTTATGAAGGAAATAAGATTCGCTTTCTTTCGCCAAATTCAATAATTTTTCGAAAATAGCTTCTTCTGAAAATCGACTCAATAAAAAAATACCTTCTTCTTGTTCGTTTAGGGAGAGTTTATTTTGTTCAAGTCTCTGTAAAAATCGTTCAAGTTCGTGTTGATGCCGCTGAAGCGTATCCGTTTGTTTGTCATTTAACCGTTGCGTTAATTTTTGTTTTGATTCCGAAGAAAATTCGGAAATAGTGCTCATTTCCTTGAGAACATAGTTTGCTAACTGATAAGATTCAAGCTCTAACGATAAATTCAGTAATTTTTCGCCAATCTCCCATTTTTGTTTCGCTGCTTTTAAAAACACTCCTTGAATCTGGAGTGTTTCATTAATAAAGCCCAACGCGTTGAGCCAATGAGAGATTTTTTGATTGAATACACTAGGATCTTTTCCTGAAAGAGTATCGGCAAGAGCAACCTCTTTCATGGATCTTTCATAGAGCGCTTGAGATTGATTTTGAAACTGTTGCGTTTTGGATCGCTGGAGCCAAACGAAAAAAAACAAAAAACTCCAGAAGATGAGGTTTGACAAGACTACTTTATAACGATTTTGGCGGGTCCATTTCCAACATTTTTCAGAAACGGAAGCTTGTCTCGCAAGAATGGGGTACCCTTGTAGAAAATGCTCTAAGTCTCTAGAAAATTCTGCGGCGGTTTGATAACGTCGGAAAGGCTCTTTTTCAAGGGATTTTAAAAGGATTGCTTCTAAATCTCGATGAATATGTTTGTTTAAATGAGACGGAGGTATCGGATCTTGCCCGCAAATTTTTTCTAAAAGTTGTTGTGCATTTCTCGAAATATAAGGTATTTGACCCAGTAAGGCTTCATAAAGACAAACACCCATTGCATAAAGATCGCTTCGCTTATCGATATGGCGAGTATCCCCGCGCGCTTGCTCTGGAGACATGTATCGCAAAGTTCCGAGAATCGCGCCGCTTAAGGTCAATTTTTCGTCTTCTTGTGTATCTTTAGCTAAACCGAAATCGCCAATTTTAGGGGTTCCTTCTCGTGAGACAAAGACGTTTTCCGGTTTTAAATCTCGATGGATAATTCCTTGTTCATGAGCATAAAATAAGGCATTGAGAATTTTTTGAAACATTTCTATTTTTTCTCGAAGAGAAGGCTCTCCTTCCAAAAATTCTTTGAGCGTTTTTCCATCTACAAATTCCATCGCAAAGTAATGTTGATTTTTCTCTTGACCCGAATCATAAATCTGGATAATTCCCGGATGTTTGAGTTTTGCCAATGTTTGGACTTCGCGATGAAATCTTTTTAATGTTTTCTCGGAGGCACTTTCTCCTGCGATCAAGACTTTCAAGGCAAAGGTTTGTTGCAGATGAGGATGGTAAACCTTATAAACAGCTCCCATTCCGCCACGTCCAAGTTCTTCGAGAATTTGATAGTTGCCTAACTTTTTTTCTAAAGGCTTCTCTTTCCAGAGAAATTGTGGTTTCCCTTCTACGAGTTGAAACGTATATTTATTTTCTTCTTCTTGCACTAGGGTCCAGTTGGGTTGAACGAAATCAAGCAGTTCCGAAACCCGAATTTTTTTCTGAAGTAATAAATGATGTAAGAATTTGATCGGCGTAAGTTTGAGGGGCGTGAGTTCTTCTTGGGGCATTTTTTCGAGGAGAAGATTTAATTCTTCGAGAAGAATTTTTTTATCGCTCAGTAACTTGAATACCACTTGCCCAAGCGAGGCCCATTTAAGCAGAAGATCGGACGGTAGATCTGTATTTTCCTGTGTTTCCAGATAGTGCGAATACGCTTCCAAATCGATATTCTGTTTCAAGTAAGTATGGATCTTTTTAAATCGATCGCCATAAGAAACAAATTCTTGAAAACCAACCAAATCCACGGATTTTTTTTGGCACCATGCGATTAAAGGTTTAAAAGAATGTTCCATAATGGATCCCCATTTATTTGGATTGTAATGTTTCCACTGGATTTTGTCGTGCCGCTAAATAGGCGGCAGGGAGACTAAATAACACGCTAACAAATACCGTCGGAAGCGTAATCAGGAGAATATCCCAAATTTGAATTTTCGTCGGGATTTCATTTAAATGATAAATATTTCTTGGAAAAATTTCTTTTCCAAAATGCTCATAAATAAAACGAGAGATTTCATTCACATGCGTTACAATGGAATACCCACCGATCAATCCGAATACAATACCAAAAATACCAATAATTAAGCCATAAAAACAAAAGATAGAAGAAATTCCAAACGCGGATGCACCCATACTCTTTAAAATACCAATATCTTGTTTTCGTTCAAAGGCTAACTGCAGTAAGATAAAAAGAATAGTCGTCGAGGCCATTAATATAATAAAAAATAAAATAATACTAATTACATTTTTTTGAAGGCTCACGACACGTAACAAGTTTCGTTTGCGTTCTTTCCAAGTGGTAATAAAAAAGGTTTCTGGGAGCGTATTCAATTTTTGAACCACGCTTTCCATCTCCTCATCCGTTTGAGAATTTATTTTAATAAAAGCAGACGTGTATTGATACGGAAGTTGATACAAAAATTTTTGCATATCCTTAATGTCGGCATAGATATATTTGGAGTCGATTTCATAGAGGCCCGATTTAAAAACACCTACAATACGAAATTTTTCATTATATTCCTGAACCCCGTCTTTTTCTTCTTTTGTTTTTTCGTCTGTGACCCGAATTTGTTGCGCGGACATCAAAGTAATCGTATGAATCTGACCCACCGATAACTGAAGCTCTTTTAATAAACTCTCGCCAATAATGACGGGAGGTAGAAGCGACAGGTCTTTTTGCTCAAACGGATTTAGTAAATTAATCCCTTGCCCCCCAAGGGTGACATCCTCTCGAAAGGCTTTCATCACAAATTCGATTTGCTTTTCCTGAAGATAGTGATTTTGTTGAGTGATCCATTTCGAGAAACCTTCGGGCACAAGATCCATTTTTTCAGGGAGAGCGATATCTAACGTATAATCAC
This sequence comes from uncultured Planctomycetota bacterium, assembly GCA_964530615.1. Taxonomy (GTDB): domain Bacteria; phylum Planctomycetota; class JBBTDB01; order JBBTDB01; family JBBTDB01; genus JBBTDB01. The sequence goes on along the minus strand of CAZHAR010000050.1, from coordinate 6,234 downwards.
TCACTAAATCTGCGTCATTAAATTGCAAACGATGAAAAGCCGTTTTTATTTGACCATCGGGAAGAGAGCGTTTGGATTGAATATAAAGGTATTTTTGATGACTCTCTCTTTGGAAGCCAATCGCAGTCCAAGAATATACAGGCGACTCCCTTGTAAGAGTTCTTAGCTCCTCCCAAATTTGTTTATAGGGAGTATAAATAAAGTTTTGAAGCTGAGTCGTTTGAATTTCGCTCGGATAATCAATGCCGATCATAATTCCACCAGACCATCGTTCTTGTTCCGTACAAATTAAAATTTCACGTTGAAGTTGCGGTGAAATCGCAACCACACGGGAATCGGCTTTCATCAATTTATCTTTGAGTTGCGCGAAATCAAGAAACCCACGGGTTTTGGGGAGGTAATCTAAATCAGCATGAATACCGCGAATCAATTTTTGGACCTCCACTAGAAAGCCAGACATCACCGATATCGTGATCATCAGAACCATCACTCCTGTTGCGACTCCTAAAACGGAAAGCGTAAATAAAAAGCGCATCTGTAAATATCGTAAGGTCAAAATAAATTTATACATGACGATGTTCCTTTATGGATCGAAATAGATCCTTGGCTGGCCCTAAAACGGTTTCCTCGAGAGGGCCAGATAAATGTCGAAAAAGGGCTTCAATTTGATTGGGAGAAGCTCCAAGATATAAGGCTCCTAATAAGTGAGAATGCAGTTGTTTCGGGACATTCATCACAATTAATTGGGGTAAGATTGAAAACTCGCGCGCGATCGGACTTAAAAAATCACGAGATAAAATTTTTCCGTATCCTTCTTCAATCATATATCGTTTGAGATCGGGATGAATCGTGTTCATATGATGTAATAGCTTGGAATAATTCTCTCCATAAATTTTTTGGCAAAGCATTTCTCCCCGTTTCTGAAATACCTCGCGTGGGACCTCTGCTTCAAAACTCTGTGGAGGCGTTTTCCATAAATGTTCGACCGCCGATAAAGCATTGATGGTTCGTGGAAATCCAAGAAAAAGATAACTTTGAAGTAAGGCTTCCTGGATCTTCATTTCTTGGAAATCCGCTTCAATCGCTAACGCAACAAGCGTTTGTAAAAAATCAAGTTGCGGAATGGCAGTAAAAAGGCCAATATGACTAGAAATAGCCAACTCTGGGGCAAGAGTATTTTCAAAATAGCTTTCTTTTTTTGGGGTCCAGAACTTTTGCATCGAGGCCTCTGTTACGTTAATCTTCTTGAAACGAAGTTCCGGTTTTAATGCACCACTCGGCATTAGCCAATTGGCGCCCAAGGTAGAGCGCGTGATTCAAATCAAAAATAACCTGATCGCGAGCGAGTTGATGTTGCAAGGCTTGTGCTTTTGTGGAACGATATTCTTTGACTAGAATTCCTTGATAGAGATGTCGGACTATAATTTCTTGAGCTTCAATATCTACTTTAAAATCGCCTCCCGCGTCTAGATCGATTTGATTTTTCTTGGATTTGGCAATCGATTGAGCTTCTTCAATTTTCGAGCCTTCGATACTGATCGAATGGCTGAACATTGTAATTGCACCCGGAGAAAGCTCGCAGGTCGTGGACACTTCTCTCAAAACACGAATCAATCCATAACAATTGGGTAACCACGCATCCATAATGTTATGGGTTCGGAAGCTTCCCGTCAAATTCAATCGGTTCCCTTCTTTACGAAAAAAAATAGAAACCAAACAAGGGTGGGTTCCTCCCTTTAAATCATGGCCCGTGTCCCATAAGGAAACATAAGCAATACGACATTCGGGATCGGCTCTCAATTGGTTTCCACATTCCAAAAGCGTGCTAAAACCATAATATTCCTGCAAGCGATGCCCATACGTATATTCAGTGTCAGGGGGAAGCGCCCCTTGAACAAACTGCTCCTGATATTGCTGTAAAGAGTCCCAGCTAAAATTCGCGTTCATGAGGGATTCTGAAGAATCTGGAGTCGGATCTTCAATAATCACTTTTACATTTTGAAGTTCACGACGTTTCCCTTTTTTTAACTGAACATCTCGTCCAAAAGTCACTGCTCGAAACACTAGTTCTTTCCACGCTTCCAGCGGTTTTTGTTTTAAAATAACATGGGCACGAAGATTTCCCGGCTTAGTTTGGATCTCCGTCTTAAGCAAAGGAATTTGAATTCGCTCAAATGCAACACTTTGAAACGAAGGTAACTGCCTTAAAACCTCAATAAAATGGGAGTCTGAAAAATCTCCGACCTCATACAGTTCTGGTGGATGCGTAAAAGAATTCCGAAAAAGGAGTCGATCCAAATTACGATTTGTTCCAAGAATACGATGGACCCTACTTCCTAAGCATTCGATTTCTTCTGTTCCTTGTTGAAAAAAGTTCCAGAGCTCTTGTTTACTATTCGAGCGATCTCGTCCACCCACCAGCAAATAACGAATTTGAGGATTGTATAAAAGATTTCGCAACAACTCTGGAATTCCATTTCCATAAAGTGTTCCGATGGCTACAATTCGAGAGGTTTCAAGAGTTAAATCGGTCCCGATGTCTTTTAATCGCTCCAAAACCCAATCTGGACGCGACCACAAGGTCAAAACGCCTACATCTCCTGTTGGGTTTAGGATCGTGATTTCTTTATGAAAATAGAGTGGTTGAAAATCCATTCCGCCCTCACTTAGACTTTACCTCGCGGAACACTTAAATTTCCGAACTGGGGAACAAAATTTCGGTACAGTTTTTTGTTGGCCCGAATCCGATGAAATTTCTTCAGAACGCCTTGAGTTTCTTCATAAAGCAACTCGACATCGGCCCATCCTCCGGGATTGGGATACGCGTAATAAGGATAGGGTATATTCGAAATCAAGACCACCTGCGGGAGGATAAAGAAGGCTCTCGCAAGAAAACAGCGATGCATTCCATCACAAATAATCCAATGCGAGGAACCATCTTGTTCAATCGAATGTTCAAGCACGGGTGGAATGATTCCAACCGGATCGCTCTGTCCCTCAAACCAGAGATGCAAGTATCCATTTAACGCAAAGAGATTAAATCCTTTTTCTTGAAGCGCAAAATGGAGTTCTTGTAATAGTTTGATTTGTTTCACTTGCACATAGCGTTGTGGAGGAGCCATTTGCGAAGGATGTAAAGGTTTAATTTCGATAGACGCTTTTTCATAAACACAAACAGAAGCGTCTTGAAGCATCGTCACTTTTCGGATCCGTTGCATTAATTCTTCTGTTGAATAATGCACAATTTTTTGGATAGGAGCGAGTAATGAAGGTTCTTCCACAAAGGACTCTCCGGTTCTAAAAGGTACGAATAATGCCCATCTTTTGACGTAGGCGATCCATGACTTCTTCTGCGATTGCGCGCGCTTTTTTTCCGCCGTCCTGCAAAATATCTAAGAGTTGGGTTTCTTCTTTTAAAAGAGCCTTGTATTTTTCACGAGAGGGTTCAAAGTAAGTATTTATTTGATCGAGTAACTTCTTTTTTGCCTCCCCATAGCCCATTCCTCCGGCTCGATATCGATCCGCTAAGGCTTGGATTTCGCCTTCGCTTCCAACGAGTTTAAATAATTTGAATACGGTACAATTTTCTGGATTTTTTTGTGCTTCAACCGGAGTCGAATCGGTCGTAATACTCATGACACGAGTTTTTAAAGCTTTCCCTTCCGCAAAAATAGCAATATCGTTTCCATAGGATTTGCTCATTTTTTCGCCATCAATTCCAGGAACAATCGCCACTTCTTCACGAATCTGCGCTTCAGGAATCTTGAGGAGCGATTCTCCGTTCGCATACATAAGATTAAATTTTTGAGCGGCATCTCGACATAACTCGACATGAGGAAGTTGATCTTTTCCCACCGGAACTCGATCGGAATTGTAAATCAAAATATCCGCCGCCATCAACATCGGATAAGCAAAAAGAGCGTGATGCGGCTCAAATCCTTTTGAGATTTTGTCTTTATAGCTAGGTTGAAGTTCCAAGCGGGCCACCGGAAAGATGGTGGATAAAAACCAGGCTAATTCATGAACCTGAGGCACATCCGATTGTAAAAAGAGGACCGATTTTTTTGGATCAAGTCCTAAAGCCAGATAGGTGGCCGCAACCTCTAGAGATTGTTTTCGAATCTTGGTCGCGTCTTTTTCCGTGGTGAGCGCATGATAGTTTGCAATAAAGAAAAAGCCTTCATTTCCAGGCTTTTGCGAAAGAATATGCTCTCGAATTGCACCAAAATAGTTTCCTAAATGGAGGTTTCCAGAGGGCTGAATTCCTGATAAATATCTCATAAAAAATCCTTTTGATTTCAAACTCTGACGGCGAGTTGATTTCAACACAACCGATCTCTCCAAAATAGAACGAGAGGGTCTCATCTTAAAAAAACAAAAAAAAAAGGCAATCCTTGCTGATTAAAATTGCAAAGGATGCCTTAAGTTTATTTTTTTTAAGAGGTTTTGGTTATGGAATCTTCAAAACGTGATCATAAGTCATAGTGCGGACCCTATAATTATGACCGGCAGAGAAACGACGAAGCAGAGAAACCTTGCGTCGTTGATTTTCAAATGCTTTTCCAATTCCCATCAAAAAGTATTGACGAGCAAACGAAGTCAATTGAGATTCTTGATAGAGTTTGATCAGATCCGGAACCACTTCGGCGCTGTTGATTTCACCCAAGGTTAGAGCCGCATTTGCCGAGACTAACTGGTTTGGATGATCTGCTAGGCGTTTGAGGTATTCTGTGGCTCGTTTTCCATCTCCTGACATCGACAAAGCAAAAGCGGCATTGCGGATGACGCCAGAAAAACGAGTATTTTCTTTCAAGACATTATAGAGAATATCTTTTGTTTTTGAATCATGATCGCGAACGAGTCCGATTGCGGAAACCGCAATTTCAGTGAAATCGCGATCCCCTTTTCGTTCCGCCATTAGTTTGGCAATCGCTGGAATGGCTTCTGGATCACGATTCAGTCCTAAGGCAATCACATAAGCCCCTATATTGGTCCAGTTTTTATCAGTGACTAAAGCATTACGGAGCGTTTTACGTGCTTTTTCATCAACTGTCAAACCCAGTCCAATTGCGGCAAAACCTCGTAAATTCGGGTGTTTTGTTTTTTGAAGAACTTGTGCTAAATGGAAAGAAGCGTTTGGAATATTCAACTTTCCGATGGTAATACAAATAAACCCAAGTGTGAGCGAATCTTTTTCTTTTTTCAGTGCGTTAATGAGTTCTAAATCTCGCTGTTTTGCGAATTTATCTTCATTACGTGCATCCACATAACCAAGCGCAAGAGCCGCGGCTTGGCGCACTTCTGGTTTTCGATCTTTGAAAGCTTTGAGTAAACTTGGAATGGCCCAAGAATCATTCATTTGAGAGATCGCTTTACAAGCAAACGCGCGAACTTCAGGCTCAAAGGATTCTTTTTCTATAAGTTGAGCGAGGAACTGCGCAGAGGTTTTACTAGGAATAAATCCTATCGCGGTCACAATTGAAGTCTGGATTTCCAAATTTTTCTTTTCTTGATTGAAAAGTTCTATCAGAGAAGCAACATGTTTTTCTTCTCCGCAAAAACCAACTCCAAAAATCGCGAAACCACGCTCCATATCTTCAAGTTTCGGATTTGCGGCAATTCGTAGCAACCCTTGAACTTCTTTGGAACGACCCAGAATTCCTAAAGCTAACATAGAGGTTTGACGAACAGCACTATCGCTATCCTTGTAAATTCCCGTTCCTAGATAATTCGCAAACGAACCATCCGCAACACGAGCCATCGTAATCGCCGCAACCATTCGGATATTGCGATCGTTATCGGTATAAGCTTTTGCTAACAAGAGCGCCAAATTTTGTTCGGCTTTTTTTAAGGACGTAATGACCGTTTCATCAAGTATTTCTTTGCTCGGTTCACCTTGAAATCCTTCAACCATCGGGATCATATACGAAGCTTTGTTTGCTTCCCACCAAAGTTCCCAACGATCCATACTTGCCGCGGCAGGGCCCCCTTTTTTCTTTTTCGCTTCTCCACCAGAACGTGTTGGATCTGTTTTAGGAGCAGTCGGATCTGTTGGAGGAGTCGGATCTGTTGGCACTGGAGTTCTCGGATCTTTTGGCGAAATTGGATCGATTGGGGGCTTTGGATCGACTGGAGGAATTGGATCGACTGGGGGCTTTGGATCGATCGGCGGAGGAGTTGGATCGATTGGCGGAGGCGTTGGATCGATCGGCGGAGGAGTTGGATCGATCGGCG
>CAZHAR010000049.1:0-39747 GCA_964530615.1 uncultured Planctomycetota bacterium | reverse complement strand
CAAACCCCCGCCAGCGGGGGACAAAGACCACAAGATTTTGTGGTTTGCCCCGAATCGAAATCTACAGGTTGTACCTGAATAGTTACAAAAAGGATTTGAATGAATGTTATTGGCTTGATTCCCGCACGTTTAGAAAGTACTCGCCTTCCTCGAAAGCTTTTATTAAGAGAAACGGGAAAGCCTTTGATCCAGCATGTTTATGAACGTGTTCAGCAAGCGCAAGAATTGTCGGATGTTTTTGTGGCTACGGATTCAGAAGAAATTGCAAAGGTCATTCGTGATTTTGGAGGGAAGGTGGTAAAGACAGGCCCCGCGGCCTCAGGAACCGATCGTCTTGCGCAGGCGTGTCAAACTTCGGAATGTGCGAATTTTGAAGGGATAATCAATGTTCAGGGCGATGAACCCGAGATTGCCGTATCCACCATTAACGCTTTGGCGAAGACGTTGAAAGCGGGTTTGGATTCGATGGTAACTGTAGCGGTTTGGGAAGCCAACCAAGAGCGAATTAAAGAACCGTCCATTGTCAAACTTGTTCTGAATAGTCAGGGCTATGCTTTATATTTTTCGCGCTCACTGATTCCCTACTTTCGAGAAGCGTCCGAAACAGGATTTTATCGGCACTTAGGAATTTATGGCTATACAAGAGATTTTCTACTGAAATATACAAGGTGGGAACCCACTCCATTGGAGCAAGCGGAAAAACTTGAACAGCTTAGAGTTTTAGAAAATGGGTTTCGTATAAAGGTTCTTCTTGTTCAAGACGACCATATCGGGATCGATGTTCAAGAAGATTATGATCGGTTTGTAAAACGTTTTAAGATGCTCGCATCGGGGGTGCTCGCACCGGAGACGCTCGCACCTGAGGCGCTCACACATAAGGAAGGAAAATAATTTTGGCAAAACATATCTTTGTGACCGGGGGCGTCGTTTCTTCTCTGGGAAAAGGGCTTACTTGTGCGGCGGTAGGAATGCTTCTCGAAAGTCAGGGGCTTCGGGTTCGAATGCAAAAATTTGATCCCTATATTAATGTCGATCCGGGGACGATGAACCCTTATCAACATGGAGAAGTCTATGTCACGGATGATGGAGCCGAAACGGATCTCGATTTAGGCCATTATGAACGATTCACGAACTCGCCTCTCAATCGCCATTCGAACTATACGGCGGGCCGAATTTATTCTTCCGTGATTGTCAAAGAACGGCGAGGCGATTATTTAGGACAAACCGTTCAAGTCGTTCCTCATATTACCAATGAAATTAAAGAAGCGATTAAAATGCTTGCCACAGAAGACACGGATGTGGTTATTTCCGAAATTGGCGGAACCGTGGGCGATATTGAAAGTTTGCCGTTTTTGGAAGCCATTCGACAATTCGGACTTCAGATGGGAAAAGAAAACGTTCTCTATATCCACCTCACGCTTTTACTCTATTTAAGCACGGCTGGAGAGCTAAAAACAAAACCCACCCAGCATAGTGTCGGGAAATTGCGCGAAATTGGTATTATTCCAGATATTCTGGTTTGTCGTACTGATCGTCCGATCCCTCAAGGAATGGCTGAAAAAATTTCTCTTTTCTGTAATGTGGAGCTTCCCGCAGTGATCGAAGAACAAAATGTCAAGCATTCCATTTATGAGTTGCCATTAATGTTGGAAGAAAGTGGCCTTCGAAACCTGATCAATAAAAAATTGCGTTTAACACAACCGCTTCCGTTTGAAGAAAAATTTGGACGTTGGAAGGAATTGGTTCATAACCTAATTTATAGCCAAAAAACGATAGAAATCGGAGTCATCGGAAAATATGTAGAATTTGATGACGCGTATCGATCGGTTTTTGAATCGCTCATTCATGGTGGAATTAGTAATAAAATTCGGGTACAGGTGCGAAAGATTCTTTCCGATACTTTAAGCGATCCCGAAAAAGTTCTTTCTAATCTGGATGGGATTTTAGTTCCGGGTGGCTTTGGCAAACGCGGGATTGAAGGAATTTTAATGGCAATTCGCTACGCACGCGAAAACAAAGTTCCTTTTTTTGGAATTTGTTTGGGAATGCAATGTGCCGTGATTGAATACGCGCGCAATGTCTTAAATTTAACGGGTGCTCATTCTGTTGAATTTGATCCAGAAACTCCATATCCAGTTATTTCTTTAATGGAGGGCCAAGATCTAAAACATCTGGGCGGAACGATGCGACTTGGAGTTTATCCGTGTAATTTGACAGAAAATTCAAAGGCGTTTCAGGCGTATCGAGCTGCTTCCATTGAAGAAAGACATCGCCATCGCTATGAATTCAATAATCTATTTCAGGAACAATTTGAAAAGGCGGGAGTTCTTTTTTCAGGATGGAACCCAAGAGAACATCTTGTGGAGATCATGGAACTTCCAGATCATCCGTGGTTTTTAGGGGTACAATTTCATCCAGAATTTAAATCTAAACCCTCCCAAACACATCCACTCTTCCATACGTTTATTCAGGAATCTGTGAAAAGAAAATATGCAAAAGAACTAAATTCTGTTTAAAATAGGTTTAAAGATATAATAGTTTTAAAAAAAACGTTCGCCACTATTTCCAGTATTATTAACTCTAGTATGTAGAGGGGGTTATTGTGTCTGAAGCGGAAAAAAATACGGATCCCAAAACGAAGGAAGATAAGATGATCGGTATGGAAATTGCCGGTTGTAAAATATTGGAAAAAATTGGGCAAGGAGCCATGGGATCTGTGTACAAGGCGAAACAAATGCTTTTGAATCGTTTTGTTGCAATTAAAGTTCTTTCACCCAAAATGGTGACAGAAGAGGTGATTGCCCGCTTTCGGCGAGAGGCTCAATATGTGGCCCATCTAGAGCATCCAAATATTGTACAAGTCAATGATCTATTAATTGACGAAGAGAATCGGCAATACTTCATCATTATGCAATATGTTGAAGGAGGGACACTGGAAGATATTTTGCGAAACAAGGGCCGTGTTTCGATCGAACAAGGGATCGGAATGCTTATGGATACGGCGCGCGGTCTTCAAGAGGCGCATGAAAAAGGAATTATTCACCGCGACATCAAACCCTCCAACCTAATGATTACCGAAAAAGGCGTTATCAAAATTGCCGATTTCGGAATATCTCGTAGTAAAGAAGGTGCCGACGCGTCATTAACCGCTCATGGACATCTTATTGGAACCCCTCTCTTTATGTCGCCTCAACAATGTCAGGGCGAAGATGCGGACGCTCGTTCAGATATCTATGCGACAGGAATCTCCTTTTACTATGCCTTTACTGGAATGCTTCCGGTGACCGGAGATAATTTATTTGAAATTATTAACAAGCATATGCATCAGAAAATCGAGGACCCTCGAAAATATAATCCAGAAATTCCCATCGAAGTCGCCAAAATTCTCTTGAAAATGGTTGAGAAAAAATCCTCGGATCGTTATCAGTCGATGGCAGAAATTATGACGGATTTGCAATCGCTGAGGCCTTCGAATACTCGCGGTGCTCCTGCGTCCGTAGAAACGTTAATGCTTTGTCCCCAATGTGGAAAAAAGAATCCGTCTAATGCGGTGTTTACCTGTGAAAAATGTCGAAAACCGAATCTATGTCTCTCTCACTTTGATGAAGCCTCGCGTTCTTGCTCTAATTGCCAATTGGAAGAAGAAGGGAAAGTGAGTCCGACGGGACGCTTTGGAACCCAATCCGCAAGTCTTCCTTCCTTTCCACTCATTCAAGGCGAGGGCCCTATTGTCTTTTCTGCTCTCGATAAAATTTTTCAATATTTGTATTCTTTTAGTCCGTTGGGAACCCTTTTTTTTAACACTTCAGAAGGAACACGTGCCTTTTATTTTCATCAAGAAGGGATCACTGGATTAAATCTCAAAATTGATCTGGAAAATACACTTCTAGAGCAAGGCTATTTATCTGCCGAACAAATTAATGATGTTCATGAACTTTGCCAACAAACCGGAAAAACCGTGGCTTCCCTTTTAATTGAACGCGGACTCATTGAAGAATCCCAAATTTCCACAATTCTTCAAAATCAGGTGGATAGCAATCTCTTGGAAGTTCTTTTGTCAGAGGACGGAACTTACAAATTTCTTCCGGGCGCTGATCCAGAATTTTTGCTCGATAGCAAAGCCACGATTAGCCACATTGAAATTGACCCTACGACGATCCTTCTCAAAAACGCAGCTCTGTGCGAAGCGCTTAATTTTATTCGTGAACAAGGAACCCTTTTATTTACGCATCAAAATGGATCCCAGTATGGAATTTATTTAGGAGAAAACCTTTTAGCGGTTTCACATTCTCAAGGAAATGAGCTATTCAGAACCTTTGATCTCTTAGGACAATCGAATAAACTCTCTCCAGAACAAGTTCAAATCTGTGTTCAAAAAATTCAAGAGGGATTTCGAGACTCTCAAGAATTATTTTCTTATGCCGGAGTTTCGCTCACGGAAGAAGATGTTAGCTTAACTTCTATGGATCTGATGGCCCAAGTCATCCATGAAATCTTGTCTTGGCAAGCCGATTTAAAATCTATCCAATTTATTCGAGGAGACCCAATCGAAATATCTCCTAATGGCGGAAGTTATACCATATCCATTGATTTCGGACAATTTATGGTCAACACTTCTCTCTCAATTTCGAATTGGTCTCTCTTCCATAATGCGGTCTTCCAATTAAAGAAAACATTTGATCTCAATACAAAAGACCCCACAACCGAAATTCTTTCTCAATTTCTTAGACGCTATACGCTGGATCAGATTTTGAGTTACCTCCCTATTCCCCCGGTCGAGGCCACTTTACTTTTTGTCTTGTCCTTGCGTGGAGAAATTTTAGCATTGAACGAAAATTTGGACCATTTGAAACAGTTTTATGAAAAAACCAATCAAGGTGCCAAAATTCAACAAATTCAAAACTTACAAACCTTGTTTCTTGAACGTAAAATACCTCCTATTCAGCCCCCTCAGGCGATTTCGAGTCCTTATGCACGTACCGGGCAAACTCCGGCTCCGAATACCCCGACCAATCCTTATGCACATACCGGACAAACTCCAGTCCCCCTTCCTCAACGTACCCCCCACCCTGTTGCACAGGAAGATTTTCCTGCATTTTCGACATCGGAGTTTACGAATGAACTTGTTCCTTCTGAAACCTATCAGCAAGAAATTCCTCAAGAGATGCAAGAAACCTATCAAAGTGATTTGAGTCAAGCGGCAGAGGGTCTAGATAATTTGTTGCCAGAATCGTCAAATATCGTTGAAAAAAACCAATTTAAAATTAAATATCTGAAAGAGATTGAGCGCAATCCAAAAAATATTGAGGCCTACGAGTCTTTACTCAATTTCTATCAACGCGAAAACGAAGAAGACAATGCGTATGATATGGCTATCAAGCTAGCGAAAATCTATATCAAAAATTCCAAACTGGAGCCTCTTGAAGCGCTCTGTATTACTTATCTCTATAAGGATAAGGACTTCTTCTTACGCAATACCTTAGTGAATACCTATCTGGATTTGGGACGCAAAGATGAAGCGATTAATGTCTTTCGGGATATTTTATCCCAGTTAGAAAATCCTTCAGAAGATACCGTGATCGATTATTACAATAAAATCCTTCGTATCGATCCCACGTTAATGGATATTCGCGAAAGTAAAGAGAAAATTTTGATGCGTCGCAAAAAACGAGCTCAATTTGTGTTAGTAATGAAATTGGGAATCGCGGGCGCCATTTCGCTCCTTCTAGTCGTGTTGATTTTCATCTATAACCAGATTTCTACGGCACGCGGGTTACTCGACAAAGCAAAAGCATTAAATCCTGAACGCGAAATTGATACCCTTCCAGAAGTCATTAAAATCGTAAAAGAAGAGATTCTTGATGTCTATCCGTCTTTTTATCCGCCCTGTGGGGAAGCACAGGAATATTATATCCTTCTGACCCAATTAAAAGATAAGTTCCAGGCTCATAAACTAGAAAAAATCAAAGAGGCTCAAAAATATACGGACAGTCTGAAACAAAAATGGAAAGTGTTTCTCGCGGAAGAAAGTACCCTCACCAATGATATCGTCAAAGAATACAATACCGATCTTAAAGACGTCGCCAAAAGGTTGCAAGCCAAAGAATCCAAAGACTTAAAGGAAGTCCAAAATTTCTTTGATCCCCTTTATCAGGAATTAATTCAGGGAGTTACCCTCTGGATGCAAGGAATTGTTAGCAAAGATAAGAATCGAAGCTTAACTCTAAAGAAAACTAGGGACGATCTTTTAAATAATAGATCGGATGATTACTATGCTTTTGGCAATCTAGCAGAAATGCTTCATGAACTTTCTCAGGAAATTCGCGCTCATGAAGAACGTATTTCTCTATTTGAACCCAGCAATTTACCCATCGATAAAACACTCGCTGAATTACGACAAATTCGTGAAGCCGCTGATATCCTTCTCAAGGAAATTGAACCTAAAATCGTGAAAAAACACGAAGAAGATTTCGCTAAAATTCAAAACAACTTTAAACGGGCCATTTTTAATTTAAAAGAAGCAAAAAAATTCTATGAACTGCGTACCGAAGAAAAACAAGCCATTTTGAATATTCTCGCTGAGGCCCAAGAGTTTGCTAAAAAATTTAATCTTTCCAACATTACCGCTTGGATCAAAGGCGCAGAAGGCGAATATGAAATACTCTTGAAAGATTGGGTGAAATCAGAAGAAAAAGCTAAAACCCTGTTTCAGGAACAATTCAAAAATTATCTGAAAGCCATTGAAGAAATTACCCAACCCAATTTAGAACTCATTGCTAAAAACGCTTTAAAAACCTATATTCGAGAGGTTTTAGAAAAAATTCTTTCTAAAGAAGAATTTCGCTGGACGCTCACCATTAAAGAAATCCGCTTTCCACTTTTTTTTACTTCGTCTAGTGAAGAAGAAGCACTCGGAAAAATTGAAATTTATCAACTTCATAATCAACAAAAAGAAAAATTGGGTGATGCCCCTAAACTCGTGGAATACTATCCGATCCTCTTAGAAAACTATCTCTTGAATTTCTCTTCAGTTCCTGAAATTTCACTGGGCATCGAAAACTCCTTAAGATTGGAGTCAAAAGGTTTTGAAATTTTGAAACCTAATTTAGAAAATGATATTGATTTTGTTCAAAGCGGAGATCTAAAAATTCCGTTTGAAATCAAAATTAAAGTCAATCGAAAGGCGCTCTGGACCCTAATGCTTCCTGCGATCAAAACTCCAGAAAAGAACGAAGAACCCGGAGTTTTAGAAGCGCATCCACTCATTGATGAAGAACATTCGATCGTGTATCTTGCGACCCGATCGGGTTGTGTTTATGCGTATAATTATTCTCAAGAACAAAATCCACCAGAACTCCTTTGGAGCAAAAAATTAGGAACAACTGCCACTGGATTTCGTTCTACACCCACACTCTATAAAAATAAACTTTATCTTGGCTCAACCGATGGCTTCGTCTACGTCTTAGACATAGAAAATAAAATTCCAGAGAACCGCTCTAAAAAGAAAACCAGTGGCGAAATTGATTCTATCCTCTGCTCTCCATTCATTTTTCAAGATCAGATCTTGTTTGTTTCGCAAAGCGGTTTGTTCATGATGGATTTAGATTTGAAAAAGACCACTTTTCTTCACGAAATTACACCGGGATTGCTTGTCCATAATTACCAACTCTTGTATTTCCATCAAAACCAAGATCTCTTGATCGCCCTCAATAACAAAAAAGAAGAAAAAGTCATTTCTTCGGAACTCATTATTCTTGACTTAAAAAATCCAGAAAAAATTTATAGGAAAGTCCCGCTGAGTCCACGATCCCCTTGTAATTCTTCACCCATCATTCACGAAAATTTCCTTTATATCGGTGATGATAGTGGCTCGCTTTGGATCGTCGATTTAGAAAATTGGTCCACTCAACACAAAATTGCTAAAAACCAACCCATCTTCTCTCAAGCCCTCATTCTGCCAGCTCAAGGAAAGTTTCAAATCTTGGTTTATCCTACAGGTCGTTCTTTAGTCGCTCACAATCTCAACGAAGGATTGAATCCACTTCCCAATGCAGAAATTTTTATTTCCCCTAAATCGATTAAATGTGGTTTGGTTTTTTACAAAAATACCCTTTATACCGGCTCCGAAAACAACCTTGTTTATTCCTTAGGCTCCCAAGTATCAGAAAAGACTAAAACACTACCAATCCTTTGGAAATTTCAATTACAGCCCAAAGACACCGACGATAAATTAAATATCTTGCAATCTGAGGTTGTTGTCGATCAAAAACGAGATCTTTTATTTGTAGGCGCTGCAAATAGTATTCTCTATATTTTTGAACACCTAGAATAATCTCGTTTTTTTCTTCCTCGTCCCTAAAAAAAAGCCTTCTCTGCGAGAGAAGGCTTTTTTTTGAACGCTTAAATTCTAGTTGTCGGAACTCTCAAAATCATCAAAAGAGGGAAAGTCTTCTTCAGGACTAGGAAGTTCAAGATCAATTCCTTCAAAAAAATGATCCAGAGAACCCGTGGCTGGATCCGCTTCAAATGGAGTACTCGTTACGGGAGTCTTTTTTGTTAACGGTGCAGAGGGTGTCTTTTTTGTTAACGGTGCAGAGGGTGTCTTTTTTGTTAACGGTGCAGAAGGCGTCTTTTTTGTTAACGGTGCAGAAGGCGTCTTTTTTGTTAACGGTGCAGAGGGTGTCTTTTGAGGTATTTTAGAAGCTTTAGAAACGGGTATCGAAGGGACGACATCCGCGAGCGTTTCCAATTCATCCACTGCGGCAGAAATATCTCCTACATCCCCAAAATCGCTAAAATCCATCTCGTCTAGATCTTCTAAGTTTAAATCGGGTGTGGTACTGGCAGGTTTTTTTTGAGACGGATCGTTAGGTGAAATTTCGTCTAGAAACGAAAAATCATTCATTTCTTCAAAACTTTCGTCTATCGTATTGGAAACCGCTTCAATAAAAGGAGAGGTTTTAGAAACAGGGAGGGGAGCCGGAACGGAAGAATCACCGTCTAATTGAATATTTGGCTCCGACTCCTCTTCTGCGTCCACATATTCCCCTTCAAAAATTTTCATCCCCTTCGCTTTACGACGCGCTACCTCTTCTTCGCTGACTACAGGAGCATCGATAATTTCTTCAGACTCTTCCAGCGTTTGTACTTGCTCCTCATTAAATTCAGATAAATCAATGCTATCAAAATCTGTAAAAGCAGCAATTTCCGAAGAGACCGAGTCCTTAGAGCTGGGTTTTAAATTTTTGGTTATTTTATTTTTAGTGGTATTGATTACAGGAATTGGAGAAACTGGAGCTTTAGACGCTTCCTGAGGTAAGGTTGGATTTGCATCTCCAGAAAGCGGATCTAAAAAAGCATTTGAAGAGGTAATTTCAAGATCAATTTCGTCAGAACCAAAAAAATCTTGCACTTGTTCTTCTTGCGCAGAGGTAGCTTTTGCGGGAGCTTTTTTGTTCCCTTCTGACTTAAAAACTTCCGCTTCCTTCATTGAAAAGTCTTCGTTTGCTTCTTCAACAATTCCAAATTCAGCAGAATCCTCTGGTGGAACTAAAGAGTCATCTGTTCCTAAAAATTCAAACTCTAGGCTTTCATTTGTTGTAAATCCTTTATCTCCATTCGAAAACCCTTTTTTAAAGACTTCGTCAGAAAAGGTTTGAGCTAAATCATCCTCTGAGCCAAAGACTTCTCCGGGATCTTTAAGATCGGACAAGATAGAAGAATCGGATTCTAAAATTTCAGCAAATTCCGTAGAATCCTGAGGATTATCAAGCGTTTCGATCAAGTCATCCGATTCTAAAATTTCGGCGAATTCCGTAGAATCTTGGGGATTATCAAGCGTTTCGATCAAGTCATCCGATTCTAAAATTTCGGCGAATTCCGTAGAATCTTGGGGATCGTTTTTTTTTGTAGGTGGTGTTTTTTTCGAAGGGGATGAGTCCATCTCAGAAAAATCTTCCATCTCGAAATCGCTTAATTCTTCGAGAAGATCTGCAGAGCTTTCTGAAGGAATAGGGCTAGAATTTTTGGAATTTGGAAGCGACTGTTCTCGAATATTGGAAACAATTTCTACGGATAAGGAGCCAGAAATTTCTCCTTTTTTTGGAGAAGCCGGTTCTTGTTTTATGGGATCAAAAAAAATTTCGGAAGAAAAGGAGTTACTAGAATCTTCGTCTTTTTGAGAAGGAAACACGGAAGAATCTGGTTGAGCTTTGGCTGGGGCTATTTTGGAAGGAATTACTTTAGACAAAGGTGTTTTTGCTGGAACTTTTTTAGGCTTTGAGGGAAGCGCTTCCTCCAAATCCGAAAACCCGTCTTCATTTTCTGGAGAAAGCAGTTGTGAGGATTTGGGTTGAGTTTTTAGAGTTTCTTTTTGATGAAAACTTTCCAAGATAGTTTCATATTTTTTGCGGGTAATATAGCGCCTTTTCAGGGCATATTCACAAGGATCGCCTTCAAAGGAAGAACAATCTTTATATTGTTTTTCCGAAATAAATCCTTTTTCTTTCATAAATTCGAGGAGCACATTTGTTGGATCCATAAAGCTCAGCAAAAATAAAGAAAACCTTTGTGGAGATCAATATTATTTTTTCATTATAACAAGAGTTAAATAAAATCGGAATATTAAAAGTCAAGAGAAATTCAATTGAAATCATTTTTCTGAAGAAACTTGGGTAAAATCAAATTTCTCTTGACTTTTCCTGAGAACTTTTATACGTTTTTTAGTCACATTCTTAATTCTCATTTATTTCCTATTTACTTTACCGAAAATAAAGGAGCGTGTCTTCTCCTCTGTCGAAGAGATTGGGGTTTCCGACACGTAATGATTTATGAATTTTGGGCTTTATTTTTTGTTGGTTTTATTGATGCTTGTGGGGAACACGCTCACCTATGCTCAAGAAGAGAGCGAAGTCGTCAAGGTTTTTGATGAAGCGATTACCCAATTTCAATCCGGAAAATCCGATCTGGCGACTGAAGGTTTGAAAAAAGTTGTTGAGATGGGAGTTTCGCCGGAACTCGCCTATCAATTGCGAGAAAAAGCAGGATATTTAGTATTTATGGAAATGCTAACAGAAGGCGGAGATACGAGAGAAGCCGCTCGCGCCTTTTTAAGTATTTCTGAAAAAGAAACTGCAGATCGAGAAATAAATCCAGATAAAATTAAGGCTATCATTGAACGCGCTTTAGGTGGAGAAGATTCTAGACGAGCGATTCTTGAATTGAGCCGTATTGGCGAAGTCGCAGTTCCTCATATCCTTCCTTATTTGAAGGACAGTGCCAAAGTAAATAACGTTCGTTCGACTTTGGTTTGGATGAGTAGTGGAGCTGTTTTACCCTTATTAGCAAGCTTAAAATCAGAAGATAAAGCCATTCAGGAAAACGTGGTTGTGGCCTTAGGAGAAATTGGAGATCGTCGTGCGATCCCTGAATTAAAATGGCTCGCAGAAAAAGGTTCTGGACAAGTAAGTTCTCTTGCAAGCGCGGCTTTAGGAAAAATTTATAGCCCGCTCCCAGTGACCAGTGCGAAAGAAGAATTTGTTCGTCGTGCTTATGAGTATTATATTGCTCCTCCCGGAGTCATTCGACGTCCCGGGGCCAAATGGTATGTCTGGCACTGGAAAAATGATCAACTCGAAGGCCAAGAAATTCCAGGATTTTTGTATCATTACAAAATTGCGGAAGAATCTTGCTATGAATCTTTACGAAACGATCCGAACTATAAAGAAGGTTGGTCCCTGCTGGTTCGTATTTATTTTTCTGAATACGCTGAGGCACAAGGGTCTGTCCGTACAGCAGAAATTAATCAAGTCTCTCCTGCGGAACTCGATTATTACAAAAGTATTCATACCTCGCTGGAAACGGCTCGCGTTTTAGCGACAGCGGCTGGAATTGACAATATGATGCTGGCCTTAGAACAAGCCATTCGCGATCAGGATGGTGAAGTGGGCGCAATGTGTCTGGACGCACTTGCCGGAGTTTGCACGGAAAAAGATTTGGGCGCAACGAACCCGATCTTTAAAGCGCTGACTTCTCCAGATAAACGCTTAAAATATGCCGCCGCAATGGCGCTGGTGAAAATTAATCCCAGCAAATCTTTCCAAAATAGTAATTTAGTCGTTCCTGTTTTGGTCGATGCTTTAGGCGAATCGGATGCTCGCACTGTGTTGGTAGTCGATAATGATCCCGATATTCGTAATCGCTTTTTATCCATTCTAAACAATAAAAATTATGCAGCCTTTGGTGCAGTTGATGGATTAGAAGCTTTAGAAAAAGCAAAAACATTCCCCACAGAAGATTTAATCGTTTTAGATTCTTCGATGCCAGGAAATTATTCTGCAGAATATGTTTACAATAATTTAAAAGCAGATTTCCGTACTAAAAATGTTCCGATTATCGTCATTTCAGATGCAAAAAATTGGAAAAACGATCAGAAACTGTTTGGTGGAGAAAATACCGTTGTGGATAAAGGGATTACGGAACCCAGCTTTTTAAGCATTGTTGCGGAAACCCTCAATGAAGAAAAACGTCGCGATTACAAAACGGAATCCCGTTGGATTGCACAGCGAGCGGCAGAATCTCTTGCGGCAATCGATCCTGCTCGGACGATCTTTGATTTGAGAGCCGCCTCAAAGGGACTCGCTGAAGTTTTACGTGTACGGCCCGATGTAATCCGAGCGCCAGCCATTCGCGCTTTAGGAAATATTGGCGACCCCGCCGCGTTACCTGCGCTGGTGATCGTATTCCGAGATCCGTTCGCAAACGAAAATGTACGAGCCACCGCCGCATGGTCTATTGGAGAAATTTTCAAAAAATCAAAAAATGTGGATCCGTCCGCTTATAGTGCTTTACAAGAAGGACTCAGCGATTGGGATGATATGGTGAAAATTTCTACGGGATTGGCATTAGGAAAAGCATCTCTTCAAGGAAAAGATCGTGTGGTGGTCTTGAGCGAAGAACGCTATAAAGCCGATCGCATTAAACCCGTCATCGATACAAAACCCAAAGAACCTGACGGGACCGATAAAAAAGTAGAAAAGAAAGATGGTGAAGATTTAGAAGGCTTAGACGGCTTGGATGACGGGAAAGAAAAAGGGAAAGACGAAGGGAAAAAAGAAGACGAAGATTTTGAAGATTTTTAAGCGCGTCTTTTTCGTAAAAACTAATTTTTGGGGGTTGCATCATTCGCAACCCTTTTTTTTTGGTTCAATTGGAGAAAAAATGCGGATCATTAGTGGACAGTGTAAAGGCATGACTTTAAAGGCGAACGTCGATATCCGGCCCACTTTGGATCGAGTAAAAGTGACCTTGTTTAATATGATCCAATTCGCACTAGAAAACGCGGAAGTATTGGATTTATTTTCTGGAAATGGATCTCTGGGAATTGAAGCACTAAGCCGATATGCGAATCATTGTACCTTTGTTGAGAATTCTCGCCAGAATTTTGCTATTCTGAAAGAAAATTTAGAAAAAACAAAACTCCTTTCAAAAGCAACTTTATTCCTTGAGGATGTTTTTAAATTTGAAATGAAACAGAAATATCATTTTATTTTTATGGATCCGCCGTTTAAATATCATTCGTCAGAACCACGAATGATATCGCTCCTTGAAAAAGCGGTTGAACATCTTCATCCCGGTGGAATTTTGGTCTTAGAGCATCCTAAAACGATTGATATCTCGGTCTCAATCCCTAAACGGGTGAAGGTATTTCACAATACTGCAATCACCCTCGCTTATCAGCCAGAAACCGAAGCGCTCTCCGAAAAAACGACTCTGCCTCAAGAAGATTGAGAACTCAAGAGTTTTTCTCGTTCATTTTGAATCCAGAGACGATGAATATTTTCATAATGAACCAGTTTCGGCTCTATTTCCCAAGGATATTTGAAATAATTTCGTACTTCGGCTCGAAGAATTTTAAAAAAATCATCTGATTGAAAGAATTCCAGCGATTTTTCTTCAAATTCTTGTCCTAATTTTTTTTCGCAAAATTCTTGAAATCGTTCGGTCTCGAAATGTTCATCTGCCAGTTTTTCGTAGTTCTTTAAAAGAGTTTCGTAGGACCAATCCTGCTTTTTGGCGTCTTCCGCCATTTGAAAAAAACGGTTCCAATGATACGCAAAATCGACCCGTTTTTTCTTTCCGCTAACGACGACAAAGAGCATCCAACGCACCATTGCCTTGACGATTTCTGGAAAATGAAAATGGAGCGAAATGAGCGAAGAATCTGGGTACGCATTTGCATAATCAATCGGATAAGAAACTCCATCAAATCCAAGCAAAATCTCACAGGAATTATGATCCCACCCATAAAAGGCATTCACAATTTTGGTCGTTTGGCGAATTTCCTGTATTTCTTTAGGAGTCAGAAATTTTTGTTCTACCACTTGAGTTTCACTCCGCAAATACCGATCGTGAGATCGCGGAGCATAAGGGTTATAATGCATTGGAAGAATTTGTGGCCCCACCCCGAGACTTCGAACAAACTCCCGAAATTGGATGGCTTTTTGTAGGTTCATCGGACGATCTCCGGAGTTATTATATTTTTGAAGAAGCTCCTCTTCGTCTTCGATTCGTTCCACACCGACCCAACCGCCTCCGTTTTGAGGTTTAAGATAGGCTGGATAGCCAATTTCGCGTCCAATTTCTCGTAAATCAAACAATTCATATTCTGAAAAAACGAGTTCCGGTGTAATGCTTTTGCTATTATAAATTTCTGAATTGTCTTGTTGAGGAAGTGCCCAAGTTGGCGGGATATGGAGCCCAAGTTCATACATTTGAGCGTAAGCCGTATTCTTATCGATGGCTTTAAAACTCACCATATCATTCAACAAATAAACTTTAGACATAATAATCATAAAAAAACTATTATAATGCGGGTTCCAGTGCGCTCCACGATTAATAATGGCACCACAGGAACTTTTCGCGCCTAAAGTGTTATACGGACGACAAGAAATGCGTCGAGTCTTGACTTGATGAATTTTGTCTTGATAGTCAATGTTTGGTTGAAGGTAAGCGAAAAGACCTTCCAGAGAGAGCCGAAACGAGAGGCTGTTCGGGTCCATGATACCAACGGTATGTAAAACTTTATTCGGCATCGGAGAATCCTTTCTTAAAAGCAAAAAGTATTCCAAATTTTAAACGAAAAAAACAGCGATTTCCCCCGATGTTTTAAGTAAATCAAGCCTTTCTGAGAATAAATGGCAACCTTCTTTTTCTGGTGACTTTCTTTTATTATAAATCGTTTAGATTAAAATCAAAATTTTTCCGAAAATTTTTTATTTAATTCAAAAAAATGTCTCTATCGAGGGGTATACTCTTTTTTGCTTAGCTAAATTGTTTTGGCTTTTTTTTTGAAAGGAGTCCTCCTATTTTACAATCAACTCCTCACCCTTTTATTCCCTTAACTTCACAAGAGATTAAACCTCTTTGGAAAAAGAATGTGGAGCTGTTTAAAACAGCTAATGCCCAGACTTCTTTCATCTGCGAAGCCTCTTTGGAAAGACGAGCAGATAATGGGAAAATTTATAATAAAATTGCGATGATTTTAGTGTTACGAGACGAGAAAAATAAGGCGGTTAAAACACTAAAATACTATTTAGATGTCCCTGCCGCAAAAGTGTTATTTTTCGATTTGTGGGAAGATAAATTTAATAAAAAATATACGGAATTTAAACGAAATCCCAAAATGGAACGCGCGTTAACCATCACCTTACAAGAAACAGGACTGTATCAAGTTTCTGTACTCAATGTTTCTAAAAAACCGGAAGAAAAATTAAATCTCTATTTTAATTTGAATCGGTTTCAAATACGCCAATTATCCATCTCTGTTTTAGATTATCTTAAAAATCATGAATTGGCACTCATGTTGGCGCAACTTCTTCATAACAAATAAGTTGTTTGTCATCGCGAGCGGAGCGAAGCTATCTCCGAAAGAGTTACCCATACAAGAGATTGCTTCGCTTCGCTCGCAATGACAATTCGCTTCGCTCGCAATGACAAAAGGGTCTATTTCATTCAATTTTCAGTTGATCGCCACCAATAAAATCGCCGTCGCCGTAACAAACGAAAGCAATGGAATCGCCCAACAAAGATATCGGAAAAACTCTTCTTGAACATAACGTCCAAAAAATCGCTTCGGGAAATTAAACCGAAAAATGAAAATATCGATCCCCAAACTCAAAGCTAACACCAAATAATTCAAGCCAAATAAGCGGGTCACCGTGTTATCATTTGATGCCAATATTTTGTATTCTGAATTGACTGCAAAATTCAGAGCAATGATAGCAAATAGCCCTCCAATAATCACATTCGCAATATCTAACGCGCCTATCTGAAATTCGCCATCTTCAATTTTATTGAGCCATAATGCGAGTAACGGAATTAAGAGCGAAGCGAATAAAGGAATAAAAATCGCAGGAAGAGAATTGATCGGACGACGAATAATCAGCAATGATGCCAAAATCCGGGAATGAACCTTTCCATACCATCCAATCAACGGCGCTCTCTCTAAATCCACTATCCCTAAATCCCAATCGTCGAGTTCTATTTGAGGAGAAACTCTGCTAAATTCCAAATCTTTCTGCAAAAAAGTAAGCGTGACCCATTCTTGGGTGTCCCGATTCGATAACAATTCAATTTCAAGTTTTTGGCGATCAAACGGGTAATTTTGAACTTGAAACTGGATCGAAAAACGTCCGGTAATACGCTGAGTAAGTTCCAACGAACCGTTTGGGAAATTTCTTAATCCTATTTCTCGGGAAGAGGTCTCCTCAATCATATTCGCTAATTTTATCTCCGGCGACCAGAGTTCTGACAACCTTAATTCCGCATCTTTTCCTCGATAGACCTTGCTCCCATTAGGAATTTCGTTCAGCGGAAACCGCAAACGAGGATCTTCCCAAATTAACCGTAAATCAATAGTGGTAGAAAAATCGCCCTCGTTCTCGTTTACCACGGGAATATTGACGAAGAAAATACCGACCCTTACAACTACGGGCAGTCCTTTTCCCAGAGGAATCGAGTTGAGCGTTTCAGGATTATCCGCGAAACTCGCGCCAAACTTGAATGAAAAGAGAACAATGATGAAAAGTACGGATAATAGTGTTGTTCTCATTTTCCCTCCGGAATCTCTATTTTAGGTTTAGTGGTTTCTGCGGGTTGTGGCCTCAGTTTTGTACTATAGCCGATCAGAAGTTTTCGTAATAATTCATAAGAATAATTAAGATCTTTTATTTCTTCGCAAAGAATTTCTTCTTCCATAGTTCCTTTGGCATCCCCTTTTGCGAGCGTTCCAAAAATCGTATTCATTTTCACTAAGGGCCTGATCAAAAAACCACGAATGACGACTAGAACAACGCCTGAAATTAGGACAATCGCAAAAATGGCCATCGTAATTTGTAACACCCACACTTTTCCGATAGCTCCTTGAGAACTGCTAAAATCTTTTGAGGTCGCAATCAAGCCAATAGGCACACCCGCGGCGTTTCGGAGCGGAACGATCACCACTCCGTAAGGAACACTTAGCGCCGTTTGGGTATATTCTCCCCGTTTTTCTTGTCCTGATAAATCACTAACACCGACTAACTGTCGCATGAGATCCCAATTCGTCGAATGAAACTTCACATATTTTCCTAAGCGATTTTGCTCGTTAAACACATCTCCGCTTACTCCGGTCGCTGTCTCTTTCAACAATTGTTCATCAAAAAAAAGACTCGAATCCAAGTTATAAGCGGCTTTTAGCTTGTCCAAAACGGGTCCAAAATCCATGACAAATTCAAAACTTCCGACATGTTTTCCTTCTGCATCCGAAATGGGAACGATTCCGCAAATTCCCGGGCCGGTTCGGCTGATCGTGACTCCTTTATTCGCGAGCTTTTCTTTATTGACTTTGACGACTAAAGGGCGCACCGATAAATCATCTCCAAATTTTTCTGGAGCGTGTAACCTCAAAAACGAAGTGGCAGGTGGAACATGAAACTGAGCTTGATCGACCCCGTATTTTTCGGATTGATTTCGAAACATTTCTTTCGTTTCGTCTAAGAGTCCCTGTCGATCTTGAGCCGCGAATAAGGTTTTAATTTTAGGAAGGTTCACTAGCATATCGGCTCGCGCTAATCCTCGATCTTCTGCGGAACGAAGATTAAATTCGACAATGGCGCGTATCATTTTAAATTGACTCTCATCAAATCCTTCTATTTGGCTCGTAAAGAGCCGGTTTGAAAATAGAGTGATCGCTAAAATCATGAATGTGATGAAAAAAATAATAGTGCATGGAGCTGTAAACTTAAATTTTTTCATTAACTTTGAGAGCTTCATTTGTTTTCGATGCATCCATTGGGGCAAAATGAGCACCGACCTCCAAAAAAATAAAGATGGGAGTAACTAAGTACCACTGAAGATTTTTTCATTATGAATTATTTTGGGAAATATTTCTAGCAAGCGTCTGCCTCATTGGAAAAATAAGAATTTTCAAATAAAATAGAGCACACCTCCAAAAAAATTTTAAACAAATCCTCCACAAGGAAGATGTTTTATGCTTCCTATTCCTTATGAATCTCACTATTTAAATACAAATGGAATCCAACTCCATACCATTCAAGCGGGCCCCACGGATGGCCCCTTAATTGTTTTACTTCATGGGTTCCCCGAATTTTGGTATGCTTGGCGAAAACAGATTCCCTTTTTGGTGAATCTGGGCTATCGTGTCGTGGCGGTTGATCAAAGAGGCTATAACCTGAGCGACAAACCTTCCGAGATTCGTGCGTACACTCTGGATGAATTGGCCGCAGATATTTTCGGCATTTTGCCTGCTTTGGGTCGGGAAAAGATGATTTTGGTCGGGCATGATTGGGGTGGAGCGGTTTCTTGGTGGTTTGCCAGTAAATATCCAGAGGTTCTGGAAAAACTCATTGTCCTGAATATCCCACATCATGCGATAATGAAACGAACGTTGCTTGGCAGTTTTAAACAAAAATTTAGAAGCTCCTATATGTTCTTTTTTCAGATTCCCAAACTGCCGGAATATTTACTTTCGCTCGGAAACTACAGTATTTTCGCTACCGTTTTAAAAAAGAGCAGTCTCTCGAAGACCTATAGCGCCGAAGAGCTGGCCCACTATCGTAAAGCGTGGTCACAACCGAAAGCGATTTTTTCGATGTTGGCTTGGTACCGCGCGCTGGTAAAGGCTCCTAGCAAGCGACCTGAAAATCGGCGGATCTCGGTTCCAACCTTATTGATTTGGGGGAAGCAGGACTTATTTCTTGGATCCGAAATGGCTCAACCTAGTATTGATTTATGTGATCGAGGTTTTTTGAGATTTATCCCGAAAGCCACTCATTGGGTTCAGCATGAACAACCCGATCAAGTCAATTCGCTGATCAATACTTTTTTAAAAGCAACGGCTATTTAAAACAAAACAGTAGCAAATTCCTTGAAAACATCTCAAAATATCCCTTTCTTTATTTTGGCCTAGACTCATTTTAGAGGTGTTTGTGAAGAGTATTCGTGCTTTTTTTAAATTTATTGTTTTTGTGATTGTGTGTTTAGCGGGAGCTTTACAACTCTATAAACTTTTCTGGGAAAAAGAAATTGTGGATGGCCCCATTCCTATTAAAGAAACAACACAGGTTTTGGAGGCTGCTCGTAGCTTCATGTCTTCAAAAAATTTTGCGAAAGCGATTGAAATTTGCGAAAACATTTTAAAATCTCCGGAAAAAACTCCAGCGGTGAAAGCTGAAGCCATTCTAACTTTGAAAGGCATTGAAAAACAAGGGGTGCAGGTTCCCTCACATCCCGAACTCGCAAAAGAAGTTTCCGTCAAGCAACTGGAAGGCAGTGAATCCTTCTTTCAAAGAATAAAACAACAAGAAATTAAAGTGACCGGAACTGGATTCTACCCTCCAAATAAACCCGTCGCCCAAGGACGCAAGATGGCAAAGGAAGCCGCAAAGCTCGATGCTTGGCGCAAAATCCTCGAAGCGATCAAAGGCATTACCATTAATAGCCGGCTTACCGTTTCAGATCTTCTGGTTCAAGATACCGTTGAAGCCCGTGTATCGGGTCGTGTCCGAGGAGCGAGAGAGGTCGCTACCCGCGATATTCCAAGCGAACAAAGCGTCGAAGTCGATATGGTAATTTCGGGCGAAGATATTCTGGCGAGCTTGAGCGAATAAAAAGAACCTCACGCGAAAAGATTGACTTCCAAAACATCCTTCATTTAAATGGAAGCATTAAAAAAACAATAATTTGTAAAAGGAGCCTTATTTATGGCGGAAGAAAAAAAGCCCCCGGTTGTCAGTAGCTCTACCGAAGAACGATTACAACGTCGACGTAAAATGGAACTGATGCTGGGTGTTTGTGATCTTTTGGAAGGGGAGTTTCTGGGAACCACGACCTTTCGAGGGGCTCCGTGTTATGTTATTCAGCTCGATCCGGGTGCTCCTTCGTCCGATAGTATTTTGTATCTTCCTTATAATGACGCGACCAAGCTTGGGACCGAGGTTCGTACAATTCCCACAGGACATTTTAAGGATGAAAATACGCTGACCTATGAACACGTCTGGTTTTTGATGAAACACGGAACCCAATATTTTCAGGAAAAATTGGTAATCCGTACTTCTGGCGTAGATGAATCTCCAAAAGCTTGATTTTTTTTCCGATAAAAAAAAGCGGGACTGCATGAATGGCGTCCCGCTTTCATTTTTAGTAAAAAACCGTTCAATGCCCAATCGGCTTAGTAATAAGTGTTCATAAAAGAAGGGTTTTCGGAATAAGTGACTCGCGCGTCATATCGTAAATCCATATCGTAAAAATAATGTTTCCGTTCGACTTCGCGTTCTAACTGATCCACTACCCCTTGAGGTTCGCTAATTCCATTTTGCCAATATTCAAAAACCTGTTCACTATTGGCGCAACTGCAAATCAAAAGCAAACAAAACCCTATCCATAATAAACGAGTTGTCTTCATATTTTTTCCTTTTTTTGAAAAAAAATACCGCGTTTCCGTTATCATAATTAATTTTTCGGTTTACGCCAGTCTTAACTTGATTTTTTCGGTTCACTCTTTTTGACTTGAATGCGGGACCAAGCATAGAGCTTTTTTTGGACCCTTAACTGAAACGAATAAAAACCGGGTTCCGCAAAGGTTACTTGGGGAATAATCGCGGGGATCGCTAAGGACTGAGTTTCAACGACAGAATTCATTAGAAGCGTTTCTTCTTTCGTTTGATGGCTCTCCAAATATAATCCCATTTCAATTTCTTGTTCGCGTAAGGTTCCTAAAAAACAATAAACAGCAACCGATCGGATGAGAGGAAAGGTATCTGATTCAAAAATATGACGTATTCCTATTAAATTAAGGCTTCCATTCTCTTGGATTTCAAAGTTATCCGCAATTAAAATCATTGGGGGACGAAGTTCCATCAAATATCCTTTTCTCAGAGGACTAAAATGCATCCTAAAAAAACTAGAGTGTTGATTATTGGAGCCTCTTCCGGTATTGGCCTTGCTTTAGCAAAACGGCTCCAACAAGAATATTCGCTCATCTTAGGAGCGCGTCGGACCAATATCCTGGCAAAAGAATTTCCCGATCTGGTTCCTGTCGAGATTGATTTGTGTCAGGAATCTTCTATTCGAAACGCTTACTCTATCATAGAAAAAAACGGAGGCAACCCGGAAATCGTGATTCATAGCGCGGGGGTTGGAGTTTTTAAATCTGTTTTAGAACTCACAGGAGACGAGTTCCGCCAAATGATCGACACCAATTTGACCGGGGTTTTTATTTCTTGTCAGGAAGCATTTCAGCGGATGAAACCGATGAAACACGGAACGATTGTAAACATTGCCTCACTCGCAGGGAAAATCGCGTTTGGAGGCGGTGGTGGATATAACGCGAGCAAATTCGGACTCGCAGGGTTAAGTGAGGCATTGATGCTAGAAGCGCGCGAATTTGGGATCAAGGTGATGACGATTTTTCCGGGTTCCGTGGATACTCCTTTTCATGATCATTCCCCCCTGAAAAGCGAAACCAAACGGAGTCAAATGTTGTCTCCGGAAGAAGTGGCTGATTTTCTCTATCAACTCTTACAGCTTCCTGAAAATTTTCTCTGTGATCAGGTCTTGTTTCGTCCCTTGAAAAAAAAAGGAATTAAATAAAACGGAAATTCTTTTTTGAAGCGTTTTTTTGGGTGAAAAAGAATATTCTGACATTGGCTTAGACAACATGGTTTTAAGGGGATCCTTTAGATCAAAAATGAATTTGAAAATAGGGCTTGTGTTTTAAGGCATTATATGATATTTTTTGCTCTTCGTGAACAACTTCTTCGTTCTTGTTTCCATTAGCATTACTCTAGATAATAAGAGAAGTCATGCGGGAAATTGTTGATAAAAATAGAATCCAACTGCTACGAAAAATCGCCGAAGGCGGTATGGGTGCGGTCTATGAAGCTAAACTCTTAGGGGTTGCAGGATTTGAAAAAAAAGTGGCCATTAAGACGATTATTCCGGCATACGCTCAAGATCCCGAATTCGTCGAGATGTTTATTGGTGAAGCCCGCCTAGTCGCGGATTTAATTCACGAAAACATTGTCCAGATCTACCAATTGGGCCAACATGAAACAGGCTTTTATATCGCGATGGAATTTATTAATGGCGTGAATCTTCAAGAATTTATTGAACGTCATAAAGAACTCGATATTCGTGTCGATATCGAATTTACCGCCTTTATTATTTCTCGTGTTTGTCGAGCGCTTGACTATGCGCATACGAAACGGGATCGAGATGGAAATTTATTAGGGGTTGTCCATCGCGATGTGAGTCCCAAAAATATTATGCTTACCAACGAAGGCGTGATCAAGATTACTGATTTTGGAATCGCCAAAGCACGTACCTTTATGGCGAATCGAGAAGGAGATATTTTACTAGGGAAAACCCAATATATGTCTCCGGAGCAAGCCTCCTTCCAGCAAACCGATGAACGTTCGGATATTTTTTCGCTAGGAATCGTATTTTATGAGCTTCTTACGCTTGATCCGTTATTTACTGAAGATGAAACTTTAGTGACCCTTAATAAAGTGATTCGTCAAGAAATTCGTTCGGTACGTGAAATGGTTCCCAATATTCCGGTTGCGTTAGAGCGAATTCTCTTAAAATCCCTTGAGCGTGATTTGGATGCTCGCTTTCAAACTGCAAACCAAATGGGAAACGATTTGGAACACTATATGTACGATAAAGGTTTTGGCCCCACCAATCAGACCTTTCGTAAATATTTGCTAAAGTTGTTCCCTCACTTACAACCTTGGTAGCGCCACTGTCTTTCGGGGGGTCCCGCTTAAAAAAAAAATGGCCTGAACTGGTTCTGATTCTCTATGTAATATTGTTGATAATCGCCACTTACGCCGAACTTACCGATAAACACTGGTTTGATTGGCTCTCGCTCACTCAATATTAAATTTGTCCTGACGTTAATACTTTAAGGTTACATCTCAATTGAGTGCGAACCAACTGTTTAGGGGATAACCGTCCAAAAGGGACTCGTTTTCGATATTCCTCCATCAGTTCCAAAAATTCAAATTCATATTCCTCAATAGGCAAATGATTTGCTTCCAGATGACGGATCCCGGCTCCCATTCGCATGATGTGTTCTCCGAGTTCCGCTTGAAACACTCGCCATTCGCCTAGCGTTAAATGGGGCAAATCTTCTCCTTTTCCCAAGAGTTCCTCTTCTGTAAAAAAGGCGGCTTGTTTTTTTTTGCACCACAAGCGATAGTACCGCAAGATCGGGCTAAACAGAGTTTCTTTTGCCGAGATTGGAATTAAACGAAGCAACTCTTTTTCGATTTTTTGAGCCAATGCTTTTTCTTCGAGAGCGGTCTCAATTCCAGTATACGGTGACATCTCTCGACTTTTGAGTTCTTCTGAGTAGACCGAGGTTAAATACGCAAAAAAAATTTGGGTTCCCTGCTTGAGAAAACGAGAGTAAATATTGTCTAGGGAATGTTCACCGCGAGAACGATATTCGTCTAAGTAAAAACCGCCCTTCCCTAAAAAGGGATGAAGATTTTGATGCAAGGCCTGGTTTTCTCTTTTTAAAATATCTCGGAGTGCATGCGTCATTTTTTTGTCGGGTGGAGGCGAGCCAAAAACAAAATAAGCTAGTTTTGGAATAGGAGAAAGACACTCTTCAATCAGCGGAAAAAAAAAAGCAGGCGAATTTTGTTTTAAATATTCCAAAAGGCCTTCTGCTTCTTTTCGAATCGGATTCAAGCTCCAAGCAATTTCTCGCTCTGGGTTCCAATAATAGCTACTGGCAAAGGTATACATCTCTTCTACCCCTGAAAAAAGATCCTGATTTTGTTCTGCACCCTCGGGATCAAGACAGGGAACTACACAAAAGCGAAAGGGGCGAAAGATTTCTGGAAATCGTAGAACCATCTCCATTAAGGTGAGACAGGTGAGTCCTCCTAACGCCGAAAGGGAATCCGGGAACCCAACCCACAGACTAAGTGTTTCTCCTTGCCCAAAAAGAAATCCGGGAATCTCTTTTCCTTGTTCGGAGAGCGCGAATCGAAATTCTTTTCCTTGGAGCTTTAGAATCAATTTCCGTGCTTCCGCGTTCAAGATTTCTGGAGTTAAGTAGCGTTCCCACGGGAGTTTGTTGAGCTCTTCATAGAAAGAGTCCAATACCGTTTTTTCCATTTATTTTTTTTCTTCCGCCTGAAATTTTTTTAATTTACTATAGAGGGTAGCACGATCAATTCCCAGTAATCGTGCCGTTTCTGATTTATTGTAGTTCGTTTTTTCAAAGGTATTCAAAATATATATTTTTTCGAACTCTTCAAGCGTTCCTGAAAAATCAGCCCAATTTGAACTCGTCACTGGCGTAGCCGAAGCTCTGGAAGAAAGAGAGTTTGTTTGTAGATAGGGTGCCAAATCTTGAGCCTGAATGAGTGTATCTTCTTTTCTGTTTCTCAAAATAAGCAGACGCTCAATCAGATTTTTCAACTCTCGCACATTTCCTGGAAAAGAATACGATTCTAAAAGGGATAACGCTTCCGGAGTAAACGCTTTGATCGTTTGTCCTAAGTTGGTGTTCAAGGTTTTTAGGAAGTGTTCCGCCAATAGTTTAATATCTGTTTTTCGTTGACGAAGCGGAGGAACCAAAATTTCTAGACCTTGAAGGCGATAATATAAATCCTCTCGAAAGGTTTTCTCTTTTATTTTTTGTTTTAAATCTTGATTCGTGGCCGCAATGAGTCGAACATCTGCATGGATCAAAGCGGTCCCACCCACACGATAAAAAGTTCCATTTTCGAGGACACGGAGCAATTTAGCCTGGACGGGTAAGGGAGTATCGCCAATTTCATCCAGAAAGAGGGTGCCGCCGTTCGCTAATTCAAAAATTCCTTGACGACGAGCGACGGCTCCGGTAAACGCTCCCTTTTCGTGGCCGAAGAGTTCACTTTCAGCTAAGGAATCTAAGGTGGCGCAATTAATCGCATGAAATAAAGCTTTTCTTCGTCGGGAATTTCGATGAATAGAATGGGCAATGAGTTCTTTTCCAGTGCCACTTTCACCCGTAATCAGGACAGGAATATCTTGAGGAGCCGCTTTAAAAAGCAAAAGAATCATTTCCTTCATTTTCGAATCTTCGCCAAGGAGCATTAAATCTTTGGAATGAATCGATGGAAATATCATATCTTCGTTCAGAAGTTCCGTTTCCGCTTGTTCTCGAGGTTCTTTTTTAAAGAAGAGTAGTTCGGTATTTCCGATGGCGATTAAATCCCGGTCTTCCAATTCACAGAGTCCGCTTGTTAAAGGGATTCCATTCAAAAAAGTACCGTTCATACTACCCAAATCCTCTAAAAAGCATTTTCCTTTTTCGTGGCATTCGATTTTCGTATGTTGGCGAGAAGCACTTCGATCGTATAAAACGACTTGGCATTTGGGATCACGTCCCAAAATGTTCGTTTGGGGATCTAAAAGATAAATATTTCCACGATTTTGCCCCTGAATGACTTGTAAACTGGGCATGAACCTCTCCTGCAATAGATCTTCAAGATACGTTGAAAACGAAGTGGGAACAGAATGGAGCTGTTCCCACTTCTTGAAAAAAAAGAGGATTCGTTATTTGGATCGGATCCAAAAATTAGTGATGAGTGTGGGTGTGCGGATCGGGTGTACAGGGGAGACAGGGTTTTCTCCAGCCTTTTTTCTCAAAAGCCTGAAGCAGTAATAGCCCTACAATTAAGCTAATACTGGATAAAACAATCCCTCCAATGAGCCGGTTTTTATTGAGGATTTGTCGATGGGACGCTCTTTTTTTAATGGGAACTTGCCACACTCGTAATTGATGATCCCATAAAGGAGAATCTCCGATAAACAGGTCTTTGTTTGTTTGCCACTCTGCGATCACGAGAAGCTCACTTTTTAAGGTTTTCTTGACACGATTCACGTCGAGTTTGACGTTTTTGGTTCCTGTAGAACGAAAGGCGAGTTCTTGCATTTTTTTTAAGCGATCCTTTTGTGGATGACCAAACTCAATGGCTCGTTCATAAGCTCTACAGGCTAATTCGGGGCTGTGGTTCAGAAGCAATAAATCACCGAGAACTGAAAAAAGCTCTGGATTCTTTCCTTGAATATGAATCATCAGCAATATTTTTTCGAGGGTGTTCGTTGTGGGCGGTTCAAAGCCGTTGTTCCAAAAAATTTCATAAGCGTTTCCGGTCGAACGATAATTATAATTAAGAAAATTATCTAGAGCCTTGGTTAAAGACGCATGATTTCTCTTGAGCCACAATTGATATAAGCTTTCAAATCGTTCCGGAAGCAGAGACCCCTTCGTCGCTTTAATCTTTTCCTTAAAAGCGGTTGTTTGCGGATAATAATCAATCAAAGTGGCCCAGACCGAAGGGAGAATTTCTTGAGAAGAGGGCGCTTTTGGCGCATCGGCAAAAAAACCAGCCCTCAAGGATAAAACAGAGAGACAGAGAAGATAACGCAAATACATAAAAGGCTCCAAACTAGAAATCTGTTTTTTATCCAAATTATCATGGAATTTTTAAGAAGACAGAGAAAAAATTGCTTCTTCTAAAGAGAACTATTTTACACCTAAAGGAAGTAGTATATCTTTTTTTTTAAGGATTTCTATGGAATAAACAAAGAGGTCAATTTCTCTTGGGGCAGATCAAATATTTCAAAAAAACTGATTCGTCCTAGAGAAGAAAACGAGATTTTCAGAATCATTTCTCCTTGAGGATGTGATTGCCAAAGAATCTGCGTTTTGGGAACTTGATAATAAGGCCCCCGAAAAGAAGGCACGTGAGTTTGCTCACGAAAATCAACAATCTGGGTAATCCAGCCTCTTTGCATAAATAAGAGGCGTTGTGTCGTGATTAAGAGATCGAGTCGTTCTTCCATAATTCGTAGCCCATAACGCCCCCAACAATAAACACGACGTCTTATTTTTGGCAAATGGAGTAGGATGGTTTCTTCTGGAAGATAAGCAAATCGTTTATAATGATTCGGCCATCGCCAGATCTTTTGGAGAAGATAAACAAACAGTAAAAAAAGGGCGATTGGGTAAAAAAAATTCAATTCACAACCTCCAAAAAATCAAAAGAGGTAGGCTATTTTATCGTGTTTTTGGCTTCTGCAAAGACAGAAGTCTCTCTTGAGGAAAAAAAATAATTTGCTTTTGTTTTTCAATTCTTGAAAGCGAATCAGGAGGGCCATTGAAACCGATTCTAGTATTTGGCGGTTACGGAATTTTTGGTTCTCACGTGGCGAGAGAATTAGCGCATTTAGGGTTTACAGTAACGATTGCCGGAAGACAAATCGAAAAAGCGAACGCATTCGCGCAGACTTTGGGGGATTCGCACCGAGCACTCCGGGCGGATGTGACACAACCCGAAACTTATCGTTCCGCGCTCGTGGAGCATGGGATAGTTGTAAATTGCGCGGGTCCTTTTTCTGCATTAGGGAAAGCTCTTTTAGAATCCTGTCTTTCCACAAAGTGCCATTATGTCGATATTGCGGATGACCGGGACTATACAAAATTAGTCCGTTCCTATCATCCGCAGTTTCAGAAAGCGGGATTATTTGCGATCCCGGGATGTTCGAGTTTACCAGCGATTTCTGGCGCACTGGCTTTGAAACTGAACGGTTTCGGGATCGCGCAAGGAAAGCCGGCTCCAGAAAAAATACATAGCACCCTATTTATTGGAAATAATAATCCAAAAGGATCTGCGGCAGTGGCTTCGGCGTTAGGAATTCTAGGAAATCCGATTTCAACGTCTTCTGGAGTTATTTATGGATTTCGGGAAGGGAAAGTCGTTTTATTCCCTTCTCCGTTTGGAAGACGGCTGGTGTATGCGTTTCAGAGTCCAGAATACGATTTATTTCCCGATTTATTTGGAGCCAAAGAAGTTCGTGTTTTTGTGGGCTTTGAGCTTCGGTGGGTGACGAAGGTATTTCATTGGATCTCCTACTTTCCAAAACCATTCCAATGGGGGGCGAAAGCGATCCTTCAAAGAGCAGGAAAATTCAATCTCCTGCTAGGACATTCTGGCGGAGCGATTCTTACCGAATTTTTTTGGTCTGATCATACTTCCGCGTCCGCGGTTCTATTCTCCAAAACGGAAGGACAACGGATGGCGGCTCTTCCTTGTGTTTACGCGGTGCGACTTCTTTCTCAAGTGCCTCCGATCACAGGCTCTGGCGTGAGAACTGCTTATGAACTACAAGGCTTTCAGCCTTTGTTAGACTATTTGGTCCAAGAAGGTTTTTCTTCTTTTTGAAATTTAGGACAAAAAAAAAGAAGCGACTATTGACAATAGGGAAAGATATAGTCAAACTTCATCCCCTCTGAAAAAATGGGGAAATATTAACAGAAAGAGGTTTGCTTTATATGTTTCCAACGGCACTCATTTATAGTTCCCATAATCGCTCTGAAGTCATTCATCGTTGGTGGCTTGTAGAACGAGCCTTGCGAAGTCTTGATAACAAAACATTCCTTTATGTTCCGATGTCCATGAATGAAATGCATCAACAAGAATATACTTGGGGAACCTTCCGCTGGTATCTGGACCGCTTTCGACAATGGGGATTGGAATCCCGCAATTTTTTTTGGCGTGACGGGCTAGAGAAAAGCGATGTCGAACTATTTTTTAAATGGCTCCGTGATAGTGAAGTCGTTGTTTTAGGGGGCGGTAACAGCCTTCTGGGAATGGAACGCTTTTATTCTCTGGGCGAACAACATTTTGGAGACAAACATTTATTTGGAAAAATTTTACGAGATCGTCAACGTCGCGGAAAATTAACGGCAGGGTTTTCTGCAGGAGCCAGTCAACTTTGTAGTTTAATGGAAACAGTTCTGGATTATCCAGAAGAAGATTCTCAAGGGTTCGGACTTGCTCATAATATTATGTGTACACTTCATTACGAAGCGGGTCGAGACGAGAAGCTCAAAGAATCCGCCAAACGTTTCCCTCATTTCATGGCGTTTGGACTCCCTAACGATTCCGGCTTGGCGTTCGATCAAGGATTTCTCTCTTCAGGAAATATCTGGCAAGTCATTGAATGTATTGTGGATACTTCTTGGGATCTTCCTCAAGATTCCTGGCACATTAAAACGCGTAGCGGGATGAATATTGAACATTATTATAACGACGGCCGGGACTGGACCTTTAAAAACGGAGATAAAATCGTTCGTATTATTTCATCAAATCATCAGGATTATGATGCATGGGTTTTACAAGCGAACGGTGGCCCTATTTATCACTATTGGACCCAACAACCGACCCAATACCAAAGCATTAATGCTATCCTCGAAAGCCACTAATTTCTTGTCGTAGGGGCGATTTACGAATCGTCCCTAGCCACCTCACTACAAATTTCCTCTTCACAACTTGCTTCTTAACATCAAGTTACGGATCGATCCAACGTCGAATTTTCATTATTTTTGTCGCCATCAAAAAAGAAGTTCCAAAAACCGCGATCAGATAAAAAAAATGGACATAAATGTTTTTTAAGGAAAGTTCGTCGCTCCAAAACATCACAATAGCGCTAAAGGGTGAAAACGCCAAAAGACGAATATTTCGCGACAAACCAGAGGCAAAAAGGATAAAAATAGCGCCTCCATAAAAAAAGAAGTTGAGGAGATACGCTAAAATAGAAGCACCAATAGTTTTCTTGACATAAATTCCAGTCATCATCGACAAAATCAAAGTGATGTAAAATACAAATAAGAGTTCAAAGTTGTAAATCGAGATAAAAATAAATTTTTCGGTGAAAGAATAGGGATGATTAAATCGACCTAAAATATAAAGATAGTTGCAAATGCAACAAATAAAAATTGGAAAAGAAAGCCCGTACGATAACGATTGAAATTTTCCCCACACGAATTGACTTGGAGTAATTAAGGTCGAACGAATCAGATCAAAATCCTCATTTTCAATCTCTTTGGTGACTACAGTCGACGCGATTCCAATGGTCACAAACCCGAAAGAGATAAGCTCGACCACGGCAAGCAAAGCAAAATCAAAAGAATTAATAATGCAGACATAATTGAGTCCAAACATAAGCCCAAACATCACCAAAATAGCCCAACCTAGCGAACGGGTTCTAAAATAAAACTGGGAACATAATTCTTTTTGAAAAATAGCATTGGAGGTATGCCTAATCAAATATTGAATGATCCAAGGTTTACGCTCTTCTGGAAGAAATTTTAGTCGTTTAAGGGGTTTGAGTGGAGAACTCCAGCTTCGTTGAAATAAATCTTGATAAATACGTAAAAAAATGAAAGGTAAAAGGAGGAGACTCAATCCTAAATAGAGGAGCGGACAAATGGCCCAAGATTCTATCCAACCCCACAGTGGAGGAGAATACGCAGGAAATAGCACCAAATAGAGTGAGTATAAGGGATTGCTCCAAGAGGACCACTCCGAATGTGCCATTGGAAAATAGGTACGGTAGGGGCCGCCCTCGAAAAAACTGACACTTATTTGAGCGAGAAGGATCACACTATGACCCGCAATTCCTAAGCCCCCTATACTGAGGAAAGAAGCCAAATACGCGCGTCGTAAGGCATCGGAACTGAACGAAAGCGAAATCGAGGCTAAAACAGAAATAAACGCATTAAGAACACAGGTAATAATTGTAATCGCGCCACATTTAAAAATTTGTTCCAACTGAATTCCACCGACTAACATCCCCAAGATATAAACGGGAATAAGGGTTGAAAAAAGAGTCAGTAGGTATAAAAAAAGGGCCAAAAATTTGGCGACAAAAAATTTCCAAGGAGCGATTAAAGTGGACTGTAAAAGTTCGTACGTTCCTTGCTCTTTTTCCGTGGTAAAACTAATCGCACTCATTCCGGCAATAAAAAGATTAGCGACAAAAAAGAAGCTATAATTGGTGACCAGAAAAAAATTAAAAATTTTCGGAGCGGCTTGAATCGAATTCTGGTTTGTGGGCCACATTCCAAGCAGTAAAAGAGAATGAAACAGAAAAGAACCGGAAACGACCCAAAAGGGAATTGGGCTCCGAAAATAAAGAAATTCTTTTTTCCATAAAGCCACTTCTTCAACCCACATTTTTTATTTTTCTCCTATTTTTCCCTTTATTCCTTTATAATCAGGTTTCTAAGATGTTAAAAGTTAGCTGAATCTGCAAGAAGAATCAATCTCGTTTCGTCCATTGAGGCGAAACCCATCTGTTTTTTTTGCAATCAAAAAAATTTTAGATCTCTGTGTTTTGGGTGGGCATCTTTTTTGAGACCCTATCGCGTGTGCCCTACGAAATATTTAATTTTTTTATTTAAGAATAAATTATGAATGTCAATTTAGAAGATTTTCCTCAACATTATCTTATGATTTTAAAAGGAAAATTTAACGAAGGCACGCAGCATCTCTTTCATCAAATCCGACAAAAATTATCACAAACGCCTAAACCAACTTACATCGATCTTTCCGAGGTGCTTTTACTCAAAGATCGAGCGGCAGAAGACCTGTTTCGACTGCTAAGAGAAATCGAGCGACAAGGCGTTTCTTTGCGTATTTTGAAAACTTCTTTGGAGATCATTCCTCAATTACAAAAAGAAGAATGGGAGAATCTTCTCATGTCTCCAGAAGAGCTTAAAAGCGCAGGATTTCCTCAATATTTAGACGCAGAAGGAAAACTCCCCTATACGATTCCACTCCCTCCTTTTCAGAAAGTGGCGTCGCATTCGCTCCCGAAAGTCACCCATTTTTCTCCGGAACATTCAGAGGATAAGCCCCTAAAAAAAAGAGGAGCTTTAAAATCGTCTTCAAGCGTCACGCCTAAAGTCGCCACGGCTTCTCAACTTTTGACCAAACTTTTGGAAACGAGTACGGTCGCCTCAGAAGCAAATAAATCGACAGGAGAGAGAAAAAAGTTCGTCTTTAAGCCAACAACCGATCAAAATCAATTGGAACCCCCTGCAAAAATTTGAAAAAGAGGTTCGTTTTTTAGGGTTCTGAACGATATGATTATTGAATAAGAAGAACGTTTTTTTTAGACTCAAAGGAGCTTTTATGAAAAAAATCTTGTTCACGTTTTGTTATTTTTTCCTCTTCTCTAATCTTGTTTCTGCGGAACCTCAACACGATACAATTGTTCTCAAAACAAAAAAAGTAATTGAAGGAAATTTAATCTATGCTGATGAAGAATGGGTCAAAATTCGGCAAGGCGCTAATAAAATTCTTCTGATTTCAAAAGAAGATATTTTTGCGATTCAGCGCAGTAAACCTACCGAAGGATACATCCGTTATTCTAAAATTCGTCTGGGACGCTCCGCTTTAGAGGTCGCTTCGAAAACATTTGCGAATGCCTCGAAAACAAAATTTGTGAGTCTTGTGGGCGCAGTTCATATTGCAGATCAAGCCTATTATACACAACTTCAAGATATTCTGGATAGCCACGATGTCGTTCTCTTTGAAGGGGTTGGATCCGTAAGTAATGAAGATCTCTCTCAATGGACTCCGCCGACTTCCGCAGAAAAAGAAGAAGAGCTTTCTGGAAAAAAACATTTTCAGCAAAGTTATCATCGTTCAGATGCTTCCTCAAATCTCGATCTTTTGACCACTTTACAAACCTATATCGGGCAATTTTTAGATCTTTCTTTTCAAAAAGACGGATTAAATTATGCTCGAAGCTGGTGGAAACCCGCCGATGTTTCCATTGAAGAGCTTCAAGAACTGATGGCAAAAAAAGGAGTCGGTTTCCTCGATATTTTATCGATGGCATCGAGTAAAGATCTTGAACAACAAGCCAACCAAATTTATGCTTCGCTTCTCGGCAATTTGTCTGGAATTCTTTTAGGAAAAAGTTGGAGTGTTGCTTTAAAAGAAACTTTTGCGGAATTGCTAGCAACCCAAATGATGATGATGGAAAGCTCTTCTAAAGACGATTCAAAAAAGAGCGTTGGCCAGTTGATGGAAGTGCTGATTCTCTGTCGTAACGATAAAGCTTTTAAATGCACAAAAGAAGTGATGACCGTTCCACAAGTGAAAACAATCGCGGTTTTCTATGGTGCCGGACACAACAACGACCTCGAGAAACGATTGGTTGAAGAGGGTTTTGAACTCTGCAAGGAAGAATGGCTCTTGGCTTGGGATATAAAAGACGAATCGGTTTCGGTTTCAGAAGAGCCTACCGATGAAGACAGTGACCATTAATTTTTTGCCGGAACGCATCGCAAAAATTGTAAATGAGCGCAGGGGTTACGACCCCCTTGGAAAAACCCCTGCTCCGAAACTCCGGTATAAAGAAATCCATAATGGGTATAGAGCCTTATTGCACGCTGATTGAAATCAAAAACCCACAAGGATAAATCGGTTCCGACCCACTGATCATATGTCTTTAAAAACCCTCCCATAATTTCACTGCCTAAACGGCGACCCCAATAATGAACTTCTCCGATTTCCAGCGAAAGCTCTTGTTTTTCGTTCAGGATCAAATTTCCCAAATGTTCTCCTTGATGAGATTCAACCGCGAATCCAAGATTTTTTTGTGCCTCTTCAAATTTTTTCCGAATATGGCATCGAGAAAATCTGGGAAGCGCATTTCTGGGTCTTCTTGTACAAGAGATCCAATATAAAACTCGCTCGTCTTTGAACCATCGATACCATTGTTTTAAATGTTTAGATTCCAAACGAACAAGGCGTATTTGAGAGGTAATGGTAAAAGGCTCTGGAAGGTTCACGGAGAGTTTATCGCCGGTTTTGTATTTGATTCTCCAGAAGATTCTTTCGGAGACATTTCTGCGGGCCGACATTTTTCACAAGTACAATGTCTTCGTAAAAAATCGAACGAGTAAATTCCTTCTCGATGGCTATCATTAAAAACGAAACTTAATGCGTATCCGCCAGTCATTTTAGGGGTTTCCGTCACAAAAAAAGCGCGAAGATTCCATTCTTCCGGAGGTTTAGCATTTCGAATATCTCTACAATGCGCACAAGGACAAATTTCTCGAAGATAACTGATTTTATATTCAGAAAAATGTTCATCCGCCCAAGTCACTTTGAGCTTGGAAGTGCCTGACATTTCCAAAGTTTTCGGGTTTGTTTGTAACCAGATTTCATCCATACTGCTTCCTTTTCCTTGAAATTTCCTTGAAAAAAATCAGTTCTTGTGAAGTGGGGCCCCGTTGGCATTCTCAAGATTCTATACTATAATGGGACGGCTTCAAAAACACCAAAATAGTTATTTTATTCTAATCGATGAAGACCCCCCTGAATACCTCTTATCCAGAAGAGTTTTTTATGAAAATCATTTTTTTCTTCTTCTCTTGTTTTCTATGGATCGGCTGTCATCGTAACACAGAAACACTGACGGAAGATACTTATGAATGGGACAAATTTTATCAACAGGTCCCAGACAATAAAACAGAGTTAGCCTTTGCTCTTGAGCCAGAGCAAATTTTAGAAATTTATTGGCAAAATCTGGAAACGGGAGGAGAGAGTATTTTAATTTCTCTCACAGAAACCCACAAAGCTCAGATAGAATGGACTACAGACGGCAAAACAACAAACTCAGAAGAAAAACTTCAAAACGAGCAATACCAACAAATTCTTCAAAAACTTCAAAACCCCCAATGGCTTGAATTACAAACAGAGTATACCCGCGAAAGTACCGGAGGATTTAATTTAGTTCTCACGTTTTGGAAAGATATCTCCCGTCGCCAAGAAACAAAATCCGTCTGTTTTCGCACCTATTTTCACCCAGAACTCTTTCGATTGTTAGAAGAACTCTCGCCCCTCTTTCGAGATAAGCTTCCACTCTATCAAGGAATGCTCGCGTTGGTTCAGGCCCAAAAAGAATAATTCAAATCCAACACAAGATGCCGAAAGAGGAGTATTCTATGCGACGAATCCTTATGGTCATTGATGATGAGCAGGCCATACGAGACTCCCTTCAAATGATTCTCGAATATCAAAAATATGCGGTGGTTCTTGCCTCTAATGGATTGGAGGCGCTAGAAAAATTGAAATTGGTAGCGCCAGAAGTCATTTTGCTGGATATTAAAATGCCAGGAATGGACGGGATGGAGGTCCTCCAGAAAATTAAAGCGACCTATCCGCAAATTGTAGTGATTATGATTTCCGCGCATGGAACCTTTCAAACCGCTGTTGAAGCCACCAAAAACGGAGCTTACGATTTTCTAGAAAAACCACTGGATCGGGATCGGATTCTTATTACGGTCAAAAACGCTCTCGAACAAAATCAACTCTTTAAACAAAATCAGGCGCTAAAAAAAAGCAATTCAACCACAAAGATACTAGGTCATTCTTCGGCGATTCATAGCGTTTTACAAATGATCGAAAAAGTAGCGCCTTCGGAAGCGCGTGTTTTCATTCAAGGGGAAAATGGAACTGGAAAAGAACTCGTAGCGCGTGCGATCCACGAGCTTTCGAAGCGGGCACATGAGGCCTTTATCGCCATTAATTGCGCGGCGATTCCAGAAGAATTGGTGGAAAGCGAACTCTTTGGGCACGAAAAAGGGGCCTTTACTGGAGCGAGTACGGCTAAAATAGGAAAATTCGAACTTGCGGATCGGGGCACTATTTTTCTCGACGAAATTGGCGATATGACGAGTAGTGCCCAATCAAAAGTGTTACGCGTCCTTCAAGAAAATATTATTACAAGGGTCGGGGGCTCCAAAGATATCGAAATTGATGTACGCGTTATTTCCGCGACCAATAAAGATTTGGAAGCGATGGTTCGAGAAGAGACCTTTCGGGAAGACTTGTTTTATCGATTGAATGTAGTGCCTATTGTATTGCCTCCTCTCCGGGAACGGACAGAAGATATTGCGATTCTGGCAACTGCGTTTTTAGAAGAATTTTGCAAACATTACGGTGTCGAGAAAAAAGTATTTGCGCCGGAGGCGCTGAAAAGTTTATGCGCGCGGTCTTGGCCCGGAAATATCCGAGAACTGCGTAACGTTGTTGAGCGATTGGTGATCCTCACTTCAGAAAAAGTGATTGCCAAAGAAGATATCGATATGTTTAAATCCGGCGCTAAATCGCCTCAACTCAAAAACGATCTCTATGAAGGGTGTAGCAGTTTTGAAGAGTTTAAAAATCTCTCGGAAAAGATATTTTTGGAAAACAAGCTGAATCAATATAATTGGAACGTTGCGATCACTGCGAAAGAACTCAAAATGCAGAGAAGTAATCTCTACAAAAAACTCGAAAAATACGGGTTAAAGGGATAAATTTTCCTATGCAGACGGACAAACTTCAAGAGCTTCTTCAACAGTTCAAATTTGGCCATATTTCTCTGGAAGAAACACTTAGCCAACTCAAACAGTTGCCTTTTCAGGATCTCACTATCGCCAAAATAGATCGACACCGTGCTTTGCGATGTGGATTCCCGGAAGTCATTTATGCGGAACATAAGACAATGGAAGACTTTCGGCTCATTCTTCAAACAATGCTCGCTCATCAGAGTGATCTCTTAGTCACCCGAGCATCGCCAGAATATTTCGAAGCGGTCCGCGACCTAGATTCTCGCCTCCACTACCATCCACGATCCAAAACCATGACTTTAATGCAACAACCTCGCGAAGAACGAGGATCGGTGATGGTTGTTTCTGCCGGAACCGCAGATATTCCTGTTGCGGAA
The DNA here is from genome assembly GCA_964530615.1 of uncultured Planctomycetota bacterium. Lineage (GTDB taxonomy): Bacteria > Planctomycetota > JBBTDB01 > JBBTDB01 > JBBTDB01 > JBBTDB01. The sequence goes on along the minus strand of CAZHAR010000049.1, from coordinate 2,607 downwards.
GAGGCTTATATTACGGCACAAATGATGCATTGCAAGGTGACTCCTCTTTATGACGTTGGAGTTGCGGGTCTGCATCGATTGATTCCACATCTTGAAGCCTTGCAAAAAACGAATGTCATTGTGGTTGTCGCCGGAATGGAGGGCGCTTTGGCCTCTGTAGTCGGAGGTTTGGTCGATTGTCCTGTGATCGCAGTTCCCACGAGCATTGGGTACGGAGCCCATTTTCATGGATTAGCGACTTTACTCGCGATGCTCAATAGTTGTGCCGCTGGAGTGAGTGTCGTCAATATTGATAATGGTTTTGGCGCAGGATATACCGCCGCACTTATTAACCAAAAAATCTGCCAATCGACTTTATCCCACTCCAGATCCCCTTAATACTAAAAAAACAGTTGACTTTTAACCGGGGCGTGAGGATTTTAAATTCTGGCGAATCACCCAGAAATAAAACAAATTCAGCTCTAATCCTCCCATCAGGAGGATCAGCGAACTCAAGAAATAAGAAAACCAAGTGGGTTGCAAAAGCAATACTTTTTGAGAGATACAAAACCAGAGATGAAAAGGAATAAGAAAAAAAACAGCCCAGAGGGTTTGTGCTAAACAGAGTAAGAAAAGCCCTAGTCCTCCACCAAAGAAGAGAAGATTAAAGTAAAGAGAGCCTTCTCGAAGCGTTGTCAGAAAATAAGCAAGGGTCCCTAAAAAAAATAATAGAGTCCCACCAAGTAATTTAAAGCAACGGGAAGATTCTTGAACGGGTGAAAAACGGGGTTGTCCACTTCTTTCTTCCAGATCTATTTTTAAAGAACGATGGCATTGACTACACGACTGGCGTCCAGAGTGATTTACATATTGACAATGAGGGCAAACAATAACGATCTCTCCTTAATCCAATTGATGGATTTCCAAATAAGCGAGCAATGCTTTATAAAATTCTGGATGTTTTTCCGCATACTCTGCGGCTTCTTTCAACCAAGGCTTCGCGGAGATGGGGAAAATTTCAGCGAGAGCTTGTTCAAAATGTTCCATCGTGATTGAAATAATTTGTTGAGCTTCCAAGGATTCTTCAATCGCATATTCACTTGAACGTTCGACTAATACTTTGATCTCTGCATAGGTATACCAAGAGGTTTTTTTAGCGAGATCTAGACATAAGAGGCCTTTTTGAGGCTTGGCACGTAGCAACATTTCTAAAAATTGCTGACGTGTTTTGAGATCGGGCGGCGGAATAAAATAAATGCGTTCAAAACGAGATGCAGAGAGAAGCGATTCTTCCAAAGTCCAGGGTTGATTGGAAGTTCCTAAAATTAAAAGGCCCTGATTTCGATCTTGTTCGATTTCTTGAAGAAGCTTAATAAATAAAGTTTGAGGAATAAATTGATCTTTTTTGGTGCCAGCGATCGCATCAATTTGATCCAGTAATAAAATCGAAGGGCTATCTTTTTTAGCTTGTTCAAAAAGGTCCACTAAATTTTTTTCACTGAGTCCTGTATAAGAATCAAGCACATCTTCGAGGTGTAGCCGATAAAAAGGGATCGTGGGTTGTTCTCCGGCAACGGCTTCACAAAAATAGGTCTTTCCACATCCCGGGGGACCATAGAGAAAAAGAGAGCCCCCTATTTTTTGATGAAACGAAGCATAGAGCGATTTATTTTTTAAAGGATAACTCATTTTTAAGCGAACATCTCGTTTCAAAAGTTCCATTCCAACCACATCGCTAAAATGGAGAGAACTGGCTTCCGGTTGGAAAGAAACTTCTTCTGGATCCCATTCTGATTCTTCAGGGGAATCAAATTTTTTGCGGGGCTCTGTTTCTTCAGGCGTTTCTGTTACTTGAGGGATCGTGGCCGGCAAAGTATCCAAAAGAGGGTCAAAAATTTCAGGATTCAAGCGTTTAGCCGCTTCGTAATGAGAACGTGCTTCTTCTTGTAACCCTTCTTCCAATTTTAGCTGAGATAATAAATAGTGAATATCTGCATTTTTTGGCTGGAGCGCTAGCGCGCGTTCTAAAATCACAATCGCTTCAGAGCGAGATCCTTGAGACTCTTTCACTCTAGCAAGAGCCAGCAGTGCAGGAACAGAATTTCGATCTTGTTCGAGAACAAATTGGATATGTTTGATGGCACGATCTAACAAATTTTCTTTTAGATATTCCGAAGCAAGTAATAAGCGCAGGGGATGATTCGCCGGATTTTTCAAGAGGGCTGTTTCTAATCCTTTAGTCAGAGAATTTTCTTTCATTTTCGCTCTCAATCCATCAGAAATTGGGCCAGTTATTTTTTTTCTAGAGAACAAGCGGTTCGAAAGCCTACAGAACGATACCAATTCTCGGGACAACTTCCATAACGTACGGAAGCCCTTAAGGTCATACGGGTACTATTAAAAGCACCTCCACGTAATACTTTTTTTTCTCCCTGTGGAGGGCCTTGGGGATTTTGAGGATTTTGTGTCAAGTGTTGATAGTAATCTTTTCCATACCAATCAGAACACCACTCCCAAACATTTCCAGCCAAATCATAAAAACCACCTGGAGAAGGAGGAAATGTCCCAATTTTTAGAGGATAATCGAAGGAGCGTTTTGTTGAGGATAAATTCAAAAAATGACAGGGA
>CAZHAR010000048.1:0-39767 GCA_964530615.1 uncultured Planctomycetota bacterium | reverse complement strand
GAGGACAATCGCTATCGAGTTTCGATGCTTTCTCCATATCCACTTCTGCCTTTTTCCATTTCTTTAACAGTGTGAGACAAATGGCTCTATTATTCCAAGTCGGCGCGAGTTTTTTATTTAATTTTAGCGCCTTTGTTAATTCGGAATACGCTTCTTGAGGATTATTTTTCAAAAGCAAGAGGAGTCCCTTATTAGAATAGCCCAAAATATTGCTAGGATCGAGTGCTAGAGCCGCATTAAAATCGGCTAACGCCTGATCATATTCTTGCAAAATCAGGGAGGTCACTCCGCGATTCAGAAGGGCAGGTAAAAAATCGGGATCTTCTTGAAGTGACTTTTGATAGGCTTTTTTTGCGCCATTCCAATCTTGAGCCTGAAAAAAATTGTTTCCCAAATTGAAATAAATTTTCGCTAGATTGCAAATCCGTTTGAGACTTTTTCGTAAACGAATGGGGGGAGGGCCTTCTTTAAAATTGCAAATTTGTGTTTTAGGGACTTGATGTTCCTGAACAATAATTTTGGAGAGTGAGGCATATCGTCCTTGTTTTTCTAGATCTTCCTGTTTGCGGAAACACTGTTTGAGTTTATGGCGGTCAACAATATGGTTATCCAAAAGATATCGAGCAAAGGTTTTATCTTGTTTTTTTTGTTCTTTAACCGTTTTATGGTATTCCAGAATCGAGGAAAGATTTTTTTTGGAAAGGCGATTAGATTCCACCAAATAGGCAATCAAATTTCCTTCCATCTTTGTTTTTGTGGTGGCTTCTTCCAAATGTTGTTTTTTTATAAACCCTTTTGAAAGAGCTAATTCTCCGAGAATGAGTTGTTCCCCTTTTTTCATAAGGTTCACCAGTTCGGTAGGGTTTTAAATTTGAGAGAGTTTTTTCATTAAATCGATGGCCCAAGGTTCATTGTGTTGTAGTGCTAAAATACGTTTACAGGCTTTACTGGCTTGTCCATAATTTTTTTCGGCGTAGGTCTTGGCGGCAAAATTTTGGAGGATAGAGATCGAGTAATCAAGCATTTTCAGGCGTTTATAATTTTCTCCAATTTCTAGAGCACATTCAATTTGTTCTTGCGGAGCCAGCTCCATCGCTTTTTCAAACATTTGGGTGGATTGTTCAAATTGATTGATTCCTTTATAAAAAAAGCCCAAAATTCGATATTTTTCGGCGGCTTCTCGAATCAATTTTTCTTGAGTGAGGATTTCTGCTATTTTGAGATGAGTTTCTAAATGAAACGGATCGAATTGTAAAATTTTTTGAAGTGCTTCTTTAGCGATAGAAAAAGTTTTGTGTTTGAGTGCCACTTCCGCCAACCCAAAATAAACGGTTCTCGCTTCGTCTTTTTCTCCGATATCTAAAAAAGTTTTTCCTAATTGTAAACTTCGATCAAATGCGTCTGGTTTGAGTAAAACATATTTCTTCAAATTGACAATTTTAGCATAAGGATCTTCTTTTTTATCTAGGATCGTGAGCAGTTCTTCCAGCATCGTGATTGCTTTTGGGGTTTCTTTTTTATAAATGTACGCATCCACTAACCATTCGCGAGCCGAGAAATTTTCGGGTTCAAACTCCATAATCTTGTTACAGACATTAATTAAGTAGAGGCAAGTAAAGCTATTTTTAATGACTCCGGTAGAATTAAGTTTGTCCGCAAGTCGTTTATATTGCTTGACCGCTTCGTCTGTGCGTCCTAAACGAGTGAGAAGGGTTGCAAGATTCAAATAGGCTTCCAAATTTTCTTCATCAATGGTCAGCATTTTTTCATAGATTTCTATACTACGTAGGAGTTGCTGATTTTCTTCATATTTTTGGGCCAATTTTTCGTACGTTAACAGCGCATCAATGCGTTCACCCATATCTATATAAATGGTCGCTAGGAGTTCAAGATTTTCAAGCGATTCGTCTGATTTATTCGCTTCCAGAAGAATTTCTACGGCTTTTATTTTATTTTGAGAACGTAATTTTTGAGCATAAAGGTTTGATTTTTCAGCGGCCTCAGTCAAAAAATTTAAAGAAAACAGAAGCTTAATCAGTTTTTCATAAGCCGGAAGATATTCAGGATTTAATCCAATTACTTTTTCAAAGGCCTTCGCGGCCATAGCCAAGTTTTCTTCTTTTTGAGCGACTTCTCCAAGTTCCAGGTATTTTTTTAGCGCTTTGTCTTCCTGATAAATGGATTCATAGGCTTGGGAAAGCCAGTGAATCGTTTCGATGTTTTTTTTCCCTAAAGCTTCCGCACGTTCAAAAAGATGAATTTGTTTTACAATATTTTCTTTGATAGGAGAACGCTTGACCATCTCAAGAAGTTCTTCTCCAGTACGAAAAGCAACATATTTGTCCTGGAGCATTTTTTTCAAGAGTTCCATGGCCGAAAATTGGCTCATATGGATTTGATCCAGCATTTCGCTCACATTTCGCTCTCCGTTAATTAACATCAAGAGCATTTGTTGATTTTCATTGACCAAATGAGGAGGGATATTGTTTTTAAGATAAGGAACATCGAGCAGAGAAGGGATCACTTTCTGAATCATTCCCCATTCATCTTCACGTCTTGCCGCTTCCATTAAGAGTGCGCTGACATTCATAGAAATATTCAATTTTAAGAGTTCGGAATCAAAGATTTCTAAATTGGGTGGACTTTCTTCAAACGTACAGATGGGATTGAGCCAACGAAAGAGTTCATAAATATCTTCTACAATCTGAAATTCACAGAGCTTTTTAATAAAAGAAAGATCTGCAATTCCTTCTTCTTGAAGAAGCGTAATGAGCGATTTTTTACTTTCTTTTTGTCGTTGTAAGAGGGATTGAAGTAGCGAAGGATCAACGGTATTGGCTCGTTGAAGGGCCTCTCCAAGAAAAGAAACGTGATTAATCGAGTAGCAAACTTGAACCTGACCGCGATTAAAATAAATTAAACATTTTTTATTTTCAACAGAAACCGTAAGTGTTCCAGTGCGTACGTTATCGCTAATCGTTTGAAAGACTGTCGAAACATCAATAATATTAATGAGGTTGTTTGTTTGGCTAATTGGATTATTTGTACTCGACATAAATCCTGTTCATGAAATGAAGCGTCTTAAGCGAAAAAAACAGATCGATATTGAATAAGAAGTATCAAGTAAATCGTATTTAAAATAATGGTTCCCATATAAAAAACAAGGAAGGAGATTTTCTGTGTTTTATGCCGAAACCATTTCATGGAAAAAGCGGCGCCGACACATCCCCCTAAAGCGGAACAGAAGAGCAACGATCTTTCAGAAACTCTCCGTAATTGAAGCTTTGCTCGCCGTTTATCCCATAAAAACAAAAGAAATGCAATGAGATTGATAAAGAGTACATAAACAAAAAGTATTTTTGCGAACATCTTCTATCTCCCTGAAATTTAAGGAAAGAGTCCTAGAAGAGTCCCGGAATATTGAGTCCGCCGGTGACTTTCGACATTTCTTTTTCGCCCATCTCGGTGGCGAGTTTGAGTCCTTGATTGACGGCCGCAATCACTAAATCTTCTAAGAGAGAAATATCTTCAGGATCAACGACTTCTTTTTTTATTTTAATGGAGACGATTTCACGGTTTCCATTGACAGCGGCAATGACTTTATCACCTCCGGCTTTTCCTTCGACGACTCGATCTCCGAGGTCTTCTTTAATTCGTTGAAGATCACGTTGCATTTTTTGGGCTTGTTTCATCAAAGCTCCGGGATCCATGGAACCACCAAACATATCGGTATCCTCACTCTCTAATTATTTTTCGACTTTAATTACACGAGCATTAAAAAGTTGAATGACTCTCTGGACGTCTTTATGCTGTTTTAAATCCTCTTCGGTTACTTTATTTTTTTCTCGTTCTGGGTGATCGTCTTCCTGCTCAATAAACTTGATATCATAATCTTGTTGGGTAAATTGTTTGACTTCTTGCAAAATAAACGATTTTTTTTCTGGAGTTTCCAGTTGTTCTCGGTGAAAACTGAAGTTTGGAGAAAAACCAACTAATATACGCATTTCATCACAACTAAGAAAACGACCTTCGGCCAAAAAGGTTCCGACAGAAGCTTTTTTTGCCTTGATTTGTTCTACAATTTGAGGCCAAAGATCTTTAAGTTTGAAATCGGAAACAAGGGTTTCTACGGTGGGAATTTGAAAATCGACCTCGGGTAATTTTTCGTCTTCGCTGGTTTTCGTCGCGCCTTCCGATTCTTCCGAAGAGGTGTTTTCGCTTGTCGATAACAATGACGATTCGTCTCCCTCTGTCGTTTTCGAAAATTCTGAAATCGCTTCCATCGTTTCTGTTCTAACGACTGGAGAAACGAGGATTGGCGGCGGGAGGGGTCCCACTTTTTCAATCAGTTTAAATTCAAGCTCTTGCGCTCTTTTTAAAAGTTCATTAAAAGGAAGCATCCTTCGAGTTTGAGAGAGTTTGACCAACGCCATTTCCAAAAGAATTTTAGATTGAATCATTTGTTTCATCTTATTTTGAGTTTCCAATAACAGTTGGATCGCATATAAGAAGAAGTCTTTTTGCGCTAATGGCGCCATCGTCTCTAACCAAGAAGAAGTTTCATCGGTCAGAGAGGCATCCTCGGTATACGAAAAAATCATAAGGGCTCTAAATTTGGTGAGGAGTTGATCGATAAAATCCGTTAAATCATTTCCTCTTTCATAGATTTGGAGCATAAGATGAAGTGCTTGTGAAGTATTGCCTTCTAATAAATATTGCGTCATCGCTCGTAAATCGCTCTGTTGAACCCATCCCATTAATTCTTCGAGACTTTGAAGCGTTAATTTTTGATGATTTGTGGCTGAAATCAGTTGATCGAGAATCGATTGAGAATCTCGCAATCCTCCGGTGGCCAAAGTAGCGATTCGATTGAGAACTTCCCCTTCGAAAGACACTTGTTCGGCTTCACAAATTTGTTGAAGTCTCACGACAATATCTTTTTCTGAAATACGTCGAAAATCGAAACGTTGACAACGCGAATGAATTGTTTCTGGTACATCATAGGCTTGTGTGGTTGCAAAAATAAATTTGACGTGAACCGGGGGTTCTTCCAAAATCTTTAACAAGGCGTTAAAAGCCTGAATCGTCAACATATGAACTTCATCGATGATGTAAATTTTAAATTGAGACCGCGACGGTTTTAGGCCCACTTCTTTTTGAATATTGCGAATTTCATCAATCCCTCGATTCGAGGCTCCATCAATTTCAATGACATCAATATCTTCCCCTTGAGAGATGCTGACACAAGCATCACAAGTTTGACAAGGAGTGATAGTCGGTTCTCGATTTGAAAGACAATTGAGTGATTTCGCCAGAATGCGAGCCATCGAAGTTTTGCCTACTCCACGGGTGCCACAAAACAAATAGGCATGGGCCACTCGTTTGGATTGGATCGCATTTTTTAAGGTTCTTGCAATAGGAAGTTGTCCAACCACTTCATCAAAATATTGTGGACGGTACTTTCGTGCTAAAACTTGGTACTCGTTTGATTTCAAAGGATTATAGCTGACTTTTTTTCTGGAGGAATTTAAAATAGAAAGAGGTCATGCACTTTTTCTCGATCCAAGAATCTCTTCTTATATCATTGAAACAGCCAGCTAGGCTTAAGTTCCCCCACGGCACCCAAAAGAAAATCCTTATGGCTGCGGCCTTCCAGCCCTGACCAGGTTCGGACCCTTTTGTTGCATGGGACCCAAACTTTCAAACACCGCTTATTTCACGAGGGATAAAAAGACTTCAAAGACCTCAAAAAAGATTCAATCCTGCTATTGCGTTCAGGTTACAGGAGACCGCAATTCCCATCTAGCATGACAAAAATAGTATAGCGAATGGACTCCAAAATACAACTCAAATGTTCCAGGTTATTCGGAAAGAAGCATATCTTCTTCCGGAGAAATTTCTTTAGGAACTGTGAGTAAGCCCGACTGAGCCCGTTCTATTGGCGTTAAAGAATACGTTCGATGCGAATCATCATTGATGCAATGACCTCCTAAAGAAATTACATATTCATTACAACGATCACACCATTCCATCCAGGGTTGATTAAAATGATCCGGTTCTTGATTTTTTCGAATTGTCATAAATCTTGATTCCAAATTTAGTGAAATCCTCACTTCACTTTACGCAAAGTGTTCCCATTCGGGAAAGAGGCTTAATTGTAGAACAATGTATATTTCTCAATTACATTCCTGAAAATAGTCCCATACAAAGAAGAATTGGATTCTTTTTTTGATTTGAATGTTTCCTATTTGAATATTTATCGGAAAAAAAAAATAAAAATTGAATTTGTGTGTTGAAAAAAGAAGTTCAGGGTTTTTTGTAGAGGCTTTTTAAAGGAAGGCCTATTTTTACACAGTTTTTTTTATCCTTCAAGTTCTTTTTTGGTGGATTTTCAAGTTTTTTTTTCAATCGGAATGGGGGCGATATTGAACATACCCTGTTTTATACGCCATCGCCAAAATACGTTGCTCAAAATACCAAGCGAGTCCTAAATTAAAGGAGAATAAGAAGAAAAGAAGCATCGCTTGAAGGAACTTCCGCTCAAAAAATTTGCGGATCCAAAAACTTCCTATAAAGGTAATCCCTGCCGCCAAAAGGATCAAAGATAATTTTAGACTCATAAAAAAAGATTTCGGTTCATAACGAATTGAGACCTGATGGTACCCTGCAGGAAGAAAAATACCCTTGAACAGTCCATACGTTCTCAAAATCGGAACCCGTTGACCGTTGACTAGTGCGATAAACGCCGGATGATATTCATCCAGATAATTCACTAGAGCCGGGGTTTTTAGATCGACCTCGAAGGTCACGAGATTCGGAGTATACTCTTGAAGCACTATTTTTGTCTTTGGATCGCTTTCAAACGGCGCTTTATATTGATCTGGACTCTCAGAGGTTAATCCGAATACTGTTTCTAATTGCGCTTTTTGGATTTCTTTTTTTTCAATTAAACAGAGGGATCTCAGGTGAGACAAAGGAAGTTTTAAAGCCTCAGCCATTTCAGAAACAATGAGATAATTTTGAGGGATAAATAGCTTTCCTTGTTCAAGATTTTCGTAAAGTGCCTTTTCTTCGGCGTCTCCTGTAACGAGAAATTCAATTAAATTGCGTGGCGCATTAAAATTATGGTAATCCTTTTTTTCCCCTCCAATCACCCGCCCATATTCATTCTCTAGAAATGTTCGTTGGTGATACGTATCTTGTGATAAAAACCAATCCGCTGTTGGACTGCTTGGGAATTGATCCAAAAACCAAGTTCCCCGCGAATGATACCACACGGTTTCCACAAGCATCAGCAAAATAATAAAAAAATAGTACCCATTCCGCCGTTTGATATTTGGCGAATGTAAGCCATAAAGAATCCAATAGAGTAGAAAACCAAAAACGAAAAAAGAAACGATTTGATAGATAGCCACAGAAATTGAGGGTTGAATAGAAAACGGTGAATAGGGCTCCAAGATGAGCTTTTGAAAATAATGATATAATTTTAAAAGAAAACTTTTTTTAGAGAAAATGGGAGCGGATTCAGGAGCAATCGCGGAAACTTTGATACTAATGAATAGAACAAATATCACGCAAAAGACAACCATTCCAAGGAAAAAAAAACGACAAATTTTCAGAAGAGAAATCGAGGGGTTCTTCTGTTCCTGACGTTGTTGTTCAAATCCCCGTAAAGAAAAAACAACGATCCCTGCAAAACAAAAAATGCCTGTCCCCATTATTCGTCCTGGACATCGGGTTGATTTTAAAACAGGCACAAAAAAATTGACTAAAGAAGAGATAAAAAAGGAAGAACCCAAAGCATAAAAAAGAGCCAGAAAAAAATACGAAAAAAAGAAATAACTGTAATAGCGTGTTTCTGAATCTAATTTTTCTTTTTTACTTATTAAAGAAAAAAATCCAAAGATCGCAAAAACAATTGCAACAAGGGAGGAATAAAATCCAGAATGAACATCCGCAAACCAAGGAAACCCAAAATTCATTATTAAGGAAAATGGGCTTAATTTATACATCTCCATCCATACAACAGATTCTTCAACACGCGTTCCTAAAAAAGGCATCACATCCCAGAGAAAGGGAAGAAGCAGAGGTGTGGCGATACCGATTCCGGCTAAATTTAACAGAAAAAAAATTCCACTGGGCTTTCGTGCTTTTTGCCAAAATCCCTTTTTTCTAGGAGAGATTTGACTGTTTAGACTCAGTTTGAAAACAAAATAGAAAGCAATCAAAAAAAGATTATAAATGTTATGTTGTGGATGGCCGGAAAGAAGCGTAATTCCAAGCGTAACCGGAAATCCTACCCAAACCCATCGAGGACAAGAAGGGCTAGCACAATGATCCGTAAACAGAAGTAATAGGGGCAAAAAAGCTAAAATTTCTACTGGCGTTGAATAACGTAAGTTATCTAACATCCGAAAATTAAACATGAAAATAAGGGCCCCAACAAACGAGGGCAACGCCGCCTTAGAAATCTGTACAAAGAAAAGAAAGGCGAAACAACCGCCTAGCCCAATGATAAATAACTTGTAGTGAAGAATGATTTTTAACAAAGAGCCATTAAAAGAGCCGGAAAAGAAAAGATACACCCAAGAGAGTGGAGAAAGGATTTGAGAAAGCGATTGTTCAAAAGCGGCACTCATCCCGTTAAACAGATAAGGCGACCATAAGGGGAAATAACCTTCTCGGAGATAGGCAAGGACACGGATCAGTGCCTGATGTTGGTACACTGGGAAATCGTTTCCAATGGGAGTTTTAAACAGAAAATAATAAATTAAGTGCGGGAGAAATAATAATATCAATAAGAGAAAAATTTTTATTAGATCCCGTTTTTGATAAGAAAACACAATCGGTTTATCCTATTATTTTCTAGTGACTTCGATCGTCATAAAAAGTCCAATCCACGGATTCAATGGCTCTAATGCGGCTTCAAGAGAACGTACTGACGAATAGAGAAAAGAGGGAAGTAATTGAGGCAAACTGAATCCTCCGCCAATCAGATAACGAAACGGAGTATGGAGGATAATTCGTTCTATTTTCAGATCGGGGAATCGTTGTTGAAATTGTTTTTTGTCCCGAACAAAAACAATCCACGGTAAAGCGCCATTGGCTCCAGAAAGCGGACCGCCCTCTGGAATTTCCCAATTCCCTTCCGGCCGAAAGGGTTCATGGTGAAAGTAACGGTAGATCCAGTAGCTCAAAAAAGTATTGGCGGGTTCAATCATGACGATTTTTCCGCCCTTTTTTAAACAGCGGCTGGCTTCGTCAAAAAAAATCTCTACTTTCTTGATATGATGTAATACATTGAAAAGAAACAAAGCAGAAATAGAGTGACTGGCAAAAGGCATTTCTTCCGCAGAAAAACAAATATCCACCATCGGTAGCACCAGAATGTCCGAGGTAAACACTTCGGGAAAAACTTCTTTTAAGATCCCTCCACCAGACCCCAATTCAAACATCAAACCCGGCGGGAGACGTGTACTCGCTTCCTTGAAAAATTGGTAAAAATCCAGGTACGTGTTGCGTAAAAAAGGTTTCCGCTGAATGATCGTCCTATGCTCAATCGTCACTTCAGGACGATCCAGTTCCGAAAGCAGAGGTTTCGCTTGTTTCATCAGTGACCCCTAATCAAGAAGTCAAACGATTTTAAATTTTCGGTAGGCATAAAGACACATACTCAGCAAAATAACTCCGGCTCGCCACCTTTGAATATTGGTGGTCCCGTAAATACGTTCTCGATAACGAACTGGAAAGTCTACAATTTTCAAATTGAGTTTGGCGGCCCCAAACAATAAATCAAAGTCTCCAAAAGGATCAAAATCCCCAAAAAAAGCGCGTCCGAGAACGATATTTTGATAGTTTCGTTTACTGAGCACTTTGGTTCCACAGAGGGTATCTTTAAATTTTTGTCCCAAAAGAAAGGTGAACATCATACTAAATGCTTTGTTTCCCAAAATATTAGCAAAGCGCATGGCTTGATCTTGCATCGGATAAACAAGACGGGAGCCGTTGATAAACTCTCCTTTTCCATCTACAATCGCCTTATAAAAATCTGGTAATATTTCTGGAGGAACGGTTAAATCCGCGTCCAAAATCATAAAAATATCTCCGGTTGCATGAGCAAATCCGAGACGAACGGCATCTCCTTTTCCTTTTCCGCTCTGAGTTAAGGAGCTGATTTTCAGGGAACCTTGATAGGCGGCGATTTCTTGTTTGAGGGTTTCCACGGTGTTATCGGTAGAGTTCCCTTCCACAAAAATCAACTCGGTCCAAGATCCTATTTCTGGGGTTCTTTTTAGAATATTGATAATATTTCCGGCTTCATTCCGGCAGGGACAAACAATGGAAACGGAAGGAAGATTAGGATAAGAAATAGCTGGCGGTTTAGCCACAACCCAGTTTGTCCAGGCAAATAGGGAAAAGGGCCAGAAATTCACAAGCATTTTATTACAAAAACTGGAAAGAAGCGGGATTTTTTTGGGGAGCAGTTCCCGAGAAGCTATTTTTATGACTTCAAAACCAGCAAGACGGAGAATATTCTCCATGTCTTCGCGCGAGGTCCAGTTATTAATTGGAAGCGTATGCTTTAGTCCCAATTTCTCGGCAAGCGAAATGAGGGGTTGCCAGAGGCGACTGTACCAGTTTACAATCACTCGAGTATCTCGATGACAGAGAGGTTGGAGCTTTTGAAAAACACGCTGGATATCATAAAAATATCCAATCACATCGGACAAAATAATATAATCAAAAGGTTCTTCTTTTGACAAATCCAAATCTTCCGCAAAGGCGACTTGAAAATGGAGTTGTGGATAATTTTTCTGAGCGAGTTCAATCATTTTAGAACTACAATCAATTCCGAGCCCATAAGAAGGGCGGGTTGTCGCTAAGGCGCTTCCATCGCAGGTTCCAATTTCCAAGACTCGCGTGTTCGGAAGAATATTAAAACAAAGATATTCTCGAATTCGTTGATGATAATAAGGATTTTTTTTGCGGATTCGTGAAAGATCTTCCGCATAGTGATCGAAGAATGAGACGATTCCTTGCTTAAATTGAGCTTCTAAGGGATCCTGCCATTTTTTTTGTTCCGGAACCTTGTAATTAGACATAGAAAAAAGACCTAGTGTTATTCATTTTCTTTCATTAATTCAAATAAAACGAGTGTATTTTTGAAAGGGAAGATTAAATAATTTGTTAGAATACAGGGTTGCCCAGAAAGTTTAGAAATAGTGTCTTTCGAGATCTTCTTGATCGGATATTTCCAAACCACTTCTCCTTTCAGATTCACCGAAAGCACTTCGCCTGCGTCATTAAAGAAATAAGTATATTTTCCATTAGAAATAGCAGAAGAAAGGATTTTTATAGAACTGAAATAAGTGGAAAGCAGAGTAAGTTTGTTGAGTTGAATCGTTAATACTTCGTAGGTGGTCGTAATCGCAATAAAACCGGAGTAAAGTTGGGGTGGGAAATTAACCGCATTATTAAGACTAGAAGGAGCCGATTTTCCTTGTTCCTGATCATAATTCATCAAATAACCATTATTACTAGCGGTATTCAGCGGAACCAAAATTTCTTTTTCGCTCACAAAGGGGATAAATAGATGATTAGAGTTGTCTTCTGTGGCTCCTGTCGTCTTTCTCGTTTGCTTCCAGAGAAATTTTTTGTCGTTTAAAGAGTAAGAAAAAAACGTATTGCCACTGCCAAAATAAAGATTATCTTTATTATCATGAGCAATCCCGGTGGTCATAATTCGACTTAGGGTGACTGAAGGAAAAGTTTCCGACAAATCTTCCATCGAATGAAACCGGAGACAACCCACTGTTTTATTAGAAGCTTTTGTAATACTAGAAAAACATAGGAGTTGTTGCTCTGGAAAAAAACAGGGCGACGAACGAATTCCGCCTTCCACTTGAATGGTATTGATTTCTCTAGGAGAAACATTAGTCGGTGTTGCCAAATCGTAGAGCACACAATTTGCTTTGGCGGTTTCTTGCGATAAATCCGTAGTCGCGCCCACGAAAAATAAATCTTTATACAGGATCGGAGCGAAATTTAACGTCCCCGTAAAAAAGAATTTCCAGATTTCTTGCCCCTCCAGCGTAATCGCACGAATGAGATGAGAAGCGCCTTCTTTAGCATGAACAAGAATAAGGTATTGTTTTTCTGGATAAGGAATGAGATACAAGACATTAGAATATTGAGGAAACTCAATGTGTTTTCGACGTAAATGGCAAGGATAACTAATTTGTAAATCCGTTGGAAAAATCTTCTCTTGAATAGATTTAAATCCGGGATAAGTCATTTCTAATAAAATATTCGGTTTTTCAGGGTTTTTCTTGATGGGTAACGGGTAAGAACACAAGAAACTATTTTTTTCTTCCAGCGTGATCATTTGTTCAAATTGAGCATTTTCTAACTTGATTTTTAATTGTGGCGGAAACTCTTTCATTTTGGTGAGTTCCGGTTCAAATTCTTCCTCAAACGTCGGAAGAATCAATAGAGGAACTTGGGATTGGCGATGAAAGTCCGTATCCGAAAGTTTATAAAGTTCTTTATATAAAGATAAACAACTTTGAAATGAAAGATAATTTTTTAAAGAAATCCCTTTATTCCAAAGTTGTTGAGCATCTTCTAATTTGGATTTAGCTATTTTATGAATTTCAATACTGGCGCTGAGGGTATCAAAAAAAACGCGAACCGATCCTTTGATTTCATCGGATAATAACTCCCCTTCAGAATAATAATTATTATCAAATTCGGGTTTAGAATTTAAATCATTATAACTAATATGATATTTTATAGCCGCTTTTAACAAGGGTTCGGCTTGTTGCAATTTCTGAAAACATAGGCTAAGACTCCCTTCGTCTAACAAAATGGTATTAAGTTGTTTAAAAATTTCTCCTCTCATTGTATTGAATTTCGTTTGAATATTCATAATCTGTGTTTTCAAAGTAAATCGAATTTGATCGAGTTCTGTATTGGTTTCCTGAAGAGAGGTTTGTACAAAGAACAAACTATTTTTTAACAAAAAATCTAACAGTTCTTGACGAGTACCTTCTAAATGAGCCTGGAGCTTAATACTCTCTTGATATAAAGCCATCGCTTCTGTATAGTTTTCTTCTTTTAAAAAGAGTTCAATTTGTTTTTGATAATGTAATGGAACTGTTTTTAGTTCTTTTTGTATGGTTTCTTTTAACGCAAGAGCGTTTTGTTGCGATTGATGATAGAAATAGTAATACCCTCCAAAAAGGAGTACAACGACAAAGACAATTCCAACAAAAAGAAGAAGCTTTCGTTTTTTTTCTGGAGACGTTCGTAAGGCTTGAATTTTCTTAAAAAGTGGGTGATTCGTATTAAATTGTTTCGCTAAATTATAGTACTGCCCAAATTTTCGAAATTCCCCTTGCTCGCTAAATCGTTTGGCAATTGGAAAAATCAGGCCTAAGGCTTCTTCGGATTCTTGAAGTTTCGCTAAAATATCTAAGTAGACTTTTAAATAGTCTTCTTCCATACTAAATTGCGGTAAACTCACGCGAAGCAGAAATCTTGCGGATTCCAAATCTTTGCCCTGAATATACATCTCTGCCATTTTCAAAATTGCTTTTTTCAAATCGGCTGGAAATTGAGCGCGAAAGGACGGATTCTCTTGAAAATATTTAAGAATTTCTAAGGTACACGAAACCTGCTGAGGATCCGTAGAACATTGAGGATAAATTGCCGCATAAATCTGCGCCTTTTTCACTTTGTCCATCATCGATTGACAAAGCGTAAGCACTTCAAAAGGAAGCGCAGAACGAATAAATCCTTGTCTTAGCAAATTACAAATTTCTACGAAAACCTCAAACCGTGGCATATACGATTTCTGGACAATATCTTCTACCGTATTTCGCCCATCTAGCAACGAAAAAATTTGTAGATTGGCCGAATTTTCAGCAGGCTCCGAATTTAAAATATGTTTTAACGCTTCTTCCGAACGCAAATTCGCGATTTCTTCCATCGAAAGATTACCCGGTACGTAAATGGTATTCAGTGAAGCGACTTCTTCTCGAATCAGTTTCCATTCATCAATCCGTTGCATCGCCTCTAAAATCGTTCCAGAAATATTTTCTTTATCAATAAATAAATTTGGATCTAAATCCAACTTTTCAACTTCTTTTGGATCTTCAATAAATTCAAAGTTCGCTTTTTCCCAAGTAAACAAGTCATAAATTTCTTCTTTGATTTGATCCAACATAATTCTATTGATATGTTCACGAGTCACTAGCCCCATATCAATTAATGTTTTTCCAAAAATCGCTTTAGGCTTGGATTTCTTTTGAGAACTAAGCGCTTCATTTAATTGAGATAAAGTAAGATGGCGATGATACACTAAAAGCTTGCCAATTTCTTTACTTTTTCGGTCCCCTGCAACTACTAGGGTAATTCCATGAGGCTGGAAAATAAGCTTTTTCTCGTTCGTTTCATAATAAATACGAAGAATGCCAAATTTTTTATTTTGAGATAAGTGTTGAAATAGCTCTGGTAAGCCAAACGCGCTTAAATCCCCTTTCAGTACAGACATTCTTCTTTCTCCCTAGTCCTCTTAGATAATATTCAGTTTGATGCTTTCTTTGATGGAAAATCTGAAAACGATCTTCTTAAAAAAATCATTTTTGGTTTATTTTTTTATGGGAGAATAATCATTTTTTGCAGATCCAGAACCTGAGGCTCAAAAGTATCAATCCAAGTCCGAATATCCCTATTTTCCAGAATCCAAAATCGTTCCCTACAAAATTCAAAAAGCTTACACAAGGAGTAATTAATAATCCCTGGATTAAGGAACGATAGAAAGGATGTTTTTGGAGATCTTCGCTTATTTCTGGAGCATTTTTATAATATTGTTTGATAAAAATAGTCCCCAAAGAAGATTTCGCTAAAACTTGATCTCGAAACGTTCTTAATGTTTCAAGTTTTTGAAACGCTTGGAAATTTAATTGATACGAACCTGTAGTATTGTCGACTCGATACTCTCCTGCCGAATCACTCAATGCGGCCGTCGCTAAAAAGCATCCTTTGGGGGTCGTGACCTTCACTTTCTTAGAAATACTATTGAGTTCGTTTCCAAAATAATCTTTTGGAGCTTTATCCAAATAAACAAGAAAGGTATAGCTTCCAGGCCCAGGATAGGGAGTATCTGTTGCGGTTAATGTGGTTGGATTCGTATATAAAATCACTGAATTTTTAAACTCGGAAGACGTCTCCCATCCTTCCGAGCTTAACGTTCCTAAAATCCCGGCCGCAGCCGAAGGAGTTTTTCCAGTAGAATCCAATTGTTTGACTTTTACCGAAAGAATTTCATCCGAAGACATCGAAAGTGGAAACGTAAAAGTCACTTTCAGATCTCCCGGAGCGACCGAGCGTGTCTTATAGTTCATTTTTGCGATAGCAACGTCAATCTCTACAGGAATGGCCCATATCGGATTTGTATAACAGCGAGAGGCTTCCGCGGGAAGTTCTTCAAGATCTGGATCTCCATGAGAAAATCCACCGAGTGAGAGACAACTTAACTCACGAATAAATCCTTCTTTGTCTTTGTCTAACTTACGACTTCCCTCTCCGGAACTCGCTCCAGAAGACAAGGTTCCCGCTGCAGTAAGTTGGGTGATAAACTTCGTGGAGATTCCAGAAGTCCCTTCCACTTTACGAAGACGAAAACGATTGCCTAGTGTCGCCGTTGCCTTATAAATCTGAATGGTTTCGACAGTGCCTCCAAACTCGGGCGTGGTGGCATATTTATATTTTAAATAAGTATCCTCACAATCCTTGGTGACCAACATACTTCGGCCCCCATCAAATTTTCCGCTTCCGCCCATGAGTCCTTCGGTATTTTCAAAGGTTGAAGTCGCATCGTGATAGGTCAATTTTTTAGGGTCCCATTTCCCATCGCTATCCATTTCAAAATAAAGAAGTATTCCGTCCGTCGCAATCGAACTTCCTTGAGAAAGTGCTCTTAGTCCCTTCTCTTCTGGCGAAGTTCCTTCGATCCCGTCCGTAAAAACATAGGATCGTGCTTTTCCAAAAGCGTTGGAATCCACCGAGAATGTGGATTGAAAATCAAGCAATTTTGCTAAACGACCCGTAGAATAGTTAAAATCGCCATGGGCATCACTTCCAGCAGAAATATAAAGTTTTCGAATGAAAGAGACTCCGGGTAAAGTAGGATGGGAATAGGGCATCAGACGTGCTAGATGAATTTGCCACTGAGTCAATCCTTTTTGCAAAGTGCCATCCCAATACGTATTTCCTGCTTTCCACGCAGAATTTATAAAAGGATTAAGCGAATCAAAAAAGATATCTTCTGTAGGCAATCCCTGATCCCCTTTTCCATTAAATAGCTGGACCCCTTTAAACACAAATTGCTCCGAATCTTTCATATAATCCGAGGCCGATTCGGTTAAACCGATCGCTAAATTAATATTTTCCATCGTCCAACCTTGAGAGGAATACGGATGCGCCGCATAGGTAAACGATTTCGCATTGACTCCATCGTCTTTGATTGTTGCGAGTGATTTCAAGACAGAACTTAATTCGAGTGGAAGTCCTTCTCCAAGAATTTCAGAAATGTCGCTTCCGCCGTGCCAAGTCCCATCAAAATGCTCTCCTTGGTAACTCAACATATGCGCGCCCATAGGCACCAACGCGAATTGTTTTTGGGAAAAGCTGACTTCTTCTCCAGCCGTTTCTCCAAAAATTTCTTTCATTCGATCCCATTCCGATTTAGTGCTCCCTTCTTCAGCAATACTAGACGAGGGCGAAGTGGGTCCCCAGGTAGGGCGATAATCTGGACTATCTTCTTCTCCGGTTTCTTTTCCATCATTAAAGAAGCAGTTATGATCGGTCGTAATCACACGATCTTTGACCGCTTCCAGACTCTCGGTTAATCCAATTGCATAGGCGGACTCTTTGATCATTTGGATGGGGCCACCATACGCTTTTTCGGGGGCAAACAAGTTTACTTTTTCGGAAAACATCCATTCAGCGACCGTATGAACGTGGGTGTCATAATAAAAATTCGTTCCCGACAGTTCAGGCCATTCTGTCGTTGGAAGTACTATTCGTAAGGTTTGGTCGTAAACGCCTTCGTCTACTTTTTCAAAACCAGATAGGAGAATTCGATAAAAGCTCCACTCGATATGAACTTGAGCAAAAGAAAATGGAACTTCGCTCGCGGAGTCCTCCGTCGGAAAGAGTGCCCTTGGAATACGGAAAATAGCACTGCGTCCACGAAAAAATTGTTTTTCATCTTCAAACAAATTATAGTCTGGACTTCCAGAAACAGTTTGAATTTCGCCTTCTTCATTAATGAGTTCAATTCCTTCTGCAAGGGTTGAAGGCTCTGAATCTGGGGCGTCTTCGTACACGACAACGCCTTCTTCTTCGGCTTCAGGAGATTTTTTTAAGGTAATTTTACAAGAATCAATGGAGAGATAATCAATTTCACTATTTCCTCCATT
Source organism: uncultured Planctomycetota bacterium (assembly GCA_964530615.1). Lineage (GTDB taxonomy): Bacteria > Planctomycetota > JBBTDB01 > JBBTDB01 > JBBTDB01 > JBBTDB01. The sequence continues at coordinate 22,281 of CAZHAR010000048.1, read as the reverse complement.
GTTAGGTAAAAAAATCATTAAAGGAATATAGGATCCTTCAGGACGTAATCGATAGGGCATATCCGCAATAAAATCAACATCGTTCCCCTCTTGGTACATCGTCTTCACTAACTCTGTCGCCCCTTGTCCAAGAATAAAAACATAATAAAGTGGGTCTGCAATCGCACTCGATTCGATTCGTAAAACTTGAGTTTTGTCGCTGGCCAAATTTTTAGGATTTTCTGTAAACTGAATCAGCCGACGTTCTTGGGGTTGCAAAGACGGCACCGTTCCTTGTTGGAAAAGATTTTGATTTAAAAACGCTTTCCAAGAAAACGAAGCACTTGGCACTAATCCCTGATTTTCTACCCAGATTTCAAAATGAATTTTTTGACGTGAAGTCATCTGAATTTGTGACCATCGCAATTGAGGTTGTATAGAGGTACTTGGAGTCAGAAGATGGACAAACAGCGGTTCATTGGGGTTTGTTTCGTAAATGGAAAGAAGGGTTTCTTTGGAAGGCATCTGGAGTGAAATCGTTTGTTCTTGCACGGCTAAAGATCCAAGTTGAACGGATTGTTGAACAACCGTTCCATTCATTTCATAAGTAAGCGTCATTTCCGGAATCGGAAGTAGGGTTCGGTTCCAGAGTTGGAGATTCATCTGTACAGGATGTCCAGAAACAGGGGATGCCGGAAAAGAGGTGACACGGCGGATCTCTAATAGTGGCGCTTGAGCGCGCAAGGCTTCCACTGCTTTGTTAATTTGAATACATCCAAAATTCACAAAGGACGAAAGTCGTTCGATCAGCGGGATTTTGGTGGTATTGAGGACAATTATTTTTCGAATTTGTTCGGCCTTTGCGGTTGGCTCTAGCGACCAGAGCATTGCCGCTTCACCACTCACGAAAGCGGCAGAACAAGAGGTCCCACTCACCTGCGCGTACATATTCATCGGCCAAGTCGTTATAATTCCTTTTCCGAGAGCCGCAACTTCGGACTCTTTAGGGACATTCGTGGTTAGAGACAAATGACCTGTATCGCTCACCGAAACGACACACATCACTTCCGGAAAGCAAGCCGGATACACGGGCGAATTGCAAAGATCGTTTCCCGCCGACGCGACCAAAAGACATCCTTGTTGCGAGGCATATTGAATGGCATTATGAAGAATTTTTGAATACGCGGTGGCTCCAAGACTCATATTTAAAATCTGAGCCCCATGATCGGCGGCATATCGAATTCCCGTCGCAAGTTGTTCATAGGTAGCCACTCCCTGATGATCCGCAACACGAATCGGCAGAATTTTGCAGTTCCAAACAATCCCCGCAATTCCTTTACGATTGTTTCCGCGAGCACCAATAATTCCAGCCATCGCGGTTCCATGTCCAGTTAAATCACGATTTTTAATCGGACATTCTGTAAAATCTACGCCGGGTAGCACATTTCCCGCCAAATCTTCATGTTGAGCATCGACTCCACTATCAATGACCGCAATCATTAGATTAGGCGAGCCTTGATGAATCTCCCACGCTTCCTCTATACCTAAAGACGAGATCGTTCCTTTTTGCTCGCAAAGATAACGAGGATCATTGGGTTCAAAGGCAGTACGGGCGATAAAATTAGGTTCTGCCAGAATTCCATGACTCTCAAATCGTTTCAAAGTCTCTGAAATATTACGACAGCGATAACGAGCCAACTGGAGGGTTTCGTTCCAAGAGATAAATTCAAGATCTTTTTCCTCAGATGGATTTCGTTTTCCCGATTCCCAATAAACAAGAATTTCTTCGTGAACTATTTCGTTTCCTTCATGAGAAATCACTTTTTGTGAGGCCAATTCTTGAGGAAGATTTTTCAGATCGATATCCGAATAGAATTGGGGATCTTTTCCAGAAGAAACAGATCCAGAATGATCATGAGAATGTTCCAAAATCGTTTTGTCTACTAATTGAGCCAATTCTTCTTTTTTTGAAGGTAGGGTAAAAAAAGAAATTTCTGAACTTTTTTGGACTTCTTGTATTTCGGAAGTGTTTGGTTTCGATGAAAAACGAAAACAGTAAAACACAAATCCAGTTCCTAAAAGAATGAAACTGAACCACAATTTTGAATTTCTCATATTAACAGATTTCCCTCTCATACTGCTCAAAATGGAGGAGTTTTAGAAAATCATTTTCTTTTCTATAATAGGTTATCTTTAAATAAATCCTTCGCTATTTTAGAAAAAAAAGATTTTAAATAGGGCTTCCTTATGGGAATAGGGATAAAAATAAATAACGAAAAAGTTTATAATTCATTCCAGTTTTTATGTTCTCTTTCGGAGAGGAACAACCCTATTGATGATATCAAAAAGATTCAGAAAAGCAATTTTTTCTTGATAATAAAATAGGGGTCAAAATAAAATTTGAGAGCCTGTGAATAATTTGTTATGCTATAGACCCCGTGCGCCTTTCTTTTCTTCGTTTTATTCTCAAAATGAGCATTTTTGCGGAAAGAAATAAAGACAACCAAGAATATTGGCTCTTTTAGGAGATTTTTTGTGAGAGAGGAACTGCCTCATCCTTTTGAGTCGGGACAATTTTTTGCAGGGGCCCAACTGTTACAGTTGATTTACCATGGAAAAAACGGCACTTTGTACCAATGTAATCATGTCGCTCTCAAAAGAATTATGACGGTTAAAGTGCTTTCCGTGATCTCGGTCAGTGATGAACAACGAAAACGTTTTTGGCGAGAAATGCGTACGACGGTGAGTTTGAATCATCCCAATATTATTAAAGTTTTTCTCGCAGGAAAAGAAGGCCGCTATTATTATATTTTTATGGAATATATTAACGGGGTTAATTTAGAAGAATTGTGTATCCGTTTCGGAGAACTTCCGCTAAAAAAAATTTGTTATATCCTCTCTTTTGCCGCAAAAGGCTTAGCAGAGGCTCATCGCCAAGGCATTGTTCATCGGGATGTAAAGCCGGAAAATATTTTGATTGCGAAAGACGGAAGCGTTAAACTTGCTGATTTTGGTGTTGCTCGTATTGTCAATGCAGATCAAGATGAACATTTAACACAAGTGGGCCAAATTATTGGATCTCCTTTATATATGAGTCCTGAACAAGCGGAAGGCAAAACTTCTGATTTTCGGAGCGACATTTATTCTTTAGGAATTACTTTCTATTTCGCACTGACCGGAATTGTCCCATTCAACGCGCCAGAACCCATTAATATTTTAATTAAACATATCCAAGAAGAAGCAACGCCCCCCAATAAAATCCGCACAGAAATCCCTTCCAAAATAAACGAAATCGTGATGAAAATGATTCAAAAGAGCCCCGATAAACGATATCAAAATATAGAAGCTTTTCTAAACGATCTTCATCAAATTTGTCCTAGCTAAGCTAAGCTTAGCTAAACAAAAAACTCTTAAATCGATTCTTTCTCGGGCCGGGAATACGCCTTTATTTGATCGATTCCAATATTTTTTCATAATAGCTCTTGGAAAAATAATGGTCATTGGGATTTAAAGAGAGTGCTTTTGTTAAGGTTTCTTTTGCCTTTTCCAAACGGCCTTGCGCTAATTCAATTTCTCCTAAAATGCCCCAATGATACGCATTATAAAAATCTATTTTTAACGCTTCATCCAACGCCGCCAAGGCTTCAGGAAAATGATTTTGCTTCATAAAAATATATCCCTTTAAACTATAGGCGTATGGATAGTTCGAGTTATATTGCAAACACAATTCGAATTTTTCGAGGGCCTCGGAAAATTCTTCATTGATGAAATGAATAAAACCAATTTTATGAAGTGCCCGCACATTATTCCTGTCTTCTTTGAGGACTTTTTCATACTCAATAAATGCCTTAGAATATTGCTTCATCTGCATATATACCTCTCCTAAATAAAGGCGAGTGTAGATATCATCGGGTTTCTTTTTTAGAATAGATCCAAAATCTCGGATCGCTTTCTCATAATCTTCGAGCTTCATATAACAGAGTCCGCGAAAGATTTTTGGCTTATCATCGTCTGGATTCATCTGGATGGAGAGCGTTAAAATTTGGGCGGCTTTTTTAAAATCGTTTCGATAAAAATGATAAATTCCCAGATAGAGCAAATTACGTGGATCGGGTTTACTCATATCCATCGATTTATAAAGTTCGTCCAGTAAATTATCCACTTCGACGGAAGTATACCCGAATTCAGACGAGTTTTGCTCGCGCGAGAGCGATTGCTCGACGAGTTGATGAACTTTGTCGGGATCTTGCTCATAAGAATCATTAAAATCCTTAATGGCTATTTCGAATTTTTTTTGTAACGCAAAACAAACTCCACGATTATATCGTGCGATAATCATTTCTGGCCTGATCGCAAGGCATTGAGTGTAGTAAGTAATCGCCTGATCCATATCTTTTTTGCGAAAGGTATAAATGGCTCCCAGTTCGAAATAAGCACCCGCATCTTTGGGGTCCAGTTTCAACATCGTTTTATAATCAGTAATAGCGAGATTCCAATTTTTCTTTTCTTCATAAATCGACGCACGCGCTTTATAATAACGGACATCATTTGGGTTATATCGAATGGCTTCTTTAAAAGCATTGAGCGCTTCTTCCATTTTTTTTTGTTCATAGCACGAATAACCAAGCCAATAATAAGTCTCCGCGTCTCTTGGATTTAAACGAAGTACTTCTTGAAAAGCTTTCTGCGCTTCTTCATCTTGATCCAGCCAATAATGACACATCCCTTTTCGGAAATGAGGTTCGGGACGATTCGGATTTAATTGAATACAGCGAAGATAACAAGGGATCGCATTCATATAATTTTTTCGCTGAGCAAGTTGATCCCCTTCTTGAAAACGCTTTTCAAATTCTTCCGCTTGTTGCGATTGTTCCTGTTTTTGTTTTTCTTCTTTTTCACGTTCATTGCGCTCCATTTCCAAGGCAACCCGCTTATTCTCGTCCTCCAGTTGCTTTGCCTTTTCTGCTTCGGATAATTCAAGCTTTATTTTTGGAGTGGGGGGGCGTGACATTAATAAAATTCCATACCAACTTCCAAAACCGATGCCTAAGCATAAAACCATACTCAACAAAAAGATCCATTTTTTGGAAGTGCTTTCCTGATAAGCGGAAACTTTTTCTTTGGCTTCATATCGCTCAAGATCCTCTGCAAATGCCTTGGTAGAAGGATAGCGATCCTTAATTTCTTTCGCCATCGCCTTGAGAATAATCGCACTTAAAATTTTGTCAATTTTAGGGGTCACTTCATTTGGAGGTTTGGGTGCGACGGTATTAATTTTATGATAAATTTCCATCGTCGAGTTGCCCGCAAATGGAAGTTTTTTGGTGAGTAAATGATACGCTAAAACCCCCAAAGCGTAGACATCTGAACAGGCTCCAATCTGTTTACTTTCTCCGCGAGTTTGTTCTGGAGACATATAGTAAGGAGTTCCTACAACCGCATTGGATTGGGTTAGATGATTTTGGTCATCCAACATTTTCGCTAATCCAAAATCGGTTATTTTTGGAATTCCTTGATCGTCAATTAAGATATTGGCTGGCTTTAGATCTCGATGAATGATTTGTTGCGCGTGCGCCGCTTCCAGACCGGATGCGATTTGTTTGAGGACTTTAATTATTTTTTTTTGAGAAAGAGATTTATCTTTGAGCCATTCATCTAACGAAGGCCCATCAATATACTCCATTGTAAAGTAATGATTCCCATCCACTTCTCCTATTTCATGAATCGGAATGATGTTCGGATGATTCAGGCGTGCCGCACTTTGCGCTTCTCGCTTGAAACGGGCGACCTGCTCTTCTGTCGAAAATTCTCCTTGCTTCAGCACCTTCAGGGCCACCACTCGATTAAAGTCGATCTGTCGTGCTTTATAAACAATCCCCATTCCTCCTCGCGCGATTTCTCCTAAAATTTCGTATTTTCCAAAACGACGTTCGCCCCCTATCGCCGTAGGAATCTTGGAAGAAGAAAGAAGCGCTTTCGCTGGAGAATTCTTCGATTGAATGCGTGTTTCATCTTCTACAGAACGAGGGATTGTCTTGCTTTTTGGCTTTATATTCTGAATTTGTGTTTGTTCTTGAGATAAAAAAATTTCGGGCGCCGGCGAAAGGGTGGCTTGTACTGTGGCTTGTGCTTTTTCTGGAACGACTAACACCGTTTGACAGCGTTTACAGCGTATTTTAGTTCCGGTTTTTTTACCAGAAACATTAAATTTGGCTTCGCATTGAGAGCATTGCAAGACTTCCGACGATTCAGAATTTTTGGGGAGCAACTGAAGAAATTGCGCAACCGTAAGATATTTTTTCCGAATCAAAATCTGCCCTAATTGCATCTCTTGCCCTTGTTGCAACAGGCTATGTTGCTCCTTCATACTCTCCTGAATTTGTTCTTTCGTCGCATATCCATTTTCAATCACCAATCGGGCAAGTTCAAAGTCAAAATCAGGATTAGAAAGCGATGAAGAAGGTTGTGAGGTATTCGAGGCCATAAAAATCTCGTTTTAATGGACAAGGGAAACGGATACAATCAGGATCCATTATCTATGATCCATTACCCATTGTCCATTGTCTTTTATGGAGCTTGATTCTTTTATGGGATATCTCGGTTTTTTGGAATTTTCGGATCTGGAAGAACAATTGGCATGGCAAATTCACTGGCTTACCGGAGGTTCCTTGTTCCTGATCGCAAGCGTAGTCTTTTATTGGCTCTTTCGACAAAAACAAAGCACCTCTCCGGCGCTAAAATTTTACGATACTTATCTTGGCTATTATCTGATGTCTTATTCGGAAATCCATCCAGAAATTTTGCAACAATCCGAAAAAACACGAGAACGTCTTCGACAACTGTCTATTTTCGGAAAACATCCTCCAACTCAAATGTTTTTTGCATATCTCTGCTGGATGGAAGGACGCATTTATCGTTATCATCAACCTCATCTACGTTTATTGGATCTGATCGAAAAAGAAAAGATCGTTCTCCCTCCTCTTCAGGAAGCACAAATTCGCTTACAAATTGAGCAAGCTCGCATTTTTTTTGAAAAATCGCTTCTCTTTTTGCAAGCCATTTCGGCACTTCCAGAACAAGGCGATTTTTTGATAGAAAATCCTCCTCATGACCGCTCTCAAGCCCCATTAACCTCAGAACAACTTCAGCGATTTCCTCTGAATTGGCAAGAAAAAACACAGGAATTATTTCACGAAATGCAAGAACTTCAAGCGATCCTCACCGATCAAACACTGATTGGAGAATGGAGCATTATGGTTGAAAAAGCTTCTGAACACTTGCACCAAAAAGGATTACAGTGTTTTTATTGTAGCTTTAAAGATTTTCATTCCTTGTCAGAAGCCGCTCATTGTCATCCGTTTGAACTCCAGAGTTTTCTGAAAGACAGCGCTCAGTACCTTCTTGAACAACAAAACAATTATTCAATTAAAAAGGATCCAGAAACCCTCATCGGTTCTTCCTGATAAAATTCGCGGATAATGATAAAAGAATAATAGACCGTTCCTTTGTCAAAGAAACGCATCCATTGATCATTGATTGGAATTTCAAAGGGAAACTGCGCTTTAAAATTGGGAGGCATTGGCATCCAGTGAAAATCGCGAATCACCGCATCCGTCATATTGGGCGAACCCGTATCTTTCGTAAAGGTCACAGACGCTTCTCGAATATACCCACTCGCGGGGGAAGTAATCAGATTTCCTTTTCCATCACGAAGCTCAAGTCGCACTACGCCGGGAGTTCCTTTTTTGATGGGCGAAGAAGCTTTAACGCCTACAAATAAATTGATTTCTGTGGGCGGTTCTGAAGAGACTTCAAAAAATCGAATCCCTTTTTCTAAAATAATTTGATCTGAAGTACGAAATTCTGCGTAAAGCTGATAACGGCCCGGTTTCTCAGGTGCGATAAATTGAAAATCTTCCAACGCGACGACGGCTCGCAAAAAACTCAAAGAACTTTGTCGGGTGATCTCTTGTGTATCGAGCGCTTCTTTTTTGAGTCCAGCGCCACGATATTCCACATAACAACGAACTTTTTCGAGCTTTCCTTGATGTAAAATTTTAATGGACTGGTTTTGTTCATCTCGGATTTCCAGAAATAGGAAAAATTCTTTTTCAAACCAAGGTACTGTTTTCTGTTTTGAAATAGCCTGACCCGAATATTCTTCCTCAAAATAGGGAGTTCGATGGGTAAAAGAGATTTCAAAATCACGTGGATATTGAAAATCACCCCAATCAAAACCGTTTTTAGGAACAAAAACACTGATCGTCGATTCTCCTTTGAGCCAAGCTAAACCCACTTCTGGAGAAAAAGGTTGTAAATTCGCTCCGGAGACCAGAAACTTGCTCTGAAGCAGGATCGCTTGAAAGTGAACCGCCTCTGCTGGAGTATAATAGTGGCGCTTTTGAGTGGCTTCAAATTCGACTCGAGTGACTGAAATTTGTTCATGGGCATAAAACGGAATTCCTAAAAAAATCAGGAGCATCCAGCAAATCATGTGTTTGTTCATAAAAAAAATCGTTCCCAAAAAATTCTAAACGCTAAGAAGCACTTGAATAGCAAAACGAGGGGAGGATCAAAAAGTTCCCAAATTGTGAGGCAATTGGAAAATTTTTATGTATATTATAAAGAAAATCGATTTAAAGATGTATTCCGGATGAAAAAGAAAAGGTTTTTGGATGGATTTACCTCATATTCTAGGGTTTCAGATTGAAGCCCCTCTCTTTGATGACCCATTTTCCAACTACTATAAGGCCAAGCACTTAAAACTAAATAAGCCGGTTTGGTTGAGAATTTTAAATAACCCTAAAAAGTCTCAAATCAAAGAGTTTCAAAAACAAGCAGAAAACCAAAGTCAGGTGAATCATCCGTTTGTTCTATCGGTTTTGGATATGGGACAGCATGAGAAACTCTATTATCAAACCTTTCAAGCCGTTTCCGGTGAAAGTATTTATCAACGTTTTAAACGAACCCAAACCGTATTTGACGAAAAAGAGGCTCTTGAAATTCTTCTTAAACTCGCTGAGTTATTTGAATATACCGAACGCAAAAAACTAGTTCATCGTGCTCTGAGTCCGCGGAATATCTTTCTTGATGAAGAAGGAATCAAGGTCCATGAATTTGGTTTTTTATTGGATCCTACGGTCTGGTTCTTCCAACCCAATTCGACTACTAGTCCGATCTATATTTCGCCAGAACAAGCAAATGGGGTCCCTCCAGAACAAATTACGGTTCAAAGCGATATCTATAGTTCAGGAATTATTTTATTTCATATGTTAGCGGGTCGCCCCCCCTTTGACGGCTCTAAACTTGAAATTATGGGGGCCCATTTAAAAAAAGAACTTCCCTCGGCAAACGACCTGAATTCAAAACTCTCGGAAGAAGTCTGTCAGCTTCTTCGCCAAATGACGATGAAAGATCCCTTAGAACGTTTCTCTACCGTAAAAGACTTGTCTATAGCCATTCAACAAATTCTAGACAAAACTCCTCTCTCGCTTCCGGTTCGTGAAAAAAAAATTCAAGACAAAGACTCTTTGTCCCGTTCCAATAAAAACGCTGTTCCTAAAACGAGCCGAGATGCGAAAATCAAAGACACTTCTATTCCAACGCTGATTCCTACTTCCATAGAAAAACCCACTCTCTTGCTAAAAGAAGTGGTGCTGAGGGAAGTAGAACTCCCTCTTAAAGATCCAGAACATTTCCGCTTGAAACGAAAGCGCCGAAAACAAGTGGAGTTTGTGCTCAGTTTACTTGTGCTCCTCTTGCTTCTAATTGTCGCATATTTCCTTTATGAAAAAATGATTAAACCCGGTTTAGAGGAAAATCTTTCTTTTTCAAACGAGCCCAAATCCTCATTTTCCATCGAATCAAAAACCTCAGAAGAAGCGGCGCGCTTATTAGATTTTGCAGAACAATTTATTCAAAATCATCCCCTTCCCAAAGATCATCAAGAAGGAATTGACTTCTTAAGCAAACTGCTCCAAAAATTTCCAGAGAGCACGGAAGCGCAAGTGGCTAAAACCTTGCTAGAATCTAAACAACGAGACTTTGAAGTCGCCGCTGAAAAACATTTTTTAAAAACGAAAGCCGCCTCTTTGAAAGCTTTTCAGGAGGGCCTATTTCAAGAAGCGGCGCAAGCGTATCAACAATTCCCAGAAGAATTTAGCTCTACTCCGTGGTATTCACAGACCCAAAATAACGCCGTTTTAATAGAAAAAATGGGGAAAGAACAAATTCAAAAATGGTTTTATTTGGGAAGCGACTTTTTTGAAGAAGGACGTTTTGCGGAAGCCATTCAAATTTACCAGAAAATTTTAAATTCTGGCGAAATTGAACGCCAAAATGAAGCGAAACAAGCCTTAGAAAAAGCCAAATTAAGCTTAAAAAAAATGTCTGAAAAGAAATAATCGTAAAACGGAGAAAATATGGGGTTTTCGTTTTGGTGGATACTAAAAGTCTTCTCAGGGCTCAGCTTAATCTTTTATACTTTGGGAAAAACCTATTACACCGAAACCCCCATCGCTTGGAATAAGTTGTTTTTTTTCCAGTGCCTTATTTTAATTGGGGCCACCGTTAGTCTTGTACACTATCAAATTTTCAAAAAACAAAAAATTCGCTTTTCTGATCCCCATCAATTAGTTCATTCCGGTGGCTTATTTCGCTGGATTCGTCACCCAATGTATTTAGGAGATTTCTTGATAATGGCTGGATTTGGGGGAATTGCTAACGATAAAATAGGAATACTTTTTGTCATTCTTGGATGGATTTCTCTTGGAATCCAATGTAAAATCGAAGATCGTTTATTGGGGAAACAATTCGGCGAAGCCCATCAATTATGGAAATCACATACCCGACTTCTTTTTCCAGGACTTTTTTGAGTTTGAAAATCCTTCGGGGAAACTTTTCATGATTCCTGGATTATTGGTCACAGAGGGCGAAAAAAAAGGATTGTATCTTCGTATTCCAGAAGAAAAGATCTTTTGGATCGGCCGCGTTCCTGCGAATGACTTTTTCATTGAAAATGACCCCATGGTTTCAGGAAAACATGGGCAATTTTTACTGAAAGGAACGATTCTTTATTTCAAAGATCAGAGTCGTAATGGGACCCGTTTAAATTCTCGTAAAATCCATCAATCTTGGGCTGTTTTAAAATTGACCGATATCCTTCGTATTGGCGCTACTCATCTTCAAGTCATTGATGTGGACGAAAATACGGATTTGATTGATTCTCAAAATTTTGATGTGAATGCGTGTCTTCAGGATTTAGAAAAACGAGAAGAATTTGAAGGCGATTCCACTTCGTTTCATCCGATAGGCGCTTACTATCCTATCGAAACTATTGGGTCAGGGGCCTTTGGAGTCGTTTATAAAGCCGTTCATAAAGAACGGAAAAAACTGGTGGCGATGAAGGTTTTTACCGCCAAAGATGAGCCCACTCTCAATTTTATGGGACGATTTCTGCGAGAAGCCGAACTTCTCAAAAAATTAAATCACCCTCATTTGATTCGCCTCTATGACGCAGGTCAAATCGAGCAACCTCTCCCTCCTAAAAATTATATCGCGATGGAATACTTTCCCGGAGTGAATTTACGATATCATTTACGGGCCCACGGAAAAATGCCTTGGCAAAAAGTCTTGAAAATTCTGATGCAATTAGCAGAGGCTTTAGATCATATGCATCAACAAGGAGTAATCCATCGGGACCTAAAACCAGACAACATTTTATATAACGATATTAAAGGCATCGCTAAAATTATTGATTTAGGATTTGGGAAATGTATTTTGGATGAGGAACGACGAACTTTGTTTATTACTCAGACTGGTTCTAGTCTTGGAACGCCTTATTATATGGCACCCGAACAATGGGTCGAAGCGAAATATGTGACGGAATCTGCCGATATTTATTCTCTTGGGGCTACGGCCTATTGCCTTTTAGCGGCCCGCCCGCCCTATACCTCTCAAGATTATCTAGAACTCTTTCGTGCCGTTTCTCAACAAAAATTTACTCCATTAGAAACACTCTGCCTTCCGGATACTCCTAAAGAATTTATCAGAATTATTTATACGATGATGGCATCCGACTTAAAAAAACGCTATTCTACTAGCCGAAAACTGTTAAAAGAACTTCACGCTATCGCTTTAAAATATCTTCAAGTTTAGCTCTTCAAGGATTTTCATGATTTTGGGATTGTTGATCACAGAAGGTTGTAATAAAGGACTTTATATCCGAATTACGGAAAAAGAAGTTTTTTGGATTGGCCGGAATCCACCCATTGATTTTCTCATTGAGGACGATCCTTCTGTTTCTCAAAAACATTGTTATCTCTGGTACCAAAAAGGATTTTTGCATTTGCGGGATGAGAGCCGAAACGGAACTCGATTGAATTCGCGGAAGCTTCATCAATCCTGGGCCGTTTTAAAAATAGCGGATATTTTTTGCGTCGGAGAAACCCATTTTCAGGTCGTAAACGTCGATCCAAATGCGCCAACCGTGTCGACAAATTTTATGGAGGCTCATACTCCCCATAGTAAAGAAAATGACGAAAAAGCGCCGATGCTAAGTACTTTGCCTCAGAAAATTGATGAATACGATATTATTGAAAGTGTTGGTTCTGGCGGTTTTGGTGTTGTCTATAAGGCCTTACACACGACCCAACGAAAATTAGTGGCGCTAAAGGTATTTACGGAAATTATTAATTCGCCGGGTTTACTTGGACGATTTTTACGCGAAGCTTCCTTACTTCAGAGACTCCATCACCCCTGCTTAATTGAACTTTTTGGGACCGGTCAATTTGAGATCCAAAAAATCCCCTATCCTTACATTGCGATGGAATTTTTTCCAGGAGTGAATTTGACTCACCACATTCAAGTCTATGGAAAGATGCCTTGGAAAAAAGTATATTCGTTTTTACTCAAAATCGCGGATGCCTTACGATATATGCATGAAAAACAAATTCTTCATCGCGATTTAAAACCCCAAAATATTCTTTATAATGATATTCAAGGCATTTGTAAAATCGTTGATTTTGGACTCGGAAAATGTATTACCGATGAAGAACGCAACACTTTTTATGTCACAAAAACGGGTTCTGGCCTTGGAACTCCTTATTATATGCCGTTTGAACAATGGCAAAAAGCCAAAGATGTGAATGTTACTGCCGATATTTATTCTCTTGGGGCCACGGCGTATTTTCTACTTTCAGGAAATCATCCCTATTCTTTTTGTAGTAACTACCTCGATATCTTTGAAGCGATGCTAAAACGGCGGTTGATTCCCTTGAAAGAACTCTCTTTGCCAGAGACTTCGTCTTCTTTGTTAAAAATTATCGAAAAAATGATGGCATTTCAAGCAAAAGATCGGTATCCTTCCTGCGAACTCCTTTTGAAAGATCTTCAGTCGATTTCTGAAGAGGAAACCGAAAAAAATACTTAATCTTTTCTGTAACTTACTAGAAAGCTTTTTAGATATTTAGTTGGCAACAAGGACCATTTATGATTCCAGGATTGTTAGTCACAGCATCTTCTAAAAAATTAGCGACGGAACCTTCTAAAAAAGGGATTTATATTCGCTTTCAGGAAAAAGAGCCTTTTTGGCTTGGACGTAGTATTAAAGCGGATTTTATGATTGACGGCGATACTACAGTTTCTAATCGTCATTGCCAGTTTTTACTGACTGGAAATAAACTCTGCATGAAAGACGAAAGTCGTAACGGAACCCGTCTGAATTCACGAAACATTCATAATACTTGGACCCTCCTGAAATTGACCGATATTATTCGTGTGGGAAGTACTCATTTTCAAGTGGTGGATGTCGACAGTTCCTCCAATACTTCCGAAATCGAAGCCAGCGCGTGCCAAGAAGATATTAATCAACAAGAAAAACTTTCAGGAGATTTGCACCCAATCCTAAACCTTGGACCTTATCAAAATATTGAAACCATTGGTTCCGGTTCCTTTGGAACTGTTTATAAATCGTTTCATAAAAATTGGCAGATGCTGTTGGCTTTGAAAGTATTTACAAGAGGACAAGAACCTACTCATAATTTCATGGGACGATTTTTACGCGAAGCCGATTTGCTGAAACGATTAAATAATCCCTTTTTGATTCGCCTCTATGATGCCGGAGAAATTCAGCAGGAAGGAACCACGTTTAATTATATGGCGATGGAGTACTTTCCCGGTGTCAATCTCACCGATCATCTAACCACTCATCTTAAAATTTCTTGGCAAAAAGTCTTGAAAATTTTGATTCAGACCGCAGAAGCACTTGAACATATGCATTCTTATGAAGTCATTCATCGCGATATCAAACCCGATAACATTCTCTATAATGACGTGAAAGAAGTGGCCAAAATCATTGATTTGGGCCTCGGAAAATGTATCACCGACGAAGAACGTACCACGTTTTGCATTACCCGCACCGGATCGGGTTTGGGAACCCCAAATTATATGCCCATTGAACAATGGAAAGAAGCGAAAAACGTGAATAAAACCGCCGATATTTATTCTCTCGGCGCAACCGCTTATTACCTGCTCTCTGGAACCCCTCCCTATAGTAAATATAATGACTATCTGGAACTACTTCAAGCTATAAATGAGAATAAATTAATTCCGTTATCGGAAGTTTGTTATCCAGAGACTCCAGAAGAATTGGTGCGCCTCATCACTAAAATGATGTCGCATCATACAAAAGATCGACATTCTTCTGCAGAGGAACTCCTGAGTGATTTGTCTAAAATCGCTCAAAAATATCAGATTTCCATTGAAGAAATTCGCTTAAAAGCGAAACCTTTTGAAACACTTACGTCTCAACCTATTCCTCCCTCCTAGAAATTCGCCTTAAATATTCGCCCGTGATCGATTGCGGACATTGAGCTAATGCTTCTGGAGTCCCACAAAATAAAATATTTCCCCCTTGATCCCCGCCCCCGGGCCCCAAATCAATAACATAGTCCGCTTGTTGAATTAAATCCAGACGATGCTCGATGAGGACTACCGTATTCCCTTGCTCCACTAACTGGTGCATTAAGGGAACCAGTCTCTGGATATCTTCCCAATGCAGTCCGCGTGAAGGTTCATCCATCAAGTAAAGTGTTTGACCTGAAGAGGGCTTAGCAAGCTCTTTTGCTAATTTCAATCTCTGTGACTCGCCTCCGGATAAACTTGAGGAGGGTTGACCACACGTTAAATAGCCGAGTCCGACTTCTTTTAAACTTTTTAACCCTTGCTGAATTTTAGGATGATGACGAAATACTTCTGAAGCTTCCTCTAGGGTCATCGCCAAAATTTCCGCAATGTTCGATCCTTTGTACTTGATTTCTAATGTAGCTGAATTAAAGCGTTTTCCAGCACATTCTTCGCAAGGCACCTCCAGATCGGGTAACAAGTGCATTTCTAAATCCTTGCTCCCCTCTCCTTTACAAACTTCACAACGACCCCCCTTTATATTAAACGAAAACCGCGAAGCCGTATAGCCTCGAATTCTCGCTTCATGCGTCTTGGTAAAAACGTCCCGAATGGAATCAAAAATTTTTAGGTAAGTGACCGGATTCGATTTGGACGATTTTCCTATCGGTGTTGCATCTACTCGAATCACTTGGGCAATCTGATTTGCCCCCTCTAGACTTCCTTCCGTAGTCGTTGTTGATTTTTTTTTCTTCAACTGTTTTTGAATCGCGGGTTCCAGTACCTCGTAAATTAAGGCTGATTTCCCCGCGCCAGAAACTCCGCTGAGACAAACCAACAATCCCAATGGAATTTCGACCGAAATATTTTTCAAATTATGAACCGAAGCGTTTTTAATTCGAAGGCTTTTTTTAAAATCAGGAATTCGTCGCTGATTCGGAATATGTATTTTCTTTTTTCCGCATAAATACTGACCTGTCAAGGATCGCGGATGGTTCAGAATATTTTCTCGTGTTCCCGCATAAATAATTTCTCCACCCGCAGTTCCGGCGCCCGGCCCAAAATCAACTAGATAATCGGCTTTTTCTATCGTCGCTCGATCATGCTCTACGAGAATCAACGAATTCCCTCGTTCTTTTAATCGCTGAAGTTGTTTCAAAATAATCGCTTGATCCTTAGGGTGTAAACCTGTACTAGGTTCATCTAAAATATAGAGAATTCCGCTCAGATCTTCACTGAGTTGGCTCGCAAGGTGAATACGCTGAAATTCTCCGCCTGATAACGTGCTGACTGGACGATCTAGCGTGAGATAGGAGACTCCTAACTCTTTCAAAAATCGTAATCGTTTATAAACAGAATCCTTTAACTCTTGAACAATTTGCTGTTGCGTTTTTGAAAGCGAAAGTGAGTCGAGAAAAGAGATGTTTTCTTCAATACTGCCCGCCGTCACTTCCGTGATAGTTTTCTTTTCAACTCGGACCAGAAGATCCTTTCTTAAACGAGAGCCAAGACAAGTTCCACAGTTCTCTAAACGGATCTCAGCAACCTCTTCTTCCGTTGGGATCGAAGTCGATTCCTTGACCCCCAATCCATGACAATCCAGACACATTCCTTGGGGGGAGTTAAAAGAAAAACAAGAAGGCTCTAATTTCGGAAAATCTTTTTTACAATATAAACAGGCGTTCTTTTCAGAAAAAAGAATCTCTTCTTTCGAGTCTGTCCTGAAAAGGGTTACTTTCCCTTTTCCCATGAATAAAGCGGTTTCAATAGACTCTGTCAGACGGGCGCGAATATCGGAATCCAGCGAAAATCGATCAATAAATAAATCAATACAGTAGGATTTTTTTGGAGAAAGTGGCTGAATATCGTCGAGTCGAACCAGTTCCTGATTGATTCGGACACGCGTAAATCCTTCTGCTTGACAAAACGATAACACCGCTTTTTGCGGACCCTTTGCCTTTTCTACCAATGGAGCCAAAATCCAGACCTCGATGGACTTCGGCCATTTCAATATTTTTTCAACAATCTGCGCCGCTGAAAAACTCTCAACTTCTCGAAGACATTGATAACAGTGCAAGACTCCAATTCTTGTATAAAGTACACGATAAAAGTCCAGAATCTCTGTAAAAGTGCCCACCGTAGAGCGTAGATTACGAGAAGGCGTTTTTTTCGTAATCGCAATCGTAGGGGATAACCCGCGAATAAATTCAAATTTGGGCTTGGCCACCGCCCCTAGAAAATAACGGGCGTCACTCGAAAGCGACTCCATATAGCGACGCTTTCCTTCCACATACAAGGTATCAAAAGCTAAAGAGGATTTTCCTGAACCAGAAACTCCGGTAAAAACAATCATCTGGTTTCGTGGAAGATCCAGATTCACTTGTTTTAGATTATGCTCAGAAGCGCCACGAATTTGGATCGTTTCCATAAGTGTTGCATTATTGAGAAATACGCTTTAAAAGCGTTTTCCATTCTGTACAAAGCGTATGTTTGGGAAGAATCTCTTGGAGTTGTTTTAAAAGAAGCTTCATTTCTTCTCGATGATCTTCATAGCACTGTTCAAGACAATTGACCGCTTCTTCCATAGCGCGAGTTCCTTCCTCAAGACGGGAGGCTTCTAGTAAAAGGTAGGCCAAATAAAAATAAGCGTCATGATACTCTGGAAATTTTTTCAAGATCTCCGTAAAGAGAGCCGTCGCCGCGGGTTTTCGTCCTGTGTTCATAAATATTAAAGCAAGATAATATCGAGAATGGATCACTTCTCCTAGTCCCACCGACTGTTGAAAAAAAATTTCCGCGTCTAAGAATTGTTTCTCGGAAATCGCTTCAATTCCTTTTTTTAAGAGTTCTCGAATATAGGCTTCTTTTGTTTCAAATCCCGGAGTAAATTTTTCGTTCTCTTTTAAACAGCGTTTTAGCGCTTCCGATCCTTCTTTTAATCGTCCTAACCGAAAATACGCTTGAGAGCGATAATAGTCACAAATCGGGTTTTTATGTGGATGATCTTCATACGAAAGTTCAAGCGTTTTAAGTGCTTTTTCCGGCTCACCTTCTTCGATCTGGAGAAACGCTAAAAAATTGTAAGTTTGATAATCCCGTTTGAGATCACCCTGTTTTTCCAGTTCCTCTAAACGCGCAATTTGTTTTTTCGCGCTTTCAAATTTGTTGAGTCGAATATAGTTATGAATGATTCCATGAAGGCACAATTTGGTTAGTTCCGGACGCAGTTGCATTAATTGTTCAAAAACTTCCGCGCCTTCACGATAGCGTTTAACTTGATCGGAACTCAACAATTTAGCCTTTAAGTTCCAGATTGCGATATTTTTGGGATCTCGATTTAAGAGGGATTCGCAAGAGATTAAGGCTTCTTCATATTTCTCTGCTTCTGCTAAATTTAAGGCTTGATTCATTTCTTTCAGAAGTATTGTCAGTTCAATTCCGGGATTTTTCTGGAACTCCGAAGGCTTTGCCGGAGGCATACTCCAGTAGGGGCCAGAATATTTTTGATCCGTATTTTCAAGCGTCTTTCCTGTTGAACTCTCGGAGTCTACATATTTTTTTAATAACGCAACATAGGATGTTAGCTCATCATCCGCAAGATAAGGAGTGGTTTCTTTTGGATCTTTTTTCAAATCGAACCCAATCGCGGTCTCTTTAAAGCCTTCAATAAGCTTCTTTTCCGGAGTTCGCAAAGAGCGCTGAATCTTCCAGTTGAAGTTTTGAAATCCGTAAAACGTTTCTCCATAACTTTCTTGTTCTTTCGCTTTTTGCCAACGAGTTTGAAAATGGGGACTAAGACTGTTTCCTTCTATCGGAGGCGCTTTTTCATTCTGTTGAGTAGAGAGGGAGGCGAGTTCTAAAATAGTGGGCACAATATCAATGGATCGAGCTTGTTGCATTGAGGATCCGGGAAGGATACTCCCTTTCCAAGAAAAAATCAAAGGAACGTGAAGTGTAGAATCAAAAAGAAAAGTGCCGTGACTTTCTTCATCGTGTTCTCCGAGACCTTCCCCATGATCCGCTGTCAATACTACGAGCGTTTCTTCCAAATCAATCGATTTTAATAGTCGTCCAATTTCAAAATCCGTGAAGTTTACTTCTCCGGCATAAGCCTCATATTCTTTTCCATGAGGAGAGCGAAATTGTTGATGAATCGCTGGGGGTCGATATTGCGCGTGTGGATCAAAATAATGGAGCCATAAGAAAAAAGGCGCTTCCTGTTTCCCTCTTTTTTTCAGATAAGTTTGAGCAAGATCGGTGATTTCATCGGCAGTTCGTTCAGGAAAAAAAATTTCAAATTCGCTCTCTTTTGAAGGAAGATGATCGTCATAAACATCAAACCCTTGACTCAATCCATACCCCTCTTCTTTACGATCAGAAGATTTAAGAGGCTCAGCGCCAATAATCGCAGCACTATCATAGCCGTTCTTTTTTAGCATTTCAGCTAGCGTTTCAAACTTCGAATCTAACGCGTAATAAAGATTATCTCTAACTTGATGCGTCGTCGGATTTAATCCTGTAAGAATACTGCTATGCGAAGGCAATGTAATAGGGCATTGAACAAAACAGTTCATGAATCGAAACCCCTCTTCGGCCAGTTTATCAATAAATGGACTAATCGGGCGCTCTGGAGTCGCTGAATATCCATAGCATCCTAAGTAATCGGGTCTTAAAGTGTCAATGGTAATGAGCAGAATATTCGGGCGATTTGGCTTTACTACTCTTAAATATCGTTGATTTGGATAGAGTAAAAAAAAGGATCCTAGACAAAAAACAAGCGCCAATAAAAAAATAGTCCGTTTGGTTTGATTCATAAATTGTTGCGTTTTAAAAAAACTCTATTGTCGTTGCGAACGAAGTGAAGCGATCTCCGGAAAGTTCAAGTCTACCGGAGATGGCTTCACTTCGTTCGCCATGACATTAGGAGGATTAGGGTTTTACGTAAATATGCTGAGCATTGATGACTAACACTTGATCATCTTTCTGAGAAACGATTCCTTCAATAGTGATAGTGCTCATCGGTTTTAATCCGCCCTGATTTTTAATATCACATTTTAAAGGATTTCCTTTTTCATCGGCGACTTGAATTGTTGCCACATTTTTTGCAATCGTTTCAGGAGTTTCACAACAAGCATCCCAAGGCGCTTTGCAACCATCAGTACAGGGTGGAAGGGAAATGTCCGCCAGTAAAAAAGTCGCACGATTTGAGGTAAACGGTTCTTCTCGGCCTCCAAGAAAGCCGGTAATCGTTATCTTTTCACCTACTTTTCCTTCTTTACGTGCTTCTAGAACCGATTTGGCTTCAGGAATGGTTGTTTTGGTAAAGAGATCTGCAGGGAGAGAAGGTTTTTGAGTAGTCGCGTTGTTATTCTTTTGTTCATTTTGACCCGGAGCACTCGGATCACAACCCGTAAAAAAAAGAAATAACGCAACAGCATAGAGCAGTGAAGTATCGATAGAACGCATAAAGTTCCTTTCGTTAAAGAGTAAAATAACATTAAATCGATTTTAATGTTTCTGTAATCGGAAGACGCAAACAGTTTATTGCCGGAGGAATCGCGCCCAGTAATCCCATTCCGATTCCGGCAATGAGTCCAACGAGTAAGACTTGAGGATCAATGAGGAGTTGAAAAACACCCATCGAAAATCGGACCGATTGACCATTGAGAAAAAAAACACTGAGGGCTAATCCGATCAGCGTTCCACTCGTGGTGGCCAATAGTGATTCTTGAATTAAACTGAGTAAAATAGCGGCTCGCGAAAACCCTAAAGCTTGTAGCATTCCGATTTCACGAGAGCGAGCGGAAAAGGCGGCATACATGACATTCAATCCTCCCAAAATACCCGCGAGTGAAACCAGAAGAGCCGTGACCCAAATCATGGCCTGAACCGGCTTATAAAATTTGGAGAGTGAGGCATAATAATCCGATTCTCGAATAGCGGAAAGTTCTAAATCCACACGACGTTTAGTAAAGAGATCCACATCTTCAAATTCAGCGGATTCAAGGGTTGCAACGACACATGAAATTCCGTTGCGCCGAGTCGCAATCTGCAAATCGCTCAATGGAACCCAGATTTCAGCATCCATAACGGTTGCCGGAGCGCGAAATTGTCCGACAATGGTCCACTCCCGTTTCGCAAAGGACAATGTTTTTCCAAGTGCGAGTTGGTCTGTGTCCAGATTCATTTTATCTGCGGCTAATCCTCCAATAATAATTTCCTGATATCCGGCCCTTGGAGCCCGTCCAGCAATAATTTTTACTCGGGGATGAACCAAAAAAGCGGTTGGAGTTATTCCTCGGCAAAGCGCTCTTAATTCTTCAGTGTTTCGGGAAGACTGATACGCAATTAACGCAACATGAATCTCCGGAGAAACATACGAAACCTCAAGTCTCTGTTTTAATCCCGGGACAGAGGCGGCCAGAAAACTTCCGGAACTTGTATTAATTTCACTGCGTTCAATACTTTCTTCACTTCCCGCAGAGACAAGCAGAATATTTTCTTGTTGGCTCTGGATCGATAAGGATTTTCGCATACCTTGAACAAACGCAGACGCAGTTAACATCAATAAAACGACTAGGGTACTTCCTAGAATAATCGCCAACAGACGGAGTGGAGAGCGCCCTAGATTTCGGACCCCATAATCAAAAGGAAGTTTTTTCATAACAAACACTCCTGTTAACCCGCCCGAAAACAAGCGACAATCTCGCGACGTGAAGCTTGCCATGCGGGAAAGAGGCCCGCTAGAATTCCGATCAAGAGACAAAAGAAAAGCCCTAACACAATGGTTTCAGGACCCGCTTGAATATGGATACTAAGTCCCTCAACAGAAAAACTGAGTGGGTTCCAAAATGTAAACGCAACAGCAAAAAAAAGTCCAAAACATCCGCCTAAAAGACTTAATAACAAGGATTCTACTAAAATCAAACGCGCAATCAAGCCTTCAGTAAATCCGAGGGTTTGAAAAACAGCGTGATCTCGAATACGATCTTGTACCGAGAGAATAATGGCGTTCGCCACGAGCGCGAAGATTGCGGCAAGTGCTCCGAGTCCGAGCCAGCGCGCAAAATGAACGATTTCAATGATGTCTGAAACAGCACGGGCTACAAAGGCTTTTTCAGACCAGGTTGTTGTGGGGTCTTGAGCAAATTTAAATTCTCGATCAATAGCCTCGGCAACCTCATCGAGATGTTTTGGATCATCGACAATCACGCTAAATTGAGTCACAATGCCTTCTTTATGGCTTGAAGATCTTTGTAAAAATTTCAAATGTGTATACGCAACACTTTGATCCTGAGCTTGATCTGAGCGTAGAATTCCCGATACGGTGATACTGATTCCGCCGACTTCTCCAGCCATCAAGTTCTAAAGGCAACTGATTTAAGCAGGATTGGATCCGTT
>CAZHAR010000047.1:0-40582 GCA_964530615.1 uncultured Planctomycetota bacterium | reverse complement strand
GGCGAGCGAACGTCGTTTTTATTTTTCCAGACATGAAGAAATTCTTTCACGCTCCGTCTATGAGCGAATTCATGATATGGTGGCCGCGCTCTGCTTTTATTTAGAAAAATTTTTCTATCCGGAAAATCTAGCTCTGCTCTATCCGAAAAATGCTCTATTCCCTTCTTATACTTTTGTTAGCTATTTTTCTATTTTTGTAGTCACTGGACTGGTTCTTTATTTATTTCGGTTATTATGGAAACCCTTATCCAATTCGCCTCTCATCATTTTTTCTTTTGCGAACTACGGAATTCTCATTCTTCCGATTTCCGGCTTATTTTCGACGACTTTTATGCCTCTTTCTAAAGTAGCAGATCATTATAATTATCATCCGCTTCCTTTTTTAGCTCTTGGATTAGCACTGCTTCTAGAAAAATATTTGCCAAAAATTTTAAACGGACGATTTCTGTCGGGTCTCTTCTTTTTAGTGCTACTCTGCTGGATGTTCTTTTCTTTTCAGCACGCACTAGTTTGGATGAATTCTATAAACCTCTGGACCCACGCCGCTAAAATTAACCCAGAGGAAGCCGAAATTTATTATGGTTTTGCTTGTCTCTATGGGAAACAAAATGATTGGGAAAAATCCGAAAACGCCTATCAAGAAGCGTTAAAGCGAAACCCTCAACATTATTATGCGCGAATCTATTATGCCTCAGAACTGGCCAAAAGAGGACGTTTTCAGGAAGCACTTGAGCATTTTCAAAGAGCGAGTGAACACTCCTATTTACGCGTTTGGAAAGACTATTATCATATCGGATTAATGTATGAATATTTGAAAGAAATCGATTTAGCGATAGACGCTTACCGAAAATCTGAAAAACTCTTAACAGAGCTTAAAACCAATCCTCAGCAACAAGATCTCTTGTATAATCACCTTGCACTTCGATTGGGTTCGTTACTCTTTCAAAAGCAAGAAGTAACAGAATCACAACATTATTTTAAACTAACACTTAAAGGTAAAAATTTAGGAAAAACGTATCAGGGGTTAGGGCTTTGTTTCCAAAATTCTGAGCCTCAAAAAGCGGAGGAATACTTTCGTAGCGCCTTAAAGTATGCTCAAAAAGATTCTGAAAAAAATCAGATTTTCTTTTACCTCCATCAATTGTATCATCAACAAAAAGAGTATTTAAATGCGATGAATATATTAGAACAAGCTTTTTCAGAATGTCCAAAAGAACCTGCTTCACGTTTTTTTCTAGCCTCTTACAAAATAAAATGTCCAAAAATAGAATTACGTCAACCCCTCTATGCGTCTGAACTTCTCTCTGTTTTATTAAAAGATATCCATCGCTATTTTACTCTTTTTGAACTTGCTGTGATTACTTTTGCTGAAAATAAAGACTTCTTGTTTGCTTTAAAACTGATTCATTCTTCTGAGAAATATTCTTTTTATTTTGAGAATCAGCAAAAAATACAGTCCCTCAAAAATCTTTTGCGTTGTGGTATTTTTTTGATAGAAGAAAACTAGCACTTGTTAAAATAGTTAGCGAGTATAGCTGAAAAAGACTAGGGCAAAGAGTAAGGTCAGGGTTCCAAAAATTAACTTTCGCACTTTTTTTTGACGAATACGACTCGTAAAAAGGGCAGAGCCAATAAAGAGAAGCCCTAAAAATAGTAGCAAGAGATGAACCCTCAGAATTTCGGATTCTTCTCGCTCGCTAAAGTTAAAAATTTGAAAAAGATAAAAAAGGAAAGGAACCAGTAAAAACCATTTGGATGGCAAGAGGTCCTTTGTTTCAAAATCGTCTGATGAATTCACTCGCGATCCTTCATTCCTTTTTTTATAGCCTCTCGTAAGATTTTGCTTTCCAGTAATTTCTGCTCAGATGCTTCCCAGAGCTCTTTAGCTTTAAGATTGTCCGCGCGATGTTTCTTTAAAATTTGGCAACATTCCTGACATTCTCGATATTTATTCTTCAGATAATAGTGATGCGCAAATTGTAGAATTTCTTCTTCCAGTCCGGGATCGAAGGCAAGCGCCGCTTCAATGGTTTGTCGCCCTTTATCTATATCTAAAGCGTCAAATGCTTTTTTCGCAACCTGCAATAGTTCTTGAGCTTGTAGCCTTCGTAGTTGAAATAAAGATTGCTCTCGCAGAGGTTGTACGATATCCGTCTTAATTCCACACGTTAATAAAATGTTACAATATTCGAGTGTGACTTGATAATAGCCCTTTTGGAAGGCGATTTGGGCGTTTTCAATAAAAGCGGATTCGAGATACGGATTTAAAGTGATCGCTTTTTTCAACAAGGGACGAGAATCCTGAAACTTCTTTAGTTGCAAATAATATTCTGCTAAATGGAGCGATTCTTTCGATTCTTCAATTGCCTTCGGAGAAATTTCTTGAGTAAATAATGGAGTTGGATTCCGTTCGATTGAAGGCAAGGGTGCGGTTATTTCTTTAAACGGGATCTGCACAAGGTTTGTAACCGAATATCGAATCACCCACGGACGAGAATACGGAGAAATATTTTGGAATTCCGGGTTTTTCTGGTCTTCTTCACTTAATTTTTTGATAAATTCTTGGGTTCTTTGAACCTCTTTTTCAAGAAGATAGGTATAAAAATCATAAGATTTATAGGTTCCCAGAGTTAAGCCATCTCCTCGGAGATTGATGGTGGTGGTAATTTTACGTATAAACTGGGTACGGGTTTGATACCGAAAGGAGATTTTTCCTTGAATTTGACTTTTGGTGCCGGTAATAAACGGAATTCCAGTATGAACACCGAGTTCAAAGGAAAAATAACCATCCATTTCATGTTGTTTAGAAGTCGTTTTTTCATGCGTCTGCACCAATCCACCCCCAATGGACCAGGTATTCAGAAGCTTCAAATTTGCCACGGAAGAAAGTTCTTTTTCTATTTCTGGGGATAAAATATAACTTTTTAGATCTCCGGGAATTCCCCGCGCCGAAAGGCTGTAGGGCCTCGCAACGACCATCACTTTTCGAGGAATCATTAAAAACTGGTTTGCGTAATTGCTAAAGGGATTTCCCTTCTCATCTTTGAGAGTCAATCGATACGTATCCATTTGGAGGCGCATTAATAGAGCCATTCCCACCGGACGTGCGGTTAGCTGATTTTCAAATTTATAATTAATCAATTCGTTTCTCAGGGTCTGCGTTAAACGAGCTTGCTCCCCCCAATCTTTTTGATAGGTTAATCCGGCCTGTATTTGAGCATGGGTCCCGACAAAACCAACACCGTGGACAATACCGGCTGAAACTTCTAATCCTTTTTCAAGCTCTTTGATCCATTCTTCCTGATATTCCGTAAAAGCGGTATCTTCTTCACGAATGTTTTGAGTAATACTTAAATTTTCATTTGGAACTGGGGGTGGCCCTTCGATATAGCCTAATAAGTGTTGCGTTGGAAAGTGATGTTTACCAATGTATTCGTAATCAACCTCTCCCGCTTTTTTCATTTGAGAAAATAAAGCCGATTGTTTGGAGGCTCCGATAAAAAGGTCATAGACCGCATTTTTCTTTTGTTCCGTTGTATCTTGTTCTAAGTGAAAGTAAGCGCCTAATCGAGGAGGAAATTGGAGTTCGGACCCTTTTATTTTTTCATAAAGAGTAGGCGGGCTCCATTCTCCTAATTTAAAAGAAGAGCGATAGATGTCACTTGCTGTCGTTTGATATAAGAGGACAGGAGAGCCATCAAGTCCAGAAAAAAGTTGATACGGCAGTATCTGATTAAACTCATGAAAATAAGGAGTTGAGGTTTCACCCAAAACTCCTCCTTCAGTAAGAGGGATTTGTACCGTAAAGAAACGATCGTTTTCTCTGGCGCCAATAATCAAAATTCCCCAATCTGAACCGCCAGAAGCGATAGCTTGCTGGATCGGCGGAGAAGCTTGCTCCGCGATTTGTTGTTTAGAGAGAAAATGAAGCCCGTCTTCTTGCCATTCATGCTGATAGAGCATTTGAAGCGATTGGTTTTCTGGGGAAATAAAGGAGAGCGTCAAAAGTTGATTAATCGCGCAGATCCCGGGAGTTTGCTGAGTCAAAAGCAGTTTATTTTGGAAGTAAACCGAGCGAGCGGGAGAAAAATCTTTGTCATCAAAGCAAACGACTTTTAAGGTATTTTTAAAATCGGCGTAAAACAAAAGAATTTGTTCATCAAAAGGCACCACCGCGACAGAAGAAGAGGCTTGTACTCCCGGGACATTGTCGCTTTCGGTCCATTGATTTCCATCAAACCGGAGGTGGGCGAGCGATTGATCCGATTTGACATAGAAGAGATGCTGTTTTCCAAAATAAAACGTATGTTCTGGCGGGAATTGAGGATGAATTTGGAGTACCGGCGATTTGAGTGAAAATGAGCGAACATCGCTTTCAGAAGCGATGTAGCCTGAAATACCTTCAAAAACACAGCGCCAATTATAGTTTTGGGACGCTAAATCGGATAGCACCAACTGAGCCATTCCTTGTTCGTCGGTGGTACTTTTTCCCACTTTCTTTTGATCTAGATAAAAAACGATGGATTGGTTCGCAAAAGGTTTCCACTTAATCCAACCCTTGGCAGATAGCTTCACTTGAAGAATCGCTTGAGAATTTCCTTGAACCTCTGCAGGAAGACTCTCTAACTTCGTTTTTTTATCAGCAAAGGAGAGGGCACAAAAAAAAATAACCCCAAGTCCTAAAAAAAAAGAATGACGCATCCTAAAATTCCCTCCTTGATTCGGGCGAAATATAACTTATCTATTATTTTCCTTGAAACGAAGAAAAAAATCCAGTGTCAGAAAAAAGGTTCCTTAAATTCGGGTTTGATAGGTATAGAGTTGATAGTAGCGACCTTCTTTGGCTAATAACTCCTCGTGTGGCCCTTGCTCTACGATTTTTCCATGTTCCAAGACCAGAATCTGATCCGCTCGACGAATCGTGCTTAAACGATGAGCGATGACAAAGGTGGTTCGATTCTTGAATAATTCGGATAGACTTTTTTGGATATAGAGTTCGCTTTCACTATCGAGACTAGAAGTAGCTTCATCGAGGATTAAAATTTTTGGATTCGAGAGGATGGCTCTCGCAATGGCCACACGTTGACGTTGTCCGCCAGAAAGTTTTACACCACGCTCTCCGATCACCGTATCCAGCCCTTTCTCGAAGCGATCCACAAATTCTTTGACATACGCGGAGGCCACGGCGGCTTGTAATTCGCTATCGGATGCGGTTGGTTTTGCAAAAAGAATATTTTCTCGGATTGTTCCCTCAAAAAGAAATTCATCTTGAAGCACTACGCCCAAACGACTTCGATAACTATCCAGATCGATTGTTGTCAGATCGATTCCATCAATAAAAACTTTCCCTTGTTGTGGAATTAGGAAAGAAGCGGCTAAGGAGGCGAGTGTTGATTTTCCTGAACCGGAGCTTCCTACCAATGCCGTCACAGAACCGGGGTGCGCGATAAAATGAATTTGGGACAAAACTTCTTTTCCGGCTTCGTAGGCAAACGAAACATTTTCAAAACAAATCTCGCCATGAATCTCTTTCAGGATATGGGGTCGCGGACGTTCTTCATTTTCTTTTGTGACCTTCAAAATTTCTTCCATTCGATCCAACCCCGCAAAAGCTTCTGTCAATTGAGATCCAATGTCGCTCATCTGGACAATCGGCGCGATCAGAAATCCAAGATAGAGGGTAAACGCAACAAAATCTCCTATCGTGATCTGCTTTTCAAAAATTAAATGGCTTCCGAAACCCATAATAGCCAAGCTAACCAAGCCCATCAACAGGGTTGAGAAACTGGTCACCAGACTCGTCATCGTTAATGTTTTTTTGATATTTTGAAACAATCGATCAATTCCCTTTTGAAAGGTCTCTTCTTCACGAAGCTCCGCATTAAATCCTTTAATGACTCGAATACCGCTTAATGATTCGGTTAATCGGCCATTGACTTCGCCATAAAGTTCCCAGCGTTTCTTAAAAATAGGGCGAAGGTAGGTAAATGCTTTTAGAGAAAGAAGACTAAAAAGCATCAGAGGAACAAGGGCCAAGAGCGTTAATTTTACATGAATTCGGAGTAGTAAAAATAATGCAACAGATGCCGTGAGAATTCCTCCGCATAAATGAACTAGACCCGTTCCAACCAAATTTCGGATCCCTTCCACATCATTCATAATCCGAGAGACAAGCGTTCCCGTTTTGCTATTATCAAAAAAACTCAACGGAAGCCTCAGAATATGTTTTTGAACTTGGACCCGAAGTTTTGAGATTAAATGTTGCGCTTCGACACTCAATAATTGGGTCAAAACAAAGGCAGAAATCGATTTGACTAAAACGGCGGCTCCTACCAGAAGCAAAATCGTGTTAAGCAAACCTTGATTCCCTTTTGTAATCACTTCATCAATCAATTTTTGCGTCATTCCCGGAAGAACGAGTCCGGAAATTCGGTTTAACAAAATGAAAAATAATCCTAAGGAGAGTAAATAGCGACGTGGCCAAATAATGTTTTTAAAAGCATACCGGACACTGTTCAGAGAAAGTGCTCCTTTTTCTGAATTCTTGGATCGATTTTTACCAAAGCGAATTTTCATCATAAAACATCCATTTTATACTTTATTTTGTACGTTAACCTTTCGATTTGAAACGAATCCAAATTCGTTGTGCAATAGCATTTAAACGTCTTGTCGCGTAGAGCCTTCTATTTCTAGAACAAAATCTTTTCCAAACGCAAGTGCTGGAGTTAAAACACCTTGATATTGTTGCGTTAAAAGTTTTTCTACACATCGAACTCCAGACATCGCCGTGAACCAATATCCTTCAACAGTCTCGATCCAGACTTGCGCCGATTGGCCAGAAGCATTTGTCGCTTGAGCCCAAATATAAGAACGTGCTTTTTGACGAGTCTTTTCATCAGGATTATGGACCGTTTTGTCGAGCCATTTTCGAGCGATTGAACGGAATGCCGGAAGCGACAATACTTCTCGACTGATCGGGCCAAGGATTTTCATCATCGAGGCGAATGTTTCAGGAAAAGCCATATAAGTAATAATATTCGGAATTTTAGTGGTTCGATACGCAGTCGCCAGATCTCCCCAAGAAATGGGTAAAACGGTTCGCTCTCGATCCGAAAAGCGTACCTTCCGTTTCCCTTTTCCATCTGGGATGCGAATTAATTCCCCTTCTTGTCGAATGTAAGTTCCTTTTGGAAGATGCTCCAACATCGTCCGCGAAGTTCCTAAACTGGCGTGTCCGGTACTCGCAATCGCAATTTCTAGAAATTTCGGATTGGATATTTTTTCCGCGACACTGAGAGCCGCGCAATCGGTAGGGACGACATCAAAACCGCCTCCAGACAAAATAGCGATTCCTTGTTCGCGTGCTTTTTCATCGTAAAGAAAATTTTGTTCAAAAACCGGCACTTCGCCCGTAATATCGATATAATGCGTTTTGGCTTTCAGGCACGCTTGAATCATTGGGGCACTGGTATAAATAAAGGGGCCTGCGGCGTGAAAGACTAAATCAAAATCCGAAAGCGTTTGGACCAACTTGGATTCGTCTTGTAAATCAAGCACCACATAATCTAGTCCAAGATGTTTTGTCAAAGCGATTAGCGGTGCTTCGGAGCGTCCCGCAAGGACCGGTTTATGTCCGCGACGTAAAGCTTCTTGGCAAACTAAACGGCCCGTATATCCATAAGCGCCATAAATCATCCATCGAGAGTCAGCCATTAAATCCTCCTGCGCTCGGGCCAAAACAATTTTTTAAAAAAAGGGTCCATTGCGATCAACCTCAAAATTGTTATTATAAAATTAGTATTTAATTGTCTTGTTTTTATCCTGAAGCGATTCTGTTTTCAGGCAGTTTTAAATGAAGCCGATAATATGTCAAGAGGAAATGTCTCATTCTCCCTATTTTTCTTGCTCTTTTTTTGGGTTCACGCACAAACATCCCTTTCGCAACTCTATCTGGAATTGGAAGAAAAACGAATCCAAATCACCGAAGGGGATCTCTCAGGATATTATCAACTTGCGGCCTGGTGCAGAGAAAAAAAACTTAAACAACGAGAACGAAAAATTTATGCTGCAATTCTTCAGCGTTATCCCGACGAGGAAAAAGCGCACAAAAAACTGGGACATCTTTTTAAATCGGGACAATGGTATTCAAACGAAGACGCTTGGAGAACCGCGACAGGAAAAATACGTAGACTTCGTGAGTGGGTTCCACAAGAAGAAAAAGAAAGCTCCTGGACACTCTGGCACGAACATTGGCTAACTCCAGAAGAAATGAAACAACTTGAACAAGGAGAAGCGTTATTGGCTCATGAATTTGAGGATCATCGAGAATTTTTAACGCAACATTATCGCCTCTGGAGCACTTTAAAATCCAAAGATACTCTTGAACTTGGGAAGTTGATCGAACAAGCGATTCGGATCTGGAGACAAGAGGCAATTCCGGTGGAAGAGACTCCCGATCCAGAAACCCTCCATCTGCGTATTCTAAAAAATCACTCTGCTTTTTTGGAAATGGTCGAAGACGATATCGAAACTTTTCCTGATTATTTAAAAAAGGCGCATGGTTATTTTGACGGAAAAGAGTGCATTTTATCTTATTTTCATGATGCGTATCGCACGCGCCAAATTTTGCTTCATGAGGGAAGGCACCAATATGACGCGCTTATCTCCAAAACTTACTTCTGGCTTCCCAAATGGTATTCTGAAGGCAGTGCGGAATATTACGCTCATCATCTTTGGCAAAAACAAAAGCTGTCGATGGGCCAGTTAAATCCGGAAGAAAATTATAGTTTATATTTTGTCCGAAAATGGCTCAGTCAAAACAAAATTCGTAAAGTGGAAGACTTTCTTTTACATCCAGAACAAAACGAAGTGGACGCGTCTTGGTACCACAACGTCTGGGCTTTGGTGTATTATCTCAAAAAATCTTCTTATAATACTGGTTTTAAGCAGTGGGAAGAAGCCTTACAAACAGGAAAAATGCTTGAAGCCGAGAGCCAGTATCAACAATTTTTAGAAAAAGTCGCTCCCAATTTAAAAATTTTTAATCAACACTATAAACAACAACTTGAGATCTGGAGCAAGCTCGCTCCAAAGCATTTTTGATGGAATTTTTATGTCGTTGCGATGAGGCAGAATCCGAAAAAGCAATCTCTGAAACGACACTGCTTTCAAGAGATTGCTTCACTGTCGTTCGCAACGACAATAGAGATAGAATGTTTTCTGGCATAAGGAGGCAAGAGTCTTCGGAAACCATACAAGAGGACGATGGCCATAAAAAAGAAGTTTCGAAGGATCAATTTTACAAAGGATAGACTTTGCGGGATCTGAGCTTCTCCGGTGAAGACTGTTTGTGTTAGCTGATTTCCAAGCGATTCGATCCATTTCTTATTACAGGGCCAATCTCGTAACTGTTTGAGCCAGAGGTCTGGAATACCTTCTTTTCCGACGCGTGCCCCGATAATCGCACCGAGAATAGCCGCAGTCGTATCGGTATCTCCGCCCAAACGAATCATATGAATCAGGGCCTCGTGATACGAATCGGGGAAATTGAGCCAAACCCGAATCACCATTGGAACCGTATGAAAAATATATCCGGATACCCCTTTTTCAAGGCCAAGTTGTTGTGCAAACTCAACAATCGATTGATGTTGCGTTATACTTTGTACGACCTGTTGTATTAATAAAATATAGTCTTGGGCATTTTCATCTGCAAGAACCTCTTTAAGATGTTCTAGATATTCTTCTGGAGAACCCATTTTTTCTTGACTTGCAAAAAATGCAGCTAATGCAACAGAAAGAGCGCCCCAATAGGCTTTCGGATCGGTATGAGTCAATTCGGTTGAAGCTTTAACGAATTGTTTCAAACGTGGAATATCATTCCCGTAGCAAACTCCTAAAATAGCGCTTCGCATAGCAGGGCCATTTCCAGCGGAGAAAACACCACGAGAAAATCCAAACCAGAGTTTTAGAATAGCTCGTAACGTTCCCCAGCCAATCCCTGCGGGTAATCGGAGTAACCAGTAACGAAGGCGTTTAGAAAAATCTTTTTTAAATAACGCAACATCGCCACCGGAACGAATCAGTGCCTGAGCGACCATGCAGGTATGTTCCGTATCGTCAGACCCCATCCCACAACGAAATAAAAATCGTGGACCTTCAATTTGAGGATAGAGTCTGCGTTGACGTTGAGGCGTGAGTCCTTCATAAATTAACCCTGTCGAATCACCGACCGCAGTCCCCAACAAACAACCCAGAATAGCTCTTTCCAAAGGAGGGATCGACAGCATTGAAGTCCTCAATTTTTCGATTCTGGAGGTTTTTCGGAAGGATCAATGTGGGTGATCAGCCTTGCAGTGCGATGATAGGTGATATAATACCAAAACCATTCTATCATCACTGAAAGACGGTTTCGGAAGTCAATTAAAAAAAAGATATGAATGAGAGACCAGAGTAGCCATGCAAGTCCGCCTGAAAAACGAAACGCATAAATTTGAGCCACTGCGCTCGCTCGTCCAATCGTAGCCATCGTTCCGCGGTCTTTATAGTAAAAAGGAACTCTGACGTAATTTGGATTTTTTAATAGCCTTTGGATCAATTGTCCCAGATATTTTCCTTGTTGCATTGCGACTGGAGCGATCCCCGGAAGAATCTCCCCTTTGGCATTTTTACAATGAGCGGCATCTCCCAAAACAAAAATATTCGGAAATTGAGGCAGACTCAAATCCGGCTGAACAAGGACACGTCCGGCGCGATCACATTCCACGTTCAGCGTTTTCAGAAGAGGCGAGGCGACGTTCCCTGCGGCCCAAACGATATTAGCGGTCGGGATCCATTCGTCTCCGGCTTGGATTCCGTCGTTGGTAATATTCGTCACACGTGTTTTTAATCGAACGTCCACTCCTAAACCTTGCAAGCTTAATAAAGCTTTTTCAGAGAGTCGGGGGGAATAGACGGGAAGAACGCGATCCGCAACATCTAAAAGCAACACTTTGGTTTCGTCCAAATTAATGCAACGAAACTCTTCTTTTAACGTTTTCTTTGCGATTTCGGCAATCGCTCCGGCCATCTCGACTCCGGTGGGTCCCGCGCCGACGATGACAAACGTCAATTGTTTTTTTTGTTCGGCTGGATCCGTAGACATTTCTGCTCTTTCGAAAGACATTAACATTTTCTCACGAATCGTGAGTGCGTCTTGAATCGTTTTTAATCCCGGCGCGAATTGTTC
Organism: uncultured Planctomycetota bacterium; assembly: GCA_964530615.1. Classification (GTDB taxonomy): domain Bacteria; phylum Planctomycetota; class JBBTDB01; order JBBTDB01; family JBBTDB01; genus JBBTDB01. The sequence continues at coordinate 29,358 of CAZHAR010000047.1, read as the reverse complement.
CCAGAGGTCGTTTCCAAAATAGGAATGGCGGGCACCCGGAGCCAACACTAAATAATCAAAAGAAAGAGTTTTACCCGATTTTAACGCAACAGACTGTTGCACTTTATCGATAGAGAGAACCTCGTCTAAAATAACTTTCAGATTTTTTTGTTTTTTCAAAATCCACCTCAGCGGGGCGGCAATGTTGCCCGGAGATAGGCCTGCAGTCGCAACTTGATAGAGGAGGGGTTGAAAAAGGTGATGATTGGTACGATCTAAGAGAAGGATTTCAGCGGAGGCTCCTTTTAAGGATTTTGCAGTGTTTAAACCGGCAAATCCTCCGCCAATAATGAGAATTTTTGGGTGGGGCATCGGATAAAATCCTTTATTCGAATAAACGACAAGCGGCATTATAAATAGAGTCGGAAGAAGGAAGAACTAGATTTGCCGCAACTCCAAGGGGGATATAGGTATCTTCCGCGGTGACGCGTTGAAGTGGAACGTGCGTTTCGTAAAGTGCAGTAATAATGGCTTCAGAGATACCCCCAGTCCGACGACATTCATCCACTACCACTACTTTTCCGGTTTCTAAGGCTTTTTCTCGAATCCAGGATTCATTTAAGGGATTCAACCAAATCAAGTCGATCACCTGCGCGGAAATTCCTTTCAACTCTTCCAACATTTTAGCGGCTTGAAGTGAGAGCACCGTTCCGTTTCCATAGGTAATAAAGGTCAACTGTGGAGTTTTTTTGGACGGGTAACAGCGCCCTTGTCCAATCGGAATATATTCTCCGGGTTTGGGATAAGTGGATAACCAGAGCTTATCATTTTTGGCGTATAAATCGCGTGTAAAATAAAGCGCGATGGGTTCTAGAAAACAGGAGACTCGTTTTTCTACAAGTGCCGCGGCAGTGAGAGTTCGGAAGACTTTTACGGCATCCTCACCGCGACTGGGAATCGCAATCAGTAGTCCGGGAATATCTCGAAGAGACGCGATACTGTTATCGTTGTGGAAATGTCCACCAAAGCCTTTTTGATAGGCCATCGAAGCAATACGAAGCACCATCGGATTAAAAAACTGGTTATCCGAGAAAAAGCCGATAGAACAAGCTTCTCCACGGAGTTGATCGATGGCGTTATGAACATACGCCAGATATTGAATTTCCGGGATCGGAAGCAAATCAAGCGCTCCAAATCCTTGGGCCAATCCGAGGATCGATTGTTCGTCGAGGAGGGTATTGAAGACACGATAACTTCCCATCTTTTTCATCAGGTCTTTGGTGACCGTATAGACACCGCCCTTACGCGCAACATCTTCCCCAAAGAGAAAAGAGTGCGGGTATTGAAGAAGACAATCCAATAGCGCACTATTGATTTGGCGGCATAAGGTTTCTGGAGGGCGATCCTCTGGAAGCGTTTCGTAAAAAGAGCGCCGATCCGATTTCAATGAGTCGCTGGAGTGAGTCACTTCTTGGTGAATGCGATCGTTTTTAGGAAAAAGTAAGGGTTGAATAATCTCTTGAACCGAACTTAATTTTGGAGTTTTACAGGCCATCTCCGCTTTGCTTGCAATACGAGCCTTTGCAGTTTGGTACCACTTTAGAATATCGGCAGACGTAAGCCACTGTTGTTCGAGAAGAAATTGAGCACTTTGCTGGAGAGGATCGAGCGCTTCAGTGGCTTCGACATCTTCGAGGGTTCGATAATGGAGTTCCGGATCCGAACCCGCGTGTCCTCCGAGACGAACCGTTTGTAAATGCAAAAAAACAGGACTTCGGTGCTTTCGGCAATATTCAATGGCCTCTTGAGAAATTCGGTACGATTCATCCAACTGGAGTCCATTGGCTCGAAAATACTTAATTCCGGGGCGTTGTCCGAAAAGATTAAAAATCCAGTCTTTGGGAGTTTTGACAGAAATGCTAATTCCGTTATCCTCGCAAATAAGCAATAACGGAATGGGCAGATGTAAATAATCAATCCATTGAGCGGCATTCACGCCTCCGAGCAAAGTGGAGTGATTCACAGAGCCATCTCCAAAACTACAACAAACAATGGCTTGAGGATCGTCGACTTCCCATTTTCGCTTCTTAATTTCTAATCCATACGCCATTCCCATCGCTTTAGGGATATGCGAGGAAATGGTTGATGTTTGCGGGAGGACATTCAGACGTTTACTTCCAAACACTTTATGGCGACCCGCAGAAATCGGGTCCTGGTGAGAAGCCAAAATTGAAAGCAAAAGATCCTTTTCAATGTCTATTTCGGGTGCTTTACGCGATCTTTGAACAAAGAGTGCGCCACTACGATAATGAAGTAAACAAAAATCAGAAAGACGCAACAGATCGCCAATAACCACGTTTCCTTCATGTCCGCTACTTCCAATCGTATAAAAACCATCTCCTTGTTCTTTAAGGATACGCGCTTCTATATCGAGTAAACGACTCACACATTGAGAATAAAACAATTCAATCGCTTGACTCGCCTGAAGGAAGGGTTTTTGGAGTGTTTGAGGATTTGAGGTTAAAACAAAATTTTCTAAAAATTTCAAAAAGCGGGTTTCAAGAAGTTGTAATCGTTCGAATTGATTGGTTGTGGTCGCAAGTGGGAGTGGAGTTGTTTTCATCAAAGGTTCTTATTCTGAAGCGAGAAAAAAATAGGGGCCTCTGAGGCTTTGAATTTTTTGAGCCTAAGCCTAAGCCTAAGCCTAGAGGCGAATAGCTGAGACAATAAAGTCATCCTTTTGAGGTTGGCCCTGAATATATACTTTCAGTTCTGCATCGACGGCGGCTAACATTCCATCTACGCCACGGGCCGCATTTTGGACGAGAACATTATAAAAGGGCTGAAAACCCCAAGGTTGCCTAGCTTCATTAATTTGTTCAATAGTTCCATTACTATATTGAATCAAAATAGTATCTGGCGTTAGTTGAACTTCTTCTTCGGTCAAAACGGTTCTAAAAAAAGAGCCTTGGTTTGCCCCCATAACAATTCCGTGGGTCGAAACGGTTCGAGTATCTTTGTTGCGTAAATTATAAATAAGAAGCGAAGAATGCCCGGCATTGGAAAAACGGATTCTCCAAGAGGACATATCCAGAATTCCAAGGAGAACAGAGGCGTAATGGGAGTTTCCCAAGAGAGGGTAGACTAATTCATTGATTCTACAGAAAGAAGTCACAAGACTTTTTTCAGAAACATTTTCTTTGAGAAGTTGACAAAACTTAACGTTAAAATCAATTGCCGCCTGTCCCTTGAGCGAAGTAGAGGAGAGGTGAAAGACAAATTGAGTATCATCTAGCTGATACACATTATAAAAATCTCCACCAATTCGAGCCGAAGGGTTGAATAATACTTTGATCTCAAAAGGAAGATCCGAAGGAATGGGGGGAATGGATCGATTTAAATTGGCCAATAACGCGGGATCGGCTTTCAAAACGCGTTTTACTCGGCGAACAATTTTTCGTGAAGTTCCACCTCCGGGCTTCTTGGCTTCGGATCCAGAGTCACTGGAACTCGTTACCGTAGATGTCGTCGTTTCTGAAGAGGCCAGATCTATCGGAATTTTCGCTTTAAAAGGTTTTATTTTAAAAGTAGATTCTAGAAAAAGTTCGTTATCGAGAATTCGAATAATATCTTCTTCCTCTTGTTTGTTAAGAGGCATGGAAACCTTGCTGTTTTTATCATCCACAAAGGGTTTATGAAGATCCGAGCTAAATTGAGAATGAACTGGTTTTTTCGCTTGATTTTCGGAGTCATCCGTCATCCAATCCGGGAGATAATCTTCAATCGTTTGTGTTCCGGGTTGAATATTAAATAAAGGAAGATTACTAAACGAACCTGAGGTTTCATATTCTTCTTCTCCTCCAGCCGCAAAGGCGTCTTCCGAATAAAATCCGTTGGATTGATTCATCGGATTTTCTGGGTTAGACGCATTTGCCCAAGCCTCTTCATTTGCTTTTTCTTCTTCTGCAGGAATGGCATACACTTCCATAATTCCATCCTGAATATGGTTTGTCGCATCAAAGAAGGATTGATCGGAATTGTTATATTGTTGGGGGGCCTTAGAAGGAGTTAACGGAGGAGGGGTTTGTTTTCCAAGTGGAGTGACTGGAGTATTTTTTGAGGAAACCGTTGCGGTAGATTGAGTTCCAGCAAAAGCAGGAGGTTGAGAAACATTTCCCGCGACTGGAGGTTGATTCGCGCGTGCGTGAGTCGGAAGAATCTCTTTTGCAGGGGCCGTCTCTTTTGTAGAAACCGTCTCTTTTAATGTTTCTTTTGGCGCATAAAGTTTTTCTGCGGAAGGATCGGTTTGAATTTGTTTCAATTTTCCACGTTGAGCCGCAATTTGTGAAGCGGTGACGGTTGAGTTTGTTTCCTTTGTGGCTGAATCTTTAGGCGTGGGTTTTAGAAAGTCGGGTAGGTCATCATGAGAGATACTAATACTTGGACTCGAAGCAAGTTCGTCTTTTTCGACAATGATTCCCCCAAGAAAACCACCGGCCGGGAGTTGGAGAAATCCAGAATCCAGCGTATAGTCAATCTTACATTTTTTGTATTTTTTATAATGAGCCTGGAATTTGACACAGCGTGTGACGAGATGAATCGCAATTTCTGGTGCCTTTTCCAACATATTAAATTTCGTAGAAATATCGATTTTTTCGAGCACTTCAAAACAAAACGGACAACTCCACGCACCATCCGGTGATTTTTTGATCCATTCTGCTTCGGCCCGCATGAGTTGTTGAATTTCTGGAACCAGCTTAATAGCCGCATTCGCAATTGCCACCGTTCGTTTTAAAAATTCCGCTCCAAGATATTTTTGAAGGCGTCCTTTTTTTGAATTTTGGCAGGTAAGCATACAATGTTCTTGAATGGCTTTAATCGATTTCAGATCCAGCTTTTTAAATTTGTTATAGCGAGAAGGAACAGGCTGGGCGCAGGAAGGACAATACCAATTTCCGCTTTGATCAAAATAGTGCCAGAGGGAATCATTCACTAGCATATGTTTGATTTCGATTTCACGCGCTACATTTTGTAAGCGATTCAGGGCAATGAGTTCCCCTTGCCAATTTCCCCAGCTTGAGCATTTGCTGACAAAATGGTGATATTGCTCTTCCACCATATCGTCCATTTCGCCAATGGACGCTCCAATTTCCCCACAATAGGGGCAAAGCGCAAATTTTCCAAGGACTTGTTGTTTCCAGAATTTGCTGGGGCCTTCGAATTCTGTTTGGATTCTCTTTTTAATTATTTTTTCTTGTTTTGGATTAAACACAGATATTATTCCACAAACTTAAAGACAAAAGGGGATGGATGATTACAGTTGGGATCAATTTCTTATGCTTGAATAAGTCTATCGCTCTATCTTATAATGATTTTTATGTTTTTCGAGAGTTTTTTAAAGAAATTTAAAAGAAGCCTCTGATAAAGGAAGAAATTCAACCCATTTTTTTTTGATTTTTTTTTGATTTTTTTCTGCCACAGTTTCTGGGGCAATAAACATTCCCGAACTTTTTTTGAAGAGTTCCGAGAGATTCGCATAAATACAGCGTTTCCCCAACCGCTCTCCTGTTTGGTTCTGAAGCTGGCTTCGATTACAAGTATACCAAAGCGTTTTGCTGGCTTCTTGGGTACAAAACGAGCATGCCCCTGTTAATTGTTCAAAAACAGAATCCAATTTTTGAGGGATGTCGTCTCCAAACGAAGAAATTTGAATGTGGTAATAGGTTCCAGCGGGTTGAAAAACCAGATAGGGAGAATCGAGACGTTCTAGGGTATTAAAAATTTCTTTGGTGAAACAAGGACGGCAAGAAGAAATTCTTTTTTCGGTTTTCTGGACGAAATAGTCGTTCTGCGTTACAGTGGGTTGTCCACAAATCAAACAATTCATCGGTTTCATATAAATGGCTTTATGAAAAAATATTCTTTGACCGCGTTGATAGTTCTTCTTTTAGTGGGAGGCATCGGTTATTTTACTTTTCCCGTGAATCCCTATTCTCCTTTAGAAGAATACGTTATTCAAGAAGCAATTCAACAGATCCTTTTTCAAGTACCTTCGTTTTCAGAGGGAAAACTCGTTTGGGTACTTCCTCTGCGAGGAGACGAATCGCTACGAATGGCGCGCTATATTAGTGAGGAACTGGACCGATCCGGAAAAGTAAAGGTTTTACCGTCAAAAGAGATGGACGCTCTGTTTAAAAAAAATCAGATCAATCCTCAACTTTTTGCTAATTCTCAAGATGCCAAGATTCTTCTGGAGCGGTTTCATCTCGATGGCATTTTTATCGGCGAAGTACGTCGGTTTCTTCGAACCCCCCTACAGACCCAAATTGAAATGACTTCTTCTTTAATACAAGCGACGAATGCTTTGGAGTTTAAGGCCGTTGGAACTCTGGATCAAAATTTCTTCTCCTGGCAGTATCTTAAACTCTATTTTAGTTCGTTTTCCTTTGGCGCAAAAAGCTTCCTTTTTCTTATGGGTATTGGAATCCTTCCGATCCTTGGATTTCCATTGATTACTTTTCTCTTGAGACAAAAACACAATGGAATTACATTTTTGGGACTAGGAATTTTCGTTGGATTCGATATTATTTGGATTACTCTTTTATGGGGCGGTCTTCCGAATACTTGGTACGGCACCTCTTTTTTCCTACTTCTCCTTCTTTTGGGAAGCATTTATACCTATGGAATTTTTACGGAAATTCAAGATCTTCAAGCTTAAATTAGACAGGAGTATTCTTTGAAAGTCATTGAAATTGAAAACCTTTCGATGGAGTATCGTTCTCACTGGACATTCAAGAAAAAACTCGCGTTAGATCGGTTAAATCTTACTATCGAAGAGGGCCAAATTTATGGATATTTAGGCGCGAATGGATCTGGAAAAACGACGACCATTAAAATTCTAATGAGTCTGCTTCATCCGATCTCTGGAAGCGCAAAAATTTTAGGAAAAGACATTCGAAACGCTAAAAGTCGTATTGAAGTCGGTTTTTTACCAGAAAATCCCTATTTTTACGAATATCTGACTCCAGTAGAATCGCTCCAATTTTATGGACGACTTCAACACGTACCCCCTCAGGAAATTCGGACGCGTTCGGAAAAACTCTTAGAAATGATGGGTCTTCAACAAGCGAAAGATCAACATCTGATCGGATTTTCCAAGGGAATGCGTCAACGGTTTGGGTTTTGTCAAGCCTTGATTAACGAACCTAAATTACTCATTTTAGATGAACCTATTAGTGGCTTAGATCCCATGGGACGAAAGCTTTTTAAAGATCTCATTTTAGAACAAAAACGAAAAGGAATCTCGGTGTTCTTTTCTTCACATATTCTTTCCGATGTGGAAGAACTCTGTGATAGCGTCGCTATCTTGGTAAAGGGTCAATTAAAAAAATCGGGATTAGTTCACGAACTCGTCAGTTCTGCCTACTCTGGGTTTGAGTTACAGTTATTGAATGCAAGCGACGCAGTCCATCAATTTATTCAGTCTTTAACGTCTAATATTCGATTCTTTGGAGAAAAACAAATTCGATGCGTTCTTCCTCCTAAATCCGATATCGATTTGCTTTTGAAACAACTTCAAGAAATGGGAGCAAAAATACAGGCACTCATTCCAGAAAAAGAAACGCTTGAAGAATACTTTGTTCGGATTTCTTCCGAGTATGATTCGCCAGCGATAAAAGAGATTGAATAAGCAGGATATTATTTTTTTTGACTCTAATGAGGTTTGTAATATGGTATCAACCCTGTGGATTATTGCTTGGAACACTTTTACAGAGGCTCGGCGGGATAAAGTTTTAGGGATTCTCATTATTTTTACGATTATCTTGCTGTTATCCTCTCTAGCGCTTGCGGAGCTTTCGATCGGCTCTCCTTTAAAAATCATTCGTGATATTTCGATTTCGGCGATTTCGCTTCTTTGTATGCTGATCACCATCTTTTTAGGGACAAATATGATCAGTAAAGAAATAGAAAAACGGACGATTTATACCATTTTGTCCAAAGATTGTACGCGAACTGCTTTTTTGCTGGGAAAATTTTTAGGGCTGATTACCACTTATGTGATTTGTGTCCTAGGAATGGGAATTTTATTTACTATTCTTTATGTGCTTTGGGGCGGGACGGTTGGGCTAGATATTCCAATTATTTTTATGGGAATCTTTTTTGAATTGTTACTTCTCAACGCGATTGCGATATTTTTTGCGTTGGTCCTAACGAGTCCTATTATGGCCGCGATCATCACTTTTGTTTTTTATGTTTGTGGTCACGCCTCTGAATTAATGCAACCCTACGTTAAAGAAACCATTCATGAGGGACGGGAGTTTATCCAGTTTATGTATAAATTGATTCCAAATTTAAGAAATTTTGATTATAACCAGCTATTTCAGGCAGGACTTTCTTCTTCGGAGATTTCTAAACATATTTTTTGGACCTCTAGCTATGCTTTAGTGTATACTTCGATTTTTTTACTGGCTTCTTGCTTGGTATTTGAGAAGAAAAATTTCTAAAGGAGAAGGATTGTGATCCTGCGTATTCTAGGCTATTTATTTCTCTTGGGAGGAATGGGTTCCATTTACTTTCTCCAAGAAAAAATTTCACCTATTAACTTTGAAATTGAAAAACGAAAAGTTTTTTATCTTCCTTCTTCTAATGCTTGTAAAGTCATTAGTCTTGGCTTTTATGAGTTATATGCAGACATTCTCTGGATTCGAGTGACTCAATTTTATTCTGAAAAAATGTTTGATCCTAGTCGTCCCTTAAAACCGGAAGAACGGGAGTTATACTACAAAAAAATTGTTCAGTGTTTCGAAACAATCACCGATCTCGATCCGTATTATCGGGATGTTTATGATATTGGAAAATCGCTCCTATTAGCGCTCAAGGGCGATGATGAAGCGAGTATGAAACTCTTGAAAAAAGGGTATGAGTATAATAAACACGATTGGCGCTATTCTTATGATTTAGGCGTCTCTTATTTATTAGAGCTAAAGCCTGTGTTTCAGAAATATCAAGAACTGAAACAATCTGAACTTTTTCCAGCGAAAGACCCCCGACGTACTATTGCATGGGATCAAGAAATAGTACGCGTGGCTCAGGAAGGAATTAAATGGTTCAAAATTGCTATCCAATATGAAGAAATTCCAGAAGTGCTTCGCTATTCGATTGTGAGTTTCTTGACGAATGAAGGTGATGTTCTCGAAGATATGATGCAACACTGGATTTTTAAACTTGAAGAATCCGCGCAATTCGATCAAAAGGAAGTGCTCCATTATTATCAAGAAAAATTTTTAGAAATGATCCATCTCAAAGAACTCCGAAAAGTAATAAACGCTTGTAAAGCGTATAAAAAAGCCTATAAAACCAATCCGAAAACATTAGAAAATCTTAGAACTCTTTTACCCAAAGACTTTGATTGGAAAAAGATTAAAACGAAGAAATATAAGGAGTGGGAATATTATGAATTTCGTTACAGTGATATCATTCCTGGGCAAAAAAGAACATTTAATATCGAAATAGAAGATATTTATTTTATTGATTCTGAAACCGGTTTGGTGAAAAGTGAACGATTACTCACTCCATCCATCATTATACAAACTCAATCAATTCAATCTTGGTTAGAAGAATATCAATTACAAAACAAAACAGATCCTACGCCAGAACTATTTCGAGAAAAAATCAACCAATCTTTTGTACATCCGATCCCTTGGAAAACTTACAATCTCGTGGATGGAAAAATCATCACGGGGGCTCGATAATTGAGTAACGCTTTATGGGAATTCCGCTATTAGTGGATATTTTTTTTATTTTTGCACTCTCGATTTTAGTAACAATACTTAGTCTTCGTATTCGTATCCCTATTTTGGTTGGATTTCTACTGACCGGTATTCTAGCCGGTCCCTATGGATTCAAACTGATTCATGCTGTTCATGAAGTCGAAATTCTCGCAGAGATCGGCGTTATTTTATTGTTGTTTACGATTGGAATGGAATTCTCTCTAGAAAGTTTGCTTCAAATTAAACGAATCATTTTTTTTGGAGGAATGTTCCAGGTCTTCTGTACGATCCTTATTGTTTTTCTTGGTTTTAGACAAGCGGGCCAATCGTTCGGAGAATCTATTTTTGCCGGATTTTTGATTGCTTCCAGTAGTACGGCCATCATTTTAAAAATTTTGCAAGAAGTTGCAGAAATCGATAGCCCGCATGGGCGAATTTCTCTCGCTATATTGATTTTTCAAGACATTATTGTCGTTCCAATGATGTTATTTATTCCCTTATTAACAGGAAAAACCGAGAATTTATCTAACTCCCTTTTTTTATTATTAATGAAGGGTAGCGGAATTATTTTGTTTGTGATCTTAAGTTCTCGATGGCTCGTCCCCACGCTTTTATTTCAGGTGCTAAAAACACGAAGTGTCGAACTATTTCTACTTTGTATTCTAACGATCTGTTTGGGAATTGTTTGGCTTAGCGCAAGTTTAGGGCTTTCTTTGGCACTAGGCGCATTTCTGGCCGGTCTAATTATTTCCGAATCGGAATACGCACATGAAGCCTTATCTAACATTTTACCCTTTAAAACGGTATTCTCCAGTCTCTTTTTTGTTTCTATTGGAATGCTCTTGGATGTTCGTTTTTTAATGGATCATCTTCTCCTTGTTTCTCTCGGAGTTTTTGGTGTTCTTCTGCTAAAAGCGTTTGTCGCGATCCTTGCGGTTATTATTTTGGGATATCCAATGAGAAGCGCTATTTTGGTAGGACTGCTTTTGTGCCAAATTGGAGAATTCTCGTTTATTTTGGCTAAACAAGGTTTAGCCGCAGGATTAATTCCTCAAGAAGACTATCAACTTTTTTTGTCTATTTCCTTGCTCACGATGATCGGGACTCCCTTTATTCTTGTCTATCGAAATTTTTTGGCGGATCTGTTTTTGAAAATTCCGTTTCCGGTCAGCTTAAAACGAGGATCGAAGACAATACAAGAAAATCAATCCAATCCGCTTCACGATCATCTTATTATTGTGGGCTACGGACTCAACGGAAGAAATCTTGCGAAAGCGGCTAAAGTTTCGGGTATTCAGTATGTCATTCTCGAAATGAATCCAGAAGTGGTCAAAAAAGAACGTCTTGCCGGTGAATTAATTTATTACGGAGACGCCACCAATCAAGTCGTTTTGGAGCATATCGGAATTTATCAGGCCAGAATCATCGTCATCGCGATTTCGGATCCAGTCGCCTCTAGACGTGTCACGGATTGCGCGCGTAAAATGAATTCGGCGATGTCCATTATCGTCAGAACCCGCTATATTCAAGAAATGAAACCGCTTCTCGCGCTAGGTGCAAGCGAAGTCATTCCCGAAGAATTTGAAACCTCTATCGAAATATTCACTCGTGTTCTGCTAAAATACTTGGTTCCACGGGCAGAAATCGAAAAATTTATCACAGAATTACGCTCCGATCAATATGAAATGTTCCGAACCCTGAATCAACCCGAAACTTCGATCAAAGACTTAAAAATTCATCTTCCTCATATTGAAATCTCTTCCTTAAAAGTCGATCCGCAATCGACCATTGCCGGAAAAACTTTGATGGAGATTGAAATGCGTAAAAAGTATGAAGTAAATGTTCTTGCAATTCAGCGAAGTAACGCGATTCTCTTGAACCCTAATGGCGAAATGCCTCTTCTGGGTAATGATTTGTTATTTGTCATTGGAACTTCAAAGCATATTCTAGAACTTACTCGCCTTTTGGATAAACTGTAAATTTGGTCAACATAAGGAATAGAATTGAAAACAAATTTCAGATATATTTAGAAGTCGCGCGTGTTTGAATTTGTTGAATAAGAGCAGTTTCGAGCCCTTTTTTAGTTTTAGAGGGAGGCAAACCAATTTCTAATAACTGAAAAAGAGTCTTTAATTGCGGAATTGAAAAATTCGCTGCTTTGAGCATTTTTTGGGTTTCTTCCAAAATATTATAATCCGGAAGTTGATGCTTCTTCCATAAAGCTCCATTGTTTATCCATTGAAGACTACTGTATTCTATCACATAGGCTAACCTTGCCGCGAATTGAGTTTCAAAAATAGATTTCTTATGATGAAAAAACTTCGTGCTGTAGTTCTTTATTCCGCAGGTCATTTAGGCAGTGCTTTGGTGCTAAATCGACTTGTGGAATATCCGGAGATTGAAATTGTTGGAATAGTGAAAGCCCAAGCGATTCCCTTTACACGTGAGGGTGTTAAAAAACTCAAAAAACATCTGAAAAAAGTGGGATGGCGCTTTGGTTTTCTCTTGTTTTGGCAGAGAATTGTCCAATCCTTAGGTTTTTTATTTGCCTATTTTTGGCCATTTGGCGGTAAAACTGTGACTCCTGGATGGTGGCTAGCGAAGCGACATCAGATTCCTCTCTTTTATTGCGGGAACGTAAACGCTGAAGCAAGTTGTCAGTTTATTCGCGCTCAAAAACCGGATTTGCTGATTTCCGCTTACTTCAATCAAATTTTGAAAAAAGAAGTGATTCAAATTCCTAGTCTTGGTATTCTTAATATCCACCCTGGTTGGCTCCCAGCCTATCGTGGGGCAATGTGTTATTTCTGGGTTCTTAAAAATGGCGAAGAGCGTGCAGGCGTGAGTATTCATTGGATTGACGAAGGCGTAGATACCGGCCCTATCCTTGCTCGAAGAGAGTTCCGTTTGAAAAAAGGATGGACTCAACAGAAAGTGCTTACGTTCACGGCGATTCTAGGGACTCGATTACTTCATCGTCTTCTCAAAAAATTGGCTTGCCAAGAAAAACCTCACCCGTTGCCAGGAATTGAAAGAGAACCTACTTCCTATTATCCTATGCCGGGAGAAACCGATTTTAATAACTATTTTGCTGTTCAGCGTTTTTTTAGAATTCGAGATATTATGGGACTTATGGCTCAAAAATTAAAAATTCCTTCACTTCGTATAGGGTTGCGTTTTCTTTTGGGAATCTTCTTTATTTTGGCCGGAGCCATGCATTTCCTTAAAACGGATTTCTATCTCGAGATTATGCCTCCATACCTGCCCTATCACAAAGAGATCGTTTACCTCAGTGGCGTTTTCGAGATTTTAGGCGGATTAGGAGTCCTCGTCCCGTATACCCGATATTGGGCCGGAATCGGACTTATTCTTTTATTACTTGCTGTTTTTCCCGCGAATATTTATATGACAATGAATCAGATTTCACCCCCCGGATTTTCTTTTTCTCCTGTTTTATTATGGCTCAGGCTCCCGTTTCAACTTATTTTTATCATCTGGGTTTGGTACTGCATCCAGAAAGAAAAGAGCCCGTGAAAAAAAATAATGAAAAAAAATTTTGTAAACTGATCCTTGAACACGGCTGGCTTTCGTCCTCGCAACTCAAACAGCATTTACATTATAAGGGGGACAAGTCTATTGATGAATGGTTGCTCTCCAAGAACATTCTTTCCGTACAAACTGTTCAAGCGATTTGGGACGAAATCGCCCAACAGAAACGATTTTTTGGGCCTTATGAAGTATTAGAAAAAATGGCTCAGGGAGCCGTCGGCGAAATTTATAAGGTTCGCCATAAACAACTTCATCAGATTTATGCATTAAAGGTTCTTTTAGCGGGGGGAGAATCGTCTGAAGGAACGGTTTCTCGTTTTATTCAGGAAGCTCAGATTATCGCCCGATTGAAACATCCCGGGATCGTTCAAATTATTGATTCTGGAAAAATTGGAAAAAGACACTATTTTTGCATGGAGTTTGTCGAAGGAGAAACCCTAGAAAGCTGGATGAAGGGCTCTTCTGCCTCGCTACGAAAAGGATTAGAATTATTTATTAAAATCCTAGATGCCCTAGATTACGCTCATCATCAAGGTATTATTCATCGAGATATCAAACCGAGCAATATTTTTATTACGGCAGAAGGGTTCCCTAAAATTGGCGATTTTGGCATCTCTAAAACCATTCAGGATTCAAAACTGGCTTCTCCTTTAAGTATCGAGGGCGAAATTCTGGGAACCCCAATTTATATGGCTCCAGAACAAATTGTCGGTCAAGCGACCCTGCAGTCGGATTTGTATTCTGTCGGAGTTTGTCTCTTTCAATTCTTGACAGGGCACTGCCCCTTTGAAAATGAATCTTTGAAGCGCCTCTTTTATCAAATTATCACCGAAGATGTTCTTCCGCCCTCTCACTGGAAACCGAAAATTTCCCGCGATCTGGACGCCATTTTATTAAAAGCCTTAGAGAAAAATCAGGAGAAACGATACTCGTCCGCACGCACCTTTGCCCGAGATCTGGAGCATTATTTGAAAGGACTTCCTGTTCTAGCGCGTCCTATTTCCAGAGTGGAACGTCTGCTCAAATGGGGTCGTCGTAATCCTCAAATTGTTCTTGTCGCGTGTGTCTTATTTTTCCTGTGTTTTAGCACTTGGATCTATTTCTTGCGGAAGCAACACCAAGACATCGACACTCAAGTTAAAACTCTTGTTTCCCAAATGCAACAGGAAAAAAAACAAGCGCAACACTTGTTGAATACAGGCGAAACCGAAAAGATGTTTCAGGCCCTTCTTCGTGCACTCAATCTCTTAAATTTGGCGCTGGCGATCTCTCCGAAAGATTCCCGAATTGATCAAGAAAAGAAAATAATTGTCAAGGATTTGGTTCGGTTAGCTTGTGATTATCGAGAATATGAAATGGCTCAGTATTTGTTAAGAGATCTTCGAGAAATTTCGACCCACCCCGCCACAAGCCTTCGTGAATATCAAGAATTAGAATCCTTTGTAAAAGAGTCTAAAACTCGTGTTTTAACGCAACATCAACAAACGCTTACCTATTGGTTCGAGCGTCTCAAATCCAAAGAGGTGGAACTTCGGGAGCGCGAAAAAGCGTTATTTGATATCGCCAAAATGACGGAACCTGAAATATTTGAGGGACTCCAAAAAAAGATCCAAGAAGGCGCTGCCTATTTTTTACAACAACACCCGCATTCAAGGATTCTAGAAAAATATTATGAAACGCTCACTTTGGCTTGGGGCCGACAAGGAAATCCTCAAGTGGCTCCAGTTCTCTTTTCTACGCTAGAGCGTCTTTTTGCGAAAGTTTCTGAAAATCTTCAGGCGGAAACCGCTTCTTCGGATATTGAGTATATGATTGCTCTCGCACAAGCATTAAGTTATTCTAATGCTTCAGGATATGCCCGAAAACTCGAAGAAATTCGTTTCCAAATGGGCCAAACTAGCTTGTTTTGGCTAAGAACAAATCTTGCTTATCGAAAACTCAGCCGTCTGGACAGATTGGCGCTAGAGAAAATTTCCGATACCGATTCGCTGTTTCACCGCGCACGCGCAAGACACGATCAGGGGGATTGGAAAGGAGCATTAGAAGATTATACAGAAGTGATACAAATGACTCCAGCATCCGCTTCTGGAGCCTACAACGGACGTGCCTTAGTTAAAAGCTCCCGGGGTGATTTCTCTGGAGCTATCGCTGATTTTACCGAGGCCATCCGAATTGCCCCTCAGGCTGATTTTTATTGCAATCGCGGGGTGACTTATTATGATTTGCAACGCTATAAAGATTCTGTCAATGATTTAACGGTTGCCCTTAAACTCGATCCAGACCTTCCTTCTGCGTATAGTAACCGTGCAGTTTCTAGGCGATATCTTGGAGATTTAAATGGCTCCATTGAAGACTGTACTCAAGCCATTCGCCTGAATCCTCAATATATCAATGCTTATTTAAATCGCGGAGTCGCCTGGAAAAGCAAAGGAGATTTAGAGGCCGCCAGAAAAGACTTTCAGAAAACGATTGATTTGGATCCCAAATTTGGGGAAGGTTATTTTCATCGCGGAATCATTAAAAAAGCTTTAGGAGATTTGAATGGCGCTTTAGAGGACCAAACCCTCGCCATTCAATTAAATCCTTCCTCTGCAAAAGCGTACCTCAACCGAGGAATAACAAAGGCCACCAAGGGCGATCTGAATGGCGCGATTCAGGATTATACCGAAGGCATTCGACTTGAACCTTCTCTCGCAGACGCTTATCAAATTAGAGGCTTAGCGAAGTTGATGTTGAAAGACGATTCGGGCGCATTAGCCGATTTTTCAGAGGCGATCCGTTTTGACCCAAAATCCATCCCCTCCTATACAAATCGTGGAAGTGTTTACTTTAATCAAAAACAATATCAAAAAGCAATTGAGGATTATACCCGCGCCATTCAACTCGATTCGCAACAAATAGAAGCTTATTTTAACCGAGCGTTAGCAGAGGTCAGTTCTGGCCAACAAGAAAAAGCCGAAACCGATATTCAAATCGTGATCGGACTCATGGCAAATCAGAAAGACCCCAATATCCAAAAGTCCCTTGGAAAAATGATGCAACTATTTCCTGATCTCGGAAAAAAAATTCGACAACTAATTAAGCAATCTCAAGACTATCTCTCGCAAGGAAATGAAAAACAAAGCCAAGGAAATTGGGCCGGAGCAATTCACGATTATGATCAAGCACTCGAATTAAATCCTTATTTTTTTTCTTCGTATTACCAAAAAGCGCTCGTCTATGAAAAATGGGGCAAAGACGATCTCGCCATTAATACTTTACAACAAGGACTTCAACTACAACAAGAAGAACAACTTCGCACGCTTTTATTAGATATTTTGTTTCGCAAGGGGATTCTCGCTTATCAACAAGCACAATATCCAGAATCCAAAGCACTCTTGAAATTGTTTCAACATTACGCGCCGAATCCTCATCCTAATCTTTCTCGTGTTCTTGAAACGCTTAAATCCATTGAATCCCAAGAATAATCAGATTTCTATACAAGGTATTTAATACTTCTCAGAACTTCACCTTCATTTTGTCAACTTTTAGCCTTGACAAAGAGTTACACTAGGCTTATCTTTTTTAAGTTATTAGAACTAGTTTTTTAAATAACTATTAGGGGAATTATGTCCAAATTTTTATCACTTTTGAGTCTTGCTGGGTTTATTTTAGGATATTCAAGTTCTTTGGTAGAGGCCCAATCTTCTGTCTCAGAAAAAGAAGTCAAGAATTTTTTTTCTAAAGATAGCGAACGTTATAAATTGTTCAATGAGATTTTACTCTACCATCATCACAATGATTCAAATCAAGTACTGTTAAGAATTCTTAAACTCTATCCTCTGTTCAATACTGAAACTACAGATGAACTTGAACGGATCCTTGTGCAAGAAACGGGTGAACGCTGGTTGTCTCTTATTCAAAAATTAAGAGACAAATGCGAAATTTGTAATGAATCCCGCCAAGTGAAATGTTCAGAATGTAAAGGGCAAGGCTATATTGAAAGAGGAAGTTTTCGCAAAATAGTCGACTGTACTCGATGTAAAAAAACAGGAAGCTTTCCTTGTAAGGCCTGTGCGTGGAGGCAGGATGATGCGGCCGTAAACAAGGCAGTAGACTTTTTTGATCCGAAAAGTAAAATTAAATTTGATGTTCGATCTATTTGCGAGGTAAAAGTTAAAGTACTCTGGGGTGGGGTCTTATGTAAAGAATCTTCTTCGGAGGAAGATACAAAACAAAAAGGATTTCACATTCATGTGACCACTCCTGGAGCGATTGGAAGTTTTTTAACATCAACGAACCCCGGATCATTTGGTTGGTATTCTTCTGATCAAGATAAAAAATGGAATGAAACTAGAGATATATTGACTTTTTCTGTGGCTCAAGGAGCCTATGCTTTAGTTTATTGGCAAAAAGATTATTATTATTTCAAAAGGATTTTTGTTAATAAAGCGATAGAAGTAACTCTGCCTTTAGTCACGACTCTCGAATTTTTAAACCCTAACTCCGAAGGGCAAGTGCTGACGAAACCGATAACCTTTCAGTGGAAAAATGCCCACGAAGATCTGTTTGCGGCAAAAATTTTTGAACTGACCTCCCTAAATGAAGCAAATCAATATAAATTAGTGAGTACAGAATTTTCTTCAGGAGGAAGTCTCATTTTAAATAATAACGAATTGGTAAAGGGTAAAAATTACTGGCTACTCTTGTATGGATTTAAAGACGGCCACTTGATGAGTGAAGGAAAAATGACCTTCACAATCAAATAATTAACGATTTAGATCCGGAATTTGTGGAACCTGAAAAAATTGGTTGAAAACTTTTTCCATCCAATACGGATCTTTAGAACCTGCCATTTCTCGGATCGAGTGCATCGAGATCATTGGATTCCCGACATCTACCCCTCGAATACCTAGTTTAGCGGTAGTCATAGGGCCAATTGTGCTTCCGCAGACAATATCGGATCGGGTAATAAAATGCTGATACGGAACTTCGGCTTGTTTACACAGATCCACAAAAATCCCCGCAGTTTCGCCCGTAGACGCATAGCGTTGACTTTCGTTAATCTTCACCACAGGACCGCCATTAATGACAGGTTTATGGCGAGGTTCATGATATTCTTCATAATTCGGATGGACCGCGTGAGCCATATCCGCAGAAACGAAAAAAGATTTGGCGATGCTTCTAAAGTACGCTTCTTGAGGATAGGACTCGCGGATAATAAAACGTTCTAGGATATCACGAAGGAAGGTTGAGTTCGCTCCATGAGTCGAAGTACTCCCAATTTCTTCGTGATCAAAACAAGCGATGACGCGAGTATGCGCCGTGGATTCTGGATGTGTTTTGATCAAAGAAGACGCGGAGGCAAAACACATCGCTTGATTATCAAGACGAGGAGAATGAATAAAGTCTTCTTGTAATCCAGAAAAAACAGGTTTTTGGGTATCATATAACTGGAGATCATGAGAGAGAACGCCCGAAACTTTGACTCCGGCTTGCTCTAAAATCAGAGGAATGGAAAGGGTTTCTGAACCGATTCCCAAAAGAGGTGGAAGATGAGTTTGCATATTCAGAATCAAACCGTCTTCGTTCACTTTACGATTCAGGTGAATCGCTAGTTGAGAAACACGAGCGATGGGACGATCAATGCGGAGCAAGCGGGATTGAACTTTTCCCTCTTCGCGAGATAAAACACGTCCGGCAATAGCGAGATCGCGATCAGTCCATGATCCTAGAAGAACGCCTCCGTACACTTCGACGCCCACTTGAATATAACCCGCTTTGGTATAAACCGCGTTCGGTTTTAAGCGGAGGTTAGGCGAATCGGTATGTGCCCCAATGATACGAACCCCTGCCTCTTGAGTGGGCTTAGTTCCCATAATAAAAGCGCAAAAAGTACCGCCTTGACGCGAAAGGAAATATTTTCCGCCTCGCTCTAAGGCCCAAGAATCGGTTTCGAAAAGCTCTAGAAACCCTTGGTCTCGAAACATTTTTTTTAAGGTGGCCACGCAATGGAAAGGGGTGGGTGAAGATTCAATAAAATTGAGGAGTTGCTGGGCCGTCTGTCGAAAATGAGGTTCTACCATAAATCAACCCTTGTTTAAGAGAAAGAAAAAAATAGAGCGAGTGAAGGGAATCGAACCCTCGACAGTCACGTTGGGAACGTGAAGCTCTACCACTGAGCCACACTCGCTTAAGAAATAAAAGAGATTTCTTTTATTTTATCGAAAAAAGAGTTCTCGTCAATGGTCAAGAAAACAATTCCCTGAACCGATAATTTTAGTACAGATTCTCTTCGACGGTTTTTATCAATAAGGATAAGTATGTTACTTTTTGTTGCAGCAGATCCTCATCACGGATTAGGGTTGAAAAAATTTCTCCAAAATGAATCCGGTTGGACCCTTCTCTATCCCTATCCTGAAAATACAGCTCCGCCCTCTGAAAAAGGATTTTTACCCGTCCCAGTGCCTTTAGGGGAAACCGTCACAACAAGTTATTTGCTCCGTCATCCAGAGGTACAAGCGTTTATTCAGAAACAGTTACGAATCACATTAGTTGTTTTTAAAAACTCTCAGGAGATTCAAGAGATCGTGGCTTCTTTTCCGAATGTCACTCTGGCCTCAAGTTCGCCACTGATTGCCCAACATATCGAGCATAAATTGCATGCGATTCGATTATTGGAAGGACTACCGACTCCGCCCGTAATGAGCTTGACTCTAGAGGAAATGGATAAAGCCTTTAAGCAATGGGGCGAGCCACTAGTGGTTCAAAACCCTCGGAGTCATGCAGGAAACGGAACGTCCTTACTCTTTCGTCATTCTTCAGTACAAGAAAAATCGAACCGATTACTGAAAGTGATGCCCTATTGGCCCGGAGAAACCTATACTTTGAATGCGTGTGTTTCTCCTGAAGAGATCTGGATATCGTTTCCGATGAAGCAACTCACTGGAATGGCCGGACTCACACCATACTCGTTGGGAAGTTGTGGAAACGATATTGATTTGGATGAGGACGAGACGCTTAAAAAACATTCTCTTGAAATGCAACAACTCACGTATTGGATTGCCAAGAAACTTCAGCAAAAGAAATATCAAGGTGTTTTTGGGGTGGACTTCTTAATTCCCTTTCATCAACCTCAACCTTATATTCTCGAAATTAATCCTCGATTAACAGGAAATATCGGATTTACCGGACTTCTTGGCTGTGATATCCTTCTGAAACATTTACAAGTTTTTGAGTGGGAACCTCTTTTTCCAGTCAAGAGTGCGAAAACGATCTCGGGGGGGGCGCAACTTGTTTTCCGTCAACTAGGAAGCGAATGCGTTCGACCCGATTGTTCTTCAGGAATTTATCGACTTCGTCAAGGATGCTTTGAATGGATTGCTTCGAGTTGGGATGTGGAAGGTCTTCGAGAAGAGGAGTATTTGATTCTTTTCCGTCGTCAAGAGGAATTGTTTCGAATTCAGAAAAATCTTCCTTTACGTCGCTGGGCTTCAATGAATGAAATTTTTCGAGCAAGTCAAGCCTTTCTAGAAAAAGAAGTTTCGCGGGTGACGTCAACCGTGGAAGCGCCTCTTGGAAACGTATTACTCGATCAATAAGGATTCTGCTTGTTTTCGTAAGGAAATCGGCCATTGTTTTTCTTGAATTAATTTTTCAAGGGCCGGTTTTAAGGCTTGATAGTGTTCAAGCACTCCTTCTTCGAGGTTTTCTTCCCATTGGTTCCAGAGAACCGCTTTCCCCGTAAGAAGACAGAGTGGACGTGTTGCGTTTAATCCAAGCTGTTGCTTTTTTCTCCAACCTGCGACCGTAGAAACGCCTTCAAGCGAGGTCTCAATATTAAGGCTTCTTAGTAGCTGTTGCGTTTCAAGAATCATCGAAGCTCCAACAACAACCCCTTGTCCAGCAGAGCGATGAATTAATTCTCGAAGTTCTGCTTCTCGTGGGCTATTTTTAATGCCTAAAGAAAAAGGTAGTGCTTCTGATTCAGGAAAAATCTCTTGATCCCACTGTTGCGTAAAAAAACATTGAGGAAAATTTTGTACTGGAAAAAGCGGTACGTTCCAACCTTCTAGTCCTTGAGATAATCCAACAAGACTAGTTCCTGAGCTGACATAAGTAAAAAGCGCAGAGGGTTGAAAACGAGAAATTTCGTGTCCTAGCGTCTGATATCCAATCAAAGCGGACGGATCAGAAGAGGCACGCAAATTTACGAAATTCAGAAGATTGGCCGCGATTCGGCTAAAATTAATAGGTTTCTGGCAAAAAATTAAACCCGTTTGAAACGGTCGAATCGCACGAATTTTTTCGGAGGGCGTTTGAGGCGATAAAAAAAGGAGTAACGGCACTTTTTTGAACGCGCAAAAAGCGGCGGCTGAAATGGCGGCGTTTCCAGAAGAACTTAAGACAAATCCTTGAGCGCCTTGATCAAGGTGCCATTGAATTTGAAAAGGGACCCCGCGATCTTTATGGCTTCCCTGAGGATTAAAATCTTCTCGCTTGAGAAAGACCTGTCCTTCAGGAAGTCGTACCGATTGAATGGGAGTAGTTTCGAGGAGAAGAGGGGGTTTCACGCCATAAACTCTTAACTAATTGAGAAAAGGAATTTTTTCCACGAACAAAACGACTAAAGAATCCGCACGCCATTGGAGAGAGCAAAACCGTTTCTCCTGATTGTGCAAACTGAGTGGCGAGCTGAACCGCAGATGCTAAATCGGTGACAGGATAGATTTTTGGATGTTGCAACACCTCCCCCAAAGTTCCAGGAAGCAACACAATAGTGCGAACTTTTTCTAATAATTTTGCGTTTATCTGTGAAAAATCGGCCCCCTTATGATCGCCTCCACAAATGAGGTGAATCGGTTCGGAAATATAGTCTAGCGCGGCTAAGGCGGCATGAGGAGAGGTACAGGCCATATCATTAATATAAGTAATCCCTGAAACGGACGCGATTTTTTGGGTGCGATTACGAACGCCCGTAAATTCTTTTAATCCGGCAATAATTTTTTCCGTTGGGACTCCAAGTAAAAGAGCCGATAGCGCCGCGGCCATCCCATTGAGAAGATGATGTTTTCCATTCAGTTTCATCTCCGAAACCGAGAGCAGTGCAACGGGTTTGTTGCCGAGATTTTGATAAAGAGTTCCTTCTTGAACATAGAGTCCACGACAAGGAGAAAATCCGAAGAGATACGTATCCGCGCTTAACGTCGTAGACAGAGCGACGAGTTGCGGATCTTCTTGGTTCAAGATCGCGATTTTAGCGTGGCGTACCAGTTTCTTTTTTACTTCACTATAGGCCTCAAAACTACCATGTTCTTCGAGATGATCCTCTGCGATATTGGTTAAAATTCCCAAATAAGGAGATGCTTCTAACCATTCTAGTTGGCGGTTCGAAATTTCGAGAACGAGATAATGATTGGATTGAAGCGTATTCAATTGATGGAGACATTGCGGTTGAAATAAATCATTTCCGCCCTGCAAGCAAGGCACATGACTTTGAAGAATAGTTCTGAGCCAATTGGTCGTTGTTGTTTTACCATTCGTTCCAGAAATTCCACAAATCGGAGCAGGACTGCAAGCGAAGTAAAGCTCCATCAAAGTGAAAAAAGGAACTCCGTCGGTTTTTCTTTGAGAAAGAACGGGATGATTTTGCGGATAATTTTTCCAATTTTGTCCGACAAAGATCGCGTCTGCCGATTGAATTCCTTGTAAATATTCGCTTTGAAAATGAATCTGTTGGGGTGCTTTTTGTAGTTCCAAAAAGAGCGTCTTTTTCTCTTGGAGCGAAAGCGCGATATGGGCCTCGGAGAAATGGCTCCAAAAAGTTTCAGAGGAAGAAAAATCATGGGCAATGAACGGAACTTTTTGGCGAAATAAGAAGGACGCCATTGTGGCTCCTTCCACGCTGGATAGTCCCACAAGATGGATATTTTTGAAGTTTTTAAAATTGGGGATCACAGAACCGCCCTTCCTAAGAAAACTCAGGGATACAACGAGATCCGGCGTACGCATAACGGGTAAAAAATTCAGAGAACGACATCTGCACAACTTTCCCTAGCGATCGACACGCATGAAGGAGAGTGTCCTTATTCAGAAAAATAGCGACATGAAAAAAAGAGGATAGTTCTCCTTTTAGATAGGGTCTCGCGAAGATCAAATCGCCTCGCCGTTCTTGACCTCGATCACAGCGAATACCTTGTTTCATTTGATCTCGTGAGTGCCTTGGATAATTAAAGTGACAAGCGTTCCAGAGTGCGCGTTGAACTAGTCCAGAGCAATCAATTCCAGAGAAACTGCGTCCGCCAAGACAATACGAAATTTCCAAATGTCGTTCCGCTTCTTCTACAAAAGCCTCACGGGAAAAAGAGCTCGGAGGAACCTCTTTCGAAACCTCCGCAAGAATCAATTGTTCACTGAGAACCCAGCCTAGTGTTTTTTCCTGTTTTTGGACCAGAGAAAAACCGGCCGATCGAATCATTTCTTTGAGCGGGGGTTCTGAGTCTTCCCATTGAGTGCTTAATTTGCTTTGAGTGGGATCCGTATAAAGATTGAGTACAGAATCTTTGCCGAGATAGAGAGGAGCCCCTGAGGCTTCTTCAAGAATATTAAGTTTTAGCGTATAGTCTGGAAGCAGTTGATGGAGTTCTTGAACTTGTTTTCGAGTCAGCACAAATCCGCATACAGCTCGGGGGCTTTCTTCTCGAAGTTGAACCACCGGATAAGGATATTTTGCCCAAAAAGGAGCCAGAGTCGCCTGAAGTGAATCGATTGGCTTCACTTTTCTTCCTCTTCAAATACAGCGAGAGCGAGGGGGTTTGAAGAAAGAATTTCGAGTGAGACTCCGCAATTTTCACAGTCCGCAAGTTCTCCAGATTGAATTTGTTCCGAAATTTCAATTTGAGAACCACATTCTAAACAAGAAGAGCGCATATTGTTTTCCTCAAATTCTAAGATCAATAGAGCACCTTTTTTTTCTTTTATCGACGCTATTGGAGTTTTTCTTGAATCCTCATTTAGAAAAACGGCTAGAGACTCCAAAGGGGCCTATTTTTTTGAAACAGGCTTGACAAATGCTTTTTTTGGGATACAATTATTATCCTCAAAAAAATGCGGGTGTAGCTCAGTGGTAGAGTATCACGTTGCCAACGTGACTGTCGAGGGTTCAATTCCCTTCACCCGCTCTCTCTCAAATTTTTATCCACATAAAAATTATCAATTCCATCCTAAATAAAAATTTATTCCTCTCCTACTTTCCAAAAATAATCTAATCATTACTATTTAAAAGACTTAGATTATCGATATAATTTTGTTGACTGAATCACAAAATAAAATTTCGCAGAAATAAATTTCGCAGAAATAAAATTTCGGAGAACTTTTAACTTAATATTGGAGGCAGACTTGGAAGAGACCACAAAGAAAGAAGAAACTACGAAAGCATATCAAATCGAGGTTGCTGGACCTTGTAAACAAAAATTAAGTTTTTCCATTCCGGCGGAAGTGATTAAAAACGAATATGAATCAAGTATGCGAGAATTAATTTCGCATGCTCAAGTTCCGGGCTTTCGAAAGGGAAAAGTACCGCGTTCGATGCTGGAGAAAAAATATCAACATGATTTGCTTGAAGAAACCAAAGTGACTCTCATCAAAAATGCCTATCAAAAAGCTTTAGAGGATTCTGGCTTAAAGGCTCTGGAAGAACCACATCTTCATGAAAATGAGATTAATATTAGTTTGAATAAACCGATGGAGTTCCAATTAATCGTTGAAGTGGAACCAGAATTTGAGCTTCAAGAATATAAAGATCTCGAAGTAGAATTGGAAAGCGCTCCTATCCGGGATGAAGATATTGAAGAACGAATTAAATCTCATCAAAAAAATCATCAAACCTATGAAGACAAAAACCCTCAGGTGATAGAAGAAGGAGATTCGATTGATGTCCAATATCGTCTCTTTTATGAAGAAGAATCTTTGCTTGAAAAAGACGAAGTAACTCGATATCACTGGGGCGATAAATCCTTAACGGGAGTTTCTGTTGAAGGATTAGCCGAAAAATTCGCAGGCAAAAAGCCCGGAGACGAAATCTCCGCATCCGTGAATATTCCAGAATATTATATGCCAGCAGATCACGACCATAATCACGACCACGACCATGATCACGACCACGACCACGACCATGATCACGAAGCGCATGTGGGCGAAATGAAAATAAAAATAAACAAAATTTTGAAAGTAATGGTTCCAGAAATTACGGAGGCGTTTGTCAAAGAACATTTTTCAGTCGAATCTGTAGACGCTTTCAGAAATAAGGTGCGAAAAGATCTCGAAGATCAAAAATTAGGTCACTTGAAGCGTTCCGCTGGAGAAAAAGCGATCGAGAAAATGATGACATCGTATCAATTTGAAATTCCACTCGGAGTGATTGAAAAAATGATGATGAGTCAATTTCAATCCAGCCCTGAAATGAACCAGATGCTTGAGGCCAATGAAGCGTTTGTGAAAACGGCGAGCCGTGAGGAACTTCAACAAAAAGTGAAAGATCTTTTTGAAAAATATAAAACGGAGCATTTCGAGAGCGCCAAAAAAGAATTTCGGGAACACTTGGTTTTGAAAAAGATTGCGAAAAAAGAACGGGTGTATGTGACCGAACAGGAAGCCGAATTTCGGGTCCGACTTTTAGCTCAATTTCAAGGATTGCCGGTGAATGAAACCTTAGAGCGATTTAAAAATTCTGAACAATTCGGAATGATTCGTTCCCAGCTCCAGAATGAAAAGACCATCGAACTTTTAGGCGATCGTGTAAAAATTAAAGAAATTGAGCCTGCTCCGAAAAAGGAACTCGCTAAAGTTCCAGTTCCTTAACTTAAGTGCCTTAAATTTTTTGATCCATTTGGACTAGTTGCATCCTTAAAGAGAAAACTCTAAACTAGTCTTTATTTCTCGCAAAAATTTTAAACCATCTGTATTAATCGTAAAACAGGAAGGCCCTTATATGAGTGTTTTAGTCCCTTTTGTCATCGAAAAAACTGGCCGTGGTGAACGTTCTTATGATATTTATTCACGTCTGTTAAAAGATCGAATTATTTTTATTGGTTCTGCTATTGACGATTATGTGGCAAATCTCGTGATTGCACAGTTGTTATTTTTACAAATGGAAAACAAGAATCAAGAAATCAATATCTATATCAACAGTCCGGGAGGTTCTGTGACTGCAGGACTGGCTATTTTAGATACGATGAAATTTGTCCAATGTGATGTCGCCACGTATTGTCTCGGACAAGCGGCTTCTATGGGCGCTGTTCTTTTATGTGCTGGAACCAAGGGAAAACGTTTTGCTTTACCGAATGCGCGTATTATGATTCATCAACCTTGGGGTGGAGCGCAAGGAACTGCGACCGATTTAGAAATTCAGGTTCAGGAAATTATTCGTTTGAAAAAAGCGATTTATGAGATTATTTCCGAATCGACTGGAAGAACGTTGGAACAAGTTCACAAAGATTGTGATCGAGATAATTTCATGTCTGCAAACGAAGCAAAAGCCTACGGATTAGTGGATGAAGTGTTACCTCCTCATAAGAAAAAACCAGACGGAAAATAAATTTCTTCTTCTCAACTTTTATCCTAGAAACAGAAAGAACAATGGCAGGAAATTCTAAAAAAACGGGTGGCGAAATTTGCTCCTTTTGTACCAAAGAACGACGTTCGGGCGATCATCTCATTGCAGGTTATTTTCCGGATGTCTATATTTGTGATGAATGTGTAGAACTCTGTAGCAACGTGATTAGTGAAAAACGAAAACGTCAAAAAAACGTCCCGGTTTCTTCTTCTTCCGCTGTTGGTAGCGGTCCTAAAAAATTGCCCTCTCCTAAAGAAATCAAGGCTCAACTTGATGAATATGTGATTGGGCAGGAACGCACTAAAAAAGTTCTTTCGGTAGCCGTTTTTAATCACTATAAGCGTATTGCTCATATGGGACAAGAAAAAAATGTGGAGATCGAAAAATCCAATATTCTTCTCATTGGCCCGACAGGAACTGGCAAGACGCTTTTGGCTCGTACATTGGCGCGTATTCTGAATGTCCCATTTGCCATTGGAGACGCAACCACACTCACGGAAGCAGGCTATGTTGGAGAAGATGTCGAAAATCTAATTCTCAAATTACTTCAAGCGGCGGATTGGAATATTGAACGCGCTCAAAAGGGGATCATCTTTGTCGATGAAATTGATAAAATTTCTCGAACTTCGAACAATGTGAGCATCACGCGAGATGTCTCTGGCGAGGGCGTTCAACAAGGATTACTGAAACTGGTTGAAGGGACCATTGCGAATGTCCCTCCGCAAGGAGGCCGAAAACATCCGGAACAAACGTGTATTCCGGTGGATACGACCAATATTCTTTTTATCTGTGGTGGCACTTTTTTTGGGCTTGAAGAAATTATTGCCAAACGCTTGGGACACGCACTCATTGGCTTTAATGCAGAATCCCAAAACCATCAACATGAAAATTATTCCAAAAATTATGATTATTTAATGGAACGATTGGAAGTAGAAGACATGATTACCTTCGGGCTTATTCCCGAATTTATTGGACGTTTACCGATTGTTTGTCCACTAAAACAGTTAAAGTTAGAAGATTATGTTCGTTTAATGACAGAACCTAAAAATGCTGTGATCAAGCAATTTCAAAAGAATGTGGAACTTGAAGGCAGTACTTTGGAATTTACTCAAGAAGCGCTTGAAGAATTAGCCAAGATTGCTATCTCTAAACCGACAGGAGCTCGTACCATTCGATCTCTAGTCGAAAATCTGATGCTGGATTTAATGTTTGAGATCCCCTCTCAAGAAACTGGGCAAGCCTATGTTATTGATAAAGACGTGGTCCAGGGGAAAAAGCATATCCAAACTTTGCTCAAACATAAAGATTCCGCTTGAATCGAAGTCCTTTTCCATGAAAAAATTTTATCAAAATAAAAAAATTGTGATCACTGGAGCCTCTTCTGGCATCGGAGAATATTTAGCGCTTGAACTGGCTCGTTTGGGTGCGAAAGTGATTTTGCTTGCTAGACGCGAATTTAAATTGCAAGCACTTGCAAAAAAGATTCAAGAGCAAGGATTTCAAGCTTCTTATTATCCGCTCAATGTCTCGGATTCGCCTCAAGTGATCGAAGTTTGTGAAAAAATTCTAAAAAATGAAGGCACAATCGATATTTTGATCAATAACGCCGGAATTATGAAGTTGGGGCCCTTTGAAAAACTCACGTTGAACCAACATGAAACAACGATTCAAACCAATCTACTGGGCTCCATTTATCTCACACACGCGTTTTTGCCACATTTCCAGCAAAATAACTCTGGACATCTCGTCTTTGTTTCGTCGTTAGTCGGTCATGTGAATTTGCAAAATTTTAATACCTATTCGGCGACGAAGTTCGCACTAGTCGGCTTGGCTGAAGGATTAAAGACGGAACTACGAGGAAAAAATATTTTTGTCCATCTTTTGTGTCCACCAGCAACCGATACTCCTTTGCTTGAGAATGCGGATTCTGCTCAAGTGGACCAATTCCGAAAACTTCCAATTGCTCAAGTTGGAAACCGTTTGATTCAGGGGATCGCCAAGAAAAAATATCTAATCTTTTGTAGTTGGGATTCTCAATTACTCGTTTGGATTAAACGAATTTGTCCTCGTCTGGCAGAAGCTATTTTAGCGCATTATTAATGCAACAAACCATTCGTGCAACATCCGTTCATCCCTTTAAAAATGACTTGGGGTTGATATGACATTTAGCGACTATGGCTCTCTACAAGCCACTTCAGAAGCTCAAATTTTTCTAGCCCAAAATCGCTCTGGGGTGAAGGTCTTTCTGAAAAAATATCAAAAACTCCCTGAAGATGAAGCGCTTCTTTCGGAACCCCCTCCTCACGTTTTGGTTCCGCTAGATTCAGGAGCGACAAATGAAAATGCTTTTCCTTTTTATCGGAGTTATCCGTCTTTTTCCCAAAATTTGGAAACCCTTCTAGACGCGTCTTGGCGTCACCCTACACTCTCTGTTAAGCAGAAAATTACCCTTGCGAAAACACTGACAGA
>CAZHAR010000046.1:0-43218 GCA_964530615.1 uncultured Planctomycetota bacterium | reverse complement strand
TTTTGAGACATAAATTTCCTTTCTGGGTACTAGGCGAAAAGAATTTGAACAAGAGATCCAAAATCTGAATTGACAAAAACAGAAGGCGATTTAGAATAAGGGCTAACCCTATTTTGACCAGAATTATCAACAAAATCTTTCTTTTTACAAGTTAAATAATTGTAGGATCCACTTAAAAATTGACCGAAGTTTTATTGTTGCTTTTGAGGCGATTTTAGACGATTATTCGGGTTGAAATTTCAGAACCGACCCCAAAACAACCTATTATTTTCAACCAGCAAAGAAGATGTTTTCATGAATCCGATCTTGAAAGAAGAAAGCCTTTTTGGGGAAATTGCTTGCCGAAATCGTTTTGTAACTCGAGAACAACTTCAAGAGTGTGTTTCTCTTCAAAAAAGTGAGGGAAAAGGGCGACTATTGGGCACCATTATGGTCGAAAAAGGGTGCATCACCCGCGAAGATTTACGAACGATTCTCGAAATTCAAAAACGACACATGGAAACGCCGGTCAAGGGGCCGCAAGAAAAAAAAGCGGATATAAATTTTGGGGTACTTTTAGTCAAGCTCAATTATTTAACAGAAAATCAGGTTTTTGGGGGTATCAAAAAACAGGCTTTTTATGCGCGAAAAGGTTTATTCTTTCGCTTGGGTGAAATTCTGGTCAATGAAGGAGTTCTGAAACTGGATCAAGTGGCTCAGATTTTAGCGTACCAGAAGAAACAGGTTTTAGAATGTCCGAGTTGCGGAAAACAATCTAGCGCGAATATTGACGATCCCAATTCACAAATTTGTGCGGCTTGCCAAACCCGCTTGCGTGTCCCTGAAAAGGTCGATTTGATTGGAGCCGAAAATATCTCGGAAGTCCGGGAAAGTCTTCTCTCGCCTAAAATTATTAAAAATCGTTTTAAGATTATCCAAAAATTGGGAACCGGAGAAAGTAAAGTTTTTCTGGCCGAAGACTATTTACAAAATAATTTGAATATCGCTTTAAAAATTCTTAATGTGAATTCAGAAAAAGAAGAGCAAGTAAACCCTATTCGAAGTGCTGTCGAGCAGATCTCTACCTTCAACTGTCCGCAACTTTTGAAATTATTTGATTTCGGCGTTTATAGCGATTCTCGAACCAATCCACCCTCTTTGCATTATTTCTTGACGATGGAATATCTAAAAGGAGAGCCGATTTTAGAAGGAACCCAGTCTCTTTCTTTAGAGGATCGGGTTCTCGTATTAATTCAGATTTTAAAAGGAATGGAATATCTCCATAAGAAGAATCGTCTTCATTTAAATCTGAAATCTTCGAATGTTCTTTTGCTTTCAAGAACGACACAAACTTTAAAAATTCTCGATTTTAATCTCAATCCTCAAGAGATTCCGCTCAACAATTACAGCGCGCCGGAACTTTTCCGTGGAGAATTTCCCAGCGTTGCCAGCGATATTTTCTCGCTGGGTTGTTTGTTTTATCATATTCTTTCCGGTACAGAACCCTTTCGTTTCGGACAATTAAAAGAAACAACAGAAATCCTTCCGAAACCCATTGAAGCGGGGGAGTCTTCTTCGTTAATAAATCCTATTTTAGAGAGAATGCTTGCCTGGGATCCATTGAAGCGCTATCAATCCGTTTGGAAATTACGTCCTGATATCGAGCGTTTATGTGATCCAGCGCTTATTATCGAAACGGCTGTCTTACGCAAGAAGGGGCTAGACTCGATTTTTGCGTCTCGGCACAAAATTCTGAACCAAATCAAAAACATTCTGAATCTTCATTTTTACGCGCATCAGCAAAATTTGCTTCCGGCCTCAAACTCCGCGGAAGAATCGTTTTTTATCCAAATTACCTCAGAACCGGGAAATGGAATTTCCCATCTTTTACGTCATATTGCGGAATTTGCTGAAGATTTGGGGGTCTATTGTTTTCGAAGTTATAGTTATGGGGCTCTGCAACAACCCCTAGAGCCCTTTATTCAAATTTTTCGAGAAATTACCCATCTGGTTCAAACGGCTGGACAGTTGCATCATATCAAAGAGAAGGTTCTTAAAATCACCACAGAACTCTTGAAAGAATTTGGGTATTTTCAATCATTGAGAGGCGAGTTTAAACTTTCTGAACATCCTGACATTAAAGAAATGATTTGCACGAGTTTGCTTCAGTTAAATGAAATTTTTCCCTTTATGATCACGATAGAAGAAATTCATTCCTCTGATGAAGCGACTTTAGATTGTTTGGATATGCTCTTAAAACAAGTCGAAGTACAGAATAAAGCACAGAAAAAAACAAAAGAAAAAGAAGGATTGCTTATTCTTATTTCGTATGACCTAAAGCAACTTCCCGCTCATTTTAACACGATCCTTTTGCGTTGGGATACAGCGACCGGCGTTTTAAGATTGATGCTAGACCCCCTAAACGATAAACAAATTACTCAAATCTTAAAAGCGCTTTTGCCTACATTTTCGCATCATGAAGAACTTTTTAAACTCACAGGCTCGAGTTTTTTTTATCTTTTTGAATTTATTCGTTTCTTTTGGGATTCCCCAGTTCCTATGTTTTCTATTCCCGAAACCCATGAATCCTTAACAAAACGTCGTCTTGCCGAGTTGGGGCCCGTTGAAAGAGAATGCTTAGCCTGGATGTCGTTTTATCAAAAACCGATTTCTCAGCGAGAACTCTTCTTCTTTGCAAAAAAAAGTAAACGTTCTGAGATCAAACAGGCTCTCAAAAATTTGGAAAATTTTGGATTAATTCAACATTTACGTTGGAACCCCGAAAGCTACCAGATTCGACATCAAAAACATATCGAATATTTTTTGCTTTATGTCCATGATCCTGAAGTGTATCACCAAACCATTTTGGACTGGATTCGTTCGCAAACCAAAGGAGTGCTTCTCTCTCGAATTGAAGAACTTCTCTGGCACGCTCGACAATGTGCGTCTCTGAAGCGAATTTTTGATTATCTCTGCTTAGCCAGTTATAAAGCGCGGAAAACCGGAAATGATTATCAGGCCATTCAATTATTGGAACACGCGCTCGATCAAGTTTCTGAAATTTCGGTTCCTGATATCTCGAAAGAACACTATAAAAATTATATTTATTCCAACCTCGGCGAACTTTACAGTTCGATCGATCAAGCCGAAAAAGCAATAAAATCTTATCAAAAAATCAAATTTGATCTTTTTCCATCCGAAAATAAACGAGGAATTGTTGAGCGCAAATTGGCTCAAGCCCATTTGGCTTTGAATGAATTTAATAAAGCGGAATGGATGATAAAACTCAGTTTCAAACATTTGTCTCATCCAGAAGAAAAAGCCTATGCTTCGCTTTTAATGGTTCCTATCGAGGTCAATCGAGGCCATTACAAAGCGGCTCAAGAGTATTGCAAAGAAGCGGAAACGCTGTTTCATTCTCTTTCGGTTTCGGATGAGATTCATAAACCGCTTGTTCTTTATTGGCTTGCCTATACGGCCTACCATCAGGGACAATTTGTGGAGGCGCTTGAATCCGCTTCTGAAGCTTTTCAACAAGCCCAAAATCTTCACTCGGACGATTGGATGATCAAATCGTTACATGCAATGGCTCAGGCGAATTTGGCTCTTGGAAGATATGAACAGGCCTCTCGCCAAATCGAAAAAGCCCTTTCCTTGGCCGAAAAAAATAATAATCGTCGAGCTTTGTTAGCCTCTTATCTCCTTTTGGGCGAAACTCATTTTCGGACTGGAAATACTCAACAATCTAGAGAAAAATATCGTGTTGCGTTACGTTATGCGGAAGAACTCGATTCTCCTACCTTAAAATTTTATAGTATTCTTGGGCTGACTCACGCATTTACAGACCAATTGGAAGCGGATGCACGACGTTATTTGATAGAAGAACTTCAAAGCTATTCCATTCACTCTTCTATCCGATTACAAACTCGTGTCAGCTTGGCATTGTTTCATCTCCATGAACCTGAAGATTTGAAAAAACAATTGCAAAACTTACTAGAAATGCTAGAAAAAGTGCAAATGCTGGGCGATCATGAACTTTCCTGGAAGTTGTGCTACCATATCGGCATTATTTATAAAGAGTTAGGCGATTTAAAAGAGGCCCAAAATTATTTCCAAAAATCTTGGAAAATAATTCAGTTTCAATGGGCCGGTTTACCGAACCATTTCCGTCAAATTTATCTCAAAGATATCGATCGCCAAAAAGTCCAGCAAGAACTTCTGAAAATATCATTAAATTCTTCTAATAAAACAGAATTACCATCGCCACCCAATGAAGAACCCGAAAATTGAACATCTCAATCTTCAGATCTTGTTGGAAATCAACAAAAATCTAAGTGTTCAAAATGAGTCTAACCTCGTTTTGAATACCATTATGGATTTTGCTATAGAACTCACTCAGGCCGAACGTGGTTTCTTGATCCTCGAACGGGAAGGCTCTCTAGAATATAAAGTCGCTCGTACCTTAAAAAAAGAACCTATTCCCGATCCCGAACATGAAATTTCTCGAAGTATTATTCATACCGTTTTAACCCAAAAAACAAGCTTGATTGCAACCGATGCCAAAGAACAAAAACAATTTGAACATTCGGTGAGTGTCAATGATCTTCAATTACGTAGCGTGATTTGTCTCCCATTAATTCAGGAAAATCAAGCGTTAGGCGTCATTTATTTAGATAATCGTCAGGAAAAAGAAGTTTTTTCGACCATCGATTTAGATCTTTTAGTCGCGTTTGGACATCTTTCTGGAATCGCTCTCAGCCGCGCATTACTTTATGAGCAATTACGAAAAAAAACTCAAGAGTTGGAACATAGTAAATATCGTCTAGAGAGCCTTAATAAAGAACTACAGTTGATGAACCAAAAACTAGAGGCCAAATGGAAAGCCGATGGAAAACTCTTAAACGACGCTCAACATTTTATTCGAAAACAAAATCCTCAACATTATCCAGAAATTATTGCCGTTTCCCCCTCGATGCTCAAAGTACTCCATCTTCTCGATAAAGTCATTCACTTACAAGTTCCTGTCTTGATCTACGGGGAAACAGGAACCGGAAAAGAACTCATCTCTAAAGTGATCCATAAATATGGCCCAAGAAAAGACGATCCCTTTCTCGCAGAAAACTGTGCCGGCAATCAAATCAGTTTATTGGAAAGCGAACTCTTTGGATATGAACAAGGAGCCTTTACCGGAGCACAAAAAACAACTATCGGACTTTTTGAATCCGCGACAAAAGGAACTCTCCTGCTCGATGGAGTCTCAGAAATGTCTGGAGAGATGCAAAAAAAATTACTGCGTGTCCTTCAAGAAGGAAAAATCCGTCGTGTCGGAGGACAGGAGGAAATTCCGATTGATGTTCGCATTATTAGTGCCTCTAGCAAAGATCTTCAACAAATGATGGAGCTGGGGGAATTTCGAGAAGATCTCTATTATCGTCTTAATGTGATTAATATTTATCTTCCGCCCTTACGCGAACGTCGTGAAGATATTTATTTGCTCGCGAACAAATTTTTAGAAAACTATGCAAATCAAACAAACACGCCTATAAAAAAACTGGAGAAATCGGCACTCGCTTTGCTTGAAAACTACTCTTGGCCCGGAAATATTCGAGAGCTGGAAAATGTGATTTATTCTTTATCGGCAGTTACGGATAAAGAAACCCTTTCGGCGCATGATTTTTCGTCTAAACTGCCACAAACAACTTCGGAAACAACCAAATTTTCTACGAAGTCAATCAACGGGATACTGCCCATCTCTCTTCAGGAGTATCTCACCCAATTCCTCTTGTACCATCAAGAGAAGTATACCGATTCGGAATTGGCTAAAAAGCTTGGAATTAGCCGAAAAACCTTATGGGATAAACGAAAAAAATTGGGAATTCATCGGCCCGCTTCGACTCCTTCTTGAAAGGCCTGCCTTGAAAGCATTATCACTTCTTTATTCCAATTTGCTCCTCCTCGAAGAAAACAGAGTGGGTCCGCTCTATCGCGCTGAAAATCTACAATCTCCGCAATCGCAAATTCTCTTTATTCAAACGCTTTCGCCTGAAAAAATGACCCCAGAACAACAGGTTCCGTTGTTCCATTATCTTCGAAAATGTCAGCAAATTTCCTCTCCATTTCTGAGCCCCATTTTAGAGAATATCCAAAATTCTCAAGGGTACTATGTCCGAACCTGCCCTCCCGGAGAACGACTTTCTCAATTGAAAGAACGGATGACAGAAGAACAGATTCTTGGAATTGCGATTGATTTGCTCAAAGGGTTATCCGCGCTTCATGAAAAGGATTTAATCTTTGGTTCTTTTGATGCGTCTTGTGTTTTCATTAAGACTCATTCTTGGGAGCCAAACACCTTAGAAACGGGACGAGCGCTTTTTATTCTCCAAGGATATCCTCAATTTTTTTGGACTCCGACTTCGAGCGAAATAGAACCTCCAGAAGCTCGTTTCCGTAGTTTTACCGATGGTCGCGCGGATATTTACCGACTGGGTATTTTGTTATTGGAACTATTTTCTCGTCAAAAAATAGGCGCAGAGCCTGAAAAAATGATTGATCCGCTTCGCTGTACGATTCCTCTGAAAAATATTTTACACAAAATGATTGCGCCTTCGTTTCTGGATCGCTATTCCAACGTCATTCGTGTCCTGAAAGATTTACAACTCTATCTTCGTGAAAAAATTAATTTAAATATTGAAGATGTGAAAGAAAAACCATTTCTCTTAGGACAATTTGTAGGACGAGAAGAAGAAGGGGAACAACTTCAGAAACAATCGTTCTCTTCTCCTCATTCCTCGAAATTGATTCTTCTCAAAGGTGCTTCTGGAATTGGGAAGAATCGCTTAGCAGAAGAATTTCTCGCTCCCTTTCAAACAGGAGCACTTTTGTTGAGAGCCGATGTTCATTACTCTCAAGGACTCTATGGCCCGTTTCGCACTTTTTTAGAAACCCTCTCTCAAATTCCTGCCTTTAGCGCCGATGAACAGATCAACTCTTTTTTCCACCGCTCCTCATTAAATCAAGCGACTTCAAAATTTCAGAACTGTTGGGAAGAAGTCCTAAAAACACAAAAAGAATTAGGCGACCTTTTTTTTTCTGTGGCCTCTCGCCAAAAATTGATTCTGTATCTTCCTCATTTGCAAAATGCCGATGTAGAAACGCTCCAATTTATTCGCTATCTTTTAAGGAACTTGCCGACACCCGGAACGATTCAGATTTATGCCACCTTAGATCAAGAAGAAGAAAGTTACTTACGCTCTTTTTTGACAGAAATGGAAGAAGAGGAACAATTAGTCACCCTGTCTCTCTATGGACTAGATACTCAAGCGGTCGTGCGATTGCTTAGCAGTTTGTTAGGAATGAATGAATTTCCACTTGCTTTTGCCCGTAAACTCAACGAAAGCGCAGAAGGTTCTCCCCTATTTCTGACCCATCTCGTTTTATGGATGATCGAAAATAAAACACTTTTTTTAAAAGAGAGCTATTGGGAAATCGATATTGACGATTTGGATCTTTTGGATCTTCCAGAAGATTTTAAAACGATTTTTGCCGCACGCTATTCCTATCTGGATCCATTCTCGCAGGAGCTTTTTATCCTGTTAGCGCTCCATATTGGATCTCTTTCTTTATCCGAGCTAGCTCAAATCAGTCATACTTCAGAAGCGATTTGTTGGGACGCTCTTCTAAAATTACAAAAACGTTTATGGGTCGCATCGCAATCCACACAAGGAATTCCCCGATATACTCTCGCAGAACATGCGCTTCGCCCTTGGATACTTGAAGTGGTTCCATTTCAAACGATTCAAAAACAGGCCGCACAACTCAGTCAATTTTTTTCGCAATCTCCTGAAAAACAACTGCTTCCTCTTCTTCAGCAAAAAGAGCAGCATTCGTTTGTGCAAGTATTTCTCTTTTTACAAACGCAACAGAAAATTCATTCCACGTTGTCGCTTATTTCGCTCTTTGAAAAATTCTGGGTTTCCCTTGAAAAACCGGATCTGGAAGAGGCTCATCTTCAGTGGCTCTGTCATCTTTGGAACGAATGGGAAACGGTACGCGAAGACCAAAAAACACTACTGTTTTGCTTAAATCAACAACTTCAACAAACACCAGAACGTTTTTCAGCTCCGGCTTGTCTTGCACTAGCCGAAACTTTTATTTATACGGGCGACCAAGAGATCTCCCCTAAATTAATGCAACAGGCCAGAAAGAAAGGAGCCCTTCTTTCTGATCTGCTCTTTGTAGAAATGAAATATCATTTAGCCCAAGAAAATTACGAGGAAGCCATTAAATTTGGAGAAAGCTTGTTATCCACGAAAATGGAACACCCCCCCTTACTCGTTTATTTGCTTCTCGGAAAGGCTCATAAACAACTGGCTTACATGGAAAAATTGGCTTACGAAGATAGTCAGGATAATTTTGAATCGCTGATTCACGC
Source organism: uncultured Planctomycetota bacterium (assembly GCA_964530615.1). Lineage (GTDB taxonomy): Bacteria > Planctomycetota > JBBTDB01 > JBBTDB01 > JBBTDB01 > JBBTDB01. Next base: position 34,808 of record CAZHAR010000046.1, on the reverse strand, counting down.
AGGAGAACAAGTTCAAGAGGAAGAAATCCAACGGATCGGCTATTATGAACTCGCACGAGAGGCCTTGCCGAATCGCCCTCAGGAGGCATTAGAAGCGCTAGAATCTGCGTTAAAACTGGGATCGGTTCCCATTCAATTGGGTTGCCAAATTCAAATTCTTTTGGGATTTACTTTGAATTTATTGGGAAAACTTCAAGAATCTATTCTCGCTTATCAACAAGGAAGTAGCCAAGCGGTACAATTCGGGCTTTATTCCTTAGCCATAGAAGGCTACACCTCCTTGGCGACAACCTATCGAGAGCTTGGACAATTTGCTTCGGCACGTCAAGCCATAGCATCGGCTCAACAATATACGCGCTCCGGTTGTAAAGAATATGAGTTTCTCATTAAATTAGAAAAGGCTCGTCTTCATTTGGAAATGTTTAATTTAGAAGCCGCTTTGGATGCTCTCGAAGAATGGGAATTTCCGCCTCGCTTCCCAGGAATCATTCAAGATCAACATTTTCTCCATTACTTGGAACATGGCCATGTCTTTTTACTTCTCGGAGATTCTCCAAAAGCGTTGAAACAATTTAATAAAGCGATTGCCTTGTTAAATGCCACTAAAGATTGGCTCTTTATGGCTTGCGCCTTTATGTATATAGGGGCGCTCCACATTGAAGATCAAGACAGTAAAAAAGCAACCCTCGCCCTCTCTAAAGCCGAATCCTTGGCTCGATTATTGGACCATCCTTTTGTCGAATGCTGGCTAAATTACTTGCATGGGCTCAATTCTGTCCTGAAAGAAAACAGTTTTCTCGCAAGAAAATTTTTGGCCAAAGCCGAGAAAAGGATTGAACACTATCCGAATCTCAACTTGTATTGGCGAATTTTAGCCACTTATGGGAAAGTGTTGTTGCGTGAAGGACAACTCCTAGAAGCAAGGCAAAAGCTGGAAAAAGCTTCGGAAGTCCGTCAACAACTCCTACAAGAGTTGACTCCTGAAGAAATTCCATTTTTCAATCGTATTCCGATCTCCCTTTCTTTGCAAAAATCTCTGGAAATCGTCAAACAACAACATTATTCTCAGAGTAGCGCCACTTCGCCTAAAAAAATTGTGGAGGCCATAAAGCATCGCTTGGCTCAAAGTGAGATCGATGAAGATACCGATCTCGAAATTGAAAATAAACGACTAAAAACTCTTTTTCATATTAACGAAAAAATTAATTCGTCTTTTAATGAAGAGGCCCTTGCCCTCATTGTGGAAACAGGTATTCAGATCCAGCAGGCAGAACGAGGATTTCTCTTCTCCTCCAAAGAGGGTCACCCTTATTTTCATGTCACGCGAAATCGTCAAAAACAACCCATTCCTGAATTAAAAAAAGAAGTTCCACCCGAAGCCATTCAGAAAACCTTGTCCCACGGAATACTTCAAACGACTCTCGCATTTCCTGAGGGTTTAAGATCCGTGATTTATCTTCCACTGCAGACCGCAGAAAAAAACAGTGGAGTTTTAGGATTTGATTGGCCCGCCTCCGACAAAATGCCCGCGAATCATATCACTTTGCTTCAAGCCCTAGCCACTCAAGCCGCTATCGCGTTAGAAAATATTGAACTCTATCAGAGCCTCGAAAAAAAGAAAAATGAACTCGCTCGTTCTTTAAAAGAATTTGAAAAGAGGAACCAAGAACTTCAAAAAGTTCATGAACATCTTGCGGATAAGGTACAGGCTCAACGCATTGAAATTCAAGAAATTCAAGGACAAGTGGCTGAAAAACAACATGAATTGGAATTCAAATATAACTATGACAATATCATCGGCAGAAGTTCAAAAATACGCGAAATCTTCAAGATCTTGGATAAAGTGATTGATTCCAAAGTTCCGGTCCTGATTCACGGAGAAAGTGGAACTGGTAAAGAATTGATTGCGCGCGCGATTCATTTTAATGGAGAACGTCGGAAAAAGAATTTTTGCGCGGAAAATTGTGCGGCTCTTTCCGATTCGCTTCTCGAAAGTGAACTATTTGGTTATGTGAAAGGCGCGTTTACCGGAGCTATTCATGACCGAAAAGGTTTATTCGAATTGGCGGATCAAGGAACCCTCCTCCTCGATGAAGTCGGAGATATGAGTCTAGAGATGCAAAAAAAATTATTGCGTGTCCTTCAAGAAAACGAAATTCGAAGACTCGGAAGCAAAAAAAATATTTCAGTCAATGTTCGCATTCTCAGCGCAACTCATCGTGACCTTCGAGCCATGACGGCTGAAGGATTATTTCGAGAAGATCTCTATTATCGCCTCAATGTCGTCCAAATCAAATTACCCGCACTACGAGAACATCCGGAAGATATCCCGTTTTTGTTAGAACATTTTTTAAAGCTCTTTCATCAAAAAAATTTGGGACAAACCAAAGTAACGGGTATTTCTCAAGGTGCTTTAGAATTACTGCAACAGTATTCCTGGCCCGGTAATATTCGTGAATTACAAAATATTGTGATGAGCGCCGCGTCTTTAGCGGAATCGGAAACTCTCACCGAATCCGATTTTCAGGATAAAATCAATCGAAAAAAAATGTCACTCTCTCGTTCGTCAAAGGAACTGCTTGAACAAGAGCTCTCTTTAGATGATTTTTTAAAAAAAATAATGGAGAGTTGTCAGGATCAATATAACGATACCCAATTAGCTCAAATCTTAGGGCTGACCCGAAAAACACTCTGGCAAAAGCGAAAATCTTGGGGCATTAAATAAAATCGATGTTCAAGATAAAGGATACGATTGTTCCACACGATACTCGGCCCCAGTTCTCAACAACTTGCTAGAGTATAAGTTGAAATGTTCCACAGGAAATGCTTCATAGCTGAGATGTTCCTGTTTTTCTAAAAACTGAGTCAATTCTTTTGATTCCACTCCTCGCAAACGCGCCAACGTCAGATGAGGGTTGTATTCACGAACTTCAGGCGTAAATGCAATCGCTTTTTGGAGCGCTTGTTCAATTTGTGTTTTTAATTGGCTTAATCCAGAAAAGAGAGAAATCCCAACCCAAAGAATTTTTGGATATTTAGGATTAGGAAAGGTTCCGACGTGTTCAACTTTCAGCGAAAAAGGCTCTGAAGTGATGGTGCTGAGCGCTTCTTGAATTTGGGATTGTTTGTTTGACTCGACTTCTCCAATAAACGTAATCGTCAGATGCATTTGCTCTCGTTTGCTCCAATGAGCGCCCGGAATACTGCAAGAAAGTTTTAAGAGATCGTCTTTCAACGGAGAAGGTAACTCGATAGCGGTAAAGAGGCGCGCCATAAAATAGACTCCTATCTAGATTTTTTGTTTTGCTTTTCCAATTTTAAGAATAAACATATTGTTTCTTTGTAACTGTTCCGTTACAAAATCTCAAACAAGTCAATAGTTAGATTTCACTGGTGTTCATTTGCCACAAGGCTTTTGCAGGAAAATGGGTTCCATAAATCGACGCGGGAGCGAAGGTGGATTTGCGCGAAGTCAACCAGTCCTGAAAGAGAGAGAGTTCAGGAAGCGGGATAGAGACAAATAAAAAAGGAACTTGACGCATAGAGCAATCGGTTAAGACTTGATCTAATAATTTCTGTCCGGATAAAGGATCTCTATAGGCGAAATAAGAGAGATGGGCGCTGAGCATTTCTTCTCCTTGATCGTCGATTAAGCGTTTGGCTCGGCGCGTGTCTTCTAACAGACCACAGGCCAAATTTTCAGGGAGAGTGAACCATTGAGGTTCCATTTGAGATCGGAGCGAAAAGCGTGTCCAACCCGATGAATAGTGGCCAGTAATCAAGTGTCGAAAAAGGCTATGGTCTTTTTCTGAAGGAGGAGGGGTCGATTCTTTAGAGGATGATTTTTCTTGAGGGGGACACGGAATTCGAACGATCATGATTTTTGCGAGTTCTTCAAAACGGGGGATTCCTGCTCTTCCGGTATAGTCTTTAGGGGTTAGTGCGTTTCCTTCCATGACAACGCTAAAGGCGGGAAAAGGTTTTTTGTCCCACAAACTCCATTCTTTGAGTGCTTGAAACAATCGAAAGAAAACGTAACCTCCACGAGCCTCTGGAGCAATTTTGAGATCCCCCAAATACATCACGGTTTTTAAAGAACCTTCTGGAAAAAGGAGTTCTTTTAACGCAACACACATCACGCCTAAAATAATTCCTTTTTGTTCGAAAATAAAGCAACACCCTCGTCCCATAGCTCTGAAAAACAAGGAGTAATCTTCGCCATGATCGATACGAAATTTTCGCGTTTCTCCCAAGGGATACAAAAATTGAGACTCAAATTTAGAAAGAGAGTTCGCTAACGCAACATCTGGCTTTTCGTCTAAAGCATAGATTTTCATAGTTTTTGCCCTAAATGAATCGCGCGATAAAAATAACTTCGATCCCGCTGATGGAGGCGCTGACTCGCTTCTTCCTGCCAAGAAAAAAAATGGCCCCACTGACGAATATTTAAGTTAGAATTTAATTGACGAATCAAGACATATCCCTTAGGTTCAAGGATTTTAAAGGCCAGGAGAAGTGTTTTTTCCACGTCTTCAGGGCTTAACCAATCTAAAATATTTGAAAGATGAACAAAATGATAGGTCTTTCCTTCAGCAATGTTTTTCTCAAGTGCCAGAACCATACTCGTCGTTTCGAAGGACATCGTTGGCAATTGGGCTGGAGAATCACACAAGAGCCATGGATAGTAAACTCCGCCCGTAAATTGTCCCAGTAGCACTTGAGCCAGATACGGGTTTCCAAGTGCTGGAACGGTTTGTAATATCATACAAGTCCGATGAAAAAAATGAAGCGCAAATGGCTCGACGCTATTCCGTGTCGCTTCTGCGCCAAATAAGCGGACAAGATAAGGAAGTGCCATCACTTCGGAAAAAGCTTTTTTTAAAGGAGCCTCCAAATGAGAATGCAGTTTTTGGGATTGTTCCACGAGATCCGTTTCTTGAAGAAGTTGAGCTATTTGTTTCGCACTCGGAGCCAATATTTTACGCAACTGCTCAAAAACCGCCTCATATCGGCCCGCAAAGTCGGGTCCCTTACGAGAAACCTCGTCAAGCGATCCAAAAATATCATGTGGTAAACGCAACACTTTACAAAGGCCAATGAGTTCTTTTTTTCTTGCATCCATCGACATTTTCTCGTGTCCCAAAATCTGCAATCGTTTTTGAGGAGAGAACGCGCGAAGAAGTTCTAGTTTGAGACGAGCGAGAGCCATTTGGGCTGGATTCGGATCGACAAGTTGAATTTCGTTGATCTGAGGCATTGTCGCAAGAAACGCTGATGTACAGCCTCCTGAGGCGATCATGAGAATTCGACTAGGCCCGATTATTTGCTGAACGACCCATTGATCCTGAAAGGCATCTTCACGAACTTGGCTAAACGCAATGGGCTGAGAAGCGGCGTTCCTTACCCAATCGGGTTCATTATTTTCTTTTTTCATAGTGGTTGACCTGAACACTTTCATCGGAGGGTTTTCCAGGAATGAAGAAGAAATTCGGCATAAGGGATCGTCGAAACCGTGGGATGAGCAAAGCGATGTCCAACAAGTCCATCTTCGCCATAGGCATCTCCGTGATCCGACATCCAGAAGCATAGGCAATCGCCTCGTTGTAAAGCAGTAGAAACCAAGAGCGGGAGTTGTTGATCAATGCTCATCAACGCGGCGACTTGAGAGTCGACGGAGTCTTGATCGCGTTGGAGATAATATCCATGAGGAGTGTGAGTCGCGGAAAAGTTAATAAAAAGAAAAAATCGTTGTTGAAGGGACAGTTCTTGAATCCAGTGTTGCGCGAGTTGACATTGTTTTCGAGCAGAGTCTTTTGCCGTGGATCCGACCGATTCGTCCCAATAGCTTTCTTGAAAATATCCGGGTAAAAAATGCCCCATAGGGTTTCGTTTATTGAAAAAACTAACCCCTCCGAGACAAAAGGTTCGATAGCCAATGGATTCAAAGCCTTTGATGATATTCTGAGTAGAAAAAACATAGGTATTTGAATTGATCGTTGTCGAAGCTTCAAACGCAAGGCTCAACGGGCGGAAGGTCTGCATTTTTCCCGGAAGCGTCGGAAAAAACCCATGAAAGAAGGCGGTATGGGAGGCCAAAGTAAAGGTTCCTGGCGTGTCCCGTTTTTCCCATTGTCCCTCGGGAAGCACTTGCTTTAAAAACGGAGTTTTTCCCTGATGCAGAGCGAGTTGCGCGGTATCATAGCGTAACGAATCGAAGGTAAAGAAAAACACATTAACTTGGCCAATCAACTGATTCATATTAAGCTGAAACATAGGATGCTATACAATATTAAGAAGGATTTTGAGGGTGTGTTTGAATCGCCTGAATACGCTCAGAGGTAGTCGGATGCGAGTAATAAAAGAAACTAAACCAAGGATGGGGCCATAAATTGGAGAGATTATCCTTATCTAATACTAGTAAAGATTGAGTGAGTGCGTTTGAATCGCCGGTATTTTTAAAGGCGAAGGCATCCGCTTCATATTCATGTTTTCGAGTGAGCGCGGAAAATAACGGAGTCAACAGAAAGGTAAACGGGCCAGAACAAAGACCAAATAATAACAAAGCGGCCGCATAGGAGGGTGTTTGAATTCCAAAAGCCTCATAAAATGGCGAATAGGGAAGTAATAAACTCAAAAGATAAAGACTGGCTGTCATAAAAAGGCTAGAGACTAAAAAGGAGGTTCGGATATGATTTAATTTGTTATGGCCAATTTCATGCGCCAAGACACCAACGACTTGATCTTCATTAAGCGATTTCAGAAGCGTATCATAAAGAACAATTCTTTTACTACGTCCAAATCCTGTAAAATAAGCGTTTCCGTGACCAGAACGTTTAGAACCGTCCATCACAAAGATTCCTGAGTTTTGGAAATTTAATTTTTGAGCCAACGCTTCAATTTTCTCTTTTAAACTTCCCGGTTCAAGCGGAGTAAATTTATTAAAAAGAGGAGCGAGAAAAATGGGGAAAATAAATAAAAGGATGAGTTGAAATCCTAGCAAAACGGCTAACGCGTAGAGCCACCATACAGAACCTGTCTTTTCCATGAACCAAAATAAGAGGCATAACAGCGGAGTCGACAAAAGAAGGCCCAATACAATTCCTTTGAGTGAATCTAGCAAGTAGAGTTTGAGGGTCATTTTGTTAAAACCGAATTTTTCTTCAATCACAAAAATAGAATAAAGTATGAAAGGAATATCGAGGATCGAAAAAAATGCGCTAATCGCATAAATGAATAATAACCCTTGAAAATAAGGATTTTGCGTATAAGAACGTGCTAGTTGATCGAAGAATCCAAAACCTCCATATTTCAGAAACGTGAGAAAAACGATCAAAGAGAATACTTGAGAGCACCGACTAAAGCGGGCCTTGGTAAAAGTATACTCTAGATGTTTTTGATACTGCTCTTGAGAAATTAAATTTTTATAATACTCTGGCGGTTGATCTCGATGTTGCCAAGCATAACGTGTATTTAAGAAGCTGAGCAGGAAACTACAAAATGTTTCCGCAAGATAAAATCCAAGAAATACAGTCAGGACGGATTGGGCATTCATAAAAAATTTCCATCAGAAAAGAGGTTGTAGTAACGCCTGTTTCAAGGGATAAAGCTGGAGTCCTCCCTAGGTCATTTGATATCTAAATTTTTCTTCATAAAACTCTTCAAACGCGTCCACCATTTGTGCTAAATTGAAATTTGTTTGAATTAAATTACGCGCGTTTTTGGTTAATTTATCCGCTAAATCAGAATTTTGAATGATTTCTAAAATGCCTTCCGCCATCAATTGGGGATCGTTTTTCGGAACTAAGATCCCTGTTTGATGATCTTGAACTGCAGTAAAAATACCCCCGACTCGCGTGGCAACAATCGGAAGACCACACGACATCGCTTCCAGAATGGTTTGCCCCATTCCCTCACTTTGAGAAGGGGAAACATAAATATCTGCCAGTTGAAAAAAACGTTCATAATCCATTCGCGGTGGAGAAAAAAGAGTATCGTGCGTCAAGTTTTTTTGACGGCACAATTCTCGAAGCTCATGCTCTCCGGAGCCATCTCCCATTAGAAGAAGAGTGAATTTTTGTTTTTTCTCCCTCAGTTTTACGCACGCCTCGATTAAGGTCTCCATCCCATAAATCGGCTCGAACCGACCGATGTTTAAAATAATTTTAGGCAGATTCGGTGGTTTGTATTTTGGAAGACAAAATCGAAAAATATCCACTCCGTTCGGGATGACCTTAATCAATTTATTTGGAAGATTTAAATGATTGATCAAAAATTCACGTAGCGCTTGAGAAACAGCGACAATGCCCATACACATAGAGCCTACCGGAATTTGTTGACCCGCGCTCAGAAATTGATTCACTGTTAAGACATAAGGAACTCCAGTAATCTTGGATAACCAAGGGCCAATCCAGTATAACGACTCGGAGATGATATGAAAAAAATCCGCCTTAAGATCTAGTTCCGACTCACTTTCAACGGGAGTGTCGAATTCTTTTAATAAGCGTGTTAAATCATAGATACTCGTAATATCTTTCCACCGAACGCCCGTTAACGAAACAGCACAAAGCGGAATATTGGCTTTGCGAAACTGTTCAGACATATTTCCCGGAGAGGCGACGACTTTTACTTTGTGTCCACGTTGCATTAAAACTTTACAGAGAGAAAGCAAATGCGAATGTCGCCCGCGAATATTAAGTACAGAAGTGATAAAGAGAATTTTGTATTTTTGTTGCATTTTAAGAACGTTCTTCTTTTTCGGTTTTAACAATCGGACAGGCTTGATGGATTCTCGCGCAAATATTTTTGTAATCTTGAGGAGTGAAGTGGCACTGATTTAAAACAAAATATTGCTGATTTTGGCTCCAAAGGTTCAGACGTCGGATCGTTCGTAACAGACGTGGTTTCCCGAAAACATTCATATAACGTCGCACGGTTTCTTCTTCCGCTTTAGAAAAATTCTTTAAAAGGATCGGTTGTCCATCAATAGTGAGTGTGTCCCCTTCAAAGTAAATATGGGTCCACTTCTGGAGAAGATTTTCCAGCAGTAACCAAAATCCTCCCAAAAACCCAACAATAATAATCGTAATGGAAAGCGAGGAATAATACCCATTTTGTGCGCATTTTACACCAAAAACTGCCGAGGCGATTAAACAGAGACTAAAAAAAAGTTCAAGTTTCGAGAGTCGACCCCGAATGGATAAGGCTTCTTGCACCGTAAAATACCTCCAAAAAAAACCGTCTTTGAACAAAATCTATTCTAAAAATTGCTTTTCCAAAAACAAGTCTTTTCGAGATTCTTTGGGTTCGTGGTTCGCATTTCGCGTGAAGCGCTATTGTTTTAATATCGATTGATTTTACAGTGGATGAACAAACTGTAGGGGTAGCGGTATCGATCAATAGGAACGGACTGTTAGGAAGAGGGTTATTTCGGGTAGCGGCAAAAAAGAGTACAGGGCCGACTGAGTTGGCGTATTTTTTGATAAATGGGGAGGTGTCAACGGTACTCTTATATTGGGTAGGAGTATCGCGATTTAAAATCGTAGGGGCGATTTTAAATCGCCCTCATTCCTTTATTTGGAAGTACTTTGAGCCAAAAGACGCAATTGCATACGGAGTTTTTCCTTATGAATTTGCGCAGCCAAAGATTTAGAGGATCCGCTTTTTTCTAATTCTTGTTCCAACTGAGTTTTATTGAGTTGGCGCACAGTACGAGCGGAACTCGCTAATACAGAGATATGATTATTTTTGATCTGGACCACGCCTCCGTCAAGATAGATCGCCATTTTTTGATTGGCGTTTTGGATTTCAAGAATTCCAAATCCCAATTTTGCAATCGTGGACGTATGGAGACTCTCCACGCCCATATAGCCATCAAATAACGGCAGAATCACTCGAGTCGCTGGTTGGTTTAAAAGAATAGCTTTGTCGTCTTCTTCTTTTCCCTTTAAACGAACAGGGCCATCTGGAGTCACGACCGTTACATAAAGAGGTTTGTTTGCTGGACTCATACAGAAAATCCTTCTTTTTTGGCGCGTTCAATCACTTCATCGATATCTCCGGCGTACATAAAGAAGGTTTCTGGGAGATGGTCGAGTCGTCCAGAAAGCATTTCTTCAAAACTACGAATGGTATCTTTCAATTTGACGTAACGACCGGGAATTCCAGTAAATTCTTGGGCCACAAAGAAAGGTTGAGAGAGGAAGCGTTCAATACGCCGAGCGCGACCGACCGCACGTTTATCTTCTTCAGAAAGTTCATCCACGCCAAGAATCGCAATAATATCTTGTAGATCTTTATAACGTTGCAAAATTCTCTGAACACCGCGAGCGACGCGATAATGTTGTTCTCCGAGGTATTGAGGATCAAGGACACGCGAGGTCGACGCTAACGGATCGACTGCGGGATAAATTCCTTTTTCCGCAATGGGTCGAGAGAGGTTTGTGGTGGCATCAAGATGGGTAAACGCGGTTGCGGGAGCCGGATCGGTGTAGTCATCGGCAGGAACGTAAATGGCCTGTACAGAAGTAATCGAACCCCGTTTGGTGGAAGTAATGCGTTCTTGCAATTCTCCCATTTCCGTGGAGAGGGTAGGTTGATACCCTACTGCGGAAGGCATACGTCCAAGGAGTGCTGAGACTTCGGAACCGGCTTGAGTAAAACGGAAAATATTATCAATAAAGAGAAGCACATCTTTTCCCGTTTCATCGCGGAAATATTCGGCCATTGTGAGGGCGGAGAGTGCCACACGGAGACGAGCGCCGGGCGGTTCATTCATCTGGCCAAAGCAGAGCACCGTTTTGTCGATGACTTTAGAGGCTTTCATTTCGCCCCAGAGATCGTTTCCTTCACGAGTACGTTCACCCACTCCAGCGAACACCGAAAAGCCTTCGTGGTGCTTGGCGATGTTGTGAATAAGTTCTTGAATGATGACCGTTTTCCCAACACCCGCGCCTCCGAAGAGTCCTGTTTTTCCCCCTTTGAGGTAAGGAGCCAAGAGGTCGATGACTTTGATTCCGGTCTCAAAAATTTCTTCTTTGGGATTAAGGTCTTCCATTCGGGGTGGAAGGCGGTGAATAGGGCGACGAGGAATGTCTTTTGGCATCGGGTCTCCTTTATCGACCGGATCGCCCAAGAGATTAAAAACGCGTCCTAGAACTTGTTCTCCAACGGGGACGGAAACGGAGGTTCCCGTATCAATGACTTCTTGCCCTCGTCTCAGTCCATCAGTCGAACCAAGAGAAACGCAACGAACCCGATTATCGCCAATATGTTGTTGGACTTCTACTGTGAGTTTTCGTTTATCGTTTTCTGTTTCGATTTGAATTTCGAGAGCATTATAGAGAGCGGGTAATTTTTCAGAAAATTCCGCATCCAAGGTCGATCCAATGACCTGAACAATTTTCCCTTTATTCATGGTTAAACCTCATTTATATTAACTAATTGCTTCAGCGCCACCCAAAATTTCCAAAATTTCCATTGTAATTTTTGACTGTCGAGCCCGGTTATATAACTGGGTCAATTTTTTGATCATCTTGTCCGCGTTATCGGTCGCACTCTTCATGGCCACCATTCGGGAGACATGTTCCGAAGCAATCGCGTCTAGAAAATACTTGAAGAATTTTGCTTTGACAGCTTGGGGTAACAATTCTTCCAAAATTTCTGCAGGAGAAGGGATATAAAGGAAGTCGACTTTTCCTTTTTCCGTAGACATAGAGGCGGGGGTTTGAACGCTTTGTGCTTTATCGAGTGTAAATGGAAGCAAGGTTTCGAGGGTACTAAATTGTTTAGAACTCGAAATAAATTTACTATAAATGACTGAGATCCGATCCACTTCTTTTCGGCTATACGCATCAATAAATTGTTGAGCGATTGCTTCGATGGGTTCAAAAGCGCCAGTCTCCGAAAAATCTGTGTATTTTTTGGTTACAGGAGTCAGAGAGGTTTTAAAATAGGAAATTCCCTTTTTTCCAGAGATATGGAAATCGACTTGATGATCGGAAGACTCTTCAATGGTTTTCTTTGCGAGTTTATTTAAGTTGGAGTTATACGATCCGCATAACCCTTGATTAGAAGTCACCAAAAAGATGATTTCTTTTTTAACTTTTTCACGTTTCTCAAGCAGAGGATGTTGAAAACTCGCTTGAGACATCAAATCCACAACCAATTGATTAATGGTATTGATGTAAGGTGTGGCCCCTTCGGCCCGATCCATGGCTTTACGGAACTTTGAAGCCGCAATCATTCCCATGGTTTTGGTAATTTTCCGGGTGGAAACAGCACCTTTACGTCGTTTCTGAATTTCTTTAATTCCAGCCATAAATTTACCTTACATCTGCAGGTTTTTGTTTGAGATAGGAATCGCTAAAATCTTTCAGAACGACATTGAGTTTAGATTTCAGTTCCGCAGTCAATTCTTTTTTCGTACGAATGGCTTCTTTGAGTTCTGAATGAGTCGTTCGTATGTGGTGTAACATTTTTTCTTCAAAATCCGCAATTTTATTTTGAGGAACTCCATCAATAAACCCTTTGTTTGCGGCATAAATGATCAAAACTTGATCTTCGACCGGATAGGGTTTGTATTGGGGTTGTTTGAGAACTTCCACCATAATACGACCCCGATCCAGAATGCGTTGAGTGGATTTATCGAGCTCTGTTCCAAGTCGAGCAAACGCTTCGAATTCGCGATAGGAGGCTAAACTTAAACGCAATCCACCCGCGACTTCTTTATCTTTCATCGCTTTAATCTGGGCGTTTCCACCGACGCGGGAAACTGAGATTCCGACATCAATTGCCGGGCGGGTCCCTGCGAAGAAAAGGTCAGGAACAAGATAAATTTGTCCATCGGTAATCGAAATCACGTTGGTCGGAATGTAAGCAGACACTTCGCCTTCTTGTGTTTCAATAATAGGAAGTGCGGTTAACGACCCTCCTCCGTTGGCGTCTGAGAGTTTTACAGCTCGCTCTAGTAAACGGGAATGGAGGTAAAACACGTCGCCCGGATAAGCTTCGCGACCCGGAGGTCTTCGCATGACTAGAGACATTTGGCGATAAGCGACCGCGTGTTTAGAGAGGTCGTCATAGATGCAGAGGGTATGTTTCCCTTGATGCATAAAGTGTTCGGCAATGGTGCAACCCGTATAAGGTGCGATATATTGGAGAGGTGCGGCCGTGGAAGCTCCAGCGGCAACGACAATGGTATAATCCATCGCTCCGTGTTTTCTAAGTGTTTCTACAATTCCGGCAATAGTGGATTCTTTTTGCCCAATCGCCACATAAACGCAGATCACATCTCCGCCTTTTTGGTTAATGATGGTATCGAGGGCGATCGCTGTTTTTCCAGTTTTACGGTCACCAATGATCAATTCGCGTTGTCCACGACCAATCGGAACCATGGCGTCAATGGCTTTAATTCCGGTTTGGAGCGATTCTTTTACGGGTTGACGTTCGGCAATTCCTGGAGCGACAATTTCCACTTTTCGACGTGTATTGGTGGTAATGGGCCCCTTCCCATCCATAGGACGGCAAACCGGATCAATCACGCGACCAATAATTTCACTTCCTACGGGAACATCGAGGGTTCTTCCGGTTCCACGGACTTTGAATCCTTCTTTAAGATCTCGATAATCGCCCAAAATGATAGCGCCAATAAAGCCTTCTTCCAGGTTGAATACCTGACCGACGACTCCATTTTCAAATTCAAGCATTTCACCGGCACTTGCGTTCTTTAGCCCATAAATTTTGGCAATTCCGTCACCGACTTCCAGTACAGAACCTACGTCGCTCACATCGAGTTCGACCTGAAACTGTTCTATTTCTTGCTTGATAATAGAAGTAAATTCATCGGACTTGAATTTCATAAATCTTTCACAGCTTCGGGAAGAAGCCATCCCTTTCTATTCAAAGAAAATCGTCAACCAAAAAAATGCTAATTCTCACACTTTTATTTATTTAAGACCACATTTGTTTGAGCCAGCAATCGCTTATGAAACACGCTCAATTTATGTTTCAGCGACGCATCCACAATTTTCCCATCCATTTCTAGCACAAATCCGCCCAAAAGTTCTGGCTGAATTTGTTTAGTGAGAACCATTTTTTTTCCTGGATATTTTTTGGAAAGAACCTCATGGAGCTTTTTTTCTGTGGACTCTGTAAGCGCAGTCGCCGTGATACAAAGGACGCGCATTTTGCCTAAATACGCATCTAAGAGACGTGTAAAATGAGTAAAAATACTCGAAAACAGCAAAAATCGTTCTCGTTTGAGAAGCAACAGTAAAAATCTTAAGGTAATGGGATGTAGTTTCTCTTCAAAATGAGTTTGCAGGACCAAGATTTTATTTTCAGTTTCAACGCTTGGAGAACTTAAAAAAACCTCAAATTCAGGAAGCACTTCCATAAGTTCGGCAAACGCGTTGATGTCTTCTCCGATCGTGTCCACCAATTTTTTTTCCAAGCTCACTTCGAAAAGCGAATCGGCATAAGATTTTGCAATGGGATTATCTTTCACTTTTTCTCCTCCGGCTAATTTTCTAAGTGTTGTTTTGAAAAAAACACGACTCTCTTGTGCGAGAGAAATGTTTTTTTCAAAACCATCCAGAACACTGGATGGTATAGAAGTTCCTAGTATGTAAGAGGTTACACAGAAACTTTTTGATATTCTTGCAGATAATTTTTAACCAATTCTTGATGAGCTTGAGCCGAGAGTTCTTTTTCAAGAATTTTCGATGCAAGTTGGGTCGAAATTTCTGCAGTTTGATCCCAAATTTCCTGAAGCGCTTGCTTTTTGGCAAGCTCAATTTCTTTTTTCGCGCGCTCTCGTACTAAAGTTGATTCGGTCTCGGCTTCGGCAAGAAGAGAAATTTTCAGCTTTTGAGCATCCGCGCGTCCTTCTTCGATAATCGCGAGTGCTTCTGCTTTGGCTTGATCTAAACGTTCTACCAAAGCTTTGGCTTTTTCTTCTGCTTCTTTCCAGGCCGCCTCTGCACGTTCCAAATCTTTACGGATTCGTTCTTCTCGGTTCTTCAAGCCTGTTAAAATAGGACCCCAGGCTAACGTTTTTAAAACCGCGAGAAGGACAAGGAACGTGACAATGGTCCAAATCATCAATCCCGGTTCTAGGTAGAATACTTTTTTCCGGAAATCAAATTCCGGGCCATCACCACCACTCGCAAAAGCAAGATCCAGTGAGGCAAAGAATCCAAAAAGAACCAGGAACAGCAATGAGAGACTAAAGCGTCTTGAGGACATCTTTAGACCTTCTTGAATGTTGGATAAATAATGGGTTTAGAAAAATTAATGGGGAACAGTACTTGAAAAAACTTCAAATAATCCGCTCTGCATCATATAGGCAATCACGCAACCGAAGAGGGCGACCCCTTCAATGAACGCGGCAGTCAAAATCATCGCTCCGTTAATTTTTCCGGCAACTTCTGGCTGACGAGCCATACTTTCGACTGAGCCGTGGGCAATTTTGGAAATTCCAACACCTGCGCCAATCACTGTTAATCCAATACCCACACTAATACCAAAGATGGCTAAACCGGCACCTTCAAATACCATGGAATCCTCCATTCTGAATTAATAAACGAGACAAACAAACAGACCTAAATTAATGTTCTGGATTTATTGCCATTCCAATAAAAACAGTTGACAAGAACGTAAAAATATACGCTTGGACCACTGCGACAATCAATTCTAATAAACAAATTGCCATTGCCGCAAACACAACGCCAATCGATAAAAACCAACTTTTAAAGATAAAGATAAATCCCATAATGGATAGTAATACCGCGTGTCCGGCAACCATATTCGCCGCAAGACGGATGGTGAGTGCGATAGGTTTTACCAAAAGCCCCATCACTTCTACCACAATCATTAAGGGAAGAACGAACCAAGGAACAGGGGGAACAATGGATTTAGCATAAGCAACGAAACCAAATTTTTTAATTCCGGAGCCATGAATCATACAAAAGGTACAAAACGCGAGTGAAGCCGTCACGCTAATATTCGCCGTTGCAGTCGCTCCCATCGGAACTAACCCTAACAAGTTACAGGCCCAGATAAACATAAAAAGGGTCCAGAGGTAGGGAAGAAATTCATCGCCTTCTTTTCCCATCACAGGTCGAACAATTTCATCGCGTAAAAATAATAAAATGGGCTCAAAGAGGGCTTGAAAACCCCGTGGAATCAACGAGCGTTTAGGATAGAGGAGAACAAAAATAAGGATCAGCAAAAACGCGGCAACCCACATAAATACCACATGACGCGTGATACTAAATAATTTTAGCGGAATCGTAATAGTAGAATGTCCAATACTGAGATCAAAATTTCTAAATTGTGGAAGATGAAGTTTTTCAACGTTTCCAGTAAAAAAGCTAAAATATTCTAATATGTTACCATCAATAATATGGCCGATTACATCTACTTTATCACTTCCGCCGGGGCCAGACATAAGGTTTTCTCTCTGTTATATCTTCTTTTTAACTAGGACGACTTCTGTTCGACTTCTGTTCTTTAGGCGAAACAGAAACACTAAATTCATAGGATAAAATACCTGCTTCCAAAAACAGAAGCAAGAGATAAAAAAATAAAAGAAATGGAACAAAGGTATTCATCGGAATTTTTAAATATTTATCAAAACCAATAAGAACCGCAAATAACCCTACAAATCTATAGACGTAACCCCCGTAAAAAACTTTGCTTGCTTGCTCTACCGATTTCCTTTTCATCCATAAAGAAAAGAGATAGGTTGGCATTAAAATTCCATAGCTAACACCAGCCCCAAGCCACATTGAAAAACGTATTTCCGGAGAAGATAAAAACCAATGAAAAGTGCCAATCAGCCCAATCCAGATCAGGGTAATCGCAAAAAAACTTTTCACTTCTCCTCTCGAAAAATATTTTTATATAAGGTGTACATTCCTAGACTAGCACCCGTAAACATTCCCAAAATCGTCAAAAGACCCTTCATTTCCCATCGTTTATCCAACCATTGGCCACCAAATAAACCCAGCAAAATATAAAGGGCAAATTTGATTCCCGCATCCGAATAATTTGCATACTCTCGAAGCGTGGAGTTTGGCTTTTCTTCTTTATTGGACAATCCATAACCTCTTTATGCTTTTGACAGATCTTGAATCTGTTTTTAAAACGTAGAGAGATATAACAAAACCCCATAGCACTGTCAAGATAGAGAACAGAAATTTTCAATTTTTTTTCTTTTGAATATCCTTTATGCGGCAATTTTGTTTTCGTTAGTTGTACAAAAGGGGGTTCAATCGTATGATAAAGGAAAGCCTTTTTCAATTTTAGTTCGCTCCTCACAAGGATTTTTTCATGAACAGATACTTCCTTATTCTTTTGTTCTTCTCTCAAGCATGGATGTGGGCGGATCAAGAATCTTTAGAAACCGTTACTATTCGTCTAGACTCCGATCCGTCGGAGGCTCTTATTTTTGTTAAACATGAGCTATGGAAAGAGCGAAAGGCGATGGGAAAAACACCCCAAGATCATCTCGTTCTGCCCAAAGGAAAAATTGAACTCATCTTACTCAAAGATCAATATCTTCCACTCGTAGAAATAATTGATAGCGCTTCGAATGCTTCTTTTCACTTTCGGATGTTTAAAGCCTCTGCAGAAGCCACCTTTCAACTGGGAAATATTCCAGATTTTTCTTCGACGGCACGAGAAGGGTTTCGAGTCTACAAAAAAATTTCAACGCTCATTGTTGAAGCCTATGTCGAAGAATATTCACTCGACCGACTCGTGGAAGCCTCCGTACGAAAGATTATAAATACTTTAAACGAAGTAAGATGGGGATACCAACTCATCAATAAAGCCTATCCAGATAAAACGAAGCGAGAAAAATTCTACGAAGTACTCAACATAAAACCCGGAATTGATCTCACCCACTACGAACCTTTGGGCTATTATATTAAACGAAATTCCAAGCGAGTTCAGATCTTTTTAAATACCCCGCAAACTAGCCTGTTTTCTGAAATCGAAATCGGACAAGAAGATTCGTCCTATAACGCGTTTGTGGCCGTCCTCGATTTTTTGAAAAAAAACTATGATTCCGATAATAAACTGAAATGGGATATGTTGTATTATATCGGAATTTTAGGCCTGATTGACGCGCTTGACGACGAACATACTTCTTTTTTAGATCCTCGACATTGGGAAAAAACAAGAGAAGAAACAAAAGCATTCTTCGGAGGCGTAGGGATCCAAGTTTATCCCAACAAAAAAGAACGCGTTCTTGAGGTTATTAGCCCTATTACAGATACTCCAGCGGCCAAAGCAGGCATCTTGCCCAATGATCGAATCATCGAAGTGGGAAACGTGAAAATCGCAGAATTTGAAAACCCCGAAGAAGCCATTGACTTAATTCGCGGTGAACCCGGAAGCAAAGTGAAAATTATCGTGGAACGCACTACGGCTGAAGGAGAAATTAAAATCCTTTCTTTTGAACTGGTTCGAGATATCATCGAACTCCTTTATATCAAAGAAGAAATTTTACAAGAAAATATTGGCTGTATTCGTATCACTTCCTTTATGGATGAGCATTTAGTCGAAAAATTTCAAGAAAAATATGACACCCTCATCAAAAAAGGATGCAAAGGATTGATTATCGATCTCCGAAATAATCCGGGGGGCCTCCTCATTAACGCGCTTCAAATTGCGGATCTCTTTATCGACAAAGGAATTATTCTGGAAACACGGGGTCGATTGGCAATCAACAATAAGAAAACAGAAGCT
The DNA here is from genome assembly GCA_964530615.1 of uncultured Planctomycetota bacterium. GTDB lineage: Bacteria > Planctomycetota > JBBTDB01 > JBBTDB01 > JBBTDB01 > JBBTDB01. The sequence continues at coordinate 16,055 of CAZHAR010000046.1, read as the reverse complement.
ATTGCCGCGGGAACCTATCCTAAAGAGATTCCGATAGTGATTCTTGTGAATGAAGGAACCGCGTCTGCTTCTGAGATTGTCTCCGGAGCCCTGCATGACCACAATCGGGCGGTTCTGGTCGGTAAAAAAACCTTCGGAAAAGGTTCTGTCTTGGAACTTTTTCCTATTCCTCTAAGCAATGGAAAAAAGGTTGGGTTAGCCTTTACCATCTCCAAATATTTTTTGCCGAACGGTGAATGTATTCACAAAATCGGAATTACACCCGATTTTGAAGTTGATCTTTCTGAAGAAGTTCGTAAAAAAGTGATCGGACGCTCTATCTATAGCCAAGAACTCAGAGATTACGAGGATACTCAACTCAATAAAGCCATTTCCGTTTTAAAAGAGAAGATGCCCCGTTGATGAAAATGCTTGTCGCCGGCTTTGAGCCGTTTGGAAAATTCAAAAATAATCCCTCGCAAGCGCTGGTTCAGGAACTCAAACAACAAGGGCTCTGCGAGAGTCTTCTCTTAAAAACAGAATATCGCTCCAGCGTTTCAAAATTACTCAAAATAATGGAACAGATCCACCCCGATATTCTCTTGATGACTGGACTCGCGGCAGGCATTCCTAAATTGCATTTGGAACGCTTTGCCGTAAATCTTAATGATTGTACACTCAAAGATAACGCCGGAGAAAAGCGTTTGAATCGTCCCATTCAATCTCAATCTCCACTCGCCTACCCTTCAACGCTTCCGCTCAAACCCATTTTAAGCGAACTCAAAAAACAATCGATTCCTGCCGCTATTAGTAATAGTGCCGGAACCTTTATCTGTAACCATATTTTTTATTCCATTTTATCTCATCTTCAACAAAAATCCTCTCCTCGTTATACAGGTTTTATTCATATGCCTTGTTCTCCTCAACAGATCTGTAAAGAAAATCTAACCCTGCCTTCGATGTCCACAGATCTAATTGTTCGCGCCGTTAAAATCATTCAAGACGTTTGTGAACAAGATTCCAAAAAAAATCGCTCTGCCAGCGTATCGCCTTGAAAGTTACCAAAATGTTACACTTTGCGAGATAATAAACGATATACTTCTCTCTTATTTGCTATTTTGTCTTTTGAATAGGAGAACACCTTATGAAATTCTTATGGATTTATTTAGTCCCTTTGATCGTCCTTGAAATGGGTATAAGTTTTGCTGAAAAAGCTCCAAACGACCTTACGCTCACGACCGAAAAAGTAATCGTTTTTAAAGATGGTTACAGTTTGATTTTGAAAAAAGGAACCGCTATTACCGATCAAGCGGGCGAAGTCTTTACCGATGAAGTTCCTTCTTCGGCCATATTAGGAACGTTTTGGGCCTTCGTGCCAGAGGGTCAACAAAACAAATTGCTCCATTTCCGCGCAGGCTGGACCAACGCAGTCGATACCCTAGAAAAAGAATTTTCTTGTAGCGATTATTTAGAAATTCTTCAGGCGAATGAAGGTAAACCCTGTAAAATCACAGGCACGGACCAAAATACTTATGAAGGCACTCTCTTAAAAGTGCTGACCCAAAAAACCGTTGGGAGCCTAAATTCAAGTAGTCGTGAACTCTTAGGATTGCCTAAAATAGAAGGAGAGGAGAACTCTTTAGTCTCCACAATCACAGGCACTTCAGGTTCGAGTTTTATTTTGGGGACTCCGCAAGGAGAACTTTTGATTCCTATTAGTCAAATTAAAAACCTTTTAATTCAAGGAATGAAAACGACCATCTCTCGGACCATTACAGAAACAAGACGAACCAAACGACTCACTTTTCATCTGACGGAATCCGGAAAAAAATGTGAACTACTGCTCATGTATTTTGGCCCCGGCGTTCGTTGGATACCTACCTATCAACTCGATCTCTCTTCTGAACCCGAAAAAAAGAGTGTGAGAGTTTCCCTTCAGGCAGAAATCCTCAACGAATCGGAAGATTTTTTAGAGGTCCCGTTTGATCTGGTGGTTGGCGTTCCCAACTTTCGCTTTCGTCAAATTGTAAGTCCGTTTGTCTTAGAAAAAGCCCTTGAAAACACACTTCAAGCTTCTGATCCTCAATTGATGGGACAATTTCGAAATGATAATAACGCCTATAGTGTACGCAGTAGTGAATTTCGACGCGAAGCCAGTGGCGCTTCTGGCGTTTCCGAAGGAGGTTCCATTTCTCTTCCTTCAGAATTGACCGCAAGCGGAGCGCAAGATCTGTTCGTCTATCACCTTCCAAAACTAAATCTGAAAAAAGGTCAACGCGCCGCAGTTGCTATTTTCAATACTCAAACGACCTACCACGATATTTATACTTGGGATATTCGTCTAAAACAAAATTCGGGCCAAAATCCCCAAAGTGACGACTCTTCTCCATTGAATCTTTCTTTAAACAAAGTGTGGCACCAAATTGAGATTACCAATAATACCTCCCTTCCTTGGACGACAGGTGCAGCAATGCTGATGCAAAAGAATCAACCGCTCGGACAAGAACTACTTGCCTATACTTCACCCAAAGATGAAGTCCGAGTTCCAGTCACAGTCTCTGTTGAAACGAGAGGAAGTTTTACAGAAAAAGAGGTGGGACGAAAGTTGGATGCTTTAAAATGGAATGGATATAACTACGCGGAAATCCAGCGAGAAATTGCGCTTGATCTTTGCAACAACAAATCGGTTCCTATTGAAGCCTTCATTACGGTACAACTTGGAGGAAAATTTGATCGTATTTCTCATGAAGGAAAAGGAACCCTGAATCCCTATAAAACGGAAGATTGGTACCAATATCAGGATGCTCCCGGCGTCAATAATAGTTCGACAATCCAATGGAAAGTAAAGCTAAACCCCGGTGAAGCCTTTACTCCAAGTGTTCTGTATCATTATTATACTCGTTATTAACAGCATTTTTGATTCAAACCCATTTAAAAAATAGAAAAATTCGAGTTTTTTCTTTTTGTCATTTCGAAGCGACAGCGAGAAATCTTAATGTTTTTAGCGATACTTAAGATTTCTCTTCGGCATAAAAGCCTCATCGAAATGACAGAGAGCATAGTTTCTAAATTAAGGGCGTTTCAGGAAAGAATTCTCGGTCACTCTGGATTTGTCAAAAAATACGAGTAAAATAGCTGTTCCAGATTATTTTTTAAGAAATGAAATATGTTTCATCCAATTGTTTTTTTCGCCTGTTGGCGCTACTTTCAAACTCGTAAGATTATTTGGCTCAGTACCCTTGGTGTCATGATCGGGGTGATGGTTCTGATTATCGTGATGTCCGTGATGAGCGGATTTCAAAACGATTTCCGTTCTCGTCTGCAAGGAACCCTTTCCGAACTCACCTTTACCTTAAAAGATCCTCAAAATGACTATATACCCCTCCTGCAAAAGATGAAAAGCCAGTTTTCGAATGAGATTCTCGAAGTCGCTCCACGACTAGAGAGTCTCATTCTTGTGGGCGCTCCACGTGGATGGCGCGGAGGAATGCTGATCGGAATCGAAGAAAAACAAGAACGACAAGTCGGTAGTTTTTCAGATTATTTAATGACTTCCAAAAAATTTAAATCCGAACAATTTGAAGATTGGATGAAACCCGCCTCGCTCCTTTCCCTCCAATGGGTTGCCTTACACTCAGAATCGCTCTCGGCCGAAGATCCTTTTTTTACGAAAAACGATTCATTTTATACGCGTGTTTTTTTTCAACAAAATCGGCTCTTCAAATCTTTTATTAATAATTTTCCTAACCAAACTAAAGAAGACTTATTTGCCTTTATTTTTAATGAACAAGGACAAATTGTTGCCGAAGAATTTTATTCGGATATCAATAAAACCAAAGGCTTTCCGCCCCCCTCTGAAAAACTTCAACAGTACCAACGCATTCTAGACGATATGATGCAATCGTTTAAAAACAAACAGTTGGAGAAACTGCTTTCCCATTTTCATGAAGATTTGGAACTTTACGAAATTCACTCCGAAGACGAAGAAGAATTCAAAACTCCTTCTCATTATCACCTTCAGAAGTCCGATCCCTTTGATTTAAAAGCGTTTCAAAAATCTAGTCAGCGTTATTTTCCAATTCTGGTCGGAACCGAATTTATTCTTCAACGCGGAGTCTATTTACGAGAAGAAGGCTCGGTGACCATTCTGGGTGGATATTATCATCGCGGTTTAAAAAAAATACGTTCGATATCGAAGAAATATACGATTGTCGGAACCTTTAAAACCGGTATGCATGAATATGACTCCAACGTGATTTACTGCCCTTTGCGCGGTGTCCAACAACTTCAAATGTCTCCAGAGGCTCTAGAAGAACACGAAATTGGGCCATCAGAGATTGCGGATCCCCAATTTGTTTTCCCTAAAGAACCTAAAGAATTTCCGCCTTTCAACCGCGCGACCCATTTTTCAATCGCCTTAAAAGATCGTTCACAAATTGAAGCAATGAAACAAAAAATCAATCAGGATTTTTATGCTTACGGATACGCAGAAACCTGGATGGATAAACGACGAATTTTGTTGGACGCGGTGAATCTCGAAAAAAGTGTGATGAATTTTATTCTGAATTTTATTATTTTAATGGCGGCCGTTTCAATCATCTTTATTTTATGGCTCATGGTGGCTGAAAAACAAAAAGATATCGGTATCTTGCGTTCTATGGGCGCGGATAGTCGAGATATTTTAGGTATCTTCCTGCTGAATGGTTGTTTTATCGCAATTCTGGGAACGATTTTCGGAGCTATATTTGGGTTGCTTTTCGCAAATCATGTCAATACGCTCGAAGACTGGTTGTTTCAAGCGACCGGATGGAAAGTATTTCCACGGGATGTCTATTATTTAGACCGAATTCCCGTTTTTTTTGAATATGATCGAATAGCTTGGGTCATTGCTTGGACCATCATTTCCAGTCTTTGCCTCAGTTTGGTTCCAGCCTATCTTGCGTCTAAAGCCGACCCTATAAAATGTCTTTCTCATCGATAAAGGAACCTCCATGAATGAGGCGAACGGAAATACTCAGTCTCTAGAGAGCAAGAACGTAACAGAAAAAACTCCTGAAAATGTTAGCGCAACACCTGCTAGCGCAACACCTGCTAGCGCAACACCTGCTAGCGCAACACCTGCTACTGTAACACCTGCTAGCGCAACACCTGAAAAAAAAATCGAAGTCATTCTCGACATTCAGAAACTATGTAAAAACTATCTAAGTGGAGAAAAAGTTTTAGAAATTCTCAAAGATTTGACTTTCCAAATTTATACCGGAGAAATTCTTAGCATTTCTGGACAGTCTGGACAAGGTAAATCCACGCTGTTGCATTTACTTGGATTACTCGATAGTGCAAATTCAGGACAAATTTTCTTTGAAAAGCGAGATTTAATGAAACTATCATCTCATGAAAAATCGCAGTATCGCAACCGAATTATGGGATTTATTTTCCAATTTTATCATTTACTTCCAGAATTCAACGCTCTCGAAAATGTAATGATGCCCGCGATGATCCAGTATGGAATTTTCGACTGGGCCGCCAATAAAAAAAACGTTCGTAAACGAGCGGAAGAACTCCTTGAAATTGTTGGCCTCCAAGATCGAATAAAACACCCTCCATTTAAGCTTTCTGGAGGTGAACGTCAAAGAGTTGCGATCGCAAGGGCTTTGATGAATAGTCCTCGCGTTATTTTTTGCGATGAACCGACTGGAAATCTGGATGAAACCAATGCCAATATCATTCAGGATTATCTCCGAAAACTCAATAAAGAACTCAACCAAACGTTTGTCATCGTGACCCATAATCCGGCCCTTGGCAGAATTGGAACCCGCAAATTTCTTTTGAGACAAGGTCATTTAGAAAAAAATTCTTGAAATTTATTTAACCCAGTGAGAGTCGTCCATGAAAAAAACAATCCTATTTTTTTTCCTTTTCGTTCTCCCCCTTATTGCTCAGACAGAACAAGAATTTTTAACGCAACAACGCGAAAAACTTCAGCAGTATAAAAAAACGCTAGAAAAACTGCGAACCCACCTTTTTAAAAAAGAAATTAAAATGGGAGTTCAATCTCAAGAAGAATTTCGCAGATATTTAGATTCGTTCCTAGAAAAAGAAATTCCTAGAGAACGAAACCAATTTCTCTCTCAAATATTTTCATGGCTCGGACTTGCTGAAGCTGGTTTTGATTATCGAAAAAAAATGTTGGATTTATTTTCTAATGAAGCCGTTGCTTATTACGATATTTATACGAAATCGTTCTTTTTCCTGTCTAAGGACCTTCAAGAAGATCAGCTTGGCGCGATTGTCCTTCATGAATTACAACATGGATTACAAGATCAATATTATCCTCTAGAACCATTGTTTCATATTGCCCTAAAGAGTGATTCTGAAGATCTTTTAAATGCGTTGCGTTTTTTACTTGAAGGCGAAGCCTCAATGCTGATGAATTGGTGCACCATTCAAAAGCAATATCCAGATCAATCTGTTCCTGAATTGCTCCATCAACTCTTATCCCTTGAAATTGAGGGCGATTCCGAAGTCGCTAATCCTCAAAGTACTTTAAAAATACAAGACTATTTTATGTCAATACTCTACGCACCTTATTTACAAGGAATGTTCGCGCTTTCCCATGCTTATAAAAATGGAAATTGGAAACTGGTTGATCAATTATTTTCAGATCCGCCCACCACTACGGAACAACTCCTTCATTTCCCTTCAAAATATCTTCAGACACGCGATTACCCAACACACATTATCTGGGATTCTGCCGCCGTTTGTGAAGCGCTTCAGAAGACGTCAAAAACAGTCCTTCCTTTTCACTCTGGGCAATATACGACCTTCGGAGAATTTGGTATTTACAGCATTTTTCATCATCTCCTTCAAGACAGAAAACAGGCGAAACTCATTTCTGAGGGCTGGGATGGAGATCTTTTTCAGTCCTTTGACCAAGAAAAAGCGTCCGCCTTCTTTTGGATTTTGTCGTTTGATCAGGAAACAGACGTTCAAGAAGCATTCACTGGAATTTCCAGCTTGGTTGAAAAATGGAAGGAACAGGCTCAACCCTTTGAATATCGCATTTCTCAACACAAACAAGAAGTGATTTTAACTGCTAGCGCTCCCGAAATCGCAGACCTTTTCCATCAACAACTTTTAACCCATTATCAAACCCAAGAAGATACGCGAAGTTTTCACATGAAGATTCAGACTTGTCCTGCCTGTCATTCTATCCATATCGTTCCTATCCTTTATGGAATGCCAGATCAAGAACTTTCTGAGAAAGCCAATCGTGGAGAAGTTTTTCTAGGAGGGTGTTGCATTGAGGACACTCACTACCACTGTAAAAACTGCAAAAAACAATGGTAGATCCAGAATAAAAAATGTTAAACTATTTTTAAGAATTGTGTTTTGTTTTCATCTCCTATGATTTCTGGAGGACTATGCGTTACGACGCGATTATTATTGGTAGTGGTCCTGCGGGTTCGACAGCAGGTTACTATCTTGCCAAAGCAGGCTTAAAAGTACTGACTATCGAAAAAACAACATTTCCGCGATATTGCATCGGAGAATCCCTGCTTCCCTATAATATGGAAATTTTCCGCGATATGGGGTTTGATCAAAAACTGGAACAAGCCCAATTTATGGTTAAGCATGGCGCTATTTTCGGAAGCTCCACAGGAAAAATAATTAATCGAATCGATTTCTCTAAAGGAATAGAATCTGCCTATAGCTACGCCTATCAAGTACCACGCGCTCAATTTGATGATCTTCTCGCTCAGCACGCGAAAGAGAACGGAGTTGAAACCCTTCACTCGGCGGTGATTGATCTCGTCATGGATGAAGATCGTGTTTGTGGCGTCAAAGTTCGCGCTTCTGACACCGCGGAAGAACAAATTTTAGAAAGCCGTGTAGTGATTGACGCAAGTGGACGTCGTTTCTTTATCGCTAAAAAATTCAATCTCCTCGTTCCTGACCCGCAAATCAACTCAGTCGCTGTTTTCGGACTCTTCCAAAATATACCCTGGCTTCCAGAAGCAAGGAAAGGCGATATTATGATTCTCGCCTTTAATGAGGGCTGGTTCTGGTTTATTCCTTTTTCCGATGGCCGAGTTTCTGTAGGAGTGGTCACGGATATGAAATTTTACAATCGCTATATTGAAGATCCGATCCAGAACTTTTTTAATATGATGGTAAATCGAGCGGGTGGCCGAGTCTGCGAAGTGATGAAAGAGGCCGTCTCTCTCGAAGAAATGAATTTACTGCAACAATTTTCAAAACACGCTTCCAGAAAATCAGGCCCGGGATGGGTCCTTGTCGGGGATGCCGCAATGTTCGTTGATCCGGTTTATTCTGCCGGAGTCCTCATGGCAATGACTGGCGGACGTGAAGTGGCTCAATTGACCCTTGAAGCCTTCAAAAAAGGAGAGAAAGTTAACGCAACGACTTACGCTCCTTTTGAAGAAAAATTAGCGAATGGATACAAGACCGTCTTGCCCTTTATTTATCACTTTAGAAAACCCTTTTTTCAAAAAATTTTATTCCATCCGCCGAAAGAGGGAAAATATGTCGCTCTTGTTATTACCGTATTGAGTGGCTGTTTCTTTAACTCTCAAATCACTAAAGATCACGCGACGTTTTGGCGCTATGTAAGTTTTCGTAAGTTCTTATATATCCTCGTCGGCTTTTTTACACTAAGACCTCTCCGTATTTTACTAAAACGTTAGTGTCTTGTATCGAAGATCCCCTCTCTAAAAATCAGGGTTTCCAATACGGAATGATTTATGAAGCAAAGCGAACGACAATATTTTTGGCTCCAATTTTGCCTTTTGGGAATGGCCTCTTTTTCTGTGATTGTGCTTGGACTCCAATGGGGGAAAGTGACACTTAAATATGAAGGTCGTTATGCCGCGGAAGAGGGTCGGGACTCGACTTATTGGATCGCACTAACTATTGCGACAGGAAGTTTGCGGGATTGGGACGAGGCCTGGTATGCTCAAATTTCTAAAGAAATGGTTCGCTCAAAGAATTATTGGTTTCTTCGGTATCAAGATGAACGCTGGTTTGATAAGCCTCCACTTAGTTTTTGGATGACAGCATTTTTTTATCAATGCTTCGGGATTCATGAAGGCTCGGCTCGACTATTTTCGGCTCTCTGCGGAGTCGGAAGTATTTTAATTTGCGCACTCATAGGCATTTATTTTTATGGGAACCGTCATGGCTGGATGGCCGGATGGATCTTGCTCACGTGTGGCCATTTTCTTCAGTATGCGCGTCGTGGTCAGACCGATATTCCCGTGACTTTCTTTATTACCTTATGTCTTTATTTCTTTTTGTTGGGCCTCCATCGTTCTTTATTTTTCTGGTTTGCTGGATGCGCGTTGGGTTGCGCGTTGATGACCAAAGGCTCTATCGCTCTTTTTACGGGCCTAATCGCGCTTCCATTTTTGCTCGTAAGCCGACATTTTGAAGTGTTTAAACGCTTCTCTTTTTGGGGCGGTATCTCGTTGGGAATTCTTTTAGCACTGCCTTGGCACCTTTATCAATATTTTTCTTACCCAGAACCTTTTGTTCGCGCGTATTTTGGAGACCACATCGGGCGTATTTTTGACGCGCCAAGTACCGCCGAGGGAAGTTCTTTTTTTTATTATTTTAAAGTCCTCTCCGATGATTTTCGGCCCTGGTCATTTCTCCTAGTGCTCTTCCTGGTTGCCCAGTGTCGACTTTTTTATCAAAGAATTCGTACCCAAACCGCACTGCCTCTTCAAGACGGAGAGTCGTTTTCCTTGTGCTGGTTCCTGATAATACTGATTTCGCTGAGTTTGGCAACCACGCGCCTGAATTGGTACCTCCTGCCGATTTATCCGGGACTAGCTCTTTATCTGACATTTTGGTTTACGCAATTGTCTCCAAAAATACTTTCTTTTGCTTTTCGTGGAAAACGCTATTCTTTTTCTGGATACCAACTTGGATGGGCGTTCTTAATCCTTACTTTTCTAATCTTTCCTTCTGTAACTCGTAAAGTAAGGCACATTCAATTCAATCCAGAACTCAAATTTTTGGGTCCCAAAATCCAAGAGTGGGTTCCAGTGACCGAAAAACTACTGCTGTATTCTGGCGGTGAGCAAGCAGACGATAAACATCATTCCATTTTTATGCCCTCCACCTTATTTTATGGAGATCGTTTTATAGAGTGGATGCGTGAGGACGCGGAACAACTCAGATCTGTCTGGCAAAAACAGCCTCATCGTATTTGTTTGCTCAATGAATGGGCCTTAAAAGATCTTCAACTTAAACAATTGAATTTCGAAATTCTGGCACACAAGAACCATCTTTATTTGATTCAAGGAAAATAATTATAAAAAAACATCTGATGTCCAACCGAAAAGGTAAACAGGTAAATCTTTTATCTCAAGCGAAAAAAGTAGTATCAATGGCAACTGCAAAATAAAAAAGGGAGACATCGCCAGATCGAAGGTGAGTGTTACAGGAAGTCCTAAAAATATTATAGGATAAGACCAAAATTCTCGTTCTTTTTTTAAGATTGTACTATAGATATGTATTTTGTTTTCTAATTTTTCTAAGAGAAAAATTTTGTTCGAGTAGCTTAATTCTCCTTGACGCTTTAACTGCCCCAAGGCAAACTTCCAAGTATTTTCGTTTATCTGGTCTATTTCAAACTGAGAGATATTTAGTTGATATCCTTTTTTTTCGATGAGATAGACTTTTTTATTTACAGAAAAAATCCATTCTGAATCTTTTACTATTGGCTCTACAATGACTTCATTTGAATAATCTTCTGGTAAGCCCTCAATTGCTTTTTCAAATTCTCTTTCTTCTTTTTGGTCAGAAATTTTGAGTAATTTTTGATTATTTAGTGCTTCCTGATACTCTTCTTTAAATCTCAAGCTAAGTATTTTGGATAAAAAATTTTCTGGAGACTTCATTGTATTCTGAAATCCATTTATAGAGAAACCAGTGGTGTGATAGTTTAAAGCGCGCTGATGCTCTTCTGTTAACCCTATGCAAAGGATTTTTAAAATTTTTTCATTAGTTAGAGTTTTTTGATAGTCTTCTGTTAAGTCCATACAAACTAATTCTTCATTTTTTATATCTTCATACGTTATCCCTATTTTGACAAAACTAGGAGTAGCACATCCAAAGAGGATATAAAATACTATATATAAAAACAAAATATATTTTATCAAAATAACCACCTGTTTTATTTAGAATTGGCTCTCAGCAGAGCCTCCGTTACATGACTTTTCGGCAAAGTGTCGAATTTATGAGTTTGAAGCAAACCGACAAATTTCTCCATTTTTAGCAATCACAATACGCTTGCACTCTTTTATTTTAAATTGCAATGTTTACGGCTTTTTATCTTGATATTATCAGCTTTCACAAGTCCATAGAAGTCACAAACCTTATTCGGACAAAATTGTTCTTCTTTATATTTTTCGAAGTCGAGTTCCATTCCTCTCTTGATTTTTATCCGAGAAGAGTTTACCTTCTTCTTACTTTTTTGGAACTCCTTATCCTAATTTTACTGTCCAGTAGCAAAAATTTTATATCATCATAAAATATCATCTTTCCGTGTTTCTACTAAAAAAATTTTCAATCCAATTTTACTCTTTTTATCCTATTTCAAAAGAATGAGAATAAAAATGACAGAATTCACCCAAACCTTTAAGTCTATTTTTTCGTCGTTGGCTTCTAGAGATCGTGAGGCTAATTTTGAAAGTTATTGGCAATATACGCTTAAAAATGATGGGGATATTCTTGAATCAGAACAGAATTTGAAAAAGAAAAAAGAAAAGTTTGAATATTTTCAAAAAAATGCGGTTCGTTCACAAATCCCTTTAGCAAACCCAGAACTTTTTTATCGCAATTACGTAAAACTAAAAGATGACCCAAAAACGCTAGATCGAAAGACTTTAATGCTTTCTTGTATCTATAAATTCGCGCGACACGAGTGGGTTGGAATTTCTGCCGCTTGGGATGTAATTCCTCAATGGGAACACTCTCATTCCATTACCGATAAAATTAGTCGTTATCATCTTTGTGAAGAATTTTCCCATATTCGCCTCTTTAGTGAGATGTTTTCTACCTTTCATTTGGATGCAGTGGAATGGGTACCCTTAAATCCGTTCATGCAATCGGTTTATCGTTTTTTTCCTCGATTTCCCAATTGCTTGATGGACCCTCTCGCCTTTGTTACCGAACTGATGGGAATCATTTTTTATGTTCATGTGGATAACTTGCTAGATTCTATTTTTGAAGATGAGCCAAATGCAAGAGATCGAATACGAGAGCTTCTTCACGAAATCATGATTGATGAAACTGCTCATATTGGTCAACGACGTAATTATGTAACTCCACGAGGAATCAAATTTTCTAAACAAATTATTAAACCTTTATTTCGGATGTTTTATAAAGATATTCCAGAAACCAAATACCTTTTAGATGTAGAAAAAATGATAGAACAAGCTAATGAATTCGACTACAGTCTTGTCCCTAAGCATCTCCTTGAAAAAAGCTGGATTCCTACTCAATGCCAAAGATAGCAAAGGAGATAACCAGTTTACTGGGATTTAAGTTCCGGGAAAATTTGCAAAATTTGCATCCTAGATTGTTGAATTTGTGGCGAAGAAGGCTGTTTTTGCGCAAAAAAAAGAAACATTTTAAAGTCTTCTTTGGCAAGGTTTGATTTTTTTAAGAAAAGGTATAAATTCCCTCGGTTCAAGTAACTACTTAGAAATTCCGGAGCATATTGAATCGTCAAGGTATAGTCGGAAATGGCTCCGGTATAATCTTGTTTCGCTTGTTTTATCATTCCTCGATTATAATAAGATTTAGCAAATTCTGGATTCAGGCGAATCGCTTCTGTATAGTCTACAATCGCTCCGTCCCAATCTTCTTTGAACGATTTTGTAATTCCTCGACTATTGTAGGCTTCAGGATCTCTTGGTTGAATACGGATCGCTTCTGTATAATCGGCAATCGCTCCGTTCCAGTCTTTTTTTGAGGTTTTTGCAGTAGCCAGATTTATATAAGCAGTCGCAAATTGAGGATTCAAGCGAATCGCTTCCGTATAATCCTGAATTGCTTTATCGAACTCTCCTTGAATTAGTCGCGCATTTCCTCGGCTATTATAAGCAATAGCAAATTGAGGATTCAGTTGAATCGCTTTATCGTAATCCTGGATGGCTTTAACTAAATTTCCTTGAATTTGTTGTACTTCTCCACGATTCAGATACGTTTCTGTATCTTGAGGATTTATAGAGATAGCCGAACTATAATCGGCAAGGGCTCCTTCATAATCTTGTCCATCTTTTTTTATATTTCCACGATTTGTATAAGCAGAAAAATCTTGAGGATTAAGCTGAATCGCGGAGGTATGATCGGCTAAGGCTCCCGCCCAGTCTTTTTGAGCGTATTTTGCTGTGCCTCGATTTGCATAAGCGTCCGCATCCTTAGGATTGATCTGAATACTGACGTTATAATCCGCAATGGCCCCGCTATAATCTTCTTTCGCTTGTTTTACATTTCCACGATTAATATAGGCAGTGTAGTTTTGAGGATCGAGACGAATGACCTCTGAAAAATCGGCAATGGCTCCATCGAACTCCCCACTGGAATATTTAGTGATCCCACTCTGGAAATAATCAGAAGCAGTTGTATTCGTTTGTTTATAGCCTTCAGCAGTGAGTTTCAATTGTGAGAGTTTTTTATAAATAAATTCAGTTTTACTCCAAAATAATTTGTGTTCTCCTAATATACAACGCATTTCAAGTAGGAAATCTGTTTTGGACGAGGCTTTGATAACCCATAAATAATTTGCTAATTCTACCAAGTAATCAATTCTATGAATATTTTGTTCTCTTAAAATACTTTGTGATTCTTGTTGTATAATTCTTGAAAGTCCTTCTTCAATCAAGGGAAGTATATTTAATAGTTTTTTTCGATTGATTAAACGCAGGATCCAGAGATAAAAACGACTTTTATTCAGATCGGGAATATCACTTTCAAAGAAGGTATTTCCTTCACGAAGCAATTCAATTAATTGAGTATTAATGGTTGGAGCCGACATTTTAAGAGTTTCAAAAATAAAATCTATTCCGAATTCGTCGCTAAATTTTTCTGTTTTCAGACGAGAGAGCCACGTTGAAAAGCGTTTTTCTTCTTTCTTCCATTGCTTGTTTTTTTGTTGATCCCAAAACTGTTTTCGTTTGATTCGTTTTTCTTCAGGGATACTTTGTAGCTGTTGCATTTCTTGAAGAACATAATCTCCGAGAAAATGATTTTCTTGCATTAATATTTTCTGAAGAATTTGTTCTCCAATCTCCCATTTTTTCTGTTCAGCAGAGGGATGATTAGGCCATATTTGTAGAGATTCTGAGAGGTAGTTCCAGATTTGGAAATGAGAAGAAAAATTTTCTAAAGAACCGGAGAAACTCTTTTTTGCTTCTTCAAGCGCTAATTGATATTTTTGTTGAAAAAGAGTGGATCTTTCTTGATAGGCTAAAATTGATTTTAGAACGAAAGCTGAAACAATAAGGATCAGTATAAAGAGAGAACCGAGGAAATGTTTTTTATGCGGACGTATCCAGTGTTGCAGTTGCGTTTGGAGATTCCACTGAAAAGCTTCTACAGGATATCCTCGAAGGAATCGCTCCAGATCTTCGGCAAAAGCTTGGGCGGAAGGATAGCGATGCTCTTTTTCTTTTTCTAATGATTTAAGAAGAATGGCTTCCAAATCAGGACGAAGATTTGAAAGATATTGTGAGGGGGGAGTCGGTTCTTCATGAATAATTCGGTACAAGAGTTGATGTAAGGTTTTTCCTTCATGTGGAAACTGTTGCGTTAATAAATGATACAGACATACTCCCATTGCATAGACATCAGTACGAAAATCAGACTCTTTGATGTTTCCACAAGCTTGTTCTGGAGACATATATTGTGCCGTTCCAAGCATTACTCCGCTTTTCGTTAATGTTGCGATATCTTCCCCATTTTCTTCCTGAATATCGGTATTCAATAATTTAGCAATTCCAAAATCTAAAATTTTCGGCTCGTTTTGTGGAGTCATTAAAATATTTTCCAGTTTCAGATCGCGATGAAGGACTCCTTGATGATGAGCATATGTCAAGGTATTTAGAACTTTCTGTACGATATCAACTTTATCGTTCAAATTTAGATCTTTGATTCGCTTGCTCAAAGGTGAACCTTCGACATATTCCATTGCGAGATAAAATTCGTCTCCTTCTTTTCCGGAGTCATAAATCTGGACAATTCTTGAATGTTGCAATTTGACCATGATCTCGATTTCTCGTTGGAATCGTTGAATGGCTTTTCCACTAGCTGATTTTCCAGCAAGTAGCACTTTGATTGCGACAAGTCGGTTGAGTTGTGGATGATACGCTTTATAGACAATTCCCATTCCTCCACGCCCTAATTCTTCGAGAACTTTGTAGGATCCATATTTTTTACTGGAGGCGTTTAATTCCAAATAGAATTCATAACAGGGATCTGTTTTCAAGCGATAGGACGATACAGTAGGATTCCATTTTCCTTGAAGAAAATTTAAAAAATCTTCCAGCTTTATTTTATGGAAACGTAGGAGTTGTTGTAAAAAGCTTTTAGTTCCTATATTTTTTAACGAGTACAGAATTTGATTGAGTTCAAGAAGGGCGATCCGTTTTTCTTCAAGAAGCACTTGTCCGATCTGTTCGATGAGAAAAATTTCCGGAGTGGCGGAGTCTATTGCAAGATCACGCGCAGAATCTATTTTTTTTGAGTGTGCTTCAAGATATTCCAAATAGGCAGAAAGAGAAATGTTGCGTTGGCGCAAGGATTGTGATACGTTATCAAATGGAGTTTCTAAAATTATCGAAAGATATTCCAGATAATTTTTCAAGGGAATATTTCGTTTTTGGAGTGCCTGGATATATTGAAAATAGGGATCGGCCATAATTAATTTTCATTTTTGAAGAGAAAAAGCAGAAGTCCAAAGGAATCTATCTTACAAATAGAAATAATAATCGTAACTATTCAGGTACAACCTGTAGATTTCAGTTCGGGTCAAACCACAAAATCTT
>CAZHAR010000045.1:0-43689 GCA_964530615.1 uncultured Planctomycetota bacterium | reverse complement strand
GGATCTGCACGATGTTTTTGGGGATAGTTTGGATCTGGATAAAATCGTGGTTCATCGTGGCGGGTTTCCCGAAAAAATTCAAAAAATGTTTCAAGATTTTGGAGTTGGAATTACTTTAGGAAACCATGTTTATTTGCCAGACGATCCTGCTTATTTCAACCCCGATGGAAGTTTAACCCATTACGCTCGAGAAGTTATGGTCCATGAATCTGCACATGTTTGGCAACATCAAAATGAGCCTGCACCGGGGACAGGATATGCCTATCTAGTGAAAGCCGCATGGTCACAAATTCTTGCAACTATTAAAAGTGGAGATCGAAATGGAGCTTATGAATGGACACATTTAGCGGCTCAAGGAGTTCCTTTTGAATCTTTGAATCCAGAACAACAGGCCCACGTGGTTGAAGAAGCCTATTCAGAAGGGATTCACAATGACCTTTCTGCGAAATTCATTCGAGATGGAAAAGATTACACGGATTATGTCCGAGAAGCTTTAAGAAAAGTGAGAGCGGGTGAAGGCGCGCCACACTTTTAAAGTTCCCATTTTTGTAATTCGGACAGAGGCGATTTGACAGAAAATTTTCCTTTTTCATCTTTTTGAATACGGCTCATCGCATAGAGTGGATCATGGGTAAAAAATAAATAAGTTCCTTTTTGCAAACATTCCTCTAAAAGACTTTGTTTTTCTTCAATTAATTTTTCAGGAAACCGATCATAGCCCATTGTCAGAGGAACGTGAACCCAAGGCGAGCCCGGAATGAGATCAGAAACAAAAATCACATTCGCACGGGCTCCTTGAACTTCTGACAGAAGTAATCCGGGAGTATGACCTTCACTAAATCGAAAAACCACAAATGGTGCCAACGAATGTTGATGCGAATGATGAATAATTTCTAATCTTTGAGACGATTCCAGAAGCGTGGGTAATTCTGGAATAAAGGAAGCTCGATCTCGAAAATGTGGCTTCTTGGCTCGTTCTAGTGCGGACTGTCCAACATAAAAGCGGGCATTCGGAAAAAGTAATTGGGGTGATTTTCCGGCTTCATAAGCCGTTAAGAGACCCCCCGCGTGATCAAAATGGAGATGAGATAACACAATATCCGTGATATCAGCCGGGGAAAAGCCCGTTTTTTTTATGGAGTCCAAGAGACAATGTTCGCTCTCTTGGACTCCATAGCGCTCTTTCATTTCAGGTGGAAAAAAAGTTCCAATCCCCGTTTCAAAGAGAATCAAGCGCGAAGGAATTTCTAGAAGTAAACAACGACAAGCGAGATCAATGCGATTTTGTTCATCTGGGGGGCTATAGCGGCTCCAGAGTGCTTTGGGTGCGTTCCCATACATCGCTCCGCCATCCAGCTTTTGACTGTTTCCCAAGAGTGAATAGAGTTTCATTCAATTTTTTCCCTAAAAACGATTCAAATAAAAAGGACAGCAAAGGCTGTCCTTGATTTATTGTACTTAGAAGCTCTTACCTAGAGCGATTTATTCTTTAGGAGAGTTAATAGAGTAAAGGTTTCCCTTGAGGAAGGCTTGAGCCATCGCTTTAGGAACATCGGCTTCTGCTAGAACTACTTCGGCTTTATTTCGTTTGATCTGGACCAAATATTCTTGTTCGAGTGCTACTGCGTTTGCGCGACGTTCTTCGGCATTGGATTGAGCAACGAGTTTATCTGCTTCAGCAGATTCTGCGCGTAAACGGGCGCCCACATTTTCGCCCACATCGAGATCGGCAATGTCAATCGAGAGGATTTCGAAGGCGGTATTAGCATCGAGAGATTTTGCGAGAACGACTTTGGAAATTAAATCCGGTTGCGCAAGAACTTGTTTGTGAGATTCTGCGGATCCGATGGCACTGACGATCCCTTCTCCTACGCGGGCGATAATGGTTTCTTCAGTGGCTCCACCGACGAGTCGTTCCATACAAGTTCGGACGGTGACGCGTGCCTTTGCCTTGACTTCAATTCCGTCTTTGGCGACTCCACTGAGTTCGGCGTGACCCGAGCGCGGGTCAGGGCAATCGATGACTTTAGGATTAACACTCGTTTGAACGGCATTGTAAACATTTCGTCCTGCGAGATCGATGGCACAGGCTCTTTGGAAATCGAGATCAATTTTAGCGCGGTCCGCCGCGATCAAGGCGCGTACCACGTTCATCACGTTTCCACGGGCCATATAATGAGCTTCCAGCGTTTGAGTTTTGATCGGGATCCCTGCTTTAAAAGCCATAATACGGGTATTAACAATTACAGAAGGGTCCACCTTGCGGAATTTCATTCCAATGAGTTCCAAAAAAGTGACTCGACATCCGGAAAGAAAGGCTCGGACGTAGATCATTCCGAAGTTGCTAATAACGATTAGCAAGACGAGTCCCATTAAAATGAGACCCCCAATAATAACAAAACTGATTAAATCAGAGGGTACAGTTGTGGCTAAGAATAACATAAGAGACTCTCATGAAAAAAGAGACAATAGGATTTGAAACGCTAAACGTTAAAACTTTTTTTGAGGGGGAGCCAAGATTTCTGAGAGAACAAAAGCTTTTTGAATATCTGTCAGATATTCAGGAATATGAAATCTTGTAAAAATTTTGCTCTCGTGTGAAGAAGACAGTTCGCTCTTTTTTTTCGCTTGTTCTTCTGGAGAAGCATTGCTGTGAGTGACGCGAGCCTCTCGCTCTCGGTTCTTTTTTTGAGAAACCATTTCATGGGGATTTTCCTTGGAAGCCGCCATCATCACAGGTTTTGCGGCTGTTTTTGCTCCACTTCTCCCTTGAGCAGTACCCGGCATTGCCTCCAAAAATTGTTCAAATCCTTGTGAAGGAGCTGTTTTTTTGGGGGGCGTCTGCGGTTTTTTCTGGACGCCATAGGGTTCTGTATATTGCGGTTTTGCTTTAGGGTTGTTAGACGTGGTCGCATTTGGGGATCCGGGTTTCTGAGTTCCGCCACCTTGAGCCATTTCCTCAAGATATTTTTTAATTTCGGACAAGGAACGATCCGACTTTGGGGAACCACTTGCCGGAGTTTTTTTCGTCAGGGATTGAAGCAGAGAACTCCCGACGATAACAATAAGAATGAGAAGTGAAACGATATCACCAGAATTCATACTATTCTTCTTTCATTGCAATCGCAGATCGCATCGCGGTATCCGCTTGAAGATTTTTTAGTTTATAGTAATCCATTAATGAAATAGTTCCAGTTTGAAGAGCCTTCGCAATGGCTTTAGGGACATCGGCCTCAGCCAAAACGACTTTAACGTGACTTTCGCGGATCAATGCATCCATTTCTTGTTCAGCGGCAACCGCCATCGCGCGACGTTTTTCGGCATTGGCCTGAGCGACACGTTTTTGGGCATTGGCCTGATCAATTCTCAATTTGGCTCCAATATTTTCGCCAACAATGACTTCCGCAATATCAATCGAGAGAATTTCGAACGCGGTATTGGAATCAAGAGATTTGCTGAGAACCGTTTTAGAAATACGATCTGGGTTCTCTAAAACGACTTTGTAGTCTTCTGCCGAACCAATGGTACTCACAATTCCTTCCCCTACGCGGGCGATAATGGTTTCTTCAACGGCACCTCCAATGAGGCGTTCGATAGAAGAACGTACGGTGACGCGTGCGCGTACTTTAATTTGAATTCCGTCTTTCGCCATAGCGTCAATAGTATATTTCCCTTTGGCTTCGTCTGGACAGTTAATCACTTTAGGGTTAACGCTTGTTTGTACCGCGTCCAAAATATCGCGACCTGCGAGATCGATGGCACAGGCGAGCGGAAAATCCAATTTAATTCTGGCCCGATCTGCGGCAATGAGAGCACGAATGATATTTGGAACGTTTCCTTTGGCAAGATAATGCGCCTCTAAGTGATTTACATTTAATTTAAGGCCCGCTTTTGTCGCCATAATGAGAGAATTAATAAGGATATTCGGATTGACTTGACGGAAGCGCATCGCAACCAGCGTAAAAATAGAAACGGGACATCCAGAGGTGAGTGCTTGAATCCAGATTAATCCATAATTGAGGAATAGCAACCCGAAAATAATAGCAACGAAAACGCCGCCCCCAACAACGATCACTGAAACAATATCCGAATACTCAGCAGGGAGCTCATTTTGCAAGAGAAAACTTAAAAATAAATACATCTCCACTCCTTATCAATAATGAGAATAACAGAAAACTTTTCATTCAGACGAAGTCGCGCCAAAAAATCTTTTAATCGATTTCAGGAACGGCTAAAATTTCTGTCGTGACACTAAGTAAGCCAACAGAAAACAATTCCGGTCAGACTTTTAAATTCCGGACCACAACCCGTTGTCCATCGACTCGAATAACTTTGATTAACGCATCTTTAGGAATAAGTTCATTTTCTGCGACAGCATCTACACGATGGTTATCGATTTTGACCATTCCTGAAGGGCGAAGGACACTAATCGCCACCCCTTCTTTTCCGTCAAGTTCTTTTAAATCGATACGGAATGGGCTGGAGCCTTCTGTTGCCGAGAGAACTTCTTTGTGGGTCAGACGGGAAATTCCATGGAGGATAATCATTGGAACAAAAACAATGGTAACCGCGAACATAGGAAGTGCGACTATAGAACCAAATTCATTATAAGAAAATCCAATACTGCTGATAACGAGGATAAATCCTGCGGCTCCTAAGATACCTCCCGGAACAAAAAGTTCTCCAAAAATGAGAGCCAATCCAAAAATATAAAAAAGGATTAATAACCCCAATCCCATTTCCATAAAGTTATTCCTCTACTCTTTCTACCATCAATCGATTTGATGAAACATCTATAATCTGAACTTTTTCGCCCCGATTAATAAAATCTCCGGTCGAAACGACATCATAAAAGATCTCGTCTAGTTTTATTTTCCCCGCAGGTCGTAGTTCTGTAACAGAAATACCTTGCTTTCCTAATAATAAGGAGCGAGGGGTAGCCGTTTCTTGTAATCCGTCTGTAGGAGAAGCGTCGTTTAGTATCCATCTTGTTTGGATGCTAGAAGAAGAGCGTAGAAGATAGAAAAGCAATCCAACTCCTATCAATTCACTGAATAAACTCAACAAAATCCCCGTCAGATATTGATGAAAGAGTTGATAGTTCCAAGCTCCATAAATTCCCCCACAAAGGCAGAGAAAACCGACTATTCCGAAGAACAACGTTCCTGGGAAAAGAAAGACTTCTATAGAGACCAATATAATTCCTGTCCCTAGAAGTGCAAGACTCCAAGAAGAAATTCCCAGTTTTAGCCACATCCCAAGACTAAACGCAAAGGCACTAATACTAATAAACAGTAAAATAGCTGACTTCATGAATTATTCGTCCGTTTTCTCGACCATAATTCGGTTGGAAGAAACGTCAATAACACGCACTTTTTCGCCCCGTTCAATAAAATCTCCGGTTGAAACGACATCATAAAAGTTTTTTTCAATTTCTACACGTCCCGCAGGTCTTAATTCCGTGTCACAAACGCCCGATTTTCCCATTAAATTCGTTAACGCGGAAAATTGTTGACTGAGAAGTCCATCATTTGGAGAAATTTCACTTAAAACAAAGCGTTTTTTAAACAATTTATTATTTTGAAGTAGCTGAAACATTCCTAAAAAACCAATCATCGTAAAGGAAAGAGAAGCAAGAACCGCAGAAATATTATTCACGAAATCTCGGATTTCCCAAGGTTTTGAGAGGCTAGGAAACACATAACTCTGGAAGGAAAGGATCAGTCCAAATCCCATGCAAAGGACCCCAACAATTCCACAGATAAAGGTTCCAGGAAGAATAAAAAATTCAACCGCGAGTAAAATGATCCCGACAAAAATGAGAACAATTTCATAAACTTGGGCCAATCCGGCCATATATTTCGCGACAAAGAGTAAGGACAAGCAGAGAATTCCAATGACACCAAAAATTCCGAACCCGGGAATTTTAAATTCAATCCAGAGTGCTATAAATCCGACTGCAAGAAGAAGCCCTGAAATATACCAGGTTGTGAGCCAAGAAACGGCTCGCTCGGACCACGTCATCATCTCTCGAAAGACTTTAGGTTTTGTAATTTCCATGAGTTTGAAAAAATATTGTTCATTATCTTGTGTCGTTTTACTTAAGGAATATTTTTGTGCTTTACTCGCCGTGAGATTCAATAAATCTCCTTTAGCCACAACGGTTGCGATTTCAGTCACTTCTCCAACAGTAGGATCGTCTGCAAGTTGACGTGCTTTTTCTGTAGAAATAACCGCCATTTCTCCGGCAATAGTGACTTCTTTTAATTCTATTTCAGGATCAATCATCGCCAAGGCGAGGTCGGGGTTATGATGATTATTGAGTGCTAACGCGCTCATTTCATCTCCAAAAGCCTTAATAAAATTTGGAGAACTGGCATAACTAATTCCTTGGGTAGCGAGGCCAATTTCGGCATTCTCCATCATATAAATTTCGGAACACGCAAAAACCAAAAACGCGCCTAAAGAATGGGCATATTCTGGGACTAGTGCGATGGTTTTTATGGAAGAATCCTTCCCATTTAATTGATTGATCATTTCAGCAATTTCAATGGTCGCTAAAACATCCGAGCTTTCCTGAATATTAATTTCAAAAACAATTCGAGAAGCTTTATTTGAAATCGCATTCCGAATCGCCCTTTTAACGTATGCCGAAACACCCGGATCAATTTGGGTAATCGGAACAAAAACAATTCGTGTTTCAGCATTGATTGGCTCTTGTGTCCAAGAAAAAGAGCACCACATCGAGAAAAAAAGAAGGAAAATAATCTTTCGGCTCATATTTTTCTTGATCCTGTTCTGCCTAGAATTTTAAATGAGATTCAATACGGCGCTTATTGTACACGCTTTAAGGATAAAAAAAAAGCGGGTAAAAAACCCGCTTTAAAAAAAATAGAAAATTTGGTTATTCTTTCGAGAATATTAAGCTTTAAAATATTCTTTTAAACCCGCTGAGGTGGCTTTCATAGACTTGGATCCTGCTTTCCAATTCGCAGGACAAACTTCTCCATGTTTTTCATGGAACTGCAAGGCATCGACAACACGTAGCGCTTCATCCACATTTCGACCCAATGGAAGATCATTGACGGTTTCATGACGAATGAGTCCTTGTTTGTCAATTAAAAAAAGACCACGATAAGAAGCACCCAAATCATCTTTTAACACCCCATAATCTTGAGAGATTTTTTTGCTAAAATCAGACACAATAGGGTAAGTCACGCCTTTGATACCGCCTTGATCTTTTGGAGTCTCTAACCACGCTTTATGAGAGAACCAAGAATCTACAGAGCATCCTACTAGTTGCACTCCGCGAGCTTCAAATTCTTTTAGTTTATCTTGGAACGCATGCATTTCCGTAGGACAAACAAAGGTAAAATCGAGAGGATAGAAGAAAAAAATCACATAGTTTTTTCCTTCAAATTGAGAAAGACTAAAACCATCTTTCACTTCCCCTTGAACGACCGCTTTTGCTTTAAAATCAGGTGCTTTTCTTCCGACAAGAGACATAAGTTTTTCCTATTTTAAAAAATGGGTTGAAATTTTTCGATCACATCACAAATGAAAAAGGAATTATTTTCCTTTTGGGGTTATTTAAGCTAGCTAAAGTGATTGTGTTCTCTCTTGTGAGGAGAGAACACATTTTTCTTCTAAAAATAATGTGGAGATTATAACTCAACTTTAAAAGGAAAACAGAAAAAGCCCAAAAAAAATTTTAAACCCTTGGACGAAAAACGCCTTAGAATTTAATAATAGGGGTTATATTTTCGGTATCCATTCTCATCATACTCTTCTGGAGTCCACTCTTCCGTTTCTTCTTCCTCTTCCTCGGTTTGACTTGGAGTCGATTTTTTTGCAGGAGTCAAAGTTCTTGGATTCGTACGGGGTAATTCTGGAGCAGTTTGTGGAGAAGCCCGTTCAGAAGGCAGATTCTCTTCCTCTTCCGCTTCTTCCTCTTCCGCCTCACTCTCTGATTTCTTTTGAGGTTTGGCTCGTCTGACCGTATTGACATATTCGTTGAGATGAGAAAAATCAATCAAGTGTCCTTCCTGAAAAGTTTTAGCTTTTCGGTCGTGGATTTCGTAAGCCAGATAGACTTGCTCTAGTTGTCCCGGTTTAAAGTCATCGGTGATTTGCGGAAATTTTTTGCGAGTCATCCGAGAAAGCGGGCCCGCTCCGTACCCAGAAAATTGAGAAAATAAAGAAACGTCAAACGAATCCCGT
Organism: uncultured Planctomycetota bacterium; assembly: GCA_964530615.1. GTDB lineage: Bacteria > Planctomycetota > JBBTDB01 > JBBTDB01 > JBBTDB01 > JBBTDB01. The sequence goes on along the minus strand of CAZHAR010000045.1, from coordinate 35,469 downwards.
TCTCCAGTGGAGAGCGATTGTGCCACCTCTTTTGTGATGTGAACAGCTTCTCGCATCGGTGTGGCGCCCCCTTTTTCATCTTCTTTCCAATAATCGATAATGACTAGAAGCGAAGCATAATCTTTGGAATAGCACCATGCAATGGCACTAAAATCGCGTAGATAACGAAGTTCTGTCCCATTCGATTGTCGAATATGGGTGCGAAACGTAATAAATCCGTCATCCCCTGTGGCCCCGTAAGGGACATATAAATAAGAATCCGAATTCGTGCGAAGTCGAGTGGCTTGATGATCTGAAATTTCTAAAGATTTATCTTCGCTTGCCAAATAAAGCCCATAATCAGCACAGCCCCCATGCCCAATTGCAATAAGAAACAGAAGACCGAAAAAAGAAAACAAATTCTTCATAACTTTTTTTCCTAAATAAAAACCCACCCATTAAAGGAGATACTGGAAGGATAAAAATGGGAGCCAGTAAAATCAAGCGTAGCTTCATGGAAAAATTTCAAAAAATTCCTATACTTAGAGGATCTAGGCTTGAAGAGAAATTCTTTTTTTTTATCAGGAAAGCGAGATGGCTCAGATCAAAAATACTCTTTATATTCCAAAAGAAATCGAGCCTCGTTGGAGTTTGAAACTTGCTGATTTTTCTGAAGAAAACGCAGATTCTTCAAATCTAAAAAAGCCTTTTAGTATGGTTTTTTCTTTGAAATCGATCAATAGCACTTTGAGCCTAAGCGAAGTGTTACAATACTCTTTACAAGATTGTTATGTTCGTTTCAAACGAATGCAAGGGTATGAAGTCCTTTATATTCCCGGAATTTTGTACGAAAGCGAATTTCATTCTGTAGAACCACCCTCCAAAAAATGGACTGTTTCACTGGAGCGAAAGCAGGCGATATTACAAGAAGATTGGACGCTCTGGAAGGATCGCCAGATCAAAAATATTTTAAGACATCTCCAGTGGATGGGAATTTCTTGTAACTATTCCAAACTTTATTTTTCCCGCGAGGAGCCTTTTCAAAAAGCGGTCCGTTATGCGTTTATTCAACTTTACGAAGAAGGCGTTCTCACTAGTCACCCTCAGCTTGTCGATTGGTGCTTTGAGTGTAAGTCATTTTTAAATTCAGAAACGCTGATAGAAAAAGAGGAAGAGGCGCTTCGATATCAAGTCAAATTTCCGCTCGCCCCTCTGAAAAATAATCCCGGAGAAAAAGAAACACTTTTTTTTAATATTTGGTTAGAACATTTGGAACTGGTCTTTGGAATTCAGGGTTTTTTAATTCCCGCAAATGAAGAAGTATTCAAAAAATTTGTGGGGCGTTCGGTGATTCTTCCCTTTAGCGAACGCGAAGTTCCTATTTTTGTAGATCCGGAACTGCCCCACCATACCGAAGCCTATCCCATTATTCCGGGTCATTCCAAAATTGGGTTCCGTGTGGCGCAAAAATATAATTTGCGGATGACCAATGTATTTACTCCTCAAGGAACGATGGCCGCTATTGCGGGAGATCAGTACAGCAATTTATCTCGAGAAGATTGTCGAGCGAAAGTTTTTGATTTTTTAAAAGAAAAAGAGTGGCTTAAAGGACGAGAGCAAGAGTACGGTACCCCCAAAAAAATGAAAAAAATAAAATGTTTTCGTTGTGGAAGCACGACCGAAAATATTCTTTTTACACGCTGGTACCTCAAACTTTATAAATTGGTCCAAGAACTCGAAACTCGCCTCCCGGATAAAGATTTTCGCTTACAACGAAAAAGGAATACCCGCCAAATTTCTCGTTTTTTGGACCCCTTATTAAAAAAAGAACCTCATTTAGCTTCTGAACATCGCTCTAAAACGCTCTGGAGAAGCGCTAAAAGTACTCAAGAATGGCCTGTGACCGCCGAACATTGGGATGGGATCCCTATCCCTTTATGGTATTGCGATGTCTGTGGAGGAAAAATAATTCTTTCCGAAACTTTACCCGAAAAATGTCCGCAGTGCCAAGGAACGCGCTTAAGACAAGAACAAGGCGTTTTTACCGAAGAATTTTTTCGATGGTTATGGCCCTTAGTTTTTTTAGGATGGCCAGAAACCAAAAGCCCCCGTTATCAACAATTTACCCCAAATAATCTTCTCATCTCTCTCGACTCCTTTAAAAATCTGGGAAAAATGGTGCTTGGAGCGGCCCATTTTGCGCAAAGTCCTCCATTCCGTACCCTTTATCTTTCAGGAACTATTTATGATCGCCCACGTAAAGAGGCCCATTTAACTCTGGAGTCTATGATCAAACGCTATGGCGCGGATAGTATTCGCTTTTCTCTGTTGAGTTTAGTTTCAGAAGGGAGAAACTTGAAACTTTCCATGAATTGGTATCGCGCCGGACAAAAATTTGTCAATAAGTTATGGAACCTTTCACTCTTTCTCCGAAAAATTCTTCCGCTTGAATTAAAACCCCTAGCACCCGAACAATCCTTTTCCTTTGAAGATCGCTGGATTCTTTCAAACCTCCATCGAACCCTAGACAAATTTACAACACTTATTGAAACCTTCCAATTTCAAAAAGCGATACATATTCTCTGGAAATTTATCTTCCAATCACTTGGATTTTATCTCGAAATTGTCAAAGATCTCCTTTATTTGGACTCTCCTGAGTCCAAAAATTTTCTAGAAAATACGCCTCAACATCTGCAAAGCCAAATAACTACTCAACATTGTCTAGTCGAGATTTTCGAGATTCTCTTGAAGCTCACCCATATTATTTGTCCGTTTGTCACCGAAGAAATTTGGTTCCATTTGAAAATCCAAAGTATGGCTTTTTCCGGAAAAGAATTAATGCTTCAACCTTGGCCCTGTTATAACTCTTCAAAAGTCGATGGACCCGTTGAGCGCGAAATGAAAATCATTTCGGAAGCAGTCCGGACGATTCGAAAATTATTAAACGCCTACGGAAGTAAACTTCCTCGTCCTCGTCGCATTGGACTCCTTCCACAAAATGAAACGGTTTATGATATCTTTACCACCCACATCGGGCTCTTAAGAGCCCTTTTTCGAGGAGAAGAAATTTCTCTTCATCAAACGGAACCTTCTGAAAATTTTAAATTTGTTGAAGTCTTGAACGATATGAATATTTATCTAGAGTCTACTCAAGAAGAGCGCGCCGGCCAACGCCTTCAAGACGTTTTGCTAGAAATAAGCGAAATTGCCTACCAAATCGAATTGTGTAAGGTTCATATGGGAAATCAGGAACATGAAAAACTCTATCGCTCAGTTTTTCCCTTAGTGATCGCACGAAAAAAATTGTTAACCGATCGCTACCAACGCTTAAAAAAATATGCGGATATTCTTAAAAGAATAGGGAGGAAATAAGATGAAACCGATCCTCTGGATCCTTTTCGTGAGTTTGTGCTGTGAAGCTTTTGGAGACATCATTCGTACAAAACAAGGAATCGTTTATAAAGGAAAAATTCTTGAAGAAACGACCGTAAATGTAACCATTTTAGTCGACGGCGAAAAATATCCTGTAACGGTTCTCCGAAGTTTTATTCAGGAAATCGAAAAAGAAGGAGAAGGCTCGACTTCAAACGATTCGACAACGAAAACAGGATCTCCAAACGGACTGATCCGCCATCAAGAAAATTTAAATCCAAAGAAATCGAAGAAACTCGGAGATCGAAAAGCAGAATTATTAAAGCTGATTGCACAATATCTCTCCGCCAAGGACGAAAAACGAAAGACATTAATTCCGCTAATTAAAGAATTTGAAGGGTATCAAATGGCAGGAATTGAAAACGATACCGTTTCTTTAGGAACCTTTAGCGAAAACAAAGGATGGCTCAATGAACCCTGTACCGTTCAAGCGGACGGCCAAACAATTAAGTCAGAATGGTCCCTGATTCTTCCTCCGGGATATACAAGCCAAAAACCATCCCCGCTTCTGATCGCCCTTCACGGAGGCGGTCCAGGAGTAGGCGATAATGATACGGCAATCGCTCTGTTACAATCCCACGCCTCTTCCAAAAAATGGATACTAATGGCTCCGACCATCCCCACCTCGGAGTATAAAGGAAGTAAAGATATGTGGCACACCGGGATTGCAGAAGAGTTTGTTTTTATTTTAATGCAAAGAATTATTGAACGATTTAATGTAGATCTGAATCGTATTTATGTCGCGGGGCACTCGATGGGAGGCTTTGTAACTTGGCACTATGTTGCTTTAAACGGGGGCCTTTTTGCCGCCGGTGGAGCCGCCTCGGGGGGCCCGATGCCCGCAGAGACCTTTAACTATGAAAACTTCATTCATTCTCCAATTTATATTATTCACGGAATTGATGACACCCAAGTAAAACCCGCTAATGACCAACGCGGAGCGAGCGCTCTGGATGCTTTAAAAACGAAACTGCCCGCGTTTCCTTATCCAGACACATTTAAACCCTCTAAACTCACCGAAGAATTTTTTCCCCATATTTATGTCGAGATTAAAGGCTACGGACATGGTTGTCCCGATCAAGAATTCAAAAAAATGATTGATTGGATGTTTCCTTTTAAACGGAATCTTTATCCAAAAAAAATAATAATCAAGCCGTGGAACGTGACCGAACAGAAATTTTATGCACCTCGTCACCAGCAAAATTGTTGGTTACAAATTGTGGGAAAAGTAGAAAAATATGCGAATGTCTGGGCCTCTGCGGAAGTTCATGGAAACACGATTTTGCTGGAAACCAGCGAATGTGATCGGGTCGCTGTCTATCTCCATGATACGCTAATCGATATGGATCAACCCCTGAAAATTTATTTAAATGGAAAAGAAAAATTTCATTCTGTTGTCGATCGTAATCTGGAATTTGCAGTAAAACATATGCTGGAAACTCAAGATCGAGGTCGATTTTTTACGTCCGTGGTTTACTTGGATATCCATTAAACCCATTAAAAATCGTTTTTCTAAAAACGATCATTTAGGAGAATAGCTGATGTCAAATCCTTCCCCCTCTGCTCCCATCCTTGATCCCAAAACCGAGAATATCAAAAAATTACATATGGCCGGAAGTATGCTTTTCATTTTGGGCCTGATTACCGTGATGGCCGCGCTCCTGGCAACAGCAAACCCCGAAAAAATGAGTAGAATGGTTCTAAGTGCCGCTATTTTACTTGCATTTGGATGTCCTTTGATGCTACACTCAAAAGCACTTGAAAAGATTCTGATTTTGGAAAAACGTCTTGCCGATCTGGAAAAATGCTCCAAAAGTTGATTGCTAGCTATTTTAAAAATTTTTCGGTATGATATTTACATCAAAAAACGGCTCTCCGGAGCCGTTTTTTCAATACAAAAAAATACTCAATTTTTCCCCAGCCCTTCGTGAACTTCATTTTATATAAGATACAGACTAGATTCAGGATATGATGTCATGGGTGAATTGTTTCCACTGGAACGATTTGAAAAAAGAACTGTGGTGGGCGTTGCTGGCGGAAGCGCAAGTGGCAAAAGTACGGTCGTCAAAAACATTATGTCTCGGCTCGGTGAAGATAATTATGTTGTTTTGGACAATGATTCCTATTATAAAAATCTCCCCCATCTCTCTGAAGAAGATCGCGCGAAAGCCAACTATGATCATCCTAGTTCTCTAGATCAAGTACTGTTTCTTGAACATATTCGTGATTTAAAATCAGGACGCTCTGTTCGAAAACCCCAATACGATTTTGTGCATCATCAACGTTCCCCCAATACCCTTCAAATTGAGCCAAAACAAATTATTATTGTGGAAGGGATTCTTATTTTAGAAGACGAAATTATTCGCAATGAAATGGATATTAAAATTTTTGTGGATACCGATCCCGATATTCGGCTCATTCGTCGCTTAAGTCGAGATATGAAAACGAGGGGTCGCTCCCTAGAAATGATTATTAATCAATATCTGCTTACCGTAAAACCGATGTATGAGAAATTTGTGGAGCCCACCAAAAAATATGCGGACATCATTATCCCTCGCGGAGGAAATAATTTGGTGGCAATTGATATGGTCATCAGCAGACTGCTCGCCTTGTTACCCTTGAAATAACTGGGTACGCATTTGATTTTCATGAAGGAGTTTTTGTATGGCTGTTATCGAATTTAAATGCAAATGCGGGAATTCAATTCGCGCGAATCTAGAAGCCAAACAACTCGAAACAATAGATAAAGAATATCGTAAATGTCCCAAATGTAATATGATGCTGAAAGTTCCTCCCCCTCCACCCGAAAACTTGAAAATATGTCCGAATTGTAAATTACCGAATTTTAAAGAATCCGAACGCTGTGAACGATGCGAAGCTATTTTTGCACGTGGGGGCCCCTCCACAAAAAGGGTCACTCCGGCCACTAAAAAAGCAGATATTGACTATCGCCTTTCCGAAGAAAATTCTTATGAAAAAGCGCTTAAACCGCCGCCAAGTCAAGAAATCGATCCTTATAAAAATGCTTTAATTGAGGTTCAAAACCGATTGCGGGATTTAGAGAATGCGATGGGAACCATCAATTTTTCCAAACTTTCGATTGAAATCGCCGAAAATGCAAAAAAAGTAGCCGCGATCGATCATCTAGAATCTCAATTTCGCGGACTAAAAGAACGATTTGATCAAATTCCAGAAAAAGTCAAAGAAGGGATTCAAAAAAAACTGGAAGAAGCCGAATCACAGAACAAAATTTTTTTTGAAGAAACCTATAAAAAAGAAGATCGCAAAGTCGCTTCTGTTTTAGAAGAGGTTGCTGACTTAAAAGAACAGAATCAAATGAGTGAAAAAATCTTTGAAAAAATCGACACTCGTCTTCAAAAATTAGAGGATTTCCAGCGAACTCTTCCCGGAGATTCCAAACAAAATTTGGAACGATTTCAGGATAAACTGAAAGTGCTAGAATCTCGCCAAGAAGACACGCTAAAAAACCGAGATGAACTTTTGAAAAAAATCTTTTTTCTAGAAGGCTCGGTCGAAGAAAAAATGCGATCCATTCATACCTTAGAAAATAAGTGGGAAGAAAAAATAAACATCTTAAAAAATGCCTCCCTCTCTGAAGACGCTCGAAAACAAATTGAGGATCGCTTGCTTCAGTTCCTTCGTCCATTTGTTCAAGAATTACTTAATAAATTGCACCAAAACCACAAACAGGAAGTCCTCGATAAAATACAACAACTAGAATCGAGAATTTCAAAAGGGGAAACACAAAAAAATATCAATCCAGAAGTGTTGCAGGAAAATTTGCGCCTTGTATTTCAAGACTTCCAACAATTCTTTAAAAAGCAAGAACAACTCTTTTTGACTCCAAAAGATTTTTTAAAATGAAGTCCTTCGTCGTGAACCGTTCTCGTCAAAAAATGTAAACAGGATGATCGCGAGATTTTTTTTAATACGGATCCTCTAGGATTTTTATTAAGAAGGCTTTCGAGGAAAGTCCGGGCTTCTTCGAACAGGATGGTGGCTAACGGCCACCGGAAGAAATTCCAGGGAAAGTGCCACAGAAAAAAAACCGCAGGCTTGTCTCTTTATTGAGATGAATCTGTAAGGGTGAAAAGGTGGGGTAAGAGCCCACCGCGGAAGAGGCGACTCTTCTGGCAGGGTAAACCCCATCCGAAGCAAGGTCAAATATGTGAAAAGGGCCGGTTCGAGCCCGTTATTATTCACGGGTAGACTGCTTGAGGTCTCTGGTAACAGTGATCCTAGATAAATGATCATCAAAAGAAAGCTTGTCTTTCTTTCACAGAACCCGGCTTATGGTTTACTGTTTTTTTGGAGCGCGATATTTTCGCGCTCTTTTTTATTACGAAATTATTTTATATTTTTTTCCGATTTTGGCGAAAGCGTTAATGGCTTTATCCAAGTGTTTTTGGGTGTGAGCGGCAGAAATCTGCACGCGAATACGCGCTTCTCCTTTAGGAACCACAGGAAAACTGAATCCGACCACATAAATGCCTTCGATTAAGAGATCGCGAGCGATATCATGCGCGAGTTTTGCGTCTCCGAGCATAATAGGGACAATGGGATGAACACCGGATCGAATATTAAAGCCCTTCTCCGTCATATTTTTTCGAAAATAACGAGTGTTTTCTTCGACGCGATCTCGCAAATTGGTCGTCTTACTTAACATCTCAAAGACATGAAGACAGGTATACGCAATCACGGGTGCTAGGGTATTGGAAAACAAATAAGGACGAGAACGCTGCCGAAGCAAACTAATCATTTCTTGATGTCCAGTAATAAAACCTCCAGCGGCTCCGCCTAAAGCTTTTCCGAGGGTGCTCGTAATGATATCGACGCGTCCCATCGCGTTACAATGTTCTACGGAACCTCGTCCAGTAGGGCCGAAAAACCCGGTTGCGTGTGAATCATCCACCATCACCATCGCCTCATATTTTTCCGCAAGATCACAAATTTTATCAATCGGAGCCACATCTCCATCCATGCTAAAAACGCCATCGGTCGCGATCAAGCGTCTTTTAGCGGATTGTGTTTCTTTGAGTAATCGTTCCAGATCTTGCAGATCTAAGTGATTGTATCGATGTTTTTGCGCCTTGCATAACCGGACACCATCAATAATACTCGCATGGTTAAGTTGATCACTAATCACTGCACTTTCTTCGTCTAAAACGACCTCAAATAACCCGCCATTTGCGTCAAAACAGGAGCTATATAAAATCGTGTCTGCGGTGTGAAAAAATTCCGAAATTTTGGCTTCCAGCTCTTTATGAATACTTTGGGTCCCGCAAATGAATCGAACCGAGGCTAATCCAAATCCATATTTTTCTAAACCTTCGCGAGCGGCTTCAATCAATTTTTTATTATTGGCGAGTCCAAGATAATTATTGGCGCAAAAATTAAGGACTTCCTGTTTCGGCCCACTCTTCGGTTGAACAACAATTTCCGCAGATTGTGGAGAAATAATCACACGCTCTTCTTTGGTTAATCCCGCTTCACGAATTTCCTCTAAAGTGTTCTGAAATGTTGCTTTCATTTTTTCGCTATACATCAATAACATCTCCTGTTGAATAGGGTGCTTGAAAAGAATCGTTGTATTATTAAGGGGCAAGCATCGTACTTCGTAGTTGTTGCAACATATCACTCGTCATCTCGGCAAGTTCGTATTGGTGTTTCCAGCCCCAGTCTTTTCGAGCTTGAGAATCATCAATAGATTTGGGCCAAGAATCCGCAATCGGTTGGTGAAAATCCGGTTGATAATCGCAGACAAAATCAGAAAGATGTTTTTGAATCTCGAAGGCCAGTTGTTCTGCCGTAAAACTAATAGCGGCGAGGTTATAACTGCTACGAATACGGACTTTAGCGATGGGCGCATCCATCAAATCAAGTGTTGCTTTAATGGCATCGGGCATATACATCATCGGAAGCCGAGTGTCTGCTCGTAAAAAACAGGTATATTTTTTTTTCTTTAAGGCTTCATAAAAAATCTCAACGGCGTAATCCGTGGTTCCTCCACCCGGAGGAGTCTTATAACTAATCAACCCGGGATAGCGCACACTACGAACATCGACCCCATATTTTTCAAAGTAATAATTACAGAGTAATTCGCCGGTCACTTTAGTGACTCCATACATTGTATTGGGATCCAAAACGCTCAACTGTGGAGTATTTTCTTTCGTCGCAGAGGGTCCAAAAGCGGCGATAGAACTTGGCCAAAAGACTTTTAAATGATAGGTTTTGGCCAGATCCAAAATATGTTTTAATCCGTTGACATTGACATCCCATGCCAAATCCGGCTTCATTTCTCCGGTAGCGGAAAGAAGACTCGCAAGATGATAAATTTCCGTCACGTTGTATTTTTGGATCAGCGCTTCTAAATCTTGTTTATGCGTGACATCTCCAATTTCATAATTTGGATTTTCTTTGCGTCTTTGATAGGGACGTGGCGATTGTAAATCAAATCCAATGAGATTCTCTGCTCCATAACGTTGAGAAAGTTCCGTAATCAACTCACTTCCAATTTGCCCATTGGCTCCTGTAATGAGGATCCGTGTCATAAAATTACCTCAAAATGTCTCGAAAAGAGGAAAAATAGGATTAACGAAGGATTAGCGAAGGATCTGTATTTGCCATTTAGAGTGGATACAGTAATAAAATTCATAGCCTCTAGAGGTGGTCAAGATTCCTGTAAAATCGCCCGGAAGCAAATCGTTAATGAGGTGAATATTTTTTTTTTCGAACTCATATAGAACATAAAACTGGCGAATCGGAGGCATTTCTTTTTTATCTGCGTATTGTTTTTTGTACCAATCGAGAAAAAACTGGCTCAGCGCCTGTTGATTGGTGATTGCTTTGACTTCTTTGAGCCACTGAAGAATTTTTTTATTCGCTTCTGACTTCTTTTTTTCTTTGACTTCCGGTTTATCATCGTTGGCCATATTGTGATCCACAAAAATGCGAATAAGTTCAAATTCCAGAGCCACTTTAACGTAACTAAAGCGATCGTCTGGTAAAAATTGTTCCATCGTATATTCAACAAATGCTTCATTGGCATTAATTTTTTCCACGACCGCTTCTGCATCCTTGTGATCCCGTTCAAATCGCTGGAAAAAACGTTCATAATAACGTCGATAATAAAACATTCCTGACGAATTTCGGTTGATGTAGTTGTTTCGATCTTGCTCGGTTTGCTCTTTTCCCTTTTTTTCGTCTCGACGGGACATCAAATCACGATAAACGGTTGGATAATTTTTTTCTTTAAGACATTGAGCAAATGAGAGCAAAACGGCTTTAGGATTTGATGTATCGACGTTCATAAAGAAGGCGGGTGACTTATATTCCGGAGGAGCTACCGGATTCACTTGGGCACCCATCGCCAATTTATTTTGGTTATACCATTTTTCCCAAGCACCCACGTCTACACCATAAATGGTCGAAACCTCGGTCACTTTTTTTAAAGCGGAAACTACACCGCCCATATCCAGATCCGGATTTCCTTGTTTTAGCACTATAATTAAAGCAGAGATAAGATTTTTCATTTCCAAAATTTGAACCGTTTTAACGCAAGTATTTCGCGTGGAAGCGTCATTATCATAACAGAGAATATTCGCCAGAATCGGAGACGCTTTTCCAAGATCTTTTGAAGAGAGATGATCTTTTAACAGTCTCATCGAGAGTAATGCTTTTTGACGAATCTCCGCATTTAAATCTTCTAGCCCAAATAAAATAATAGGAAAAACCGAAGTCGAATTTTTAGGATGGCTTCCTATCACTTTCGCAATATTTAACGATTCTTTAATCACCCAAATATAGGGAGTATTTTTCATTTCGTAGAGAACGGCCTCAACAAGTTCAGCCCCTACTTTTTCGAAGGTTTTTTCTATGAGTGCGTCATCTAGAGAGATATGCGTTTTTTCTATCGCACGTAACTCTTTTAGAAATGCAGTCAATTCCGCTTTTTGAGCGACAAGCGGAAGGAAAGGAATGAAAAAGAATGTAAGCGCAAAAAGTAGCTTCATAAGGATAATTTTTTTTGAATGGTCTTAATTTTGGTTCGTATCTGATTCGCATCTGGACTGTCGGCAGAAGATTGAAGATATTTTTCCAACACTTCTAGTGCTTTAGAATAGTTTTGGGTTCGATAATAAATATCTCCCAAATCTTTCAAAATAATAGTTTCCGAAGGATTTAAAGTAAATGCTTTTTCATAAGATTCAATCGCTTTAGGGTACAAAGTCAGATCCATTGCGGTTAAGGCTCGATTATAATGGATCGAAAAATTATCTGGGAAGCGCGCAATGGCAGATTCATAACATTCTAACGCTTTTCCCAACTCTCCCTTACCGCGGAAAACATTTCCCAAACTATTATACGCTTTGTAATAATCTGGATTAATGGCAAGGGCTTCGTTTATATATTGGACCGCGTCCTCAGCACAGCCAATCTGACCATAAGCCATCGCGATCATCACCATCACCCGATAATTTTTTTGGTCATAGTCTAGCGCTTTGACGAGAGAACTAATCTCTTTTAAGTAATTTTTCTTCTTTCGGTATTCTTGAGCGGCCGTCATCAGTTTGGTAAATTCGGCTTCATCTTCATTCACTTGAATTTCCATCTTAAAAAGTAAGTTCTAGGCTTCGAGCGCTTATTTTAAACTAGAAAAGAGTTTATCGTCAAGAGAGGGGATATCTCTTAAGTAGAGAATCTGCCAATTCTTGTCGTGATAGGAAAAAAAAGCTTCAGTCGTTTCTATCCATAATTTTTGGAACGCAGATCCTAAAAAATAAATCTGTGAACAAGGAATCGGAAGCTGGATTTCCTGGCGACGAGAATCTTCCCAAAAATAAATTTGATCCGCTTGCGCTTCATGGACATATAAAATATTTTGAGCACAAAAAAAAGAAACTAATCCTGAGGTTTGAGGGCTATATTTTTCCAAAAAGCTCCAGTGTCCTTGCTCCCACAAAAAGATCTCCCCCGCGGAAGAAATACACCAACTTTTCATCGTATCTTGCAAAAAAGTGACCGGAATATTTCCGAACTGAAAAGGAAATATCCGTGTTAAATTCTCTCGTTCGGGTTCAAAGTGAAACAAGCCTTCTGGAGTCGCTACATAAAAACCATTTGTCGTCTCTAACCCCGCTAAAAAAGGTCCTCGGATTGTTGATTTTCCTAGGGGAAGAATTTTGGGCAGACGCTTCCAATCAAAAGAGTAGATATCAGCTTCCGTCAGTAAACATCCCTGTTGTTTGTTTTCGTCTGAAGATATCCCTCGCACTGGGCCCACTTGAATTGTGGCTTCCAATTGAACCTCTAGAGAATTTGTACAGGAAAAAACAGCCGATTTTGCTGGAGAAACTTCCGGGAATCCGCCCAAAGTGAGACTCAGCAACGTGCCAGATTTTTTTTGTGAGGGAACCCCGACCTCCTGAACAAAATAGCGCTCCGGAGTCTCCCAGAGCGAAGCGCCATCTGTTTTCTGAATCCCTTGCTGAGTGACCAACAGAACGTCCTTTCCAATCGGAAGAACACGAACCACGTCTTCTTCAAATGGATTGACTTGGAATCGATAGGGCACCGCCAAAAGATCGATAAACCCTCGCTGAGTATAGAGTCGTTCCTCGTGACAACTCATCGCTCTTCCTTGAAGTTCCGGTAATAGCGGACGAAAGTATTCAAATAAATATTGATAATTGTTTAAAGTAAGTTTTACGATTCCATAGTGAGCCGAAAGGAAATAAATAGATTGAGGCGTTTCTTGCCCCAAAAACAGTAATTGGGTGGCGGATTCCAAATGTTTTGGTGCCGAAAATTCAATCCAAGGAAATTTTTCCCAGTATCCCACCACAGTATAACGAAACAAGCCGTCTACGGTTGAACAAAAAATAGTTGAGTAGATATGGGTCACCGCTAAAATCTGACTCTTTAATCCCCAAGATTTTAATTGGATAAAATTGGTCGTAATACTGAATAACCCTTGATGAGTTCCGATCCAAAAAATTCCGTTCTGCAGAAGCGCACAGGTTAATTCAGTCGTTTGGACCTCTTCCGGAAAAGAGTATAATTCTTTCAAGGAATCTTGTGCTAGAATCTCATAAATAGCGTCTTCGGTCACCAAATAATAATCATTGTTTTCCTTTAAAACTTCAATCGGTTTTCCAGAAAAGGGTGACACTTCTTTCATTTCATATTTTCCTGCGTTGGGAATCAGGTGAAACAAGGTTTTTCCGGAAATAAAAAAAGATTTGGTTTCAAACAAAAATAATTTAGAAATCGGGATCTCGGAAGAAAAAACGGGCGCTAATTTTTGCTCCCGATATTCGAAAAGATTTCGGCTTGTTCCAATCCAGAGCCCTCCGTTTGGGCTTGCCGTAATCACACGACAACCCGGTAATGGCAACATTTTTTGTAAAACCCACCCTGAAGATTCCAGACGATAATGCAAAAAATACTGCTCCGTTCCTAAATAACAGTCTTTTTCCTGAAAATAGGTGGCTTGTATTTGGTGAGTCGGCAAAAAGAAATCTTCTTGATAGGAAACAATATAGCTTCCACAACCCCATAAAGTAAAGGCAAACCCCATCCATACGACAAGAGTTCTCATGCAATAATCCGTGTTTATTTTTCTGACTGGAAGCCTTCCGCGAAGGGAAACACATTTTCTAAAAAGAGAAGGATTTTGTTCTGTAATTCTTTATTATCGGGTAGAAATTCGATCACTCTTTTGGCAAAAGAACTTCCTTCGTTGCCCGCTTCCCAAAACAAGCGAGAAATAAAAGGAGCGGCTTTCTCTTCTTCTTGTTGATTATTAAAATTTAAAAAGAATTTTCCTTCCAAATCAGAAATTTGCCTCCAGTTCCAATATAAACGAGCCACTTCTAGAGTGCGGGTTTTATTGGTGACATGGACAAATTCTTCTGTCGGGATCGTTCCCTCAAAAGATAAATTTCCTTTATTAATAATTAAATGAAGATCCTTTCCTTCGTTCTCACTATACGCTAACAATTGTTTGTAGCGAAAGGATTGAAATTGATCCACACCGGCCCGTTGCGTAAAATCCAAATCTTGTTTTAAACCCAGCAAGGAATCGATTCGGATATCTCCCGGAGTCAAGGTCCAGAGTCGAAGTTTCATTTTTTCGAGTTGAACCAATCTCCAGACATCCTCAAAAGGGGCTTCTGGTTTGGGCGGAGAAAAATCAACAGCAATCCGAAAACGACCATCGACTTCACCAGTCAAAATACCGGAAAAGAATTGAGTTTGTTGTTGAAACGTGTTCAGAGAAATTCGACGAAGCCGTCCTTCTAGCTCTAAAAGTAAGGTGTTCCATGAAAAAGAGGTCGCTCCAAAATCAAAACTGCCTCCTCCAAAACGTCCGGATAACATTTTGGATCGAACTCCGTCTATATCAATTTGATCGAGCCTTAGTAAGAGATCTTGAAGATGGCAGTATAACGGAGGAAGTGGCTCTTCTTTGGGCTCTTCGGTATGAGTTTTTCGACGTTTCCCAAGACCGATGCGATCAATTTCATACGAAACTCCGGCTCCTTGTAAGAAGTGATCCCCACGATTTTTGACCCAAAATTGAAATGGAGTTCCCGGGGTCCAAGTACATCCATAAATTGCCGGCCCATTGACACGATTGACTATCAGTTGATGTCGATTTCCTTGAAAATCAAACGAAAATCGAGAGCAAATCTCTCTGAGCCACGGATAAACTTCAATTCCATCCCGTGTTATAATTCCTTGTTCCACTCGCAAAGTTCCCGACAAATCTCTCATCAAGATATGTTCAAAAATCGGTCGAAGGAGGATATAGGCTTGACTGACAGGAATTTCTCCTTGAGTTGAAAGATGAATCGGTACCGGAACTTCAAATCGGGAGCGAACCACTCCGATACTGCCTTGAGAAGTAAAAAAATCGGCCCATAAAGTGTCTCGGTGAAAAAGTTGTAGACGAACCTGATCCAATTCGTTCAGAAAATGTTCCGCAGAAAAGCTCCCTTTCCATGGAGAAAGTTCTAAATGAAAATCGTTCCAAGACGCAATCGGACGTGTCCAATATTCCCCGGATCGAGAAGGATCGTCCTCATAAAGCCCAAAGGCTTGAAAAAAGAGCCGACTCTTGGTTCCTTTCAGTGTCCATTTAGGAAAATAAAAATGACCCTGTCCAGACGGTCCTAATTGAATGGTGCCGGGTTCGATTCGAATAGAGGCCATACCTTGTTTACCAAGGTCTAGACCATTTAAAGGAAGCCCTAAATCTGGAATTCCGCCGTCGCCTTGTATTTCTAAAACGATAGCGCCGGTTTGAATTTCTTTTTTTTCTTCATTAAAAGAGAGTGGCAGTTTGAGCACCCCTTGAATCCGATGATCAAACGGAGTTTGAGTCGAAAGTTGAAGATCCCCTGTCCATAGAGGCGCTTGATACCCGCCTTGTCCTTGAAATCGAAAACCATTTTCGTTCCAGTTCCATTCGCCTTGAAACTCTGGAAGTGAAAATATCCAGTGCTGTTTTTTTTGAGCGTGGAGTTGAAAGGTGAGCCATTGGGGAAATGGAAATTGAGAGTCAAGACGCGCTTTGACTCCTAATTTTTTTGCATCTTCATAGAAAAAATCACCTTTGAGAAGGAACTGAGTCGGGGACGAGGTCGCGTCTGCTTTTCGATGGATCTTCAGATCAAACGGGATTTGAAACGAAAGCGGGATTTGAAACGAGAGCGGAATTAAGCCAGACGAACCTTGAAGCGTCCAGTTTTTTTCTTGAATGAGCATTTCCTGAATTTGAAAGGCGGATTCCTGCCCTTGAACATGAAATTGGATCGTCTCTAGCGGGATCTCTCGATTTTCAAAGAGAAGTTGTTGGACGGCAATTTGAATCTGTAATTCGCTTTCTGGCAAATAGGAGAGTACTGTTTTTAGGAGGGACGCTTTTTCAAAATTTTGTGGGGGCCAGTTCTTTTCTTTTGTGAAGCGCCAAGGGATTTTTAGTTGGGTCGCAGAACAATCGAGAATACCCGTGATATTGGCTTCTGGGGCCAACGATTTTAGTTGAAGGCAACTCTTGGGTTGAAATTCTAGGTATTGTTGATCGTTCACACGAGTTCCTACTAAATCGAGCCGATTTTCTATATCTTCATAATAAAAGCGCTTGAGCCAAAAAGAGGGTTGAAAGGGTTGACACAAAAACGAGATTTCTGTAGCGAAAGCGCGTCCTGATTTCCAGCATCCATCCTGAAGAAGAAGGGTTCCCTCGAGGTTCTGAAGAATCGTTTTAAAAAAATTTTCTTGTGGCCATTCCCAAATGGTAGGCAAACTGTCCACGGTTACAAGAAGCTTTCCTACAACAGGCAGAGACAAATCGAATTGCTTCTCGATTTGAGAGCTATCTATCAAACATTGAAGCTTTAATTGAGGTCCTGTAGGGATCGCAGAAAGCGTGAAGTGAGGATCTTTCCATAAAAAATTTTCCCAAACGATCTGATATTTTTCCGCAATTTTTTTTACTTGTGCCGAAATTTCCAGTTGAAGAAAATCCCATTTTTTTTGAATACAAAGTGCTTCTGTTTTTAGCGCCAGATGCAGGGTTTGATTTTCCCAATCAATCCATGACCCTGAAAATTGAATGGGCTTAGAAAGCGTCACCTCCAAAGCGTTCAACAAATCGGGGTGAAGTAGCAGAATTCCTTTTTGAATTTTGAAGAAGGATCCCGATTGGATTCCTTCTACCGTTGAAAATCCGTCTTCAAACGATAAATAATGATCGGACGGAACTGCCCCGTCCCATTTCCCTGAAAAACGTAGGGTTCCTTCTGGAAGCGGAAAAGAGGTTGAATTGAGAACTAGCGTCCCCTCATTCATTTTAAGAACACTATTTTGATAATGAATTTTTAAGGCGGATTGGTGGAGATCATGTAAATTTAATTGTTCCAGAGATCCGGAAAATTTCGATTGAACATAATTTTTGGGGGAATTCAAAAGCCGTAGATGCTGAAAATTCCAGGCGATTTCATGAATCAAAAGATGGTGCCCTTCTTGAAGTTGAACGGCATGGGAACTTAGAGAAACGCCTTTTGCTTGAATCAGAGGGCCTTCGATTTCATGGCAAGAAAGTTCAAGATTTCCAGTGGTTTCTTGATAGTGAAGATTTCCGTCTAATCGTACTTTCTGAAGATGATGCTGAAAAATATTTAGGGTCTCAAGGGTGACCGCAATTTGGGACAATGTTTTCGATTGAAGTTGATAAATAGCAGTCGCCTTGATAGGCGAAGTCAGTTGTAACGAAGGAATAGTAAAGCCTTCAGGTAATTCATGTGGCGCCACTTCCAAAGAAATTTGATATTCATCTTTCGGAAGCGGGGTCACGGTGAGGTGGGAAATTTCCGTCTTCAAAATGGAATAAAGCAGTTGAAACTGTGTTGGGGTCCACTCCCAATGAGTTTGTAATTTAAAATTTTTACTTTCTTTTCCAAATCGAACTCCTTGAAAGTCAATTTCCATCAAGAGTTCTTTGCTCAATGTGTTTTTTTCAGACGGAATAATTTGTCCTCGAATCTGACAGGTTCCAATCGTTTTTAAGTAATCCGAATAGGGGGGCGGGAATCCTAAAAAATCGAGTAAGGGATGAATGGGAACTTCGTTCCATAAGATTTCAATTTGCGCGGTTTGATTGGGTTCACCGGGAAGAATTTTACCGGATTCCGTCATTTTAAAGCGGAGATCTTTTAAGTGCTGAAGATGAATTTCATCGAGAGAAATGGAGGTTTTATAACGCAAAGAACGAATATTCCCCGCGGTATCTAGTTGGTAGAGATTTAGAGAAAAATTTTTATTACGAAGTTGCTGGATTAAAATCGGTGGAAGGGATTGAAAGAAGCTTTCTATAGAAATGCTGGACGGTGGGGCCGTTGAAGAGTCCGTCGTTTCTTTTAAAAAAATGTCGAGAGCAAAATCGTCTAAGGTGAAATGGCGAAACCGATAAGGAGTGCCTGAACTCAGAATAGAAAGCAAATCAAATTCTGTGGATAAATTTTTTCCACTGAGCAAGATATTTTGAGCGACAGTCGATTGTTGAAAGGACAACGATTTAATCTGAATAGTACAAGGGAAATGGAAAGAGATCCCTTCCGCAGAGATTCCCGCATAATGACTCATGAGCCAAAATAGAACCCATGGAACCCATAAAGGAATGCTTAAGAGAGAAAAGACAAAACACGAGAGAATCAGGAGGCGTTTACGTCGTTTCTGAAAATAAGTTTTTAAACGATGCCACATTCTTATAAACGATTCAATTTATTCAATTAAGATTGCATTGCACCAATTGGCAATATCATTAATAGGATCTTCTGGAAGGGTTGGATCGCCAAAATCAACGACTAACTGTAACTCTTCAGCCTCTTTGATTGAAACCGAAAGTTCTTTCGGAGGCATCGTCATCTCTAGGAGATGGTCTTCCATTATTTTGCCATCGACTAGAACCATAAAACGTACTCGACCACCATAAGTTTGCTTCGTATTTTGAAGGCAATCGTCCAGTCCAATGACCACCCGAAACTCAGAATATTCTGATCGAGTTTCATAGAAGAGCGTCGTTTTAGAGTGAACCCCTAATCCTTTAAAATAGGAACGACCCGCCATCATTAAGGGCCCCCCCCGTTGGTTCAAATCTCGCTTATACGGGAACGGCATATCAAAAAAAGAAACATATTGAATATCGATCGGTTCCAAATCCGATAAATATTTAAAGTGGCCATTTTTGAAATGAATGAATTGAACTTGCTCAAGTGGAATGTTCAAAAGGGTTGGGATGGACCAAAAGGTAGTCGCCTGAATCAGAGAATTTTCAATCGTTTTTAAACGGACTGTCAGAAGCGTATTATCGACCGTCTGAATAATTCCAAGGATTCCGGAAGGGAAGGGTGCTGGTTTTTTTTTTGCAAAGACGACTGCGGTCAGATTAGCGAAGGGACGAGTCGTACTGCCCAAACTAGAATTAAATTGGAATCCAGTATTATCGACATATTCAATTTTTCCTCGGGATCGATCCCCATTTTTTAAAATAATCTGATCCTCTTGTTCTAAGGTTTCTAACGGAGGCACGTTTTCTTCAAATGTAATTGAATTTAAATCGGTAAGGTAAATTTTGAAGGGATCTTTTGAAAGCGAAGCGCTTGCAATAAAAAGAACATCGTTTTGTTCTTTTTTGGCTTCGTACAAAATATCTCCATAGATGCAATCTCCATTACGAAATTGAAAGCAGGTTAATCCAGAGTGTTTTTGAGGAAGGGATTGTGTCAAGGAAATCGAGACGATATCGGCCAAGGAAACAAGTTGAATTTCTCCAGAAATCGAAATAATCTTTGCTTTCCCTTCTTGGATTTCGAGTCGATCTCCTTGGATCTTAGTGGTTATGGTTTCGATCTGAATTTCTGCCCAAACAAGACAGCAAGTTAAAAGATAAAAACTTCGGAAAGCAATCAATCTCTGATTTGACATAAATCATTTATCCCGATCAAAAAAAAGAAATCTCCACATTTTTGAACAAAATTTAAAAAAAAACGTCTATGCTTTATTATCCTCGATCAATTCACCCGAGTTCGCAGAAGAAAACTAGAATTTTTCAGGGATATCGATAAGATTAATCCATTATGATGATGTTTTTATTATAACTCAAGATTGACTGAAGTGGAGGACGTATGGATTCGAAATTTAAAGTTAGTCTCACAATAAGCTTAGCAATCCTTTTGTTGATGGGTTGTGGAGGCGGAAGTAGCAAAAAAAAGCCTTCGGATACCAGTATTTCTATTGATACGGACGACTCTGGAACTAAACAGCCTCCAACAAATACAGGAACTGGAAGCGGAACAAATACAACAACAAAAAATCCTACTAAAACGCCTTCTAATGGAAGCGAGGATGCTTCTTCAGCGACCCAACTCGATCCGAATGCTTCGACTTATGCGAAACAAGGGGAGAGCCTGATGAAACAAGAAAAAACAGAAGCCGCTGTTAACGCTTGGGAACAAGGATTACAAACGAAATCAGATGATACAAATTGCCTTTTTTGTATGGGACAATATTATTGGGAAGAGGGGGCCGAAAGTGAGGCGACAGAATATTTTCGCAAACTTTATGAGGCAAAGCCCTCAGATAACTTAAAAAAACAAGTCGGACGAATCTTCAAACGCCCCATTATTAATGATTATGATGAATTAACAGCCATTAATGGTCAACGTTCTGATAAAAAAGAGAAACAAAAACAACTTGGCGACTTAGTCCGACTTAAACGTGAATATGAAGCAGAAGCCAAAAATTTTGAACGACGAGATGAGATGGATCTCGCCGCTCAATTTAAAATGAAGGCGGAAGAAGTGGATGCTCAAATTAAAGCCCTAGAAAATCAATAAATCCGATCCAGCTAATCCTGAAAATTTTCGGTGATAGCTGGCTTCTTCTCTTACAAAAAATGAAAAATCTATTTTTTTTCGTCTCCATCTTTTCCAATCGCTTCTACCGGACAATTATCCATAGCTTCGACACATTGTTGCTCTTCTTCTTCAGTTCCCGGTTGCTTATAAACAAACGAATAGCCTTCGTCTTCTTGTTGTCGGAAATTTTTGGGAGCGGTTTCTCGACACAAATCGCAATCAATACATTGATCATCTACATAAAATCGACCGGAAATATTATCGGGCACCTTATTAAGACGGTCGGCCATGGAATCTAGTCCTTTCCGAAAAATCTTTTTTTATTTTGAAACTTCTATTTTACTCTTAAAAAAAAATTTTTACCAATGTCCCCAAAACTTTCTCAACCTCTTTATTTGAAGAATGCCGTTCGTTTTTCGAGAAGGGATTCCATTTCCTCTATCATTTCGTACACACAAGAAAATCGATCTTCTGGAGACCGGGAAAGCGCTTTTACACAAATGTCCGATAGTGCTTTAGGTATTTTTCGATTAATTTCCTTTGGCGGAAAAAAATCAGCCTGAATTTGTTCTTGAATAATTGCAGAAAATTCGGTTTGTGTTGAGGGCAGTTTCAACGTGAGTAGTTCATAAAGAAGAATCCCCAGCGAAAAAATATCGCTTCGATGATCCAAAAATTCTTGTGATCCGGAAAGTTGCTCCGGAGACATATAATTAGGGGTGCCGAGAAATTCGGTTTTCCCTTCTGGCCCTTCCATTTGTTCAAGGACTTGCTTAAATTCCGTATGACTTGAATAGCGTAAGGTTTTTGTTTTGTGCAGAAAAAATGTGCTTAACCCCCAATCCATTACCACCACTTCTCCAAAATCCCCGACCATAATATTTTCTGGCTTTAAGTCGCGATGGATCACTCGCTTACTATGAGCAAAACCAACCCCATGGCACACCGATAGAAAAATTCGCATGAGCCGACCTTTACGATATTCTTCCACATAAGAATTGGCTTTGTTCAGTAAACTATCCAAAATTTGACGTAGCGTTTGCCCCTGAATCAATTTCATACTGTAATACAGTTCTCCTCCATTCCGTCCTACTTCATACACCGGGATAATATTGGGATGTTGGACACCCGCCGTAATCTGAAATTCTCGAATAAAGCGATCTTTTTCCGCTTGAGCCGCAAAGGGGCCCTCTTTTAAAAATTTAATCGCGACTTCTCGCTTTAAATCATTATCCATCGCCGCATAAATAGTTCCCATTCCTCCACGAGCCAATTCTCGCTGAATATGATATTTTGCTGGTTTTTCAATTCCTTCTCCACTTTGGCCAGCTTTTTCATATTCCGCTAAAATAGAAGTTCCTAAATTTTGAAGGAAATCGCCCTTGGATTTTACAGATTTTCGTACGAGTTCGCCCTGAATTTCCCCAGCAATCGCGGTACTCATCGCCGTTCTCGGAAACTGTAAGGTTCCTCCACACATCAAACAACTATAGTCTTTTCCCGATTCTTTATTGATAATATTGAAAAGAGTTTCGCATTGAGCACAAACCAGAATCACTTTTTTCTGTCGCTGTAAAATTTGAATAATCTGTCGATTGCTTAGTTTTTCCTGTTCTAACAAAATCTGTCCAATGAGTTTTCGTTCGCCTTGCATCCCAAACATCTCTTGTTGTAGAAGCGCCGAAGCAATCACTTCCAACGAAGTAAAACCTTCCTCTACTGCAATTTCGCCAAACTGTTTTAAAGGCATAACGACTCCATTTTTTTCGTTTTTGTATCGGTTCCATTTTAAGAGGTTTTGTGCTTTAATCCTAATTTCTGATCTTGAACTCCGTTTCCCTATTGCGAACAGGTACCACAAACGATGATAATCCTTCCTCAAGAAAAATTACTGGCTCTCATCCTAGAAAAATGTAAAGACTTAGAATTTCAGACCTTTGTGCTGGGAATTTTAAATCCGGACAAATATCCTAAACCCTGGATGCGAACTCATTTTCACGATCTTAAAGTTTTTTTAGGGGAAACACTCACGACCCTTTGGAACGATCGACGTGTAAACTTTACTCATCCCGAGGCCCGCATTAATTTTTGCCCTGTTCGCGGAGAGATTCACGTTGAAACTGCTCCCATTTATCTTGCAGGACGTTACTTAAAATTATCGCGACAAATTACTTCGAGTTATTGGATTCATCATGCTTGTCATGGAAAAGGCTGTGATTCTTGCGCTTCTCGCGGAAGTCAGTTTGAATTCTCCATTGAAGAGTTTTTGGACCAACAAATTCGCGTTCATTTTCAATCCAAGGATCGAAAATTTCACGTGATGGGTCGCGAAGATATTGATGTGCTGATGTTGGGGAAAGGACGACCCTTTATTTTCGAAATATATCAACCCCAAAAACGCGTTGTCTCTCTCGAAAAACTTCTTGAATCTTTACAAGGCGAACCCCGAGCTCAAATCACTTACTTAACTTATGTAGACGCAAACAGTGTCTCTTTATTGAAAAACACGGAACCCGATAAAATTTATCATGCCCACGTGGAATGTAACGCAACACTTCCAGAAGATCTTTCTCAAAAACTTTCGGTGTTGCAAGGATGCGTACTTTCACAGAAAACACCACTCCGAGTTATTAAAAGACGTGTGGATAAATTCAGAAAACGAAAAATTTTACAACTACAGGTCGAGAAACAAACAAAATCTTCATTTGAGGTCACCCTTCAGACAGAAGCAGGAACTTATATTAAAGAATTGATTTCCGGAGATGAGGGACGCACTCAACCCAATTTTTCTTCGATTTTAGGGTTGGACGCTAAATGTGTTCAATTAGATGTTTTAGAAATTGTCTGGACTGCCCCTTGGGAAAACGAAAATAAACTACTAGCAAAGACGCAAAAATAGTAAGCACTTTGAATATCTCAAGGAAAAGGAGAGAGGGGTTCGGTATGGATTTTATTGAATTAACCGAAAAATTAACGCAACAGGGAATCGATCTAAAGCAGTATCAGAGGTATTTGAACCATCTTTACAAACATTCAGAACATAAACCCATTCTCACGGAAGGGCAAAGCGATTCGGTGAGCGATATCATTTTAGAGGTAAGCACGGAAACGGAATTACCACAAGAGTCCCAAGAAATGCATTCGCCTCTAGAAACAGCGTTAGAAAAAACGGTTCCTTTAATCCCACGAGCATTCGCTAAAACTGAAAAATTGCCACTCTCCAAATCTTCCGAAAATATGCTCGGAGACACCGATCTGCTTTCTCCTATGGTTGCAGAAAATTCTGTCAAAAATCCAACACTCGTGATGGGAAATAATACGAGCGAATTAGAAGAGTTGAAACGAGTTTGCATTCAATTGCTAATTCGCGCTAAAATGGAAATTGTGGAAGTCAATGAATTGCTCCGATCCACCGCACCCGATCAGAGAAACGCAAGAGCACTGCTCCAACATCTCCTTAAAAAAAAGAAGATTCGTATTGATGAATGTTTTGAAATCGAGCAAGGACAATGGCTTCCGGCGCAACAAGAAAAACTTCCGTTTAACGTTAAAGTGTTGAATGGATGTCCAGAATTTTTTTTGACCGAAAAATTAACGCAACAAAAATTTGGGCACTATCAAATTATTCGGGAACTCGCTCGCGGAGGGATGGGAATCGTCTATAAAGTGTATCATCCCGGACTGGCTCAATACTTCGCGCTTAAGGTTCTTATTGCGGGCGAAAACGCTTCTGAAGAAACGATTAGACGTTTCCATCGAGAAGCAAAAAATACAGCGAAATTAAAACATCCCGGTATTGTTCAAGTGATGGATTCCGGAGAAGAACACGGGCGCCATTATTTCGTTATGGAATATGTGGAAGGACAAACTTTTGGACAGTTTTTAAAAAAACGTCCGCCACTACGCGATGGACTCTTGATTATAAAAAAGGCACTAGAAGCCTTATATTTCGCCCATACACAGGGAATTATCCATCGAGATTTAAAACCCGATAATATCTTTATTACCCAAACCGGAGATCCGAAAATAGGCGATTTTGGTTTGGCTAAAAATGTAGAAATCGA
Organism: uncultured Planctomycetota bacterium; assembly: GCA_964530615.1. Classification (GTDB taxonomy): domain Bacteria; phylum Planctomycetota; class JBBTDB01; order JBBTDB01; family JBBTDB01; genus JBBTDB01. The sequence continues at coordinate 10,550 of CAZHAR010000045.1, read as the reverse complement.
CGGAAAATCTTTTAAAATAACCCATAGCGGCGCTATTTTAGGAACTCCAGCCTATATGTCTCCTGAGCAAGCGGCAGGTCAACTTCAGGATGTGGATGAACGGACGGATATTTATTCGATGGGTACTTGTTTGTATCAACTTCTGACCCAAAAAATTCCTTTTGAAGCGGAAACCCTTCATCAACAGCTTTATTTGATTATTAATGATGAACCGATTCCTCCCTCACGAATCCTTTCAGATATTCACAAGGATGTGGATATTATGGTTCTGAAATCTTTAGAAAAACAGAAGGTACGACGCTATTCTTCCGCCTTAGAATTTGCGGAAGATATAGGCCGTTTTTTGGCTGGCTACCCCATTAAAGCAAGTCCTTCGAGTCGAAAAGAATTTTTTTTTAGAGCCCTCAAACGAAATCAACAAGCGATCACGGTTGGATTTGTACTCACCACTCTTTTTATCGGAAGCACTCTCTATATACAATGGAGCCGATATCAACAAAAACAGGAAATTCAACAGCAAGAAGAAACCGCTTTTCAACAGTTGTTTCAAAAGGCCAAACAGGAGATTCATCTGATGAACCAAGCCGAATCTCCAACAGACCTGCAAAAAATGGACTCTGGACTCCACGCGTTAAAATCCTTAAAACGTGCTTTTCAGATCCGATCGGAAGACCCCGAACTTAGAAAACTAAAGTTGGAACTAACGCAACAGATTATCCTGCTTTCTTGCAAACTTGAAGAATATGCTCTAGCCGATTATCTCGCTGAAGAAGCGCTTCAAACCCCGGGATTCCCGGAAGAAAAAAAAGAATTTTTTTTACTCTTACTCGAAGAAGAAAAGAAAAAAAATCACGAACAACATTACAAAGATTTTTTGATCGGAATCAATCAACTTCGCTCTGAATTATCTACAGAAATAGAACGCGAATCGATTCTCTTGAAAATCTGTCAGTGGACAGAACCGCAGATCTTGACGAAACTTCAGGAAATTCTCAAGGAAGCGACCGATTATTTCCTCTCTGATCGCAAGCGAGAGACCCCTTCAACGGACTTTTATTTCACGATCCTTCGAGTTTTAGCGCATCAAAAAGATCCTTCCTTTTGTTCCCTTTTGCTTCAGGAGATGGAACGGATGGAGTTTTCTTTACTTCAATCAACTTCTGCGGCCCATTCCGAGGATTTATATTATTTGATCCTCTTGGCTCAAGCCTACAGTTTGATTCCACAAACAGAAGGGGCCGAAGCTTTACAAAAAATTCGCTTAAAATTTGGGAAAGAGAGTCTCTTTTGGCAACAAACTGAAAAAGCTTATCATCGTTTACAACAATATGAATCCTCTTTACCCACTGAATCCTCTTTACCCGCTCCCGAACTCCCTCAAAACAACACGGCTTCTCAAAATGTTCACGAACAGCAACGGCTTCAAAGTGGAATTCGAAAAATCGAGCAAAACGCTTTTCTTGAAGCCTTAGACGATTTGAATCAGGTTCTAAAAATAAATTCCAAAAACGCAACAGCCTTTTATTATCGTGGATGGATTTATTATCAACAGATGTCTTATTCAGAAGCATTAAAGGAATTTACGCAAGCGATTCAGATTGATCCTCGATATGCCTCCGCCTATAACAATCGGGCCCTATGCTCTCTCGCTTTAGAAAATTATGAAGCTTCTCTAAACGACTTAAATAAAGCTTTGGAGTTGAATCCTCAAGACGCCTCCTTCTACAACAATCGCGGACTCGCTAAATATAATTTGAACCACGCGGAATCGGCGATAGAAGATTTTAATCAAGCGATTCAGTTGAATCCACAAATCGCGCAAGCCTATCAAAATCGAGGGATGGCCAATCATAAATTAGGAAAAATAAAAGAAATGTTTTTCGATCTAAACGAATCCATTCGGTTAAATCCACAAAACCCCATTTTTTATCGAAATCGAGGAAATTTTCGATTGGAACAAGGACAGCCCACAGAAAGTTTAGACGATTTTAATGAAGCTATACGCCTAGCTCCAAAAGAAGCGATCGGTTATTTTTATCGAGGACAAGCCAAAACCAAGCTAAATCAATGGCAAGAAGCCATTCAAGATTACGAGTTGTCGCTACAATATAACCCTCAATTTTCGATGTCGTGGGTTCACAAAGGAATTGCATATCAAAGATTAGAAAAACTAAATGAATCGATTATGGCTTTAGAAACAGGATTAAAGCTTGAAGAAAATACTCAAGTCACAAGCCTCTTGGGAAGTGTTTTATTCCAAAGAGCACGAGCCTATTCTCAAAAACAGGAACTAGACAAAGCGATTGACGATCTAAAAACCTTCTTTAAACGAGTTCCCGAAAATCATCCTGAGTACACAATGGCACAAGAGTTTTTAACGCTTCTTCAGAAAAAGAAAAAATGAAGGATTAAGCAGTGGGATTTGCTTTTTTGACGGCATTTTCCAAAATTTGAAGGGCTTCGGGAAGATGGTCGTAGAATCGTGCCGACGGTTTACGTAGACTTGATTCTGAAAGCAGGCTATGCGTGAGCCAAGGAAGAGTCAGCGTGACATCGGATCGTAAATAAACACTATTTCGTGCGAAATCCTCGGAAACTTTGCCCCAAGTATGTCCTTCTCCACTGCTACAGGAACTTAAAGCACCGTTGTCTTCGACTTCCACGCAAATCTGAACATCGATATCAAAACCGCGTGCTTCCACATTAAAAATCTGAGAAAGAAGCGGTTCGCCCTGAAGCGTAAAGTTTTTGGGAACGCCCCCACCGAGAATCCAAACCGCTGTGGGATGGCCCTTTTCGCGGGCGAAATGCTGGAGTGCCGCCATCGAAAAAACGTCTTTTTCGATATCTAATCGAAATTTAAATTTGGGGTCCAGATACGCTAATTTGACCGCATTTAAAAAGATGCTTCCATCTTGAGGCGCGCCCACAAAAATGGGGACTCCATAACGATAACAAGTGGCCAACAACGACTTAGATTGCTTTTTTTCATCTTCCAGATTGGCTAAAATTCGCCCCAGTTGGAAATGAAATTCTGGCGAGGACATCGTTCGCTGAAACTCAGAACGCTTCAGCAATTCGCAGAAAAATTCATCGGTATTAAACAAAACAGATTCATCCATCCCCAAATCATAAATCCGAATAACCTGCTCTTGTCGATATTCGCGGTCATCTCCGTGTGGATTGACTTCAAACAAATGATCGCCAATCACGCGATGCACATCGTGGTAGAGATTCGCGCCGGTAGTCGTTAAACAATGAATAAAACCGGCTTCAATTAAAGGAATCAAGCACGAAAGATGCATTCCCGCCGGAGTCATAGCTCCGGAGACAGTGGCAAAGATGCGACAATTTTCTTGAATGGAGCGTTTCATCAGACGATAGACTTCTCGAAGATTTCTGCCCAGAAACGCAGAAAACTGATGCTGTAATAAATCGGCCGATTTTTCGTTCCCGGTAATAGCGGGGGGATGAATTTTACGTGAATGCAAGTTAGGCTCCGAAAAAATTTAACATAATTTTATGATATGAATTTCTTTACGCCCATGATCAAATTCAAGTTTTCCGGGACACTTGAGGATCATTTTTAATTGTCCTTTGGCAATGAGATATTCAACACCGGCTTGCTCTCCTTCTGGATTTTTAAAATTACGAATCCCATCCAGAAGTTTTTGAAATCCTTCGCCCCCCCCTTGATCCTGAATAACGATTTTAATTTGTTTGGAATCAAAGGAGAATTTGACAAAGAGTTCTTTTTTGGATTGTTCGCGTGAAATGAAGTTCAAAATTTCTGTAAATCCGCCCAGAAGTTGGAAACGGATATATTCAGCAAATTCAGTTTCAGTAATCAGTTGTTCGATATAGTCCGCAATTTCAGCAAACAGCGCCTCTTTTGGAGGCACTTTAAAATAAAAGGCTTTTGCTTCGGGGAACTGAGCCTTAAAGTTGGCCAGCGCATTGGTTTCTAAATCATGACATTTTCCAGATTCTTCACTCAAAAATTCTCGAAGAAAGGTGACTTCCGCGCGTTTCCCGAAGCGAATCACATCCCCTTCGTGAATTTGTTGAGGACCTTCAATACGGGTTCCGTTGACAAAGGTCCCGTTATTGGAACCCGTATCTTCCACCATAACACCCTTGGGAATGATAGTAAATTTGGTGTGTTGCCGAGAGATTCCCGCGTCAATAATAATAAAGGAGTTTCCGGAACTTCGTCCGACCGTAGCTCCATTATGAAGCTCAAAGGTTTCCGTCACATTTTCACGAATAGCCAATTTGATGAGATTTCGATGGGGTTGATTCATAACCGTCGCATCTCGTTTTTCTTCTTCTGCAGAAAAATCTTCCGAGGACGAGACTGTTGGCGTAGAGGTGGTCACTTTTTTCATCACGGAAAGTTTTTTAAACAAGAGTAAATCCGGACGTTCCGCAATGACTCTCCAACCGGCTTCTGTATAAAGTTCTGGACGGATACGACGCTTCAGTTTCATTCGCCCGCTACTATCGCGTAGAAACGAGAGTTGACCCAAATGTTCTTCCGTATATTCTCGGAATTTTGACGCAAAAATATCAATATACGAGGCCAGCGCTACATTCGTAGGCCCGTATCCTTTCGCGTAGAGAAAATTCTTTTCTAATTCGGCCGCCGCCTCAGAAATTCGCAGATAGCGATTATCTGGATCTTTTTCCAACATCTTCATCACAATATCCGAAAGTTCTTTTGGAATATCACGACAGATCTCAGAAGGCGAAACAATATCTTTGTCCATCAATTTCTTAATATGTTCATATTGCTGTTGGGCCGTCATTCCGGGTGGTGAAGGATAGAGCAAAATACCCGTCAAAATTTGATAACTGACGAGTCCTAAAGCGAAAATATCCGCGCGTTGATCAATAGGCTTTCCAAAGAATTGTTCGGGAGCCATATACGAGAATTTTCCGGCAAAGACTTTGATCTCCGCCGTAGGTTCGACAGCGACTCCAAAATCCGTGAGTTTACAAACGCCCTGATTATCAATCAAGATATTTTCAGGAGAGACATCTCGATGAATAATGTAGTTGTGGGCATACGATAACGCGCGACAAATTCGACAAATAATAAAAGCACTTAAGTAAGGAGGCATTAATAAATCGTCGAATAGATGAGCCAAGAAAAGGTTCTTGAGATCGGTCCCTTCAATATAATCCATGACGATCAAAAAAAGCTTTTTTTCATTGGATACGGCTCTTCGGATTTTTAATTTGCTATCCTCTTTATCCATTTTTTTGGAGTGTTTAGTCCGTTTTTGGACCTTCTCTGCGGGTTTCGTCGCGCCTCCGCTAGGAGTGCCCAAATTATTTAATGCGGCCTGAATTCGTTCGGGTAAAGCGGTTAACGATATCGATTCTAACCCGTAGGTTTTCACGATATTTTCATGTCGGAGCCTAGTCGCAACGTTTGCTTCTCGTTTGAGTTGTTGCTCAAAACTATCGGAAACGGTTTTAATGGTTTTTAAAACCACATAATCAACGACTCCTTCCGTGTTCCGCTCGCAAAGATAGACAATACCCATTCCGCCTCGACCAATTTCTTCGAGGAACTCATAGGTACCTGAGGATTCAAATGTAATATGCTCCATGAGAGATTTTTCAATCTCAGCCATGATATCCCCTTACAAACGCAAGTAATGAAAATGGGTTAAGAAAAAATATCTCGAAAATTTTGGTTGCTGAATATTTTTACAGTTTCTGACTAGAAAAAGAAAATAAGAAGAGTTCAATTTTACATTATTATTTTTTTTTGTTAATTTTTTAAGGATTCATGCCTGTTTTTTAAAAAAAATGGATAGAGATTAAAAAAATTTCTAAAAAATCCAATTCTCTTGATTCTTTATAGGGCAAGATAATGAAACTGGAGCAAATTGTCAATCTTCAAGATGCGATGATTTTTTGATAATGGATCAAATCCCAAACAGAAAGGATCTTGTGTTATGCCTCGATTTGTTGAACAGTGGGTTGAAGAAGTCCGTAAAATAACCCAGCCAGACAAAGTGATGTGGTGTGACGGTTCGGAAGAAGAAAACCGTCGCTTCATCTCCCAAATGTTAACGACTGGAGAAGTAAAACCATTAAACCAAGAGAGTTATCCGAATTGCTACCTTCATCGTAGCCATTCTAGCGATGTCGCACGAACCGAACACTTAACGTTTATTTGTAGCAAAAATAAGGACGATGCGGGGCCTACGAATAACTGGATGTCTCCTGAGGAAGCCAAAAACAAAGTCGGGAAGCTTTTTGAAGGCTCGATGAAAGGCCGAACGATGTATGTGGTTCCTTATATTATGGGACCGGAGAAATCGCCCTATAGCAAATGCGGTGTAGAAATTACGGACAGCGCTTATGTGGTTGTCAGTATGCGAATTATGACACGAATGGGCAAAGTGGCACTTGATCGGATCGGGGAAACAAACCAATATGTCAAAGGACTTCATTCCCTTGGAGATCTCTCTCCAGACCGACGTTTTATTCTGCATTTTCCGGAAGAACGTACCATTTGGAGCATCGGAAGCGGATATGGTGGAAACGCCCTTTTAGGAAAAAAATGTTTTGCCCTCCGGATTGCGGGCGCGATGGCACGCGATGAAGGATGGATGGCGGAGCATATGATGACTATTGGCGTAGAAGATCCTCATGGAAAAACAACCTATCTCGCGGCTGCTTTTCCTAGCGCTTGTGGAAAAACGAATTTGGCGATGCTGGTTCCGCCAAAAACAATGAATGGCTATAAAATTTGGACCGTTGGCGATGATATCGCTTGGCTCAATATCGGCAAAGATGGCCGTTTATATGCAATCAACCCTGAGGCCGGTTTTTTTGGTGTAGCTCCGGGAACTGGGACGAAAACGAACTCCAACGCCATGAAAACCCTCAAACAAAATAGTATTTTTACCAATGTCGGTTTAAATCAGCAGAATGAACCCGTGTGGGAAGGAATTGATCACTTTCCAGAATCCGGAACAGATTGGCAAGGAAATCCTTGGAGCAAGACTTCAGGAACCCCTATCGCTCATCCGAATTCTCGTTTTACCACTCCAGCCAAACAATGTCCTTCGATTTCGCCAGAACTTGAAAACCCGCAAGGAATTCCCATTTCTGGTATCATTTTTGGAGGTCGTCGTGCCAAAACAGCTCCGTTAGTTTTTGAAGCACGAAACTGGATCCATGGCGTTTTTGTTGGAGCTTCGGTCGCTTCTGAAACCACTGCGGCCGCAACCGGAAAAGTCGGGGTCGTTCGACGCGATTCGATGGCGATGCTTCCCTTTTGTGGTTATAATATGGCCGATTATTTTCAACATTGGCTAAAAATGGGAGAGAAATTAGGTACGAAAGCTCCAAAAATTTTCCACGTTAATTGGTTTAGAACGAACGAGCAAGGAAAATTTTTATGGCCGGGTTTTGGAGAAAATCTCCGTGTGATTGAGTGGATGATTGGTCGTATTGAGGGAAAAGCAGAGGCGAAAGAATCTGAAATTGGTTTATTGCCCACTAAAAACGCAATTAATATGAAAGATTTGTCTCTGGCTGATGGCGGGATTGAGGAACTCTTAACGATTAAACGGGAAGATTGGAAACAAGAAATCACTGGAATCAAAGAGTTTTTTGAAAAATTTGGAAACCGCTTACCTAGCCCGCTTTGGAAAGAATACGAACGCTTAGAAAAACAATTGACACTCTAACTCTCTGGAGTGTCCGGAGACTCTGCCCAGAATTGAGGCGGAGCCTCCTGCACAAACACTTCTGTCAAACGAAGATATTCCTGCAACGTCAAACTTTCCCCTCGTCTTGAGCCCTCTAGATTGGCTTTCACGATCCAGGGCCGTAGCTCTGAATTCTGGCGATGAAAATAATGGGAAAGCGAATTTTCCAGAGTCTTTCGTCGTAGATGAAAGCTTCCTCGAACGATGGACTGAAGTTGTTTTCTGTATAAAAAAGAAGAAACGGTTGGATTTGGAAGTAGACGAAGAACTACAGAGTCGATCTCTGGTTTCGGCCAAAAAACTTGAGGTGGAAGCACCTTCAATTTTTCCACTTGATAATAATGTTGCGCTAAAACCGAGGGAACGCCATAGTCTTCCGTCGAGGCCTCCGCCACTAATTTTTCGCCCACTTCTTTTTGAAAAGATCCAATGATACGTTGAACTGGAACCTTTTGGTGACCTAATTCTAAAACGATGATCGTCGCAATCGAATAGGGAAAATTCGAGACAATCACGGGGGGGCCCCATTGTTGAATCGCGGAAAATAGAGATTCAGGAAAGTGGTTTTGGTGTAAAATGGATTCGTGTCTCAAGTCGATATTGGGAAAAGGAGCCAAAAGTGGCTGTGCGAGACGATACAAACCTGCGTCAATTTCATACGACAAGACATGACGCGCGCGTTGTGCTAAGAGGCAGGTTAACGAACCTAGTCCAGTCCCAACTTCCAGCACAAATTCATCTCCGCGCAAATTTCCTTGATCCACAATATAATGACGCAAATTTTGATCAAGTAAAAAATTTTGGCCCCGTTTTCGGGTCAGTCTTAATCCAGCTTGTTCAATAAGATTCTTGACTTCAGTAGGAGTATAGGCAAAGTTCATAAAGAGGTAACTTTCTTGAGCAAATTGTTGTTTTTCATTCAGAATAGCAGGATAATTTCTTTTCTCAATTTTAATCCAGGAAAAAAAATAATATGTCTCATGCTGTTAAAATACACCTTTTCGCGTTTATTTTTTTTCTGGGCTCTCCCCATATTCTCTACCAATTTTTGTTTACGACTCCCTTGGGAAATGATTTTCTGATCAATCAGCCCTATTCGTTATTAAGGTTTCTGGCGTATCTCCAAGAAAATTGTTTTGTTTTATGGAATATTTTTGGAGGAACAAGTGAATCTTATTGTTGGGCATTCAATCAAGCGCTACTCCCCTCTACCTGGCTCTATTTTTTATTTCCAGAAGCGTATCAAGGCCAGTTGCTCCCGCTCTTTCTTCACTTCAAACTTTTTGCGATGGGGTTTGGGGGCTATTTTGCGTTTCTTTTTTTTGTAGAAGTGTCTCGCTCCTGGATTGCGGCCGGAATGGGCGGACTCGTTTTTTTGTTTAACTTTAGAATGCTCGATAATTTGAGGTATGGATCTCCTGTTGAAACATTGGTTTTATTACCATTGGTGTTATGGTGCCTCGAAAAAATGCTACGACAGGGAAGTTTGATTTCTGGAGCTTTTTATGCGTTTGGACTCGGCGCAATGTTTCTTGGAGGATATTCCCCCCAACACGGAATTTATAATGTTTTATTGATCACGGCTTATTTCTTTTTTCGCGAATCTTTTTTCAAGGAAAAGAACACTCCGTTATTGTTGCATTACTGGAAACGACGAAGACAAGGATTCTGTTTTCTCCTGTTTAGTTTTTTAGCGTTTTGTTTGACAAGTCCTCTATTATTGACGATTTTAAGTGATTTGGTTCCTTTCCTTTATCAAAGAACCCTCGCGGATTTTAATTGGACCGATACCTATAAAATGGGGGGCACTTCGCTCTTGACGAACTTCTGCTTTCCTTGGTTAGCGGATGTTCATTCCGGTTTTTATAGTGCAATGGGAACGACCTTATTGATGCTGTTTGCTTGTGTTGCCCTTTACAAAGAGAAACTGCCTCGAGACACACGCTATTTTTTAATTTTTTTCCTGAGCTTCTTTGTGTTTGCACTCCTCTATTCTTTAGGCTCTAGTGCCTATGTTTCCACGCTCACACAAATACTTGTCCCTCCTTTAAAATTTACAAGGGCTCATGGTCGTATTATGGGAGCCGGAGTTTTCTGTCTATCGGGAATTGTGGTGTTTTTTATACAATGGCTAGAATCTGCTTTAACGCAACACCAAAAACCGTCCTTTTCTTTTTTTAAACTAGGGATCTCTTTTTTTTGCGGAACCCTTTTTTTTTGTATTCTATTTTTAAGCGTGGCACTCATTGGATGTTTCTACTGGAATATTTACGATATTCTTTATCTGGAAACACTTCCCGAGATTGCGACACGGTTTTTGATGATTCTTCCTTTAATTTTTGATGAGTATACTCCGGTTTTTATCGCAATTGACCCTCAAATGATTTTGATTCAATTTGTGGCATTTGTTGTTTTTACGGGATTAACCATTGCTCTCTTACAAAAAATTCTTTCTGAAAATCCAAAAGTGCGTGTACTCAGTTACGCGAGTTTAGCTTTACTACTCTTGATTGAGACCAGCTTTTATCATCGAAAAGGCACTTGGAAACTTCCACAATATCCCCAATTTATGTCCAGCACAGAATTTTTGAAGCTGGATACTTATCATCAACGAATTTTCCCTCCTTTTTTTTCTGAATATTTTCTTTACGAATATTTTGATAGAAATGGGCAATTCAATTCCAATATACCCCGTTCTCTTTTAGAGTTTTTTCTTTCTGGAAAAGATTCCGCCAAAAAACTTTATGAAGATTTAAAACAAGGAAAACTTTTTGTGCCTCAGGAATATCAGATTGTTTCTGAGATGAAAACGGC
>CAZHAR010000044.1:0-43829 GCA_964530615.1 uncultured Planctomycetota bacterium | reverse complement strand
AAAATCATTCATGAAAAAGAAGGTCAAGGTCTGCTTTCCCGATTTCAAAGGAATCGGAAATCCTACGGGAAGACGGTGCCAGGAAGAATCGACAATTGTGCTTCCTGTGAGGGGGCGATTGTCTTGATTGTGGTAAATTGCCAAAGAAGGGTATGCTCCGCCGCCCATATCTCCTTTCGCGATCAACATAAACTGATAAACCCCGTCTTGAGGGATTTCTAAGGGAAAGCACCAAGCGGGATTGGGGGTATAGTTCATCACATAACTATAATTGGACGCGGTCGAATCAAATCCAACTGCAGGATGTTGGGTTCCATATAAAGCTGGACGTGGGCCCATTGTGTAATCTTCGCACTCGGCGAAATAGCAATGGGTTTCGCTGGGGTGCCAAATCGTGATTGGAAAAACTTCGCTTTCAATGCTTTCTTTTTCGTATTGAGCGACCGCCACAATATCCAGATTTCCTGCTTTAAGTTGGCTAGCGTCTAGCTGAAAGAGACTGTATAAAAAGGGACCGTTTTCTCGCTGTGTTTGTTTAACGGGGTCGATCCAGACGTTTTCGAGTAATTTCAAGCGAATTGCTGGTGGTTTTGAGTGGGGGGATTTCAAAAAGAACTCCACCCCTAAAGAAAATTTCCCCCACACGGAAGTTCCAGGAACCGCGCCGAGGATTTGAGGGCGTTGAAGCGTAGAATAAAGTTTTTGTTCGTGAGGATGAATTTGAACATCTAGAGAAGATTTTTGGAACCGTAGTACCACCGAGGCCGGTTTTAATGCAACAACGCGTAAAAAGCCTACCGTTTCACCGGACAGGATTTTGGGTTCTTTTAAAATCTGGATCGCGTTTTCAGAAACACTTTGAATTTCAATAGGGAATACGATATCTTGACTTGCAGGAGAGGAAAGGCGAAAGGGAATCACAAACGATTCCCGTTCTCTAAGCACTATTTGGGAAGTCAAAAATTCTGGATCACAAGGTGTTTCTGAGGGAGCCTTTTCTTGAACATAAGCCGTATCAAAAAAATAAACGCAACATAAAAAAAAGATTTCAAAAAAACAAGATTTTTTCATTACGAATCCTCAATTTTTTTATTAGATGGGCCTCTATTTTATCAATCTATAGGCCAAGACGCTAGACATAACTGGAAGGGTATGATTTTAGCGCTATTCTTGTTTTTTTGGCGATTTTTCATGAAGAAGCTTTTCCAATTTATTCAGTTCTTCTTCAAGACGGTTGGAAGGATCGGACATATATTTCTTGAGAATGAGCAGATCTTCTTTGGCGAGTTCATATTTTTCCTGCTTCAATCTTTCATCATATCTCTCTAATAATTTCTTCAATGCTAATTCTTTATTTTTAGGTGCAAATGTATTTTGAGGATTGAGGCGAATGGCTTCATTATGATCGGCAATGGCTCCGTCATAATCTCCTTTAGCATTTTTAGCCAACCCTCGATTGTTATAGGCTTTATCAAACTGAGGATTGATACGAACAGATTCATTGTAGTCGGCAATGGCTCCGTCATAATCTCCTTTATTCTTTTTAGCGAATCCACGATTCGTATAAAAATTAGCATTTTGAGGATTAAGGCGAATGGCTTCATTATGATCAGCGATGGCTCCGTCATAATCTCCTTTAGCATATTTAGCTAATCCTCGATTAGAATAAGCTTCCGAATTTTGAGGATTGAGGCGAATGAGTTCTGTATAATCGGCAATGGCTCCGTCATAATCCCCTTTAGTGTATTTGGCGAGTCCTCGCTCATTGTAAATATTAGCAAATTGAGGATTGAGGCGAATAGCTTCCGTATAGTCGGCAATAGTTCCGTCGTAATCCTTTTTAGCGTATTTAGCTAACCCCCGATTAGCATAAGCTTCTGGATTTTGAGGATCGAGGCGAATGGCTTCATTATAGTCGACAATGGCTCCGTCAGAATCCTTTTTAGCGTATTTAGCTAACCCCCGATTGTTATAGGCTTTATCAGATTGAGGATTGATACGAATGGCTTCCGTAGAGTCGGCAATGGTTCCGTCATAATCCTTTTTAGCGTATTTAGCTAACCCCCGATTGTTATAGGCTTTATCAAATTGAGGATTGAGGCGAATAGCTTCCGTATAGTCGGCAATAGTTCCGTCGTAATCCTTTTTAGCGTATTTAGCTAACCCCCGATTAGCATAAGCTTCTGGATTTTGAGGATCGAGGCGAATGGCTTCATTATAGTCGACAATGGCTCCGTCAGAATCCCTTTTAGCATTTTTAGCGACTCCTCGATTATTATAAGTAGTAGCATTTTGAGGATTGAGGTGAATGGCTTCAGTGTAATCGACAATAGCTCCGTCATAATTCCTTTTAGCGTATTTAAGTAATCCCCGACCATTATAAACTCTATCATTTTGAGGATTGAGGCGAATAGCTTCAGTGTAGTCAGCAATAGCTCCGTCAGGATCTTCTTTAGCGTATTTAGTGACTCCTCGATTGTAATAAACTTCCGAATTTTGAGGATTGATATGAATGGCTTCAGTGTAATCGACAATAGCTCCGTTATAATCGCCTTTATCGTTTTTAGCTAATCCTCGATTAGTATAGGCTCTATCATTTTGAGGATTGAGACGAATGGCTTCAGTGTAATCGACAATAGCTCCGTCATAATCCCTTTTAACGTATTTAGCGCTTCCTCGACCATTGTAAGCTTCCGAATTTTGAGGATTGAGGCGAATGGTTTCATTATAGTCGACAATAGCTCCGCTAAGATCCCCTTTATAGAATTTGGCGATTCCTCGAGAATTGAAAGTAGCATCAGATTGGGGATTAAATTGGATTTGGGAATCCAAATATTGAAGGTATCCTTCTATTATTTTCTTTGAAGCGAGCTGTGTTCTACTGCCAAAGAGACTAGTTACTCCCATTTCGTTGCGAAGTATTTCTACACGAAGAGAAAAAGAAACGGCTTTCAGGTTGCCTAATGCCTCAGCAAGAGCAACCATATAATTCAATTCGGGCTCTGGCAAGTTGTTTTTTGGATATTTAGTCAATAGTTTTTTTGCCACTTCATCCAGAGTTTCCCATAACAGATTTGCGGATTCTGTCTTTCCCAATCGTCCTAGGATCTCGATGATAAAGAGAGAATATTCTTCTGTTTTTGATTGATGCAGAAAATTTTTCCCTTCCAATTTGTCTAAAAAAAACTGCCGTCCTGCTTCCAATTCTTGACAGAGTTGTTCATAGATTTCGGGTTCAAACATCTGGCTGACTTCAGCAATGAAATCTTTCGGCTCTCCTTCTTCAAGGCCTTTCCAATTTGGATCTTCTCTATTGGGTTTAGCTTTAGTAATCCATTCATTCAATTTCTTTTGATGTTTTTCTAATCGCTCTTTCTTTTTGTCTTTGACTTCTGTGAGATAATTACGGGGATTTTCTTTCTTGAGTTGGCTAAGATTTCCTAATTCTTTAGCCACATAACTGGCCAGTTCAAATTCTTCTCCTTCATAACAAATTTGCAACAATTGCTCTCCCACTTCTAGTTTCTCTTGTTCCGCTTCGAGATCGTTTGTCTTTTGGGCGAGGGCTTTATTTAAGGAAAACAAGGCCCCAAGAAATAGCTCTGTCTTTTTAGCTCGTCCTTCTCTCCCGCTTTTTGTATCCTTTTCAGCCAGTGTTCGTTTTTCTTTCGCTTCCCTATAGGCTTCTTTATAATTTTGAAGAATTTCCTGCGCTTCTTGCCATTTCCAATAGCTCCAAAGTCCAATCCCTAAAAGGATAAACAACGAAACTGCGCTTAAAAATTTCCAATTTCGTTTACTCCATTTCAGCAGAATTTCTAAGGGGTTATAGGTTTTAGCAGAGACGAGCTGATTTTTGAGATAATGTTGCACATCGACTGAAAGGTCCAGTACTTTTTCATAGCGATTCGTGACTTGCTCTTCTGTCGCTTTTTTCACAATCGCTTCAATTTCTATAGGAATTTCCGCCGAGGTTTTTCCCGATTTCAGAGTTTGCTTTAGGGTCACAGCCTTTTTCGCTTGTTGCCTTAATTCTTCTATCGGAGAAAGCAAGCTAAAACATTCCTTCAACAGTTTTCCTAGCGCATAAATGTCGGATTGGGGTTTTACTTGAGAGGCATCTTCTTGTTGTTCTGGTGGCATATACCCCGGTGTTCCCATTCCTCCTATCGTTTTATATCTATCTCCTCTCTCTTCGGTCTTTTCTTGAACCAGGAGATCTTCTAAAAGAGAGTTCTCTTCTTCGGTTTTGTCGTCTAACAGTTTGGCGATTCCCCAATCCATCACATAGACTTCTCCATAAGCTCCGAGCATCACATTCTCTGGCTTCAAATCTCGATGTACCACTCTTCTGGAATGCGCATAAGCCATCGCCTCACACACCTTCTGAAAAATGCTCAATAATTGGCTTTCGTCGTGTTCTACTTCTCCTTTTCTCATTTTCAGGAATAAGCTTCGAAGGGTTTGACCTTCTACTTTACGCATCGTAAATTGGATTTCTCCTTTTACATTTCCTTGCATTTCATAAAGCGGTACAATATTGGGATGTTCTAATAGGGACGTAATTTTGGCTTCTTGTTTGAATCTCCAGAGTAAGACCTCTTCTTTTCGACTTAATTTCTCCCAATTCAGATTCTTCAGTTTAATCGTCTTTCGAGCGACTTCTCGTCCTAGAAAAGAGTCTTTGACGAGTTCGACGACTCCCATTCCTCCTTCGCCTAAAATTTTCTGGATTTCATAGCGCTTGGCTTCGTCAATCTCAAATTCCTTCCACAAAAACGCTTTCTTCCTTTCCTTCGCTTCTACTTGAGGTTGAGCTAAATTCGAGAGCATTGTTCTATTATTTTCTTTCTGACCTTCTCTTGGCGTCTTCTGCGAAAAGGACTCTAAGCCTTTTAGAAGATCTTCGGCCTCTATCTCTTTTTTTGTCACTTGGGGAGGAGTTTCTAGAGAACTATCTGAAGGGGTTGTAAAAATTGCTTGTTCGTCCAAAAGCTGTTGAAGGGTTTGGGTATTGAGGATTCCTCGCTTGATCAAGAGTTGTCCCAGAACCGTGCTTTCCTGAGAAGAACCCGCTTTCCTCAAAGCCTGTTGGAGAGACAATATCTTGGTTAAGTCTTCTTTTGAAATCCAGCTATGTTCGAGTATAAACTCTCCTAATTTTTTCTTCATACTTTTTCCCCTTTTCCCAGGTCTCAAAAAACAGAAGTCTCCGGAAATCTTAACCGTTTCTAAAAAAGAAGAAATCTTCTAAAAAAAGAAGTTTGAGATATAATAGGAAAGGTTTTTTAAACAGACTTGAGCAAAAAGTTGGATTTATGGAAACAACACTTCCTTTAATAACCGCACAAAATCTCTTAGAGATGCCCGACGATGGATTTCGTTATGAATTAATAAAATTTAATAAAATTCACTGCTTTTTATATTACTTTTAGTTATTTTTGTCGAGGGAAGCCAGCGGCGTAGAGAGTCGAAGTGTTCCACGGATTCAGGAAGTACAAGCGTTTTCAGCGTGGATAACGATCTTAAATGCACCAATCCCGCCTCGGTAATTTTAAGGCAATCTTGAAGTTGAAGCGTTGTTAACGCTGGACATTTAGATAAAGAAGCTAACCCTTCATTACTAATATCTGTTCCCTGTAAATCGAGTACGCTTAATGCTGGCAAATGAATCAAAACATTGAGTCCACTATCCGTGAGTGAGGAACAATCATGCAAACTCAATTTCTTTAATTTCTGAAGTGTTTTTAAAGAGTGTAACCCTTCGCCTTGGAGAGGAAGTTGCTGTAAAACCAGAGTTTCTAATTGAGTCATTTTGTTGAGAAAAGCCAATCCTTCATCTGTAACTTTTGTCCCTGAAAGATTGAGCCACTCTAGCGATAGGGTTGGACTTAGCGCTTGCACTCCCTTGTTTGTCAGATTTGAGCAATAACGAAGATTCAGCCTTTTTAAGTTAGGGAGCAAAGAGAGATAGCCTAAATCAGAATCTTGAATAAGCGTGTTTTCTAAATCGAGTCTTTCCAAATGAGTTAGACCACTAAAAACTTCTAAGGCATCGCCTGTGATTTGAGTCCCCTTAAGATCTAATCGTTGAAGAGAGTCTAATTTAGCTAAATAAATTAAACCCTCATTGGTGATTTGTGTTTGGCTTAATCGTAAGTCTTGAAGATTTTTTAAGTTCTGTAAATGGCGAAGTCCAAGATCTCCGACTGAAGAATTTTCTAATCCTAAAAAACGCAAAGAATCCAAGGAACTGATCGTGGAAAGAGCTTCCTCATTAAGATTTCGTCCTAAATAGAGCGTGGAGAGTTGCGAACATTTTTGAAGGTGAACTAAGCCGGGACCTAGGACTCCATTGGGTAAAAATAACTGTTGAAGCTGTTTTAAAGAGTTAAGAGGAGTCATTCCTTCATCACTCATTTTCTGAATTAAATGAAGATATAGAATGGTGAGGTTTTCAAAACCCTTGAGAGCGGCTAATCCAAGATTTGTCACTTGATCTGAATGAATATATAAATATTTGAGGCCCGGAAGAGTTCCCAGTTGCGCCAAACCTGCATCGGTAAGGTGAGATTGAGGATACTGAGTAAAGCGAGCAAAATGAAGGCCAGGAATATTATATTTCAACACGGCTTCACGCAATTGTTTCAGACTGTTTGGGCTGGCATCGTAAACTTGCACATACCAGAGAATTCCCTGAGGAATTAGGATCCCTTGACGGTTGACCGTCGGCGTCTCGCCGAGACATCGATAGCCTCCTTCAGAAGTGTAGACTCCAAGCTTTAAAGAAGAATCAAAATAGTGGCTGTTTTCTCTGGCTTGCTGTCCTTCTTCTTGGCCTTGTTTTTGTCGGGCCAATTGAGGAATAAGCGGAAGCAAATGGAGATAAAGATTATCGGGGGCTTCAAGACCTCCCGCATCAGAACGTAAAATAAAATTTTGATCAATGAGTTGATATCCAGGAATCATTTTATACGTAAATGAATTAATAAGTGCTTGCGTTCCTGCCAGTACAATTTGGTTTTTGCTTCGATCGCGTTGGAAGTGTTCTGCCCAAGCTTGAATCTCTGGTAAAGAAGGCGGGCCCATCGTCATATTATAGAGAATGAGATGGATATGGACGATATCCATTTCGTCCAGAGAGAGCCCCGGATTATAGTCCGTAAAGTATTCTTCAATCGATTTTAATTCCTGTTGGGGGGATCCGCCCTGAAAAGCTTCAAAGTGGTGGGCACCACACCAAGCCTGACTTCCAGAGCTTGACATCCCTATAGGAGAAATCAAAATCACCGATCCTTTGAAGGACGATAATTGTACCTCTTGTCCGGTTTGATCCATCAGTTTGAGATCAGGGTAAGGTTCTCCAACACGCGGAGGCCAGGGAATTTCCTGATCTTGAATGAAAATGGATTTTCCTGGAACGCCTCTCTTTTGTGCTTCTACATTCGCATGATTCACTCTTTTTCGGTTTGAGAAAGCGGACAAGAAAAAATTTTGGAACAAGAGGGCCAGAATTAAAAGTCCTATCAATAATTGTTTTTGTTGCATGGTCGATATCCTTCCATCAAAAGTCATCCTATGAGAAATCGATCCTACGAGGGGGAGGGGTCGATGAGGGTAGAAAAGATTTCTTCGCTTTGTTTGATTTCCTGATATTTTTGTGAAGCGCTCTGTAGTTCCTTTTCAAGAGGCTCAAAGACACTTTCTGCGTTCGTTTGTGCTAAACTCTGAATCCAGGCTTCTTTTAGCCAGTCTTCAAAGTTTTTTTCGTTTTCTAATGCGCCTAAGATGAGATCGAGTTCTCCAATCGCCATTTTGAAAATCTGAATTTTGTCCGTCAATAACGACAGTATCTTGGATTCAATGGTTCCATTGAGGGATAGATTAAAAATATAAACGTCGTGTTCTTGTCCTAATCGATGAATGCGCCCGATTCTTTGCTCTAAAACCATTGGGTTCCAGGGAAGATCGTAGTTAATCATTTGATGCGCGAACTGAATATTAAATCCTTCTCCTCCAGAATTGGTGCTGATCAAGACTTGTCCATCCTCCCGAAATTTTTGGAGTGCTTGATGACGCTCAAGTGGCTTCAAATCGCCGGTAAAAGAAATGCAATGAAATCCGTGACTATGAAGAAATTCCATCAAATATTTCACGGTTTCTTTAAATTCGGTAAAAATAATCGACTTGGTCGGGTAACGTTTCAATATCTCTAGACAAGCTTGCGCTTTTCGGATACGCGTGATTTTTTTACCTAAAGAAAGGATGTGATGCAAATGGTTTTGCATTTCTGGTGAGGCGTTTTTCTTCATTCGTTGCAAATTTTTTTGAGCGGCAAATACCGAAGAACAGAGCTCCCGTTGGAGGGTCATTAACATTAATATCCGTGCGCTTCGTTGAAGTAGAGGATAATTTTCTTCCAGTGCCAATAACTCGTCTTTCAGAAAGGAAGAGACTTGCGTATAGTATTCTTGTTCTTCCGGGTAGAAATTGAGATGATAGGAAGCGACTCGTCGAGGCGGAATCCAGATTCCGGCTTCACTACGACGATTTCGAAGCAATACTTGTTTCAACAGAAATTTTAGATGATCCACATTTTTGGGAAACCGTTTATTTTTACTATCGACGAATTGTCGATTAAAGGCTTTGCTGGTCCCTAATAATCCGGGCTTTACGAGGTGAACTAAATTGTAAAGTTCAGAAAGACGATTATGAAATGGAGTCGCTGACAAAAAAAGGACGTATTTTTTAGGGAGTGCTTGAACCACTTCATATTGTTTGGTTTGACGATTTTTAAGTTTATGAGCCTCGTCCACAATAATCAAATCAAAGCGATGTCGGAGGAGATGTTCGCGCGCGGAGCCTCGGGCTTTGGAAAAAGAGAGAATCAGTCTGGATTGTTTCCAGTCTTTTTCTTTTTCTGGAAGAATAAAGGTTTCGCTAAATTTCTCTTGCATTTCCTGTTGCCATTGAACGATCAAGTGCGCGGGAAGCAAAATCAGAACGCGGTGTACCAATTTTCGAAGCGTCAGTTCTTTTAAAATAATACCGGCTTCGACTGTTTTTCCCAATCCGACTTCATCTGCGAGAATCGATTGACTATGAAGTTTTTGTAGCGCGTAGAGGCAGGTTTCAATTTGATGCTTAAAGTATTTAATTTTGAGTTGAGGAAGAGAAATCAAGGTATCAAAACCTTGGGCCAATTGAGAGTGCTCCGAAGCCATTCGTAAATGGTATAAAGGAAGCGGGATATTTTTTTTCTTGAAAAAGAATTTTCCGGGAAGTTGGATATCGAGTTGAAAAGGAAGCGGTTCCATTTTCATTTGTTTCAGTTGCGAAACGCTTTGCGGATCTTGTTCATATAAATAGCCACAACGAAAACATTCTTGAGAAGAGCATTCTTCTAACCAGCGACATTGTGGACAGCGTTTTCCGGGAACCGCCATGAAGTTTTGTTCCTTGGGGAAAACGGTCTTTTGTAAATCGGTCTCTAACCATTCCAAACGTTCAATAAAAGACATAAAACCTCAAAAAGAAAGTTCGACTTCATCACTCGCGGAGCGCGTTCGATGTTGCGCCCAAGAGCGTAGACGAGAAACAGATTCATTCATAATTTCGGATAAAGGATGGGTTTGTTCCAACTGAATCAAGATATCCTTGGTTGTCAGGGGACGATTTTCTTCAAAAGCATCATACAGCGCGTCAATAATCGCTTGTTCAATTTCGGCTCCACTAAAGCCTTTTGAGGAAAAACTGAGGGTCTTAAGATCAAATTGTTCTGCGTCCCGATTAAATAGCGAAAGATGAATCGAAAAAACTTCTTTTCGCGCTTCCGTCCCCGGTAAATCCAGAAAAAAGACTTCATCAAAACGTCCCTTTCGAATCATTTCGGGGGGAAGTAAGGAGAGATCATTTGCCGTTGCCACTAAAAAAACGGGCGATTTTTTTTCTTGGAGCCAAGTCATAAACGTCGCAAACACTCGCGCGGCAGTTCCGGCATCGGACATATTCGACGATCCGACTCCAGCAAACGCTTTTTCGATCTCATCGACCCATAAAATACAAGGAGAAATGGATTCAGCGAGTTGAATCGCCCGCCGAATATTTTGTTCGGAAGATCCCACAATTCCACTAAATACACGTCCTACATCCATCCTCAGCAAAGGAAGTTGCCAATCCCGCGCAATTGTTTTCGCTATTAGCGATTTTCCACAACCTTGAATCCCTAGCAAAAATAACCCTTTAGGAGGCGGAATGCCAAATTCTCTCGCTTTATTAGAAAGCGCTTTGCTTCGTTTGCGGATCCATTCTTTTAAGAGTCGATAGCCTCCGACCGATTCTAGGCCCCGATCCACATCTACATATTCCAAAATACCCGATTTACGAATAATTTGTTTCTTTTCTTCCATAAGAAATGGAATGGTTTCTCGGTCAATACGTTTTCTTTGAATTAAAGAAATCGATAACACATTTTCAAATTCGTTTTGCGTCAATCCTTGCGCAGATTTAATCAGGTTTTCTCGTTCGCGCGCATTCAGTTGAATCTGCCCTTTTTCTTGGAGATCGTTTTCCAAGTTTGTTAAGGTTAGAGTGATTTGTTCGAGCGAAGGGAGCGGAAAATCAATCGATACTACATCCTTGACTAATTCTATAGGAAGCGTGTCCACCGGACCCAATAAAATGATATTTTTTTTAGACGTTTTTAATTTGGAGATGGTATCTCGTAATTTTCGAATGATTTGAACATTGTTCCAAAACGCGTGAAAATCAAGTAACACATAAACGGCGTTTGCCGGAGACGCTATAATTTCCGTCAGGCAAGAAATCGGATCTTGGAGATTCTCTTGGTTGGCTTTCTCAAAAGTATAAGAATAAAGACCCTGAGTACAACTCCAGACGCGAAGGCTCTTTTTTAAAGTTTTGGCGAGGGTAGCCACTTCCGCTAAAACGCGTTCTTCCTCCCAAGTCACCATTTGAATTAAAGGGAAACGAGCCAAAATTAAGGTTTTAAGATGCTCTTCAATGACGATATCTATAACAGTTCCTCCTCTGGAAAAAAATGTTGTAGAAATTGTTGATATTTTTCCGTATTTTCTGGACAAGGATGTACGGTGACTGCCGGAGTGAGCCCGGTAAGTTTTTGAGAAAATTTGGGCAAGAGCGGAAGCAAGCGAAATCGGAAATAATAATCTTCTACTTCGGTCACTTGCGCCAAAAGTTTTTCCTGTTTAAGTAGGGAAAAAGAAGGGAAACTCGTCGGAACCAAATGGCCCACTCGTATCCCTTGCAAGGACGACAAGATTATTTTTGCAGGGGCTTTTCCTTCTTCTTGTCGTTGAAAAAGAAGTGCGTCTCCTTTTTTAGGAAGTTGATTTGAAAGAGCGACGAAATCTTGTTGAGCCATTGAACCCATCCAGGAGGGCCAAAATTTCGCTTTTAAGGTTAATTTCCAATTGAAGGTGCTGTCAATATCAAGTTCTAAAGGCAACTGATTTAAGCAGGATTGGATCCGTTGTTTTAAACTGAGCACACAACTATTTTGGCGAGGCGTTTGATGGAAGAAGGTTTCTAACAAGGGACGATCCAAAACAAAAAGAGCTTTGTTTTTCCAGCGATAGAATTCAAACCAATAACGTCCTTGTTTAGAAAGGGTTAAATCA
The DNA here is from genome assembly GCA_964530615.1 of uncultured Planctomycetota bacterium. Classification (GTDB taxonomy): domain Bacteria; phylum Planctomycetota; class JBBTDB01; order JBBTDB01; family JBBTDB01; genus JBBTDB01. Next base: position 32,169 of record CAZHAR010000044.1, on the reverse strand, counting down.
AAAAGAATGCCTTGTCCACAGCCGAGAAACCGTCCCGGAACCGCAAAATCTTGACAATAAGGCTGAGAGAGATGACGAATGCGACATTCTAAAATTTCCTGAACTTCTTGCAAGGAAAGGGGAGTCCCATTCATAAAAAATTCAGTTCCTTTTTGATTGGCTAAGAGCGGCAAAAGAGGTAAAAAAGAATGGATTTCAGAATCTCGAAGAATATTCCGATAAACAATTTCAGCGTTTTCATCCAGAAGATTCGCAAATCGACCTATCCCGCGTAAGGAATTCAATAATTCTCTGAAGTTTTTGGATTTTCCTTCTCGATAAAAAAGCGCGAGATACCATCCCCGATCGACCCAAGAAGTAAACGGTTTCGAATTCATCTGAAACTCCAAAAGCTTTTTGCGAATGAAGAGAGGAGAGAAGAATTTTGCCTTAACGCGACAAATTTTTATTGCATTATTTTACTTTGTTTTTGTTTATGGATTATAATGAAGGGAAGGCAAAGAATTTTCTCATTTTCTTGTTCAAGACTTGTATCTATTTTTAAGTTTCTTTAAACTGAGAGTATGGGTTTTTTCTTTTTTGCACGAAGAGAGAGAGTGTACTATGCAAGCTTCCAATTATCCAGAAAGACCTTTTTTAGAATTTAATTATAGCCATTCGTCTCCTGATGAAAATCAACGATATTCGACTTCTTATTCTGAAAGTCAGGTCGGGGAGCGAGAGCTAATGCAAAGTCAGCAGGATGTGTATCGTTTCAGAAATGCGGTCTCTCAATTGGAACTCCGTGTAGAAGATCTAGAAAATGAAGTCACGGAACTACGGCGGCAATTGGAACATAAGCAATTGGAGATCCAACAATTACAACAATTACAACCTAAAATAGAAACCAAAACGGGAACCGACCTCGCTCGAAAAGAAGCGATAGAAAACAGTTCGATTTTAGCTAAATCGTCTTGCTTTGATTCAAATACGTGTTTTTAACGATTTCTCCATCTCGTAATTCAATCGTTCTGGTGCTTAACGTATTCGCTAACTCCAGATCATGAGTAATAAAAAGAATAGTCGCGTGTTCTTCCTGATAGATTTTTAAGAACAGTTCTAAAATTTCCTTTGAAGTTTGAGAATCAAGATTTCCAGTCGGTTCGTCAGCTAAAATAATTTTTGGGTGGCTGACGAGCGCACGCGCAATCGCTACTCGTTGTCGTTCTCCTCCAGAGAGTTGAGAAGGTCGATGATCCATTCGATCTTTTAATCCTACCCGTTCCAAAACCATTTTTACTTGTTCTTGTCGTTTTGAGGGAGATATTCCCTGAAAAATTAAAGGAAGTTCCACATTTTGAAATGCGGTATTGTGTGAAACGAGATGGAAGGATTGAAAAACCATTCCAATCTGGGAAGCTCGATAGTTCGCGATTTCTTTTCGGGTTAAGGTCGCTAAATCTTGTCCCTCGACCCAAATTTTACCGAGTGTAGGATGGTCGAGTCCGGCAACCAGATTCATCATCGAACTTTTTCCAGAACCGGAACGACCGACAATAGAAACAAATTCATGAAATTCAATCTGAAGCTGAATGGATTTTAGCGCGTAAATTTCTTGGGTTCCCAGAAGATAAATTTTACTAACCGCGTCCAGATGAATTAAACTCATAAAATTATTAATCAATCAGAGGAGAATTTAAGCGTTCTTCAACGCGAGGGTCCTGACCGCGCAGTACTGAATTTCCTTGATAAAGCGTTCTCTGGTCCAAGGGCGCCGGGGTGAGCCAATCTTCTTCTTTAAATTGGCCACTTTGTCCAAAGGCTTCCAGTGCGTTGCCATAACAAGTTTTTTCGACATGCTTGGGATCAATTCCTCGTTCTATCATCAAGTGAGCCGTTTTTGGAACTGCAAGCGGATCCGAAACACCCCAGTCGGCGCTGGAGTCTACAATAATTCGTTCACTTCCGTATTGGCGTACAATCTCAACCATTCGTTCGTTTCCCATTTTCGTCTTAGGATAAATGGTAAATGCCGCCCAAAAACCACGGTCTAGGGACTGTTTCACGGTTTCTTCATTGTTATGATCAATAATCACTCGCCTAGGATCGAGACCATGTTCAAGGGCGACATCCATACTACGGGAGGTTCCCCGTTTTTTGTCTCGATGCGGAGTATGTACGAGCACTAACATCTCCAGTTTTTTTGCGAGTTCCAACTGGGCACGATAATATTTATCTTCTAACGGAGTTTGGTCATCATAACCAATTTCGCCAATCGCGACCACTCCTTCTTTGCAGGCAAATCGAGGTAAAATTTCGAGAACTTGTTCCGCCAAAGCCTCATTATTCGCTTCTTTGCTATTCAATCCGATTGTACAGTAATGACGAATTTTGAATTGAGCCGCCCGAAAACGTTCCCACCCCACCAGTGTCGAAAAATAGTCCATAAAAGTTCCGATTTGTGTTCGGGGTTGTCCGAGCCAGAAAGCGGGTTCAATGACGGCGACAATTCCCGCTTCCGCCATTCGTTCATAATCGTCGGTGGTTCGGGACAAACAATGAATATGGGAATCAATAAAACGCATTTTTTGAACTCCTTGGATTAGGAACTTTTTAAGGTGTCCCAGGCAAATTGTTTTTCTTCCGCCGCTTGATGAAGCTCTTTTACCGAACCGAGCAAGGCACGCGCGGAGGGAAGGGAAGATCCGTGTAAGGCTAAGACCGCCGCTTTCTTTTCTTCTTCGCTTCCCTGCGTCAATAACCTTTGAAAATCGGGGATCATCGTTTCGTTCATATACGGGCCAACACAGCGCCATAACTCGAAGCTCACTGGACGTTTAGCCGCCCATCGTTCATGGGCATAATCGACCAACATTTGGGCCAACGTGGAATTAGCTCTTTGATCTAATCCTTGAATCCAGAGCAGTGGACTCCCAATAAATAATGCTTTCAGAACCATTTGGTTCCAAGCCCCTTCGGAAAGATAATCTTTCGGATAAGAATTGAAATGAGCCACCGCTTCAAAAACAGCCTTAATATTGCTACGGATGCCTTCCGCGGTGCGCACGATATGAGATTCGGGCCAAGGATAAAGGGGTAGGCCACGGTAAAGACAAATCAATTCGCCCCCTTCTGCGGTTTGACAAAGTTGATCGAGTCTTGAGGTAAAGTCTTCGGATCTGGCCGCCGGAAGCGAGAGGAGGAAGGTCAATCGTATCGCTTGATCCAGAGTCCAGAATTGAGGGTTCCAGCCTTCTCGACATTCATGGGCCTTTTTTAAATCTTCCGGAGAAAGTTGAAGGGGCTCTTTTCCCATTTTTCTTGGAGCCACTCCAAACGCGATAAAAAAATCTTGTTCCTGAAAACGGTTTTTTAAAGAATCGAGGCTTTGATGAAACCACTCTTGAGCGTCCTTAGCACTTTGGCGATCAATCCATTCAGTGAGTAAAAAAATGGCTTGTTCCGATACATTCATAAATTTTTCCAACGTAAATCAACAGAAATACAAAATGGGTTTGTTATTATAAAAAGAAATGCATTAAAGGCCAAATTTCATTAACAGTATTTTTTCATTTTCCCGAGATTCTTATAAAATTCTTCTTAGCGAAGAATTTTATAAGAATAATCAATAGAGGTTTTCTAAATGGTAAATAGGGTTTCAAATATCGGGATCGGGTTCGTTCTCTTGCTTACTTTTTGTCTTTATTTATTTCCGATCTCTCAAAGTGAATTTTTAAATTGGGATGACCCTCTTTATTTAACCGGAAATGAATGGATTCTAACCGATCAAGCACTCTCGGCAATTTGGATCGAAAACAAGATCCCGAATCCCTACCCGCTTACCTTTACTGTCCTTCATTTTCAATGGAAATTTTTTGGACTTCACTCGTTTTTTTTCCATTTAACCAATCTCCTTTTACATCTCCTGAATATTTTTTTGTGGTTCAAATTATTAAAAAAATTTAAACTGAACGGGATTAGCTTATGGCTCCCGCTTTTCCTTTACGCGATCCATCCGGTGCAAGTCGAAACCGTGATGTGGATATCTGAAATTAAAAATTTGTTAAGCGCTTTTTTTTATTGGTTAAGTTTTCTGCTGTTTCTGAACTATTTTGAAACGTCGAACCGTCGAGCCTACTTTTATGCGGGAACTTTCTTTTTTGTCGTTTCGCTACTCTCAAAAAGCATGACGATTACGCTTCCTGTTTCGTTAACGTTATGGAGTTTCATTTTTTATCGACATCAATTTATGCAACACCTTCTTCGATTGCTTCCCCTCTGGTGTATTTCTGTTGTTTTTGGCTTGTTAAGTATGGCAAGCGAGGGACAATATTATTATTATCGTCATGAACAAATTCTCCAACGTACTGGGATCGAGCGTTTTTTCAATGGGGTGGAATCCCTTTATTTTTATCTAGGAAAATTTGTTTATCCGGGTTCACTCAGTTGCGTTTATCCTCAGACTCTCTTTGGTTTTCCGTCGCCCGTCTGGAAACTATTTTTTGTGCTCGCGCTTCTTCTCCTGATCGCGATTCTCTTCGAATTGGCACGTCGACTTCCCCAACACTCAAAACTCGCTATTTTTTGTATTTTAAATTATGGAATTCTCGCCAGCCCAATTCTTGGCTTTTTTTCAACGACTTACCTGCCTTTATCTAAAGTTGCGGATCGCTATAACTATCACCCACTTCCATTTTTAGCGCTTCTTTTTGCACTCCTTCTTTCGGGTTTTATCGAAAAATTTTCACTACGAATAAAGAATTTTGTTTATTTTTTCCTAGCCGGATGGGTCCTTTTTTTATGTTGTTTAATGATCCAGCAAGCGCTTATTTGGTCACAATCTCTTACTCTCTGGACTCAAGCAGTTAGGGTCAATCCTGAAGAAGCAGAAGTTCACTATAATTTAGGGAGCACCTATTTAGAAAAGGGAGACCGCTTTCGTGCGAAACAATGTTTTGAGCAAGCACTTCGTCGGGATCCCGATCATTATGCAAGTAACAATAACTATGGAAATATCTTAGTCCAAGAAGAGAAGCCCTTTGAAGCCGTTCCCTATTTTGAAAGAGCCATTCAGATTTATCCGCCACTCTGGCGCGCGCATAGTAGTTTGGCTCAGATTTATCAAAAAAAAGGGGATCCCTTAAAAGCCATCGTTCACTATAAAAAAGCACTAGTCGCAGAGGATACCCATTTCCTAAAAAACACAATTTTGCCCAAACTCGCTCAACTCTTACTGGAACAACGATTCATTGAGGAAGCCCTTTTTTATTTTCAAGAAATCGAGCGATATCACGGCGATCCGGTTGTTGTAGCACACGGGATCGATTTGTGCTTCCGTGAAAAAATGTTTCTTTCGATCCTCGCCCAGTCCCGAAATGGTTTTTTTCCAGAAGCCATTCAAAGCCTTCATCGTTCTATTCAAGACGCTTCATTCACAGAGGACCGATTTCAAAACTATTGGAATCTCTTGCGTTGCGGAATTGAGGTCGACTAATTTTGAGGAAGCGTAAAATCTTAAATCAATTCTTCCGTTTCGGCGGGATTTGTGGAGAAGGTTTGAAAGGGGGCGGGGTTGGCCGTAAAACAGGGTTGGATGAAGGAGGTAAATGAGCAGGTCTAAGATTCATCGGGGGAGAAAGCGAGAGAGTAGAGGAGGGCGAAATGGGAGGAGAGTACTCTTTATTTTCTCGCGATTCCTGTTTGTATTGTGTGACGATGTTTTTTAGACGAGCTAATGGATCTTCTTGTTTTTTAGTTTGATCCAGTTTGGAAGATAAGTTTTTTTTTGCGAGAGCAATTTCTTTATCCAACTCATCTCTTGGAACTTCCATCGTATCATCATTTCCGGAAGGAATATTACTAAAAGGTTCTCCCAACATGAAATTTCCTCTTGGATGTTAAGGAATACATCCTTTTTCAGGAGTTGTCAAAAAATTCCTAAATTTCTAGAGCCTTCTGCTCTAAAAAAATCTAAAAGGCAATTATACCCTCCAGATTAAAATTTTACAACGCTCAAACAAATTTGAGAGAGGGCTCGATCTTTTTTTCGTACCGACTCACTTCTGTTGCATTAAAAAAAGACGTAGCTCCAACGCAAATGCTCCTGCAGAGGCATAGCGTTTGTGGGGATCTTTTTCGAGCGAGTGGAGAACGATTTTATCCAGCAATGCCGGAATATTTGGATTATGTTGCGAAGGTGGAACCACCGGCGTTCTGCGGATTTTGTTCAAAATTTCAAAAAGGGATTCCCCTTCAAAGGGGCACTTCCGCGTCAAAATTTCATAAAGACACGCTCCTATTGAATAAATATCAGAGCGAATGTCGGGTGCTGTTTTTATTCCAGTTAATAATTCAGGAGGCATATAAAAAGGGGTTCCCATAATCATTCCGGTACGCGTTAAACATTCGCTATCCAATAAATCCTTGGCGATCCCAAAATCGCCTAGTTTTGGAGTGCCTTCTTGAGTGACAAAGATATTCGCGGGTTTGATATCTCGGTGAAGAATATCTTGTTGATGAATATAATCGAGAGCCTCAAGTGTTTTCTGTAGAAGGGAAACTCCTTTTAACCCATCCAATCCTTCTGAAATGAGTTGATTGAGGGGCTTCCCATCGATAAATTCCATCACATAATAATAATCGTTTTTTTCTTTTCCGGCATCAAACACCTGAACAATTCCGGGATGGTTCAACTTCATTAGAATTTGAGTTTCTCGTTGAAATCGGGTCGCCAATTCGGGAAAAACATCTTGAGTGCCCGTCGTGATCACTTTAAGAGCGTAAATTTGTTCGGTTTTGAGTTGTTTTACTTTATAAACGGTCCCCATTGCGCCCCGCGCGATTTCTTCGAGAACTTCATAGTTCTCGAATCTTTTAGTAGGTTTTGCTTTGGATTTTTTTTCTGGAATCGGAAGTGGTGCTAACGGAGTTTCTGAAGACAAAGGAACTGGAGTCACTTTCGTTTCAAAAAGAGTATCCAAGGGCTTATTTTGTTTGGATGAAAATAAATGATCTAGACTCATGAAAACCTTTTAATGTAAAAACAAAAAGTTAATTGTTTCTTAAAATTAAGGTACTTGTGTAGACATGACTATACCAAGGAAGAATTCCGATCTCTCCTTTTTTCAAAAATTGAATCTTTTTTCCAGAAGAAGAGTGCAATTTCTCGATTTGGAAGACTTTTTGGGTTCCATCTGGAGAAGAAAAACAGAAAGACTCGCCCGTTTGTATCTCTTGATGAGCCTGAATCACCAAATAATCCTTCCGTTTAACATCCATAATTTCTCCGACCACCTGCTCTTTCCTGTTTTTAAATAAGCCATTTTTTAGTTGATCAAAGGTTGAATCTGAACGATTTCCTGAATAAAAACCATGAATAAGCGGACGTTTCCAAAGTTGACGAATCTGTTGAAAATGCTCAAGCGAGGGATGCTTTAGCATTTCCATAATTTTGTGACAAATCGGTAGGGAGGGAACATCATAGCGATCCAGACGTAAATAGTGTAATTCAATGGAACCCAATTCTGAAATATATTCTAATAAACACAGATCTTTTGGATTATAAATAAAAGTTCCTTGTTGCGTTTCCACTGTTAAAAACGAGCGATTTTGGGATTCTTCTGCACAAGCAGTCGCTCTAATTTCCTCTTGCATAGAATCGGGTTCCTCTTCGACAGGATGTTTAAAATGAGGCGATAGTAATTTTCTCGGCGTATAGAAAAGCAAAATCGGGCCTAATCCTAAAATTTCGCAGGAAGCCGGAATTTGAGGAATCCAGGATTTTAAGGAGTCTCCGGGAATTTCTGAAGAGAGAATTAAGCGCGTCAATCGCGGAGCAAAAATTTTTGCCCATTCTTGTAAGCCTGTTAAATTATGGTTTCCAGAATCACACAAGAGTTGCAGTTCGCAAGGAAATGCTTGTTCGCAAAACCAAAGCGCCACTCCGGGATCAAGAATTCGAAACGCGTGAATTTGTTCTAATGGAAGTTGTTTTACAAATTGAGTTCTCTCCGAAAAATAACGTTCATCCGTTAAAATGTCCCACTGAATGAGCACCTTTATTTTTTTTTGGTGACAGATCTGAAGACATTTTAACAGGGCTTCTTGCGATAAGGCTCCACGTCGCGCCAACACTTGAGGTTCCAAAATGACTTCGCTAAGCCCAAATTGAGCGAGTTCTACAATTTCGTCTTGATGAAAAGCCTGTGTTACAAGCTCAAGCATAAACACATCTCATCTTTTGGGAAAAATTAAGTCGCCACTCTCAGCAGATTCAAAAATTCAATTCCCGGATGATAAGGAAAACGGACAATGGTATTTGGGTTCATTTGAGAAAGCGGTCGAGCACGAATATCACAGAACTGTTTCGCTAAAATAGGAATTTCTTGCCCCTGAAAAGGAAGAATTTCAACGATATCGTTCATCGTAACGCTCTGTTTTAAAGAAGCAAGTACATAGGAAGGAGTGACTTCTATAACAGTCCCAAGAATCTGATACTTCGAAATTTCTTCATTATGGGTCAAAGTCGACTCACTCGAGGCTTTTTGTTTTAACGATCCTTCCGTATATTCTCGATGACTTATTGCTTCGGTCATACGCAACAGTCCCGCCAGTTCTTCTGGAGAAAGAGGTTGTGATCCTTGTAGTCGATCCAGCGCCAAACGATAGGCTTTTACCAAAGTCGCCACATACAAATTCGACTTCATCCGCCCTTCAATTTTTAGGCTCGTGATTCCTTCGTGAAAAAATTCTGGAAGTAAAGCGATTCCGTTGAGATCCTTGGAACTCATAAAAAAAGCGCGGTGAATTTCTTGATCTTTTTGAAGCGTGTATTCAAAACGGCATGATTGCTTGCACCCTCCGCGATTACTGTCTCGTCCTGCGGTGTAATTTGAAATAATACAATGCCCGGAATAAGACATACAGAGCGCCCCATGAACAAACATTTCAATTTCGATTTGAGCTTTTTTTCCAAGGACGCCTGCTTCTTGAATACTCAGTTCTCGCCCGACAATAATGCGATTCGCGCCCAAAGATTTCCAGAGTTTCGCCGTATAGTGATTCAGCACGGAAGCCTGAGTCGAAATATGAATCGGGATTTCAGAACTCTTTCGGAGGAGAGTCAATACCCCTAAATCCGAAACAATGACCGCATCGACCCCAATTTGTTCGAGAAAGTGCAGAAATTCAGGAAGTTCTTCTAACTCGTCCTGATGAAGAAACCCATTTAAAGTGACATAAATTTTTTTGTTTCGTTCATGCGCAAACAGGACCGCTTCTCTTAATTCGGATTCGGAAAGATTGGCGGCCGCGGCTCTTAATCCAAATTTTTGGCCAGAAAGATAAACCGCTGAAGCTCCATAAAGAAGCGCGATTTTACATTTCTCTAGATTTCCAGCCGGAGCCAATAATTCAGGAATCATTTTGCCTCTGCAGATCCGGAAGAAGCCACCGAAGATTCTTCATCGGGCGCTGAAAAAGGCTCCCAAGAAATCTTTGGCGCGTCTCCCCACAGAAGCTCCAGATCATAAAATTGGCGGGCTTCTTCTAAAAAAAGATGAATAATGAGATATCCATAATCCAGCAAAAGCCATTTTCCTTCATTGTTGCCTTCAATCCCAATTTTAGTCACCCGATTTTCTTTCAAAAATCCCATGAGAGTTTCGGCGGTACTTCGAAGTTGTTTTGAAGATTGCCCTGTCGCGATAATAAAATAATCGCTTAAAGGAAACAAGCCTCGAACTTCAAGAATTTGAATATTGGAGCCTTTTTTCTCATCCACCAATTGGGCACAATGTTTAATAAGGTCTAAAGATTCGATAGGATTGATGTTTTACCAGTAACTCTGGAAGGATGCCTTTCAGTCACCCCAAGAGACAAAAATAAAGTTGACGCTTATGGCAACTTTCCCCTCTTTATTTTCGCCTGAAACCCTCTAAATTTCAATCCTCTCATTTCCATTTTTCTCTAAAAAGAACCAAAAACAATCGCGCTTTCCTTCAAAAACCCCATTATGATGAGAAATCACAGGTTGTCCTAATTCTCCTTAATCGACATTTTGTCTTATTTTTTTTAAACTCCTTTTGCTTTCTTGACAAGTTGTCAAAAGAGAGACGTCACACTTGTTTGATATTATTTTGTAATATTTTATTTACCAAATACTTACATAGATAAAAAAAAATATCTAATTGGGCCCCTGTTTTGCTAGATTCTCTCTTGTTTCTAATCTTTAATAAGTAGCTTATTTATCTTATTTATCTTATTTACTTTTTAGAGTTCGTTTTGCTTTTCAATCAGGAGGAATTATGGAGAACTCGGAACCGTTAAATGTGAATCGACGCGATTTTATGAAAGTTTCTGGGGGGACGGCGGCGGTTGTTGGTTTGAGCCAGTTTTTTCCCGGCGAATTTGTTCACGCTCAAGAAGGTCCTGTGGATGAAACTAAAAAACAACTTCAGGCACAATGTCCTTATTGCGGAGTTGGCTGTGGAACTTTAATTCAGGTCAAAGGTGACACCATTGTTGGAATTGTTCCTGACAAAATGCATCCAACCAATAAAGGGATTCAATGTATTAAGGGCCTCAATGCGAATGAACCCGTTTATAAAGATCGAATTGAATATTGTTTGATTCGCAAAGATATGAGTGATCCGTTACGGGGTCATGTTTCTGCGACAAAAGGACGCTTTGATGAAAGTGTTTTTAGACGAGCTTCCTATGAAGAAGCGGAAGAGATTGTTTCCGAAAAAATCACCGAAATCGTAAAAGCTTCTGGCGGAAGTTCCGTTGGATTAAGTGGCTCAGGACAACTGACCATGGAAGCGCAATGGATCGAAAATCTTTTGATGAAAGGAATTTTGACCTCAAACTCCATCGAAGCGAATGCTCGTATGTGTATGACCTCCGCCGCGACTGGATACTTTGCGAGTTATGGTTCCGATACCCCGCCAACAACCTACGATGATATTGAAATGGCCGATTTTATCTCCTTTTGGGGTCATAACGCACGCGAAGGACATCCTGTCTTATTTTGGCGCGTTGCGGATTACAAGAAAAAAAGTGGAATTGCGACCCTTGTGAGCGATCCTCGTCGTACGGGAACCGTTTCAGGACTCGAAGATATCAATCCACGAAATTCGTTTCATTTCCAAACGATTAATGGAGATATCTCTTACCTGAACGCCATTGCCTATGTCATTTTAACAAAATATCCGAATGCCATTATGCCCGAAGAATGGCTCGATAAACATACCAACGGCTGGAAAGAATATATTCAGGGAATTAAAGAACGCTATTCTCCGGAACAGGTGATTGAACGTTTAAAAATCATTGATAAAGGACGAGTCAGCGTTAAAGATATTGAAAATATCGCGAAACTTTGGGCCGAAGCCTCAATTAAAGGACGTGAACGCGGAAAAGGCGGAGTCTTAACCTTCTGGGGAATTGGCTATAACCAGATGTTGCATGGCCAACATAACACCATTTCGATTATTAACCTTCATCTTTTAACCGGAAACTTAGGACGTCCGGGTTGCGGAAGTCACTCTCAAACTGGCCAACCCAACGCCATGAGTGAACGCTTAATGGGCGGACTCACGGGACGACTTCCTTTCAATAAAGGTTTGAATAACGAGCCCTGGCGAAAATGGATCAATACGTGTTGGCGCCTTCCTGAAGGACGTTTAGATGAAACCTTAAAACAACAAAATACGATGGCGATTGGAATGATGGAACGCGCCCTAAAAGGCGATTTGAAAGCGATGTTTTGGATGTATACAACGCATATCCATCTGCCCGATGTCCAAACCCTTGTTCGACCCGCGCTTACCAAAATGTTTATGGTGGTCCAAGAAATTTATCGCCACGCGCCTAATGTGTTGTACGGCGATGTGATTTTCCCCGCAATCACTTGGGGTGAATGGACCGGAGGCGTTTACATTCAAAGTGAACGTCGCCTCTATGTGAATGATGGAGTCAGCGTCGGACGAAACGAACGTGGAGAACCTCTAGTGGAGGCTCGTCCTGATATGGATCTCGCGATTGATAAAGCAAAATCCATTGGAAAGAAACTAGGACTCGATGTCGATACCATTTTCCCCTACAAAAAAACGTTAAGCAACAAATATGGTCAAAGCTTTTATAATCCGGAAGATGTGTTCCGAGATATCCTTCGCGCCTCAAAAGGCTCAGATGCGGACCTGTCTGGAATGTTAGAAGTCGAGGCAAAAGATGGAATCGGTCTCTATGAACAACTTCGAAGACTACGCGGTATTCAATGGCCCGCTCCTACCTATGAAAGCGCGAAAAAAGGCGGAAATCCACGACGCTATATGGAACAGGAACAAAACTGGGACGATAAACCCTATGGATTGTTTGCGCATCCCGATGGAAAAGCTCGCTTTAAACTGTGCGAACAAAATTATGATCGTCTCAAAGAAATAACGACGCAACTCATGGAAATTGGAGCCGGTGTTGGAAAGCTTGTCCATGCAGGGGCTTCGAATGAAGACATCTTGAAGGCGGCAGAACAACAAAAATTCATGGTAGATAATATCCCTTTACTCGAAATTGCTCGCGATAACGCCTTGGTTCCAGAACTCCCGGATCTGGAGTTTTACGAGGATAAAAAGAAAACTCTAGAAGATGCTAGAAAAGAAGAAAAGTATCCGTTCTGGCTCGGGTTAGGAATTGTCTATGAACACTTCCATTCCGCGAAAACGATTCGGGGTGGCACCACCATGAAGTTGGTCCCGGAACAATACGTCGAAATTAGCACTGAAGACGCTGAACGCTTTGAACTTGAAGATGGAGAAGAAGTCCGTGTGATCACTCGCCGAGGTTCGTATGAAGCTCGTGTCACAGTAGGAACCGATTCCTTGGTTAAACCGGCTCGCTCGGAAGTACCCGCCGGGTATATCTTTAGCCCGTGGAACCTCTCCGTTGCCGATAGTGCTGACCCCCTTAAAAACAAGTGGTTGGTGAATGCGGTTAGCCATCGCGCTTGGGATCCTGTCTCGGGTCAGTGTGATTATAAAAAGATAGCCGCTCGTTTGGAGAAAATCTGATGAAATCTTGGACACGTCGCGATATAATCAAGAATTCTTTGGCTATGGGAGCTACCGTTGCAGTAGGAATGGGTTTTATGAACGTTCATCAGACCCAAGTAAGTTGCATTCGACCCCCCGGAGCACTCGATGAAGAGGAGTTCCTTTCTACTTGCATCCGTTGTGGTCGTTGTGCCTCCGCTTGTCCGAATCATTGTATTACGAGTTTTACAGAGAAATCAGGAAAACAGTTTTCTCTGAAACCTGGACGTGGACAAGACGGGACCCCAGTCGTTTTCCCTCGAATGCAATCTTGCAATCTCTGTACAGGAGATCGAGGAGATTTTTTGCGTTGTACCGAGGCTTGTCCAAGTGGCGCTTTACAATTGGTTCGTAAAACACCTGAAGAAATTCAGGAAAAAGTCTCCATGGGAACCGCCGTTGTAGATACTAATTTATGCCATTCCTATAACGGTCGCTCTTGTGGAGTTTGTATTCGAGCTTGTCCCTTTCATGGGAAAGCGCTCCGTGCGGATATTATGGAAACCCCTGTACTCAATCCGGATTATTGCGTGGGGTGCGGACTCTGTGAACGTTCTTGTATTCGTTATCCCCAAGCTATCTTCGTAAAACCAAGAGAGGCGTAACCCCTATGAATCGCCGTGATTTTTTAAGACAAACTGCGACTATCACTACCGAAGCAATTGGGGCGGGGATTTTGTTGACTCTTTTGGCGACTTCAAAAAATCAAACTTCTTGGGTGACTCCAGAATTTGAACGGCGTGGTCTTATTCGCCCTCCGGGTTCAGTTGAAGAATCTGATTTTCTTTCTCGTTGCATTCGTTGCCAACGTTGTAGCGATGTCTGCGAATCTCATTGCATTAAACTTTTTACTCCGGGTTCCGGGAAGCAAGAATTTACGCCCTATATCGTTCCAGAGCAAAAAGCGTGCTCTCTGTGTCTGAAATGTGGAGAGGCTTGTCCTACAGGCGCGATTCTGCCTCTTCACGAAAAACGTCTTGCCAAAATGGGAACTGCAGTTGTCGATGAACAACTCTGCGTGAGCCATAATGGAACCGGAGTTTGTGGCGCGTGTTTCACGATCTGCCCGTTGCGCGGGAAAGCGATTACACAAAGTGCTCACAATAAACCTACCGTTCATGAAGAGCATTGCGTCGGATGTGGATTATGTGAAGAAGCCTGTATTGTCGATTATGACAAAGCTATTCGTGTTTATAGCCAGAGGAGGTGGTCATGAAAATCGTTAAAATTTGGATGTTTCGTCGAGGGGTTCAATCTCTGGTTATCTTGTCTTTATTTGTGTTTCCTATTGTTGCGTTTTATACCCATTATCTTTCAACTCGTGCTCTCGATAAGGCTCTGGGACGTTGGGATCAAAAGCTTCAAGGCGAAGTCTTACAAGTGACCGATCAAGTGTTTCGGATGGGACTCTCTAACGGAGAAGGCGGAGTTTCAACAAGACGACCGAGAAAGGCTGTTCTTGCACGTTCTCAAGCGATTTATGGTTCGGTTTGGTCTGCGAAAATTTTCGGGGTTTCTATGACCGATCTTCTGGCAGGCGCAGAAAGTCTGGTGACTTCCAGAACGTTTCTGTGGGTACTCTTGGCCACTTTGGTTGTTCCAATCCTTGCGACGTTACTCTTCGGACGCGTCTTTTGTAGCTGGATTTGTCCTATGGGTTTTCTCTTTGAAATGGGTGAAAAATTCCGTCGTTTTGTTCAGTTCCTCGAGATTCGACCTCTAAAAGTTTCTTTTTCCCCAAGCAATAAATATATTCTTCTAGGTGTTGGCCTCGTTTGTAGTTTTTTCATCGGGATTCCTCTACTTCAATATATCTATCCCCCAGCCCTCCTCAGTCGAGAAACGCAAAGTTTTATCCTCACGTTTTTTGACCGTGCTGAACGAGGTCGATTTGGATTTGCTCTTGCCGGAATCACCGGTGTTTCCGTATTTTTATTGATTTTGCTTATTCTGGATTCTTTGATCGCTCCTCGTTTTTGGTGCCGATCTTTATGTCCGGGCGGAGCCATTTACAACTTGCTTGGAAAATTTCGTCTGTTTCGTGTTCGTCGCGATATTAAAGCGTGTACTCCCTGTTCAGAATGCAACACTCATTGCCCTATGGCCCTTAAACCCATGATTGATCGTACTGGAATGGAATGTGATAATTGCGGTATTTGTATTGATGTTTGTCCAGAGAAGGCGTTGCATTATAAATTTTCGCTCTCAAGCAAAGGCTATAACGCGCCCCAAGCAGAAAATATCCCGGAGTCAAAACCCTCTCTCAAAAATAAAAAACCGTTGATCTCGCTCTTATTTCTATTTTTTGTATTTAATTTCTCTTCGTCTTCTGTTTATGCTCATCATATTTTGGGAATTCCCCATTATGCTTATGATGAAAGCTATCCTCAAGCTCCCGTTTTGAAGCTGATTGAAACTGTCGGTCGCTGGGAATTTCAACTGACCGGATATCCCGGCCTTCCCAAACCACAGAGTCGAACTGAGATCCATGTCTATATTTCGGATACGCTAAGTAAGTCTCCTTATACAAAACCCATTAAATTTTTTATTCGTCAACAAAATCTCTTATGGAGCGACACAATCATTTTTGGCCCAGTGACCTCGGAGATTACCCAAAATTTGTATAAATTTCATCCGACTTATCCAGTTGAAGGAAATTACACGCTCTTTCTTGAGTTTGAAGATGATCAAGGGCCCTCGACTCTTGAGTTTTCGATGGTCGTTGGTGAACCCGGTTCTCCTTGGACCGTCTTGATGAGTTTTGTCGGAGGATTCGTTTTTTTCGTGATTGTGATTCGTGCGATTCGGATCAAAAAAGCTCGCTCAAAAAGAAAATAGCTTAAATCTCCTTCTAAAAATTAAATGCTCAATGAAGGTGCCCCATGAAATCTCGTCTAGCTCTTCTTTTCCCTTGGTTCGTTTTCTTGTTTATTATTGTGGTGATCGGGATCGATCAAACTCGGAACCGAGGTTCTGAAAATCTTTCTCCGCAGAGTGCAGAAATTTTGGATACGGCTTCGGTGGCTCGTGATCCGGTTTGTTATATGGATATTTCTGTCGAGGATTCCTATTCCGTTGTTTATCAAGGAAAGTTCTACTACTTTTGTGCTACCGTTTGTCGTGAATCCTTCAAGAAGGATGCCGAAAAATATATAAACGCAACAGTCGCTCCGAAAACCCATACCATGCATGGAATTCCATCTTGGATGTACCAATGGAGCGTTGCAATTATTTTGCTAATTTCCTTTGGTCTTTTTGAATTCCTCAATTGGTTTCAGGAAAAACGTGGAACAAACGCCACCCCTACCACTCCCAAATCAATGGACTCACGCTGGGTCATCAGTCGATGGAAACCCCTTCATCGCTTATTGAAATGGAGTCCATTTACTTTTTTGCTTCGCAGTATTACGGTTTTTTGTTTCCTGATGATTATCGCCGCCGGACTTTTTGGAAATCAAAATCCAGCGCTCAATATCGCGCCGTTATTGACTTGGACTATCTGGTGGGTCGGTTTAATTTTTGTAGTTCTTTATTTTGGTAAAGTTTGGTGCACTATTTGTCCCTGGGACGCTATCGCAACTTGGCTAGAGCGCCTTAAATTTTGGGGTCCCCGTAAAACCGGATTGGGGCTAGAAATGAAATGGCCGAAAGCCATGCGTAATATCTGGCTCGCGGTCTTCTTGTTCGTGGGTTTAACCTGGATCGAACTGGGAATGGGCATTACTCTAATTCCCCGCGCGACTGCATGGCTCGCTTTAATCATGTTGGGAATGGCGATTGTCAGCGCTTTCCTTTTTGATCGCAAAGCATTTTGTCGCTATGGTTGCCTGGTGGGTCGTATTTCCGGCCTATACGCCTTGTTTTCTTCCACCGAACTTCGAGTGGACGATCCCCAAAAATGTAACTCTTGTAAAACGATGGATTGCTATCGCGGAAACGAAAAAGGCGATGGTTGCCCCACGTTTGAATTTCCCAAAACCATGAATTTGAGTACCTATTGTATTCTTTGTACCGAATGTATTAAAACCTGCCCTCAGGAAAATATTGTGATTCGTCAACGTCCGTGGGGTGCTGATTTGGTTCAGACAGGAAAACCAAGAGCCGATGAAGCATTCCTCGCCATTATTTTGCTGTCGATGACCGGGTTCCACGGATTGACCATGACTCCGAAATGGGCAGAATGGATCTCTTCTCTGGAGCGAGTCTGGAACCTATCCAATAATGTTGCGTTTAGTTTGCTAATGCTTACCATTCTTATCGCGCCCATTTTATTATTCTGGAGCTTGACTTGGTGCTCTTCACTTTTTAGTCAGGGCCATTCTAGCAAAACGTTTTTTATCCGCTATGCGTATGCCCTTTTACCGATCGCCTTATTTTACCATTTGGCTCACAACGCGGAACATTTTTTAATGGAAGGACCGAAAATTGTTGCGCTCATTTCTGATCCCTTCGGTTGGGGTTGGAACCTTTTTGGGACGGCAAGTTGGACGATGACGCCCATGATTACTCTCGAAGGGCTTTGGTGGATTCAAGTCGTTCTGATTTTGATTGGCCACCTTTATAGTTTATGGATTTCCGAACGAACGACTCGTCGCTTGATTCCGGGACGTGGGCGCGCTTTCATGAGTCAACTTCCGATGTTGTTCGCGATGGTTCTGTTTAGCATTTTCAGCCTATGGTTGTTGACGCAACCTATGGAAATGCGCGTTTCGTCGATGTAAGAGGTAAATTATGGATCCCTTAAAACCACTTTATTCGCGCAGAGAAGTTTTTCGACTGAGTTTTCTTCGATCTGTAGACGGCTTAGAAACTCTAGTACGCAGAACTGTTGAAAAAACATTTCCGTCCGAGGAGCGTTCACTTCCTAAAGCAACACCTCCAAAACCAGTTTATGTAAGACCTCCTGGCGCACTTCCCGAAAAAGAATTTTTAAAGAAATGTACTCAATGCGATGACTGTATTAAAGCCTGTCCTCATTTCGTGATCCGCAAAGCGGGTTACGAATTGGGAAAATCAGTTTCGGGAACCCCCATCATTATTCCGACAGAAAATCCTTGTCTGATGTGTGATGGATTCGCCTGTATCGCAAGTTGTAAAACAGGAGCGCTGATCCCTTTCCCTGAAAATACATTACCCAGCATTGGAACCGCAATCGTAGATGAGACACTGTGTTATCTAGCTCAAGGACAGCCTTGTGATTACTGTACAAAACACTGTCCAGAAAAACCTAAAGCCATTTCTTCGATGACTATCGGAGAAATGGCAATCGTTGAAAAATCTGCCTGTACGGGGTGTGGTTTCTGTGCCCAAATTTGTCCTGCAAACGCAATCTGGATTCAAGATAGGAGAGAATCGTGATTCAATTTTATTCTTCATTTCATCGCATCGTTTCGCTACTCCTTTTTGTCCTCTGTTTCAGCAGAGCGCAAGAAGAAATAAGTGATTTCCAGAAACAAGCGGCTCTATTCTCCCAAAAATGCTCAAAATGTCATACCGTGGGAAAAGGAGATCGTGTGGGTCCTGATTTGAAAGGAGTCCATCAAAATCGAGATCGAAAATGGCTCCTTGGTTTTATTCGGCAACCCAGTCTTTTTTTGGAGAGTGATTCTATTGCGGTGAGCCTTTTGTCCAAGTATCAAGGGGTAAGAATGCCCGATTTGAACTTGAATTCCCAAGAAGTGGATTTCTTAATCGAATATATCGCCACGGCGAGCGAAGGCGGAGCTTTGGAAAGTACTTCAGAAATTTTGCCTCCAGAAAAAAAGCAAGTGGTGTTTCCGGATGAAGGACTCACGGTTTCTCCGGGAGGGGTTGTGTTGACCCTTCTTTTATGGGGTTCCGCTTTGGTTTTTAAGCTTCGATCCAAGCAAACAATTTCTCTTACCTTGTTGTTCTTGTCGCTTGGAATGGCTTATTGGAGCTTCGGTGGAAGACATTATCATCAACTTGTCGGCAGTCAACAAGGGTATGAACCGCAACAGCCTATCGAATATTCCCATAAACTTCATGCCGGACAACTTGAAATTTCTTGTCTTTATTGCCATCACGGAGCCGAAAAAAGTGCTACGGCTGGCGTTCCGTCCGTTAATGTTTGTATGAATTGTCATCGAGTGATTCAGAAGGTCAGCCCAGAACTCCAGAAACTGAATGATATTTGGGCCACACACAATACAAAAACTCCTAAAACGATTGAATGGATTCGAGTTCATCGTTTACCCGATTTTGTCTATTTCAATCATCAAGCACACGTTCAAAACAATATTTCTTGCCAAGAATGTCATGGGCCTGTCGAAGAAATGGATCGTATCCGTCAAGCCAGTGACCTATCAATGGGATTTTGTCTCAATTGCCATCGACATGAAGGCAAACCGGCACCTTCTCATTGGAAACGTGCAGAAGGCCCTCAAGATTGCAGTTCTTGTCATCAATAATAGGAAGAAAGGAAATTTATGAATCACGAACACGATCACGATCACAATCACGAACACGAAGCCGAATCTCCTTTGTCTGCCTTGAATCGTCGAAATTTTCTCAAAGGATTAGGAGCCAGTTTTGCTACACTCTCGCTTCCTGCTTGCGATTTTCGGCCTCCCAAGGAAAAGATCGTTCCTTATTTGGAAAAGCCGGAAAATATCACGGTCGGTGCTTCTTTGTGGTATGCATCGACTTGTGCCGCTTGCTCGGCGGGTTGTGGGGTTCTTGTAAAAAATCGGGATGGCCGGCCTATTAAACTTGAAGGGAATCCGGATCATCCGATTAATTTAGGAGGCCTCTGCGCTAGAGGACAGGCTTCTATTCTGGATCTGTATGATACGGAGCGATTAAAAGCACCCTTAATCCAAGGAAATCCATCGTCTTGGGATATTATTGATCCTGAGATTCGCCAAAAATTAAGCGCGATTCGTGAAAAAAAAGGACAGATTCGTTTCTTGAGTTCCTCAATCCTTAGCCCATCGCTCCTTTCAGCGGTGAAAGAGTTTGAACAGGTTTATCCTACATCGCGTCATATCACCTATGATCCGCTTTCTTACTCCGCGATTCTGGATGCCCACGCTCATACCCATGAAAAACGGATGTTGCCTTGGTACCGTTTGGATAAAGCTAAGGTACTGGTGAGTTTTGATGCCGACTTTCTGGGAACGTGGATTTCTCCTGTAGAATTTACTCGATCCTGGACGACGACTCGAAAAGTTACGAAACAAAATCCTTCAATATCTTGGCACATTCAATTGGAATCGCGTTTATCACTTACGGGTGCAAGCGCGGATCAACGTGTTCCGCTTCGTCCGTCACAGTATTTTCCAGCCCTCTTGCAGTTATCCGAAGCGATTACAAACCAATTGAATTGGAAAGAAAAACTTCCCACTCCGACCTCTCGTCCGCTAAATCAACCGCTTGTTGAAAAAATGGCAAATAAGCTCATCTCCGCAAAGGGGCGAAGTTTGGTCCTTTCTGGAGTGAATGATTTAGGTATACAAATTGCGGTGAATTTTATTAATCATCTCCTCGAAAATTATGGAACGACGATTGATATTATCAAACCTTCGCTTCAGGTTCAGGGAAATGAAGAAGAGATGGATCGCCTGATTGCAGAAATGAACGAAGGCACTATCGACGCGCTGATTTTATATGAAGCAAATCCGGCTTATGACCATTCGAAAGCGGAAGCATTTCGTTCTGGAATGAAGAAAGTTGGACTCACGATTTCTCTGTCTCCTCGAAAAGAAGAGACGTCGAGTTTGGCTCAATACCTCTGTCCGGATCATCATGCTCTGGAATCGTGGTTGGATGCGCATCCTCACTATGGTGTCTATAGCCTTTATCAACCCGTAATTGCGCCACTTTATAAAACACGATCCGCGCTAGAGAGTTTGATGGCTTGGTCAGGAAAGGCAGTAACCGCTTATGATTTTATTCGAGACTACTGGACAAAAAATATTTATCCGCAACAAAAGGAATTTTCTGACTTTGAAAAATTCTGGAGCGACTGTGTTCAAAAAGGTGTTGCGTTAATTAATGATGAGAAATCGCCATTGGCTACGTTCCATCTGCCCGCTTTGAGTAAAGTTAAAGTGGCCCCTTCCCAAGAATTGTCTGGTTATGAATTAGTTCTTTATGCGAGTGTTGCGTTAGGAAGCGGTCGGCAGGCGAATAATCCGTGGTTACAAGAACTCCCCGATCCGATGAACAAAACGACTTGGGGAAATGTGGCGGCGATTTCACCAACAACCGCTAAAAAAATGAATGTGGTCGATGGACGAATGTTGGCGATTTCTTCGGGAGTTTCAACGATATCAACGATAGAACTTCCAACGCTGATTCAACAAGGACTTCCAGAAAACGTGGTTGCGATTGCGTTGGGTTATGGGCGAACGATGGCGGGAAAAGTAGCCGCCAATTTTCCGACCGAAAAAATGTTCCCGATTGAAAAAGAAGAAAATGCGAGTGGTGCAGATGTTTACCCGTTTGTCGGAGTGCGGGTTGTTCAAATTCAACCTTTGAACCGTATGGAAGTGATCGCAAAAACGCAACAGTATGATTTTCAACAAGTTCCTCTGACAGAACAAAAACGTCCCTTAGCACTTACGATTACCACGAAAGAGTTGGAAGGTGTCCTGAAGAATCATCAAGGACACGAGAACGAAGAAGAGGAAGCAAACTTATGGCCCGATCACGAATTTACCAATCACCAGTGGGGAATGGCCATTGATCTGAACGCTTGTACCGGATGTTCGGGTTGTCTGGTGGCGTGTCAGGCCGAAAATAATGTTCCTGTGGTGGGTAAAATCGAAATTTCCAAGAGTAGAGAAATGCACTGGTTGCGTCTTGATCGCTATTATAGCGGATCGGAAAAGCACCCAGAAGAAAATCCGGATGTTGCGTTTATGCCGATGTTGTGTCAACACTGTGAGCATGCGCCTTGCGAAACGGTTTGTCCGGTACTGGCGACGGTTCACAGTTCTGAAGGCTTGAATATGCAAGTCTATAATCGTTGTGTGGGAACTCGTTATTGCGCAAATAACTGTCCTTACAAAGTACGTCGCTTTAATTGGTTTGATTATGCCCACAATAATACAGTGCAAAATCTTTTGTTGAATCCAGATATTACGGTTCGTACTCGTGGAATCATGGAAAAATGTACCTTCTGCGTTCAACGAATTAATGAAGGAAAAATTAGCGCGAAGGCCGAAGACCGAAAACCTACGGATGGAGACATTAAACCCGCTTGTGCCCAAAGTTGTCCAGCAAACGCGATTGTCTTTGGCGATATGAACGATCCGAGAAGTGCAGTCTCTAAAGCGATTAAGGACCCTCGGCAATATGTGGTTCTTGGTGATTTAGGAGTAAAGCCTTCAGTGCATTATTTAAAAAAAGTACGGAACCGGGAGGAATAATTTATGTTGCATAAAAAAGTAGCTCATCTGCGTCTTCCTCTTATTGAAGGCCAGAAAACGTATCATCAAGTCACCGAAGATGTTTGTTCTTCAATTGAACGTACCCCCGGAGGCTTATGGTATCTAGGTTTTTTTCTCTCACTTACGGCACTCATCACCGGAGCCATTTTGGTTACGCATCAAATCTGGACCGGAATTGGAACTTGGGGCCTTAACCGTACTGTGGGCTGGGGCTGGGATATCACGAACTTCGTTTTTTGGGTCGGTATCGGACACGCGGGAACTCTCATTTCTGCGATTCTCTTTCTTTTTAGGCAACGCTGGAGAACCTCGGTAAATCGAGCCGCAGAAGCCATGACCATTTTCGCGGTGATGTGCGCGGGAGTCTTTCCTTTGATCCATATGGGGCGACCCTGGCTCGCGTATTGGTTTTTGCCCTATCCGAACACTCGCGGATCTCTTTGGGTCAATTTCCGATCTCCACTGCTCTGGGATGTGTTCGCGATCAGTACCTACTTTCTGGTTTCTCTTACGTTTTGGTATGTAGGTCTTCTGCCTGATTTAGCCACGGCGAGAGATCGCGCGAAATCAAAAATCAAGAAATTTATCTACGGAGCCGCAAGCCTCGGATGGGACGGATCGCACCGAACTTGGTATCGTTATGAAAAAGTGTATCTTTTGCTCGCCGGTCTCTCTACACCGCTTGTCTTCTCGGTTCATACCATTGTAAGTTTTGATTTCGCAACCTCGGTAATTCCGGGGTGGCACACCACTATTTTTCCTCCCTATTTCGTTTGTGGGGCCATTTTTTCGGGATTCGGGATGGTTTTGACGTTGATGCTCATCGCACGTAAAGTGATGCGTTTAGAAAAATACATCACTTTGCAACACCTCAACGCGATGTGCAAAGTGGTTTTATTAACCTCTTCTATCGTTTCGCTGGCCTATATGACCGAATTTTTTACAGCCTGGTACAGCGCAAATCCTTATGAACAGTTCGTTTTTTTGAATCGTGCGCAAGGACCCTATTGGTGGGCGTTCGCGACAATGATTTCTTGTAATGCCTTAGTTCCTCAGTTGTTATGGTTCAAAAAAGTGCGACAAACTCCGATCGTGATCTTCTTCATTTCCATTCTCATCAATGTTGGAATGTGGTTTGAACGATTTGTCATTATCGCGGTCTCCTTACACCGTGATTTTTTACCGTCAAGCTGGACGATGTACGCCCCGACTTATGTTGAAATCGGAACCTTCATCGGCAGTTTTGGTTTATTTTTCACCTGTTTCTTTCTCTTCTGTCGTTTTCTTCCCATGATCGCCATTTCTGAAGTCAAGGGAGTCTTAAAGTATGCACGCAAGGAAGAAACAGAAACGCATCATGCCCATTCATAAAAGGAGAAACTTATGGCGATTCGATGGATTGTAGGAGTTTTTCAAAAGGAAGACGATATCTATCAGGCCACACTTCAAGCGCACGAAAAAGGGTTGGCTATCTTTGATGCCTATACTCCTTATCCCATTCACGGTCTTGAAGACGCGATGGGTCTTACGCCGACACGCCTTGGTGTGGTTTGTTTTATTTTAGGGTTTACAGGGTTACTTTGCGCAGTCCTGTTTCAATCTTGGGTTACCACGATCAGTTGGCCACTGAATATTGGAGGCAAGTCTTTTTGGGCACTTCCTGCGTTGATGCCGGTTACCTTTGAAGTCACGATTCTTTTTGCGGCTTTGGGAACGGTTTTGACGCTTTTCATTCGCATGAAACTCTGGCCAGGAAAAAAACCCTTCTTCAGTCAATTTGGGGCAAGCGATGATCGATTTGTTCTGGTCTTGAATTATGCTTCGGATCGAGCCTCTGAAATTCGTGAAATCCTGAAGAAAGCTGAAAAAATTCAGGAACTTGAGGAGAACTCTCTATGAAAAAATATAGTTGTTATATGCCTTGGATCCTTTTGCTCCTCTTAATCCTTCTGATTGGAGGAACACGTCGGAATATGTCAGAACCGAATATCAATATCTTTACGGAAATGACACGATCTCCTGCCTATAAATCGCAAACATTAAATAGTATCTTCCCAAGCGGACAAACGCTTCAACTTCCCGTTCAAGGGACTATCTCACGAAGCGCGAGTTTGTTTCCGTATGAGAATACGGAAGCGGATCGGATTCGCGCCGGAAAAGAACTTCAGAATCCGCTAGAACAATCTTTAAGCAATCTGCAACGCGGGAAACAGCTTTATCAAGGATTCTGTATGCATTGCCATGGTCCCAGCGGAAAAGGAGATGGCGGAGTCGCTCGTCGCGTTCCGGTTTTGTCGATGCCGATTGCAAGTAAAGCGGCTCTGGATCTTCCCGATGGCGAAATTTTTCATATTGTCACGTATGGACGCAACAATATGCCGGGTCATTATTCCCAAATTTCTCAAAACGATCGCTGGAAACTGATCCAGTATGTTCGGGATTTACAAAAGGACGAACTTCGCCGTCTTGCGAAACAAGGACTTTTATATGAAGAAGAAGAAGATCCTCGCAAACAATATCTGGTGTCTACGGACTATGGCGCGGAAGTGTATCGACAAAATTGTTCGTCGTGTCATGGCCCGGAAGGACGAAAGCCACTGGAAGGCGTTCCGACCTTAAATCATCCTCGCGTTCTCGCGGTCGCTCAAGCAGATTACTATTTGGATATTATTTCTCACGGTCGTAAAGGGACCCAAATGCCCGCGTGGGAAAAGATTTTAACTCCAACACAAATCCGAAGTCTTGTTTCCTATATTCGTTCTTGGGCAAATACCTCTAACGAAAAAAGAGAACTCTTTGCTGGAAACGCAACAGTCGGAAAAGCCCTCTACCGCGGGAATTGCCAAGCGTGTCATGGAAATGGCGGAAAAGGTGGAATTGGAATCACTTTAAATTCTCCTTCCTTCTTAGCAATCGCTTCGGATTGGTTTCTCCGGGATACCATTAAAATCGGAAGAAAGCATACTGCGATGCCCGCAGGATTTGCGTTTAGCGATGAAGAAATGAACGATCTTCTGACGTATATTAAAAGTTGGAAGGCCCCTAGCGCGTCTTGGGACGAAGTTCAGAAACTGCTTCAAGACGGAGCCTCTGCTCGCACAGGGAAAAAAGTCTGGACCTCTCGTTGCGCCAGTTGTCACGGGAAAGAAGGTGAAGGTGGAATTGCTTCTCGCTTAAAGAGTCAAAATTTTTTGAGCCGAGTGGATGACAAATTTTTCTATCGTGCCATCGTAGAAGGAAGACCGGGAACGGCGATGCCGTCTTGGCACTTTTTGACCTCAAATGATGTTGCGGATTTAATCGCCCACCTTCGAAGCTGGCAAAAAGATCCTCCGCGTGAAATCGCCAAAAGACCGGCACGTGGACGAGCTGAATTCGGAGAGTTCCTCTATCAACAAGCTTGTATCTCTTGTCATGGAATTGAAGGCCGTGGTGGAGTTGGAGGACAGATCGGAAATTTAGTTTTCTTGTCGTCCGCAAGTGATGAATTTCTCTGGGACACCATTGCTTATGGAAAAGATGAAAGCGCGATGAGAGGATTTTTAAAGAAAGGTTCGGCAGGTGCGTTAATGCCTCTGACTGAAGACGACATTGATCATCTTGTCGCCTATCTCCGAAAATTACAGGCGTATCCACGTGTAGAAGAACTAAAAAGACCTCAACAAAGTGCTTCTGTTGCATTAGGAAAGATCACTTACGATAGCGTTTGCACCAGTTGCCACGGAGATCAAGGACAAGGATTAAGCGGACCCTCGATTGGAAACCCAGATTTTATGAAAGCAGCGACCGATGGATATTTGATCGGAACGATTATTCTAGGGCGAGAAAATACCGAAATGCTTTCGTTCTATCGTGGCGGAAATGTTTCACTCTCTCAAGAGGAAGTGGAAAATGTGGTCTCCTATCTCAGAACCTTTGAATATGACTTAACCCCGAAACATCGCGCGGTGATGCGCTCTATCAGTAATGAAGAAGAAGGAAAAAATCTTTACTTGAACCATTGCGCGGGTTGCCATGGGACCGAGGGAAAAGGACCTTCAGGAAATAGCAATTTTAACGGATTTGCTCCTTCTTTGAACAATAAAGAATTTCTCCATGCGGCGGATGATGGTTTCTTATTGGCAACCATTGCGTTAGGACGAATTGGTACCCCTATGCGCGCCTTCGCGAAAGGAGCCGGTGGAATTTCGGAACTTTCCGCGGATGAAATCAACAAAATTGTCTCCTTTATTCGATCGTGGGAGGATCAAAAATGACTCAACCTACACATCGGCTATTAAGCCCTCTACAAATGACTCTCGCTGTTATTGGCATTTTGGCTGGACTCTCCGTTTTCTGGATCGGGATCACGAAATTCCCAGAAAGAATTTGGCTCAATTTTTTGATGAATAATTTTTATTTTCTATCCATCAGTATGATTGGGGCTGTCTTTATTGCGATCCACTATCTGGGAAGTTCAGCCTGGTTGACTGTGCTTCGTCGCGTTCCTGAAGCAATGACGGCGTATCTTCCTGTCGGAGCCGTTTTGATGCTTTTCCTGTTATTTGGAACGCACTCCCTTTATCATTGGTCCCACACCGAAGCCGTGGCGCAGGATGCAATTTTGCAACAAAAAAGCGCTTTCCTGAATACGACAGGATATACGATTCGGATGATTTTATTTTTGGTACTCTGGATCGTGTTGGTTCGTCAACTCGTAAAAAATTCTTGTGAACAAGATAAAAACGGAGCCTTGGCGTATACTCAAAAAAATACTCGACTTTCAGCCATTTTTCTGATTCTCTTTGCGTTAACCTTTACCTTGGCTAGCATAGAGTGGATTATGTCTCTAGATCCTCATTGGTACAGTACCATATTCCCTTGGTATGTTTTTTCCAGTGTATTGGCCGGAGGAACCGCGTTGATGATTTTTTTGCTTCTCATGATCCAGAAAAAAGGATATTTAAAGGAAGCCAATGAATATCATCTCCATGATTTAGGGAAGTATCTATTTGCCTTTAGTTTCTTCTGGGGATATCTCTGGTATTCTCAATATATGTTGATTTGGTATTCAAACATTCCAGAAGAAGTTCATTATTTTACGCAACGTGAACATCAGGGTTGGTATATTCTGTTTTTACTTAATCCTTTAATCAATTTGGTGCTTCCATTTTGTTTCTTATTACCCGCCGCCGCCAAGAAAAAAACGGTTCATCTGATGCGTGTTTGTTTGTTTGTTGTTGCGGGACATTGGTTCGATTTTTATTTAATGGTGATGCCTTCTGGAATGAAAGAGGGTCCGCAATTCGGCTGGATTGAAGTATTTATGGGTCTTGGATTTTTCTCACTCTTTTTGATTCTCGTGCATCGGAAGTTTCAAAAAATGGAAATGGCTCCAACGAAAGATCCGTATTACGAAGAAAGCCTTCATTTTCATGGAGTTTAAAATCATAGTACTGAGCAAGAGCTATTGATTTTGAAAGGGCGTAGGCGTAGTTCCTACGCTTTTTTTTTGTTTCCGAATCTTATAGGAAATGCGGTTATTCAAGTTTTAAAACGTCCGCAAGCCATTTTTTTTCAAAGGTTCCCGTAATTGAGATCCGGGTAAAGAGGGCTCCATAAGGGCTCATCACTCCGGCTCTACCTTCGTGGGGATTCTGTGAATTTCCTTGTAAATAGGGCTTTTCTGAACAACTTGGACCTTCATTGACATAAAAAGCGAGTTTGTCTTTACTACAAACAAATTTAACATAAAGCAAATGGTTGGTGCTTAATTCGGTTCGTGAAAGTTCATTTTTAAGGCCGGGAAAAGGATTTTTCAAGGTCTGCGTAGGTCGAAGATCGAGAAGTCGAAGAAAATTAAAGTCATACAATACAGAGCTTCCATCGGCCCACGGAACCAAGTTTCGAAACATTTCAAAACTAACATAGGCGAAATGGCCCCGAGATTCTTGATAATGGAGAGTACACCCTATATCTTGGGTTTTTGCGGGGTAACAGGTAAATTCCAGAGAGAGATCGCCGTCCAAAACAGGTTTCCAGAGAAAAAGAATTTCGTCATTTCCAAAAAGTCCACCGCTAGGATGCAGAAAAAATGTTTTATCCATCAATCGTCTTTGATCCCGACGTATTGGCTGAAGATCGAAATCTTCTAATTGATCTTCTTTAGTAAAATCATAGTCGACGCGCCAGACGCTTTGGGGAACCACAACGGTAATTTTTCCATGAATCACTTTTGAAAGTTTTTCAATAAATTTATCGGGAGCTTTTTTTTCTGGGCCCGCTTTCATTTTTTCGAGAATTTGGTCTTTTTGGCTCTGGACTAGCTTTGTTTGGTCAAAATGCTCCAAAAGATTTTTTAAAATTTTTCGACCTTCTTCTTGGCTGGTTTTCGATTTTTTTTCAAGGAGGACTATCGCTTCTTTGTAGAGGGTTTCTGCTTTTTTTTCTAAGCTGATTTTGCCCTGTTTTTCAACGTGCTGAGCGAGCCTTAAATATTTTTCTCCGGATTCTCCCAATTGTTGGAAAGCATTCCAGCTGAGTTCATCTGCTTTCATAAAAAAACCATAAGCGACTTGCTCCCAGAGGAAACTCTCCGGATTAGAAAATTTTTCTCCTTTTTCAAGAAGTTTAAAAAGAATTTTCAAATCTTCTGAATCAAGTGATTCTAATTGAATTTTAGCGGTAGAGACTTCTTTTTCGGTTAAGCGAATTTTTTTCTTTTCTTCCATCAATTGTTTAAGGTGTTTTTTAGCTTGAAAGAAGAAATTAGCGATCTCTCGATCTTCTTGAATCAAGTCTTTAGCTGAAGGATATTGTGTTTCGCATTCATCCATTTTTTTCCAAATTTCATAGGCTTCCGTTTCTGTGGAAGAAGCGATTTTTGCAAAAAATTCTTCCTGAAAATAAGCAAGATAACTGCTGCGTTCTTTTTCTTGTTTCTCTCGAAAAAATTCTTTTGCTTTAGGTTGAAAAGAGGCATCGATTTCTTCCACTTGAAGACGATCTTCTTCTTGAATACAGAAAGCAAGTAATTCTTGTTTGAATTGTTCTGCTTCTTCAAATTGTTTTGTTTCAAAAAGATTTCGAAATTTGACGCATTGGATTTCAAAGTAGGTTCTATATTTTAACCAGACTTCTTCTTGAGCGTTTCGCGCTTTCTGAAAAAAAAGAGACGTTTCTAATTCTTTAGGAAAAGATTTCCACAAATCGAGTGCTTCACGGAATTGGCGTTTCAACAAAAATAGTGTGGATTCTTGGGAGAATTGTTGAAAATGGCGCTCTCCTAAAAAATCGATCCGTTCGTTAATTTGTTGAATAGGGGTGTCCCAATCTAGAGAAAGCTCATGGAAAATCTGTTTTTGTTGTTTTAGCGATTCGCGTAGAGCGACCTGATCTGGAATGTGTTGCAATTCAAAATTCGGTGCCATTTTTTGAAGCGACGACTCTAATTGTTCTTGAGCCAGAACAAGCTGTTGATTTGACTGATCCTGAATATTTTTTTTTTCGGGTAAAATTTCTTCTGGATCGGTTTTTTTCTCAGGGACTGCATCCTTATTTTCTGAAAGAATCGTTCCGTTCGTATTTTGTTTTAGTGAGGCAAAGAATCCCCAAAACAGAAACAAAAGTATCACTGCACCAAAAAGCGCGACAATTCCAAAATAATTTTTAGATTTGGAATCCTGAGTATTTTCTTTTTCGCGGTGAAGACCTGCACGGAGTTGAGATTGCCGAACTTTGGTATTATTTTTTGAATGCTTGGGTAAAGGCGCATCGTCTTCCTTTTCGAAAGAAAGCGTTTCTTCCGATAGAAGGCTTGCGGAAATAGTTGTTCCCTTATTTCGGATCGTATTTAGAAAATCCAGAAGTTCTTTTGGCGTCTGAAAACGTTTATCTGGTTTTTTTTCCATCATTCGGAAAATCAGATTCGCGCAAGCTCCGCTTAATTTCGGAGATAGCTCTTTTGGATCAGGGATAGGTTCATTTAAATGTTTGCCCATAATGACCAGCGAACTGTTCCCCCTAAATGGAGGACTCCCTGTCACCAAGTGAAATAAAGTCGCGCCTAAGCTATAAATATCCGCTCGGATATCGACAGGTTCTCCGGTAGCCTGTTCTGGAGAAATATAATAGGGCGTTCCGAAGGTCGTGTTTTCTTGGGTCAACTGGCTCGATTTTTCGGAGAGCTGTTTCGCCAAACCGAAGTCCAAGAGTTTTATTTCTCCGGAAGTGGTGACCATAATATTTTCGGGTTTAATATCGCGGTGAACAAAATGGGACTGGTGGGCATGATCGAGAGCGGATGCTATTTCATAAATAATCTCTAGGGCTTTTTTTTCGGTAAGTGGGCCATGATCCAGCATACTATCTACCGTTTTTCCCTGAATATATTCCATCACAAAATAATGATATCCGTTGGATTCTCCAACATCAATTCCACTGACAATATTACGATGGTTTAAAACCGCGCTAGCGCGAGCTTCTCGATGGAAACGTTCAATAAAAATTTTATCTTTGGAGAGCGAACGGGAGAGAATTTTAATGGCGACGTTACGATCCATACTAATCTGGCGAGCCAGATAAACGGCGCCCATACCGCCTTCTCCCAATTTTTTCTGGAGCGTATATCCCTGAATTTCAGGAAACAATTCGGATTCCGGTTCTGTCATTTTCAAAGAGGTTATTTGATCTTTGGTTAGATATTTTTTATCGAGTAAAATCATTAAAACAGAACGCTCTGGAAGACCCATAGAACGGAGTTCTTGCTGGATTTTTAGACATTCCGCTAATTGTTCTTTGGTAATGATTTTCCGTGAGATCAAATAGGCATAAAATTCTGTGGATGAAAGCGAGCCCATGAGGTGCCCTTTGAAAAAAGAAAAACTGCTCTCCTTAATAATTTATTGAGAGAAACAAGAATATCCCTTCCTCAAGCCGTCAGGCTACCCTTCGACCCTTCGACAGGCTCAGGGCATCGCAGGCTCAGGGGAACGGGAGGGGATGAATTGCGCCTGTAGTGTTTCTCTTCTAAGTCCTTCTATCGGATTGTCGGTCAAAAAAAAAAACTTTTAGAAAACAGCTCAAAAATGTCCTTAACACGAGTATAATCATTTTAGATAAAAATCAAACTCCATCGTAGGCTAATGTTCTGAGATCATTCGCAATGTTCAACACTCACAAAAAAACGCCTAGCTTTGTCCATATCGTCGAGTTGCTCTCCTTCTCAGGAGGGGACTTCCACCACCTCTTCACACAGTCTCAACATTATCGCAGAGCCTATAACGCCATTCTCGGACATCTCAAAAAACAACTTAGAAGAAATAGAGATTTTAAGCTGTATACAAACTCTGCTGTCCTACAAAAGGTAGCGGTTCGGGCGTTTTCGGCGATCGAAAAATTGATGTATGGAAAAGCCAAACGAGTCCGCTTTAAATCGGCTTCCGAGAAGATGTCCTTTGAAGGTCGCCAGAATAATACGGGAATCCGTTTTCTTTGTGTCGATTCGATAGAGAAAGCCCTCTATGGTCGAAAGTACAAAGGATAGGGGGAGGTTCAATGAGAGAAACTTGGGAAGTCAACCGCTAATGAAAGGTTTTTGAGTCAATCACTCCAGCTAATCGCTAACGCGATATAGCTAGAGCTTGAGGAATCAAGCTCTACGGTTGACCAGATTAGTTTAGAAAGGAGTAATTCTAATAAACTACGTTATA
>CAZHAR010000043.1:13657-44598 GCA_964530615.1 uncultured Planctomycetota bacterium | reverse complement strand
CAACATAAGTACAGGGCATTCTTATGTTGCATCTTTTTGAATCGAAAGCATCGATGTATTTTTGCTAAAAATTTTAATATAAACTGCTGTAAAACAAAGATTAGTGAAAATTTATCTTGTTTTTTTAGATTGAAGGTCGATTCGATTCAAACAGGTGTTTTTTTACTAAAAATTTGATGTAATTCATTGGTATAGCGCAAACTATGGAGCCGATTCAATTTTAGATGAAAATTGTGGATAACTTTGAAAAAAGGTTGTTTCTTTATTGATTTGTACTCCAATTGTATGTACAATTTGAATCGTTGTTGTCTTCTAAAGGGGAAATTTATGTCCAAAATGGAGAGTCTTAAAAAAAATCGAATTCAGATACGTATTGATTCTCGTTCCAAAACTATACTGGAGCGAGCCGCTGCGTATTCCAACAGAAATATCAGCGATTTTATTCTGTCGTACGCCCTCAATGCCGCAGAAGAAGTGATTGAAAAATATGAAACAATTCCACTCCAAAAAACGGATTGGACTATTTTTTATGAAGCCTTACTTCACCCTCCAAAGCCAAATGAAAAGCTGAAAAAAGCTTTTCAAGACTATCAAAAACGGACACAGCACAAAAATGTCAAAAAATCATGAGTGGCGGGTGGAACAACTCTCTCCAGCAAAACATGAACGGGAGTCCTTTTTTTGTGGAATCGAAGAATTAGATCAATATTTGAAAAAATTAGCCACAAAAGATGTTAAAAGAAAAGTTTCTCAAGTCTTTGTTTTAGTTGAAACCAAAAACTCCTCCAAAATCATTGCTTATTATTCTTTAAGTGCCGCCAGTTTTGCAAGAGAAAGCCTTGAAGAGGATCTTTCAAAAAAGCTTCCTTATTATCCTGTCCCGGCGGTGATTATTGGACGTTTTGCCGTCGATTTAGAATGGCAAGGAAAAGGGATCGGACGCTTTTTGTTGATGGAAATTTTTTCAAGAATTCTCGCGGTAAGTACAATTATTGCGGTTTATGCGATTATTGTTGACGCAAAAAATGAAAAAGCAAAAGCCTTTTATGAACAATATGGATTCATCCCATTTAAGGAAAATCCATTCAGATTATTTATTCCACTCAAAGTCTTGGAAGCGCTTGAAAAAAAGTGATTTAAGTTAAGGAAAAAGCTCTTAATGGGGCTATCTTTTTGCCAGATTACTCAAAAATGTTTCGACACAAGCGAAACCCTAAATAATAGCCTCGTTGAGCGCCAATTCCTTGAGAAACGATGTATCGATACGCCGGACGGCATTGTCTGGGGTTACTATCCCAATATCCTCCGCGATACACATGAAGTGCGTTCTTGTCATTTCCCCAGGCGCTCCCATCAAATGGTTTCTCTCGAGTATACTCTTTATAATAAACATCTTCACACCATTCCCAGACATTTCCTAACATATCATGTAAGCCAAATCCATTTTCTTTTTTACCTTTTATCTTGTGAAGCTGATTCTGGGGACCCGAGTTTTCTGAATACCACGCGTACTCACTAAGTCTTGTTTTCAAGAGTGTATCATTTTCTACTAACTCTTTTCCGCCAAAGGGATAGAGTGTATCCGTTCCTGCTCGACAAGCATATTCCCATTGAGATTCTGACGGCAAGGTCAAATTGAATTTTTTACAAAAAGATTTTGTATCTTCCCAAGTCACAAGAATCATCGGATAATCTGGTTCTATTTTAATATGAATTCTTGTTTCTGGATCTTCTTTAAATTCTGAAAAAACGGATCTGCTTTTAGGGTTTTGGAGATCCCACGTTCCGACACTTACTTCCGTTTTTGAAAGAAGAAAAGAACGCAACACGACAAGATGTCTCTTCTTCTCAGTTTCCCACTTTGAACCTTTGTCTTTTTCAAATAACGTAGAAACTTCGTTTTCCATGCTCCCCATAAAAAAAACGCCCTCAGGAATTAAAGAAAACTCCATTTTGCTTGTTTGATGGAAGTATTCATGGATGCGAAAAGATCGACCGCAATCAGAATAAATGGTCGAGTTTTGATAAGTGAACTCTTTTACCTCTAATTTGGGAGTATGGTAAGGATGACGATATTCTTGGAACTCCGGAGCAAGAAAAAAGAAGACTTCAAAATTCCATAGCGCATCAATGGCATTTTCCTTGGAGCTTTTCATTCTTTTAAAAATATGTCCCCGGTTCGCATAGCTTTTTGAATCTAAAGAGTCCTTAAGAAGTTTATTATTTACGGCTTCCAAATGATTCTGTAGATCACCACTTTTGAAGGGTTCAAAATAGTTCGCTCCAAAATCAGGATGTGTCAGTATTGCTTTTTCAAAATTTTCGAGGACTTTCCCTATTTTCTGGTTTCCAGCAATTTTATAAATTAGCCCTCGATAATAATAACCCAAAGAAAGGGAGGGTTTTAGCGAAATTGCTTGATCACAAGCTTTTAACGCTTTATCAAAATCTCCTTGACAGTAAAAAGCGATTCCTAAAGCATTGTGAGCCTCCGCAACGTTTCCATTTTTTTTCACGGCTAGTTTCAAATCCTGAAGCCCTTTTTCTAGATCGCCTGTATTCTTGAGAAAGAGGCCACGATGGAAATAAAAAAGGCTGGGAACTTCTTCTTTTTTTACTTCTTTCTTCTGAATTGCTTGGTTCCAAAATTCTAAAATTCGCTCTTTTTCTTTTGGAGAACTCCAGAGTTGATGATCCCGCTCTGGACTTTTTCCTAAAGCGTTATAATGAGCTAATCCAAGCGCATCGTCCACTTCCGCGTAGCTCGAATCAAGTTCTTGCGCGCGTTCCAGAGTTACAATGGCTTGGGTCCAATTTTGAACAACGAGAAAGAGTTGTCCTTTTTTTAGAGAGAGAATCGCTTTATCTGGAGCGATTTTGATTGCTTGATCGTAATACTTGAAGGCTTCTGGTAGTTGATTCAACTTCCAAGAAACATCGCCAGAAGCCTCATAGAGTTCAAAAGAATCCATTTTGGTTTTAAGGAGCTCGTTAAACTCTTTTTGTGCGTTCTCCCATTTTTCCAAAAATTGATAAATTTTGCCGCGGTGCCAAAAGACTTCGGTGAGTTGAGGATCTCTTTTTAACGCTTCCTGATAGTCTTCTAAAGCGAGGTTCCAGCCAGATTTTTCTTGTCGTAAAAGACCTCGCCAGTAATATCCTTCTGCCGAAGTAGAGTCGAGAAGTAGACATTGATTATAATCGTCCATCGCTTCTTTGAATTTCCCTTTTTTATAAAACAAAATCCCTCGCTTCAAATAGTTTTCTGCTTTTTTTGAATCCATTGCAATGTTTTTTGTATAGAGATCCATCATTTGATCCAAATCAACATTGATCATTCCAGACTTCAGAAAACTTAAGCGACTCAGCGCTTTTCCTTGTTTAGGATCCAATTTTAGACTTTGCTCATAATCCGCAATCGCCTCTTCTTTTTTTCCTTGAGATTCTTTTATTTTTCCTCGCTCCAGATAAAGTAAGCTGAACGAAGGAAGTAAAATGAGCGCTTGATTAAAAGACGCAAGGGCTCCCTCTAAATTTTGTTCTTCTTGATAAATTTTTCCCAAGAAATAATGCAACTCGCCTTCGTTTGCGCCTAACGCGATCGCGCTTTCTAGATTTTTTTTTGCTTTCTCAAGATCCTTTTGTTCGAAATAGAGACGGCCCAAAGTACTCGCATATTTGGCAACTGAGGGCGAAAGCTGAACCGCTTTTTCATAATCCATAACACATTTTTCTATTTTGTCTTTTTCTTCTGATTTTGCTACAAGCGAGCCGCGAAGAAAGTACGCTTGCGCACTCTCTGGATTTAGGTGGATCACGCGATTATAATCTTCTAACGCTTTTGGATATTCTTTCAATGCTTCCCAAACTTGTCCTCGATCCAACAAGATCGAAATCGGATTAGAAGTTTTGGAAAGGGCTATTTCATAATCCTTCTGGGCTTCAGAGTATTTTTTTTGCAAAAAATAAATCTGTCCTTCTCGAGTATAGCCATCGGGATTATTAGGATCCAAGCGGATTACCTCCTGATAATCCGCAAGCGCTTTTTCAAGCCCACTTTGAGATTGTAAAATGAAACCCCGCTTGAGATAAACAGAAACAGATTTTGGATTCATTCGGAGGCTCTGATCATAATCCGAAAGGGCTCCTGAAAGATTTCCACGACGTTCTAAAAAATCGCCTCGTTCTTCATAAATCAGAAAATCTTTTGGATAAAATTCAATCGCGCGATCGTAGTCTTTTCGCGCTTTTTCCCACTCTTGTTTTTTTTGCCAAATTCGGGCACATTGAAGAATGCTGAGTCGATGGCTCTTTTCTAAATGCAACACTTTTTCATATTCTTGAAATGCTAGATCTAGAGAGCCTGTCGATTCAAAACATTGTGCGCGTAATACAATCGCGTCCAAGTTTCCGGACTGTAGTTGAAGAACTGTTTCGACGAGTTGTAACGCCAAATCGTTTTGCTTGTTTTGATAGTAAGCATATCCAAGCGCAAGTAACCAAGAAACGTCTTCTTGTTTTAAAAAATCAGAGACTTGGATTTCCGATTCGGATTTTTCGAGATCAAAAAATTGTTGAGATCGGAGA
Organism: uncultured Planctomycetota bacterium; assembly: GCA_964530615.1. Lineage (GTDB taxonomy): Bacteria > Planctomycetota > JBBTDB01 > JBBTDB01 > JBBTDB01 > JBBTDB01. The sequence continues at coordinate 40,011 of CAZHAR010000043.1, read as the reverse complement.
AAAGCACTCTTTTTTAAATGAAATACCTCATTAAAATCGTTTATCGCTTCAACCCAATTTTCTTGAAGTTGTCGGATCAAGCCACAATTTTCATAGGCAAACGTATTTTTAGGATCCAGTTGAATCCCCGCGTTAAAATCCTGAATAGCTTCGTCTAAAGAATGTATCTGTTTATAAATCAAACCTCTTTCAAGATAGGCTTCTAAAAAATAAGGATTCTGTTTTAGGGCTTCGGAAAAATCCTGAACGGCCTCGTTAAGCTTATTCTGAAAAGAAAAGCAAAGCGCTCGATGATAATACGCAAACGCATACGTTGAATTTTTTTGGATCGCCCGATTCAAAAGAAGGATCGTTTCTTCCATCACGCCCTTCTTTTTTAGCCGAAGTCCTTCTTCCAGATCCTTCACTTCTGGTGGGTCGGAAATAGTTAAGTTTTCTTTATCGAAGGGGGTGAGTTGTTTGATATGTTGTGTTAATTTTTTCCAACTTAAAACGGTTTGATCCCAAAAACAACTATGTTCGCCCATCTGAAACCGAATCTTTTGAAACGCATTCGCGGAGTTCGAATTTTTTGGATTGCCATACGATTTTGCCAGACTGATCATGTAGGATTGCGCATCCTCAGGAACTTGCCCTTGTGGGAATGTCGAGAGCATTTGAACCATTTTTTCTAATTCTTCTAATACAACAGAAGCCACCTTCTTATTTTCGAGTTCTCCCGAAGCCTGAACAAGGGTCTTATAAAATTGTACTAATCGTGGAGAGTGTTCCCCGCTCTGCAAAAAATACTGGGTTCCCGCTTGAATTTCCTGCTTGATATCCTTAGCGATCTTCTCCTCTGTCATCTGGCTAATCTCTAGAACTGCTTGAAGGAGCGTCGATTCGTCCAAAAGTGTACTTTTTAATTTATTCTTCCAAAAATCCAATTGTTCTTTATGCTTTTGCAATACCCGATCTCTGACTTGATGAATCTGTTGTTCCAAAGCATTTAAATTTTCCGGAGATTCCGAAGAAAGCGATTTCAAAGAATGAACAATAGAATCCGCTAAGGCGTAATTTTGGGAGAGGCACGCTATATCAATTAATTTCTGGCTCACCCGCATATATTGTTTTTGAGAAAGTTCATCGGTTTTATTTAAACTCAACACTCGTGTCAAAAAATGAAACGCGGAAAGTAATTGCTCTGTTTTTTTTGTCCCTTCCGACTCGATTCGATCAAGGGCTTGCTGAGCCTTCAAACGAGCTGAATAAATGTCTTGCTCTTTTTGGTAGGAAAATAGCCATTGAAAATACGCGAAACTTAAACTCAAGATCAACAGCGGAACGCCAACCCAAAACAGATTTTTTTTCTGACGCGAGAACCATTTTTTCAAGACGGCCCGAAGCGTATATTTCCGGCTAGAAACAAGCGCGTAGCGTAAATACCTCAAAATATCTTCGGTCAACTCCGAAACCGAAGCGTAGCGTTCCTCAGAAGCGTGTTTCGTCGCTTTATCAATAATCGCCTGAATATCTGGTGGAACCAATTGTTCCCAAGGAGGAGTGACTTTCTTCACGATCTTCGAATCGTCTTTGTGAAATTCCAGCAACTTTTTGAATTCTTCATGAGGTTCCATGAGCACATAACATTGCCTTAATATTCGTCCTAATGAATAAATATCCGCTTGAGTCGTGACCTCACTGGCATTTTCGGATTGCTCTGGAGACATATAACCCGGAGTGCCTATTCCGCCTATAGTTTGAAACACTTCTTTTGTAAAGAGAACCGTACTTTCTGTAGATTTTCGGGGTGTTGCATCTAACACATTTCCTTTTTCGCTGAGCTTTTTAGCGATTCCCCAATCCATCACATACACTTCTCCGAATTTTCCCACCATAATATTGTCCGGCTTTAAATCACGATGGATGACACCGCGAGAATGGGCATAGGCAACCGCGTCACACACTTTAAAAAAAATCGCCAGAATTTGGTGTTCTTCTTTATTCTGAATCCCTTCCTGTTTTTTCTTCAGGAGTTGGCTTAGCGTCTCTCCTTCGACTTTCCGCATCGTAAAATAGAGATCTTCATTGGCATCCATCCGAATATCATGGAGTGGAATAATATTCGGATGCTCTAAAGAAGAGGTAATCGCGGCTTCTCGATGGAACCGCCATAAAGAAAGAGATTGTTCCTGAGATAGAGAAGTGGTCGTGGAGCGAATTTTTTTCAGAGCCACTTCTCGACCGAGCCAACAGTCTTGAACACGCTGAACAACGCCCATCCCCCCTTGTCCGAGAGTCTCTAGAACTTTATATCGATCCGAAGGCGAAGACGAATTCTGAGTAGACAACTTGTTTTGGTTTCCCTCAAAAAATTTGATAAGATAAGGAACTCAACTAAAGTTCCGAAAATGAAAAATCCAATTAGAGTTCGTGCTCTCATTGGATTCTATAAACCGGCGGGCTTTCGCTCGCCCCAATTCCTATAGGATTATTATGGATAATATACAACCAAACGCTTCATCCGTCAATGAGAATAACGCTAACTCCTCAAGCGAAAACAAAAACTCTGTTTCCGAGAATAACCCAGCAGAGCTTAAAGAAATTGGAGCTTCAAAGAAAAAATTGGAAGAATATCGCCAGAGCCGACCCGAACAAATTTCTTTGTTTGAACTCAAGAAATCTGAAGAAAGAGCCTATTCCAATTCGATTGAGTTTTATGATGCGATCCCCAAGTATCTTTGGGTCAAACAAGCCAAAAAAGAAAATCTTCGGATGCTTCAAAGAAATTTCGTTCATAAAGGCATTGAATACGAAGTTCTGATCCAACCTGCAACAATCAAAGACAAAAATGGAAACTTGAAAACTTGTTTTCCGGGAGAACGCGAAGAATTAGTCGAGGATGCTCTCCGAAAATTAGCCTGCGAAGGAAAAGCTGTTTTTTTAGATGATTCTGCCGCGGTGATGTTTACGCTTTATGAAATTGAACAAGAACTCAAGCGAATGGGCCATGGATTCAATAAAAACCAGATTAAAGAAGCCATTATGATCTGCAATCAGACTCATATAAAAGTAGAGACTAAAGATCGAAAACAAATTGTAGGATCAAATCTTTTTGTGGCGGTTGGATTGCAAACTCAAGAAGATTGGAAGGGGCATGGAAAGAAAACTCAAGCGTTCATCATTTTTAACCCGCTAGTCACCAAAAGCATTAAAGAAAAAACATTCCGGATTTTGAATTACGATAAATCCATGTCGTATAAAAGAACTTTGGCCCGATGGTTTCATAAAAGACTTTCTCACAATTATACCCAAGCCGCCCAAGATTCTCCGTATAGCATCAAAATGTCCACTATCCTTAGAGATTCAGGAATGACCACGTATAAAAATCTTTACGACAATATCGCAAAAGTGAAACAAGCACTCGAAGAAATGAAGGAAAACGAAGTAATTGAAAAATACGAAGTGATTCCAACTTTAGAAGGTCGAAAAATTGTCGAAGCTAAATTTACGATTATTCCTCATCCTTCTTTTATTGCGGAGGTCAAATTTGCGAATAAACAATACTACAATTTGCGACCTGAAGAACAAAAAAGAGAAATTGAGCAACACCTTAAAACAATAAAAGGGAACCTATTCAAAGAATAAAACTAGTTTGAAATAGGTGGTAATCAGTCGGACTCGGTCAAAATGGCAGGAAAAATAGGTGGTAATCAGTCGGGGAATAGGTGGTAATCAGTCGGACTTGCATCAAAAATAGGTGGTAATCAGTCGGACTCGTATCAAAAATAGGTGGCAATCAGTCGGGGAATAGGTGGCAATCAGTCGGACTCGTATCAAAATAGGTGGTAATCAGTCGGGGAAATAGGTGGTAATCAGTCGGAGACAAAAACAACTAAGTATCTATAAAATAAAGAGTTAGCGGTCAAAAATACCCCGTTATCCTTATCTTAACCTTTTAACCTAATACAAAGCAGAAAAGGAACGCTTCTTTTTATTTGAACGTGATCCGTTGGGGGGATCCCCCAAACCCCCTTGAAGAGGCTTTTGAAAGTAATGCGTATCCAATCCAATCCAAAAATCCAAAATTTGCCTCCAAACGAAGAAAACCGTTCAAAAATCGTTCAAAAAAACACGAAAAGAAACTTTTGAAAAGATACTGATAAATAATGAGTTACGTGTAAAAAAAACTCGTTTTTTCGTTAAAACTCATTAAAAGATGCAACATAAGTACAGGGCATTCTTATGTTGCATCTTTTTGAATCGAAAGCATCGATCCCTTTTTGCTAAAAATTTTAATATAAACTGCTGTAAAACAACGGTTAATGAAAATTGATCTGTTTTTTTAGATTGAAGGTCGATTCGATTCAAACGAGTGTTTTTTAGCCTAAAAATTGATGTAATTCGTTGGTATAGCTTAAACTATGGAGCCGATTCAAATTTTATCGATACCTGTGGATAACTTTGAAAAATGATAACTGTTCAGGTCTCCGAGTTCGTAGGAGTATCGATGGCTTTTTCCTGCAATAAAGCGTTTTTAAGCAATCCTTTGCCTAATCCCTTTCCTTGCTCTGTTTTATCAATCGCCATCCTTCCCAAAACCATTACCCACCACCAAATCCTTAAACTAAAATTTGTACATCCATTGTACATCCAGTTTTTAGAAAATCTAAACAAAAATTGACTAAAAAAAATAGTCCTATAAAATAATATTACTAAAAAGTAATACAAACCCTGTTCTATTCTAAGGAAATGGATATGCCTAAAGAAAGAATCAGCATCACCATTGACGAAAATTTGTCTGTAGAAATTCAAAGCTTTGCTAAATCAAATAATCTATCGAGAAGCGAGTTCATCGAAGATGTTTTGATGGAATGGCAAAAAAAGTGTAAACGAGAACAAATGATAGAAGGCTATAAAATAATGGCAAAAGAAAATTTGGAGTGTGCCAAAGATTTTGCTGTATTGGATGAGGAGGTCTGGCCCCGTGAGTAATTTTCCCAAAAGAGGAGAAATTTGGCTTGTGAAATTTGATCCAAAAGTCGGATCAGAGCAAGGAGGTAAAAGGCCTGCAGTCGTTTTACAGAACGATTTAGGGAATCAATATTCACCCACTATCATTGTAATCCCTATGACAACCACACTCCGAGAAATGCCAGTTCACGTATTACTTAATAAAAAAGAGGGTGTTGCAGAGCCGTGTATGCTAATGTTAGAACAGATCCATACGATTGATAAAAAACGATTAATAAAAAAATTAGGCAAGATGAGCGAATCAAAATGGAACGAAATTTTAAAAGCGGTGCTTTATAGTCTTGGCTTTAATGAGCTTTAGGGTTTAAACACAGTTTGAGGTGACGGATGACGGTATTAGGGTGGAAACAAGAAGTTGAAGTGAGTGCGGTTCGTTCTTCAGGGCCCGGGGGCCAAAACGTCAACAAAATCAGTAGTAAGATTCAACTCCGTTTGAATATCCCTTCGTCGACTTTTTTCAACGAAGATCAAAAAAAACGGATATCTCTTTTTTACGCGCATCGTCTCACGAAAAACGGAGATTTGATAGTGACTGCTTCTGAAGAACGCAACCGGAGCCAGAATGAAAAAATGGCTTTTCAAAAGTTAGAACACTTGCTCGCTGTTGCGTTGAGAGTTCAAAAAAAACGGAAGAAAACGCGTCCTTCTTACTCTTCTCAGGAAGCCCGCATTCTCTCAAAAAAGAAACATTCGGAGACAAAACGCAACCGAAGTGTTCCTGAAGATTAAAGCAACAGAAATGTACTTCTTTTATGTGTAAGAGGCTTCGGGGTGAAAGCAGACAATCGCCGCAGTGGAACCTGTAGGAGAAAATTCAAAGGCACTGGTGAGGGTGACTCCGAGCTGAGGTTCTACTTGTAACAGATTAGAAATCTTGAGGTTGTTTTTCAACTCTTTAATGGCTGGATACCCCGGAGAATAGCGAGTTCCCATTTTTCCATTCGTAGACCCCATCATTTTTTTCATCGTCTGATGAAGATAATCTGCCATATCTTCAGCGATTCGATCCGACAACCCCTGAAGAAACAGAGCCGATTCTGAATCCCCTTCGGCCTTAAATTGTTTTAAAACCTCATCAATATGGGTTCCTGAAGTCGAAAGTTGAAGACCAATCACATCATAAAAGGGGGAAGTTTGAGGAAAGTAATATTGAGCCGCAGAGAAGATATCCTCTTGATCGCGGCCGATCACCACAGAAAACGCAAATCGTTCTATTTCACGAGAAGAATCGTCTGTATCATAAACAACCACTTCATCCTGATCCGATTTACAGGGATAAAGTCCAATCATTCCGCGCGGGTGTAGCCATTCGTGCTTCTCTGCGTTCTCGATCCATTCGTCCAGTTTTTTATCTAGCGTTTTTAAAGAGATCCCTTTTTTCTCCCAGGAATTTTTACCCCCATATTTCCAATTCAGGGAATATAAGGTTTTTCGGTCAATAAAATTTTTGAATTCGGACAAAGGAATCTCTATTTTTTTCTGAGCGAAATAGGGAAGCATTTTTGGAGGCGAGTGTTTTTGGAAAGAAATTTGACGGCGTGGAAGTGTTTTCAAGAGAGTTTCCGATTCCTCTTCCATTTTCTTTGCCCGTTTATATTGAAGGGTAAGAACAGCGCGATTCGATTCCAGAAGGCTCTCTTTTTCGGCGCTTTTCAACTGGTTCATCCTATTGACGCCATCCATCCCGGTCTGGCAATAAAAAACGTTGCGTCTCATTTTGCTTAAATCTTCTTGACCCGCCATTGCGACATAACTGGCGTGACGAGGATTGACTGGAGCGCCACCGACCAAAATATCAATATTCGGGAGATTTTGAGCGAGTAGCATTTGAGAAACCGTAATCATGTGATTAGAGGTTTGTACGAGCAAGGCAGACATTCCAATCGCATCGGCATTGAATTCACGGGCGGTATCAATAAATTTCTGAAGCGGAACTTGTACGCCCAAATCAATGACTCGATACCCATAATTTTCAAGCAGGGTTTTAGTCAAATCTTTTCCAATGCTGTGAACGTCTTGATAGACGGTTCCCATGACAATGGTTCCCTTATACGATATTTCTTGATGAATATCGATTCCGGCTTTGACTTTCATATACGATTCAAGAAAAGCCATCGCTTGTTTCATGACATCCGCGGATTTCAGGAGATGAGGTAAACTGACATCTCCGCGTCCAAAGCCATCGCCTAGTTCTTTCATGGCTTTCATCAAGTATTGATTAATGAAAGAGAGGGGTTCATGCGTGCGAATGCTTTCAGCAACTTGAAGAACAATTTTATCTTGATATTCAAAGGAATGGCCATCGACCTGAATCGTTCCTTTTTGTCGTTCTTTGAAGCCATCAATAATTTTCGCGCAAATCGATTCTTCAAGGGGAAGTTGATCGTAGCTCGTCTGTTTAACGACGGTTTTTCCCTGTTTTTTAACGGCGATTTCTTCGAGTTGGGCAAATGCGTCCATATCTCGTTCCAGAATCACCTTTAGAGCCAATTCATAATCGAGGGGATCAAGGCTGGAAACAGGAACATAGTGATTCGGATTGATAATAGCCGCGTCCAGACCTACTTTGCGTGCTTCATCGAGAAAGACAGAGGTGAGTACTTTACGCATATGCGGTTTTTTAGCGAGTCCGTTGGTTAAATTTCCGATTCCGATGGAGGTTTTGATATCGGGATGTAAGGCTTTAATCCGAGGAATTGATTTGATGGATTCGAGAGAAAAATTGAGTCCGGGTTCTGATTCTGCGCCAATGGGAAACGCATTGACATCAATAAGTAACCGGGACGGATGGACTCCATATTGAGCAACTTTGTCCATGATACGTCGCGCGAGTTCTTCCTTTTTTTCAGCAGTGACTGCGGGACCTTGCTTATCGGTAACGAGTGCAATATAGACGGGATGATGGGGTTCCGCGAAGGAGAGAACCGCATCGATTTTATCGACACCCGGAGCGTATTCTTCGAGAGAAATGGAATTCAGAATCGGTTTTCCGGAGTACACTTCGAGTCCTTTTTGGAGAGCCTCCACCGAGAACGAATCAATGCACATCGCCGATTTGAAATCATGGGTGACGGCCTGAATGACTTTAGGAAGGGCCTCTTCGGTAGAGACGATATTAGAATCCATGCAGACATCGATGATATCGAGGCCAAGATCTTGGATTTGTTCTCGAACGACTTCTTCAAGGGTCTCCGTATCGATGGGACCTTCGCGTTCGACGGCATCTTTAACTTTTGCGGAGCCTCGAACATTGAGGCGTTCGCCAATCATGATAAGGGTTTTACTGCTATCAAGTTTAATAGCGTTTTGAGGGCCAGAGATATAAAAGGCCTTTTCGATGGAACGCGGTTGAGGCACTTTTCCCAGAATTTTTTGAGAGACGGCTTGAATATGAGCTGGAGTCGTGCCACAACAACCACCAACGATATTAACACCGAATTCTTCGACATAACGAATGAGGTGTTGCGCGAACAGATCCGGTGTGAGTTTAAAAACGGTTTTTCCATCCTCAGAAACCGGGAGACCGGCATTTGGGATGACAGAGATGGGAAGCGTACTGAATTGGGATAATTTTTTGACGGTCGGAAGCATCAAATCGGGTCCAATGGAGCAATTAATTCCGAACACATCAACCCCGGTTCCTTCTAAAGTGACCATTGCGGCATGAATATCGGTATGGAAAATTTGCATCTTGCAGAACGGATCCACGGTGACTTGAGCGATAATAGGCAAACGGATGTTGCGTTCACGAAAGGCTTTCTGCGCGCCGAAAATAGCGGCTTTGAGTTCAAGAATATCCTGTTGCGTTTCAAACAAAAGAATATCGGCAGTTCCATCAATGAGTCCAAGAATTTGATGATAGAAGTTATCGACGATTTGAGAAAAGGTTCCGCGGCGCAAATTAGCGTGGGTACTCGAGAGTACCCAATTAGAAGGGCCGATGGAACCCGCAACAAATAAAGGGCGTGAAGCGTGGCTCTCTGAACGATAGGTATCAATCGCGGAGCGGCCGATTTCGCAAGCATATTTGCTAAGATGATAGGCAATTTTTTCGTAGGAAAGTGTTCTTAAATCAATGGATTCGGGAAGTGAAGGGAATTGAGAGAGATCGAGTCGTGAAAAATGAAACTCTCCGAGACGGAGCGGGGAAGCGCCAAAAGTATTTGTTTCAATAATATTGGCACCGGACTCGAGATATTTGATATGAATATTTTTGACATCTTGGGGGCGAGAGAACGTGAGCAAATCGGAGAGCATTCGAAATTCGGAGCCTCCGAAAGACGCATCCGTGAGATCCAAGTTTTGGATCATCGTTCCCATGGCGCCGTCAATTAAAAGGATTTGTTCTTGTACTATGGAAAGGAAAGGATTCATTCGGGATCTTTGCAAGTAAGTACTGTTTTCGAAGGGTTGACCTCATGAACAATTTTTTTAAAGGAAGGTATTTTCCTGGAACACCTTTACCGAGTGGAAAACTAGCATAGCATGACTTTTTAAAAAAATCAACCCGCGAATAAAATGCAACACGCAACAGTTTCTCTTCAAAAAATCATTAACGTGTTGACTTAATTAAAATGTGACGTAGCATATAAAAGGATTATGCAACAGAGAATACCTGTTGCGTTTAATTCTTATTCAATGCAACAATTATAGCTATCCTTATAAAAAAAGGTTGAAGATTTAAGGAGATTTTGATGAATTTTTCTCGACATCGTTTTCAGTCTATTATTATTTTTACTGCGGTACGATGGAATGTTCAGTTTGATTTAAGCTATCGTGATCTGGAACAACTTTTACAGGAACGCGGCGTAGAAGTTGATCATACGTCAATTTATCGATGGGTTCGAAAGTTTTCAACCAAAGTAAAACCCGAGATCAATCGATATCGGAAATATGGAGAAAAGTGGACGGTGAAAGAAGAACCGATCCAAATTAAGAACACGACACAATATTTATATGAAGCCATTGATCCACAAGGACGAACGCTGGATTTTCTCTTGAGCAAGAAAAAAGACCTGAAACGAGCCGAGCGCTTTTTCGAAAAAGTGATCGATTAAGATCGTTATTTTTCGGAACGATAATAATTTTGCATGAGTTCCGTGGCCCATGAGGGTTGTTTTACTTCTCCTTGTGGGCCAAATTCTTTCATATAGGGTTTAATATCGAGTACCGGAGACTGATCAAGCGCGTCTAGGTTCTGCACTTTTAAAATGAGACCGCTCACTTCTAATAAAACACATCGAGAAAGCCCGAGTCGATTCGGACGACCTTTAGCACGTTGGGAAAAAATTCCCACTTTTGGCCACAGCGTGTTATTACGGGGGTGGCGGGCGCGGGACTGAATTTTTGCGTCCTCGATTTGATGAAAATAATAAATGATTTCTAAATGGGAAAACGATTCAAGTCCTGAAAGACAGTCTGTATCAAATTGATTGGAATCCAGTTCGATAAAAGAGATCGTGCCTCCCCAAAAATCATCTTCCGGATTTTTCCTGTCCGTGCGGACCCATCCAATCGGTTTTAAAATAATTTCAGACATAAAGAGATCTCTGGTTGAACACATCAAATTGGTGGAAACAGACAGATTCGAACTGCCCGCCTTCTGGTTTTCAGCCAAACGCTCTACCTGCTGAGCTATGTTTCCTTAGAGTGGACGGTTAAACCTTTGCTCTTGTTTAAAGTTCATCGTTCTTCCCGTTTTTTGAATAAAAAAAGACGAATATACAATATTGTATACTCGTCTTGAATTTTGCTGAGATTCCTCGCTTTCGCTTCGGAATGACAGAAGGGTTTAAAGATTATTCTTCTTTTCCATCTTCGGGAGTGGTAGGTTCTTCAACAGGAAGTTCTTTAGTTTCTTCGGAGGAGTTGCGATAGAGTTGATCTTCCAACTGCCAACGTTTGGTTTCTAAGGGTTCCCGTTCTTGATATTGTTTTCTCTGATATTCTTCAATTTTGATAAATTGTTCAATCAAGGTCCCAAGCCATTCCGGAACACTATTTCCAGGAACAAATTGTCCGCCTTGCAGTACTAAGCGTGATTGAGAAGATTGCATCGAAGTACCCGTGATCCCAATTTGATCCACTAACTTAAACATCAGCGCATTGGATTCTTCGTGTTGTTTACGAGTGATCTCTTCTAATTCTCGGCTGAGCACATTGAGTTCTTCTACAATTTTTTTCTGTTCGTCGGTACTGAATTCCTCTGCGTTTCGAACATAAGGAGTACTGTAATAATTTGAACTCGCCATCCCCAATCCAGCAAAGAAGCCCAAATCAACGACTCCACAGAAAGCGCTATTGGGTGCGTTTAATAACGCTTGTAATTCAGGATGAGAATATTGGCTTACAAAAGAAGGGCCCGTTCCTTGAGATAAGCGAGTCCCGAACATTGAATCGGAAGAGACGATCAAATTATTATTCTGAATCGTTATATAAACTGTTTTCCACCCCGGAATCGGGATCATAATGTTTCCCGCGGCATCGCGTTGAATCATTGGAGCCACATCAGGACGAGACAACAAACGATCTAACATCTCACGAACTTTTTCGCCATTGGCCAAACGAATCGCGGTAAAGAAATCAAGCGTCATTGGCGGGCCACTCATAGTAGACCAATCCATTGCTCCAGAAAAAGCAAAGCCCACTTCGCCGGGAAGTTGAGCCAAAATATCTTGTTTCAGATCGATCTGAAGTTCTTGTTTCATCGCTTCTTCCATCATTTGAATATCGGGGCCGCCAATTTGAGTCAGCAGATCAAAAATAACGGAAGGAACGATTTTCCCATACGCCATAAGATGGGGTTTATCCTTTAAGGCTTGCAAGAAAAGGCCGGATCCTTGGCAGGATTGAAACAAACGCGCTAACCAAGAATTAGGTTCTGTCTCGATATGACACTTGACTTGAATTGATCGAGCACCGATTTCTCCGCCGATCACAATTCCCTTCACAGAACCAAACCATTGAACGATTTGTTTCGCGGTTTCTAAGTCTTTTTGTCGATACTCTTTATACCATTGTTCATCTGCTTCCGCTTGTGTTTCAAGCTCGGCTAATTCTTCAGGAGTAGATCCTTCCGTTCTTTGAGATTCAATTTGATCTCTTAAATAACTTCGATACGGTTCGGCGGCCTGACGTTCTGTTTCCGCCAAATAGCTTCCTAAAACACCTGAAATATTTAAATAGCCTGAAGCGTCTGCGCCATACCGAAGTTCTTGAATCGATTGCAAGTAGCTCAAATCGCTTGCTAACGATTGAGGAAGTTGTAGTTGAGCAAAATTGTTTACAAGGGTTCTTCCAGCATTGTTTTCCGAAAAACGATACGATCCTCCCGCAAGCACAAAGAAGTATCCACCCCTGAAAATAAAGAACGTATTTTGATCCGTTTCAGAATACATAATGGTGGCATCGCCAAGGGTTTCCGTGATCACTGGAAACCCTTTATCCCGTGCCACATAATTGATTAAATTGACGAGGGCTTCTTTATTCGAAACACTACAAAAGAAGGTAAACGCTTCGAGTTCTATATTCAGAAAAGCAAAGCCTACTTCTTGTTTAATATTCAATCCTAAGCTCAGAAGCACTTCAGGATCTAAAAAGTTATAGCCTGTTTCCGATTTAATTTCATTCGCGGCCATATCATAATAGGATTGAAAACGGCTCACTAATTCTTTATAGCCGAGTTTTGTTAAGAGTCGCTCGCCAGAACCTAGCGCAAAAAAAATGGTTTCTTTTGGCAAATATTGAGCAATCTTGGAAGAAGTCAAATTAGAATTTGATTGGGCAGAAATACTTGGTAAGCCTATAAATAAAGCTATCCAAGCACAAAGCATAAATCGCAACATAAAATCTCCAATAAAATAAATATTCTTGGGGTATCCCTGTTAATTTCAGGAATGCGGGCATTTTAGGGAATATTCTGCCAAGAGTCTAGCACTCAATAAATTACCACTAATAATTGCTCGTAGCCAGCGACAAATCAATCCACAGTTGATGGAGCCGACCCTCGTCTGCCACATCATAACCTTGAATCTGTCTTTATTGCTTTATAAATGCGCTCTGAGTTGTTCGGCGGTTAATTCACAATCTTGAAGTATTTTTGAAATGAGACCCGGCCCAAGAGTTTCAGCGGAATGAACAGGAACAACGGTTGTTTTGCCTTGAGCGTTTTTCAAAAAATGGTGGCTTCCTTTGATTCGAATGACTTCAAAACCTTTTTTTTTAAGGCAGAAAACATTTTTTTTCCGGTGATTCTTGGGGATTTAGTCATTCAAACGGACCTTTTGAAATCCAACAAATTCTAGAGTAGATTCTTCCTGCTCCACTTCTAAACAGAGCTCAATCGCTTCCTTGATGCGTGCTAGAAGCTGATCCATTGATTTAGCTTGAGTATGGCATCCTTTTAGGGCGGGAACCGAAGCGACGTAAAAACCGGCTTCATCCCGTTCAATCAAAACATCAAATTCTTTCATGGTTTTCTTTCTTTAGTTTTCTTGGAATAAACCCAAATTGCTTCATTTCAAATCTGTCCTTTTTGCCTACTCTTCAAAGCCTCTTCAAGGGGGTTTGGGGGATTTTCCCCCAACGGATCACTTTCGAACAAGAGAAAGCGTTCATTTTCTGCTTTGTATTAGGTTAAAAGGTTAAGATAAGGATAAGGGGGCATTTTTGACTCTTAACTCTTTATTTTATAGATACTTAGTTGTTTTTATCTCCGACTCAAAACCACCTATTTCGCCGACTCAAAACCACCTATTTTCACATAAGCCCGACTCAAAACCACCTATTCTCCGACTCAAAACCACCTATTTTTGATACAACTCCGACTCAAAACCACCTATTTTTGATACAACCCCGACTCAAAACCACCTATTCTCCGACTCAAAACCACCTATTTTTCCTGCCATTTTGGCTGTGTCCGACTCAAAACCACCTATTTAAAAGTAAATATTATTTTTTGAATAGATTCCCTTTGATTGTTTTAATGTGTTGCTCAATTTCTCTTTTTTGTTCTTCAGGTCGCAAATTGTAGTATTGTTTGTTCGCAAATTTGACCTCGGAAATGAAAGAAGGATGAGGAAAAATAGTAAATTTAGCTTCAACAATTTTCCGGCCTTCCAAAGTTGAAATAACTTCGTATTTTTCAATCACTTCTTTTTCCTTCATTTCTTCTAAAGCTTGCTTCACTTTAGCGATATTATCGTAAAGATTTTTATAAGCAGCCATCCCAGAATCTCTGATAATGGTTGACATTTTGATGCTGTACGGCGAATTTTGGGCGGCCTGAATATAATTATGGGAAAGTCGCTTGTGAAACCATCTGGCTAAACTTCTTTTGTACGACATTGATTTATCGTAATTTAAAAGCCGAAATGTTTTTTCTTTAATGCTTTTGGTAACCAGCGGGTTGAAAATGATGTGTGCTTTGGTTTTTTTTCCGTGTCCTTTCCAGTCTTCTTGGGTTTGCAATCCCACGGCCACAAAAATGTTGGCGCCTACAATCAGCTTTCGATCTTTAGTTTCTACCTTGAGGTGGGTTTGGTTGCAGATCATAATGGCTTCTTTAATTTGATTTTTGCTGAATCCGTGTCCCATTCGTTTGAGTTCTTGCTCGATTTCGTAAAGAGTAAACGTGACGGCGGCAGAATCATCCAAAAAAACAGCCTTTCCTTCGCAAGCTAATTTTCTTAGAGCATCTTCGACCAATTCTTCGCGCTCTCCCGGATAGCAGGTTTTCACGGTTCCATTTTTTTCTTCGATAGTTGCAGGTTGGATCGAGACGTCGTAGTCCATTCCTTTGTGAATAAAATTTCTTTTCAGAAGCCGGAGATTGTTTTTTTTGTCTTGTTTACCCCACAAATATTTGGGAATCGCGTCATAAAACTCAATCGAATTGGAATACGCTTTTTCGTTAGCTTTCGTAAGCGCGAACAAGGAAAGCTGTTCAGGATGACTTTGCTGATATTCTGAGAGTTTTTTCTGGCGAGAGCTGGATTCTTTCGCTTCTGTCTGGCTGTTGTCAGAAACAGGGTTTTGCTCTTTTTTTGAGCAATCGGAAACATTTTCATTGACGGAAGGATCGTTTGGAGGTACATTATCCATAATTATTGCCTTTCTTAAAGCGTGTTTCTAACACCTTTTTTTCAGGTGGTTTTAGGTTTTTAAGAATCCAACTAGAAATTGCGAGTCGAGTTGGATTTTTCTGCTTTGGCTTTTATTATACCAATTTAATAATTGTTGGTGACAAGTGCTAGGTCCAGCAGGAGTTTCTTGAGCCCTTCGTCATCCGTTGAATAGTAGCCTCGAATCTGTCCCTTTTGATCCACGAGAACAATTTTTCCCCCATGAGCGATTTCAAATAACGACGGATCTTGCTCGGGACGAGCGATGGCGATTTTAAAACCATCGATAATGACTTTTTCAATTGTCTCTAACGGCCCGGTTAGAAATTTCCATGTTTTTTTATCATAAAACCCTTTGAGGTGCTCTTGCGCGTATCGATCCAAAACTTCTGGAGTATCCCGAAGCGGATCCACCGTAAAACTCACCAAATGGATCATCCATTTAATACTTTTAATTTTGTCTCGAATATACATCATTTTCCGCATCAGATCTGGGCATATGGAAGAACAGTTCGTAAAAATGAAACTTGCAATCCACACTTTTCCTTTTAATTCTTGAGTTCCAAACGGTTTCCCTTGTTCGTCGGTAAAACTGAATTCAGGAATGATTCCGTACACTTTCGGAGTTTCAAGAGGAGTGCTAATTAAGGCGCGAATCCAAGGATAACTCGATAAGATTCCGATAAAAAAAAGCCAGAAAATAGGGCTTCCGGTCGCATTATAGGCAAGTTGATGAATAAATCCCCCTACGGGGTTCTCTGGGGGGGCTCCAACCTGTCCCTCGGTTACTTCATCCGTGACATCTCTGCTCTCAAGTTCAGGCATGTGTCCATCCTAAAAAAAAAGCCCCAAACGGGGCTTCTATTGTTTTTGATTTTTTTAAAATTATTTGTTATCGTCATCATCGTCATC
Source organism: uncultured Planctomycetota bacterium (assembly GCA_964530615.1). Taxonomy (GTDB): domain Bacteria; phylum Planctomycetota; class JBBTDB01; order JBBTDB01; family JBBTDB01; genus JBBTDB01. The sequence goes on along the minus strand of CAZHAR010000043.1, from coordinate 23,965 downwards.
GTCATCATCATCGCCAGGAGACATGGCTTTCTTAAACACTTCATAAATGTTATTCATCTCCGCCATCGTTTCTTTTCGATCCTTTACAAATTGAGCATCTGCTTCTGCAGAAGGTTTTGTAAAGACTCGTTGTTCATCCGCGTCCAGATCCGCTCTTAATTTAACTCGATCGGTTTCTTTCAGATTATAGAGATAGAGTACATAGTGAGCCATCGCCCAAAGATATTGATCGGGAATAGCCCCTTTCCAGGCAGGCATTGCGGTTCCGCCGATTCCAGCGGAAATGGTTCGGAAAAGATCCTGAATTTTTGGAGAGTGGGTTCTATCCTTTTTATCATAGGTTCCAGCTCGAATTTTGTGGTAGGTAAAATCGAGTGGAAGAATTTTGAATTTATATTCTTCACTATATTTCAGTTCAGGTTCATATATTCCCTTGCGGAATTCGGTTAGCCCGCGTTTTTTAATTCCGTTTTTTCCGGCCAAATGAATATATTCTTTTGTTGCATAGGCGGGATGACAACTGATACATTCCGCAAGACCGTGATAAATCAATTTTCCCATCTCAATCGCGTGAAAATTGGGTTCTTTTTCGCCAAACGGATCCGCAGTCTCCCACACGATTTTTTCACCTTCTTTAGCGGTTGCCGATCTCCAGGCTTTTGCAGAAACCGAAGCGCCCTTTTCATTTGTATGGGCTTGCGGAGAGAAGGTTTTAATATAAGCGATAACGGTATCGAGTCGTTCTTTAGAAATTTCCCAAGGTAGCATGGCGGTTCCATTAAGACCATTGATGACGATTCGATGGAAATCGTCATTGGTGGCCAACCCGCTTCCAGATTTAACGGAGGCGAATTTGATGGTCCCGAGACGAAAATCGCGTGGAGGTGGATAGAGACCTTTAGCGGCCGGGCCCTTCCCATCCCCATTTTCGCCGTGGCAAGCGCGACAATAGAGCGTATAGTTTTCTTTTCCTCGATTGAGCACTTCCGGCGAATAAGAGACACCTGCAAAGGTTAACGCTTCTGTAAACTCAGGTTTCCGATTACACCCCGGAAGGAGCACAGCAATGTTCATCAAAATAATAATAAATAAACCAAAAAGCTTCATGAACGTTTATCTCCAATGAATAGGGTCATACCACAAAAATGGCAAGATAAAGAATAATCCAGATAATACCCAAAAAATGCCAAAAAAGTCCGACCAGACGAACCTGCAAGGTTCCTTGATCCAGATAAGTTCCTCGGATCGCTCCGGGAACGAGCCAGAACAGAGCCAACATCCCAGCCAGTAAATGAGATCCATGGAGCAGGGTCATTCCATAGAAGATGGAACCCAAACTCGTTCCAATCTTCAGCCCTGCAGAAGAAATATTTTGCCAGAGCCAATATTGAAGTCCGAAAAAACTAATCCCTAAAAGAATCGTCACTCCTAAAAAGAATTTAAACGCTCCATTTTTAGCGGATTCTAGTTTCCGGAGTCCTAGATGAAAGGTAAAACCGCTTGCCACTAAAATGACGGTATTGAGAAGCGGAAGTACTTGTGGAAACGGAGGGAGCTCTGGCGGTGGCCAAACCGCTTGACGAAACCGTAAAACCATATAGGCCACAAAGAGAGAGGCAAAAAACATCGACAACGCTCCAAGGGCAATAATCATCCCAAGATAGGAGTCGATCATTTCTCGCAAATTCGGTTTTAGAGAAAGGGGCTGGGCCGTCATAAACGTCTGTTCCTTCAGGGTTAAGTTTTTGCGGATTTCTCTTTTTTAGGTTCTTTGAATCCAGGAGGTTTTTCCGCTTGTCCTAACCAGTCTTTTTCTTTGACATCCGGCCGTCCAAACTCATAAGGAGGATTATAAACATGAGGAATCTCTTTAAAGTTATAGTACGGAGGCGGAGAGGAAATAGTCCATTCTAAAGTGGTCATTTCCCAAGGATTATCCGAAGCTTTTTTCCCGGAGAACAGGCTCCAGAAGAAATTAAACGCAAAGATAAATTGGGCCAATCCGAGAAGCAATGCGGTATGAGTAATGGCTTTTGTTGCGTTAAAAAGCGGTTGCAGTAATTCATATTCAAATGGATCATAAATACGTCGATGCATTCCCGCGTTTCCGATAAAAAGCATCATCACAAAGACGAAAACAACACAAGGAAGGGTAATCGCAAAATGGATTTTTCCGAGGGTTTCGTTCATCATGCGACCAAACATTTTCGGAAACCAAAAAACAATTCCACAGAATCCTGCGAATAGCACGGAAGCCGCCATAGTCAGATGGAAGTGTCCCACTACGAAAGCGGAATCATGGAGATAGATATTGGAAGAAGTTCCTGCATGGTACAAACCGGTCAATCCGCCTAATCCGAATACGATCACAACGCCAATGGCCCAAAGCATCGGGGTAGTAAAGCGGATGGATCCTCGCCAGAGGGTCGATATCCAGTTCAGGAAGAAAATCGCGGAAGGAATACTAATGAGCATCGTCAAAAGCATAAACGTTTCCGTGAGAAGGGGGGTCATTCCAGTGGTTACCATATGATGGCCGTAAACTACCACGCTCAAGATGGTAATCGTGGCCATACAAAGAATCGTCGCTCTTGCTCCGAAGGCGGGTCTGCGCGCGAAGAAGCTCAGCACATCAGAAACAATTCCCCAAGCGGGTAAAATGAGAATATAGACTTCGGGATGACCGAAAATCCAGAACAAGTGTTGGAACAGGACCGGATCTCCAGCCCCTTGTTCAGGAATGCCGGCGCCTGCCAAGAAGAATTGGGTCCCAAAATGGCGATCCATCACCAGTAAGAGAGCCGCGGCGGCAATGACCGGGACGAAAACGGCGTTCAGGATCGAGGTGAACCAAAGTCCCCACACGGTCATAGGAACGTTAAAATATCGCATTCCCGGGGCACGCAAACGAATCACCGTAGTGATGTAGTTAATGGCTCCCATAATGGAAGCCGTTCCCGCGAAATAAATGGAAAGGCACCAGAGGGTTTGTCCTAATCCGGGTTGACCGATATTCGTACTTAACGTCGGATAAATGGTCCAGCCACCTGCGGCCGCGCCCATGGGAACAAAAAAGGAAGCTAACAAGAGAACTCCGGAGATAAACATAGTCCAGAAGGACAGCATATTTAAGGTCGGAAAAATCATGTCTCGTGCGCCGATCATGAGAGGAATGAGCAAGTTTCCGAAGCATCCGATCAGCATCGGAGTAATCGCGAAGAAAATCATGATGGTCCCGTGCATGGTGAAAAGCATCGCATAGGCATCTGGGGGAATTATTCCGCCAGAATCGGGGTAAAATACGGAGCCCAAAATAGGAAATGGAGTCTCTTTATAAACCAACGTCCAGCGAATCATCATCGCTTGGACTCCGCCAATGAATAGGAAAAATAAAGAAAAGAAAAGGAATTGTTTCGCAATGATTTTATGGTCTTTAGTAAAAACATATTTTGCGATAAATGAAGTGGGTTCAGGGTGAATATGATCGTGGCTCATTTGTTGTATGCCTCCCATTTCCAGCCCCAGAGGGAATCTGGCTCGTCTTTGTCAAAAGAAACTGCAGAAATTTTTTGAGCGCGTTTGGCCCAAGATTCAAATTCTTTGGGTTCTAAAACAAACATATCTGCTTTCATTTTATAATGATTCAATCCACACATTTCTGCGCAAACAATTTCAAATTTTCCGGTTTTTACGCTTTTGAACCACATTCGGGTTACGGATCCGGGAATGGCGTCTTGTTTCAAGCGAGTGTTCGGCAAAGAAAAACTATGAATGACATCCCGTGCTTTGAGTTGAAAAATCACGTTACGATCTTTCGGGATGTAGAGCTCATTGAAGGTCAGAATATCATCTGAAGTATTAAACAGATGATCGGGACCCGCGTAACGGAAGTTCCAAGCCCATTGTTGTGGCATCACTTCAACGCGAAGCGTTTCCAGATCATTCCTATCTTCTTTAGGATAGTTATAGAAGGTTTTCTGGAGATGATTACTAGAGAGAAGAACGAGATGAACATCTACAGAAAAAAAGACTGTAACCCCGAGCAACAGTTGAAGTCCGATACTTTTGGCGTCGGTTCCATGATGATAGTATCCACGTTGTCCTTCTTTAGCGCGATATTTTAAGCAGAAATAGACTAGGCAAAAGACGACAATCGCGTACCAAAAAACCAGAAGGTAGGTGGTTCTGTCTACAATGGTATCAATCGAATCATCTCCAGAGATGTTTTCGGGCCTCTGCCAAAAATTACGATTCAGGTCACTTGGGGGGCCATCCGCAAAAAGAATCGATTCTCCAACGAGGAGACTGAATCCAATGATTCCAATCAGGACACAAAGGAGCCTTAATCCCTTTTGTCGCATGAATAATTCCTCCTAAAAAATCCTATTGAGGTAATGAACCTCGAAAATCAGAGTAAGTAAAAGGGCCGGTAAATACAAAAGCGTTCCGAGAAAATAAGGTCGTTCATATTTGGAAGATTTTAAGCAAAGTAAGCTTCCCCACAAAAAACTGAGTCCTAAAAGATTTGCCACAGTGAAATAGAGCCATCCTGCGGAACTAAAAAGGAGAGGCAAAAAAGTGGTCCCCCAGAATACTCCGCTAAACAGAACAAGTAAATATCGAGTTTTTTGGGGACCAATCGCGACTGGATAAACTTGAACATTGGCTCTTTGATAATCAGGCGCCAGATTCAACGCGATTGAAAGGAAATGCGGGAGTTGCCAAACAAGCAAGATCGCAAAGAGCGAAAGTCCGAGTCCATCGATTTGATTCGTGACCGCCGTATATCCCATGAGCATCGGCATCGCACCGGGGATAGCCCCGATATAGACGGCAATCGGAGTTTTAATTTTGAGCGGCGTATAAACGCAAGCATAAAGGAAACAGGCTAGAGCGCCGAGTGCTGTGGTGAGGAGATTAGAGGAAAGATAGAGTACAGGAAGGGAGATTGCCAGCAAAAGGAAACCGAACTGAAGAGCGATGGTTGAGCTTAGACGTCCGGAAGGAATAGGGCGAGATTTGGTGCGATCCATCAAGGTATCGATGTTGCGATCGAAGACCATATTAAAGGTATTGCTTGCGCCGATGATTCCGAATGTTGCGAGAACGGCGAGGAGGGAAGCGGGAAAAGAAATACTTCCAAAAGCAAGAAAAATCCCGGTAGACATGGTAAAGATCACCAGAGAACTCAAGCGGGGTTTAGTCAACTGGAACAGATCTTTGATCACACGAAAAAAAGTGGAAGCGGGAGCCTTTTTCAAATGTTCCAGAGTCGCCTCTTCTGCAAAAGAGTTTTGAAGGAAATCCTCGGGTAATGTTTTTTCTTCAAGTTGTATTGAGCCTATCAAGGGATCCATCCAATTTTTTAAAGTGAAACATTTTTGTGATAATTCCAGGGGGTACGGAGAAAGCGAAATTGCATCCAGGCTGAGACGCTCAGACCAAAACAGAGCGTCCCAACTGCCAGATGTAAGGTAATAAGGGTAATATGGAGAAAATACCAGATCGAGAGAATCCCAAGGAGGACTTGCGCCAAAACAGAAAGGATCAAGGCCATTGAATAAATTCGAGCTGGAGGATAATGAGTTCCGAATTTCCAGAGCAGAATTCCGAGCCAGAAAACGATTCCAGTGAGGACAAGTGCCAGATATCGATGAAGCATATTCAGTTTTGCGGGAGCAGACGAGGGCCAAAAAGAAGGGGTTCCGGAATTTAAATCTATTCCACGAATAGCCGCGTCCGGGCCAGCGCCTGCGGCTAAACCGCTTCCGCTATGTCTCATATACGCGCCAAGAAGGAGTTGGAGATAAAAAAGGAGGACTGTGGCTCCAAGAAGAAGGGATAAAAATGCGGACGGAATAGACGGGTTGGGTTGCGGGGAAGATCGAAAGGTGATCAGAAAAAAAAGTCCAATTAAAAACGCAAAAAAAAGCTGCGCGATAGCGAGATGGGCCGTAGAAACAAGGGTTGGGAGTTGTAGTTTCACGGTAAGCGCGCCTAATCCGCCCTGAAAGAGAACCAGCAGAATAGCGATAAATCCAAACAGAATAATTTTAGGTTGAAAGCGTTTGCGTAGGAGGAGCATCAAGAAAAAGCATACGGTGCACATTCCAACCAGAGAGGCCCAAATCCGATGAGTGATTTCAATTTGATGGCGGCGCTCAATCCCGACAGAGCGTTCTGATTCTGGCAAGGTTTTCCCATAGCACAGCGCCGTGCACCAGGGCCAATCAGGGCAGGCCAAACTGGATTCGGTATTGTGAACGAAACCGCCAAGGATAATGAGTCCAAAGGTTAAAAGTAGAGTGAAGAACAAAAAACGGGATTCAAGCACAAAATATTCCGTTGAAAGGGTTAAAAAACATAAAGCATCAAGTAAATCAAGACACCCGTAACTGAGACATAAAGCCAAATCGCCAAGGTATACCGAGCGAGGCGTTTATGTTTTTGTAACTGGGACGTAAAAGCCCATCTTAAAGTGAAAGCAACCAGCGGGACCACCCCTATCGCCAAGAGGGTATGGCTAAGCAAGAGAGTAAAATAAAACTTTCGTATCAGCCCAATCCCTTGATATTTTTGGGAACCATGAACGAAATGGTAGCTCAGATAGTTTATCAAAAATAAAGTAGATAGGGCTACAGCAGAAAGCATCGTTTTTTTGTGTGCCGTTTGATTTTTGCGTCGGATATAGAAAAACCCTATCAAAAGACAAACTGCGGCAGAAGCGTTGAGCAGAGCACTAAGAAAAGGTTGCCATTTCAAAGTTCAAGGTTCCAAGGGTTCAAGAATAGTTTCAGGGGGTTCCTTTTTCAAAAAATGTCGTATTGAAAAAAACGCGACTGTAAAAAGAACATAAGGAACAAAGAGAAACGTCATGATAATGGGGATCGAAATATCTTTTCCATCGGCGTTACACATGGGACAGGCAAAAAGGATCTCGAATCCCAAAAAAAACGCGATAATGAGGGTTTTTTGAGTGATTTGAGTGATTTGAGTGATTTGAGTCCTCTTAGCGATAGAGCACCTCGTACGACAAAGCAAACACATAAAAACCCATAATGACGGGAATAGCCGCAATAAATTTGAGCCAAGCGGTTTCAAATTTAAGATGCATATAAAAGAGAGCGACACAGACGGCTTTAGCGACTGCGAGTCCGATGAGGCTCCAGAGTTTCGGTTGTCCATGTAAATAGGTTGCGGCTCCAATTTCGATCAGGGTCAAAACAGCTAAAACGACAAAGATAATCATATATCCTTTTCGTGGATTTTTAGGATGCGGAGTTGAATGGCTTTCGTTTTGCACAGGAGAGCTCCTTTAGAATTACAACAAATAAATGAAGGTAAAAACCAAAATCCAGACCAAGTCTACAAAGTGCCAGAAAAGGCCCACGATCTCAACTTCATTCATATTCCCATCATCATACCGTCCTCGGGAAGCCAAAAAGAAGATCACCAACAGATAGACCACTCCGGAAAAAACGTGCATTCCATGAAAACCAGTGATGATAAAGAATGTGGAGCCGAACTGAGAGACTCCTGTGATGCGATTCGCTTCATTGTGATGACTATCCTCTCCGTGTTCAGCGCCTTTTTCGAGGTAGGTAAAGGAGTTGAATTTAACTCCTTTATGAACAAGATGGTTGTATTCGTAGGCTTGAATACTGAGGAAAATCACTCCACCTAAAATCGTGAGTCCTAGCCATTTTAATAAACCAGCGCGATTTTTTTCTTGCCCGGCGGCTAAAGACATCACCATAGAAACAGAGCTACAAATCAGGATAAACGTAGCGAATGCGGATAAGTTGATTCCTAGATGCTCCGCAGGATTGGGCCATGCGGACCCAAGTTTAACGCGTATTAAGCCATAAGCGGCTAAAAAGCCACCAAAGGTCATTGCGTCGGTCACAAGAAAAACCCACATCCCAATCTTACCGCCAGAAGCGTAAGCAAATTGTTCATCGTAAGGGATTTCTACGGGATGAGCGTGCGCTTGAGCCATGAATTTGATTTCCTTTCGTTCAGAAGCAATTTAACTATGTGGAGAATGGTTATGATCCGATTTTCCTTCACTAGAATGAGCCTTATCATGGCTAAGCACATGAATAAATTCATGAATAAAGAGAAAGCCAACAATCAGAAAAGTAATCACATACCAGCTCTCAAAGAGCAAATGGCCAGAGTCCGTATGGTAAACACCCTGCTTAAATAATGGAGGGAGCAAGGAAACCCCGATAAAAAGAAGCGTAAACAACGTTAAACGCATAATGGTCCTCAAATAAGAAGGCTTTAGAGAAGGCTTTACTCGGAATAGGGGTTAAAAGTTATAAAAAGTCTAGAAAACGAATCCCTTTACGTCAACAGGAGAAACAGAATTTTCCACAATCTGGCGATACTCATTTCTAAGAATTCTTTGGTATTTTCAGAATTTTTAAAACGGATATGCGAAGTCTTATTTAATTTAAAATTATTAATAGCAAGTAATTATAGAAATTACTTATTTCATTTTATGCTAAACGAAGCTAAAAGTAGTCCACCCAAAACTCGATAGTAATTTTATACGGGTATTTTTTCATAAAGCATTATATATGAATGATTAAATACAAAAGTAGTCCCCCAGAAACTCGATACTGGTCCCCCTAAACCGCAATAGTTCTCCATTGAAACCCCGAGAGTACTCCACTGGATTTATGGCAATTTTTGTACGGGTATGTTTTCATAACACGGTATTAAATAGCCATTAATGAAAAAATGACTCCAATGGATTGGCAATAGTTGATGATTTCGTTTTATGCGATTTTTTATACGGGTATAGTTCTTTAACAACAAGTAATTTAAATGGTTTTAATAGATTACTGATTTCATTTTATGCTATTTTTTTTCACCCAACTTATGAGAGTTCTCCACCCGATAGTCAATACCATATTTATGTACGGATTTTAGATATAATTTGTTATTTAATAGACATTAATGAAAAAATGACTCCAATAGATTGGCAATAGTTGCTTATTTCGTTTTATGCTATTTTCAAAAAAGAGTCCACCCAAAACTCGATACTATAAATTAATACAGTATTTCATATAATATATTTTATACAAAAGCGTTATAAAAAAAGAGTCCACCCAAAACTTGATAATAATTCACCAAAATCGCAATAATCTCTCAAAAAATAGCAATAGTCGTCTAAAAAACTCGATGGGTCTCCATTGAAACCCCGATAATACTCCACTGGATTTATGGCAATTTTTATACGGGTATATTTTTGCAACTAGCTATATATAAATTAATTATAGAAATTACTGATTTCATTTTATGCTAAACGAATAAAAAAAGAGTCCACCCAAAACTCGATACTGTAAATTAATACGTATTTTTATATAATTTATTTTACATAAAAGCATTATAAAAAAAAAGTCCACCCAAAACTCGATAATAATTCACCAAAATCGCAATAATCTCTCAAAAAATAGCAATAGTTTTTTATTTCAATTCATAGGATTTTTTATACGGGTATATTTTCATAACTTATTCTATATTAACAACTAAGTAGAAAATTTAATCTAAAAAAATCAATAGCAGTCTAAAAAACTCGATACTTCTCCACTGATTTATGGTAGATCTCCACTGGATTTATGGCAATTTTTATACGGGTATATTTTTTGTAAAACGTTAAGTATAAATAAATTAAAGTAATTACTGATTTCAATTTATGCTAAGCGAATAAAAAAAGAGTCCACCCAAAACTCGATACTGTAAATTAATACACATTTTTATATAAATTATTTTACATAAAAGTGTTATAAAAAAGTAGTCCACCCAAAACTCGATAATAATTCACCAAAATCGCAATAATCTCTCAAAAAATAGCAATAGTTTTTTATTTCAATTCATAGGATTTTTTATACGGGTATATTTTCATAACTTATTCTATATTAACAACTAAGTAGAAAATTTAATCTAAAAAAATCAATAGCAGTCTAAAAAACTCGATACTTCTCCACTGATTTATGGTAGATCTCCACTGGATTTATGGCAATTTTTATACGGGTATATTTTCGTAAAGCATTATATATGAATTGTTAGCTACAAAAGTAGTCCCCCAGAAACTCGATACTAGTCCCCCTAAACCGCGATAGTTCTCCATTGAAACCCCGATAGTTTTTAAAAAAGTTATCCACAACGACGACAACGGTTTTCTTTCTACTGGTGTCGTCGTAGTCTTTCTAAGATCTATCAAGATCTTTCCCCTTGAAAAAAATTCGTGTAACCCATTTATTTTCAATATTTATAAAAACCACAGTCCACCCAAAA
>CAZHAR010000043.1:357-13557 GCA_964530615.1 uncultured Planctomycetota bacterium | reverse complement strand
CTCGATAGTAGTCCACCCAAAACTCGATAGTAGTCCACCCAAAACTCGATAGTAGTCCACCCAAAACTCGATAGTAGGTATCTACGGTTTATAAGATTGTAAATATCAAGATTTTGAGATAGAATATTTCCTTAAAAAATAAGAACTACACGAGTCTCAAAATCTCGATATTTTTTTTAGAAAAACTTTATGATCAAGCAAGATATTAATTTTTTAGACAAGCCTTTATGGTTACTCAACGAATCAAATCAAGAAAATTTCGTTTGGCAAGATCTTGATGGATATGAATATCGATCAGGGTATAAGCCTCCCGATGTTTTAGATATGCTATTTCTCTTTTATATGCTCGATAAAAGCCAAAAATTGGGGTATAAAGAAAAAATAGAGCTTACAAGATATGAAGTTTTAAAAGCATGTAATCGCACTACGGACAATAAGTCTTACGAACGATTGAAAGATAGTTTAGAGCGATGGGCAAATGTTTTTATAAAATTTAATGGGACTTTTTATGATGGTAAGGACTACACAGAAATAGGGTTTCATATCATTGAAAATTACAAGTTTATTAAAGAAAATAGTCAATTAGAAGTGAATTTTAATAATTTATGGTTGTTGAAAATTAAAGAATCTAAATTTTTTAAATATATTGATTTTGAATACTATAAAGCTCTAAAACGTCCCATTTCTAGAAGGCTTTTTGAAATTCTTTGTAAGACTTTTAAAGGTCGGAATAGCTGGGATATTGATCTGGTTAAGCTTGGAACAAAATTGACACTTTCAAAAAGAAAGAGACATTTAAAGGGTGGGGGCATAAAAGAGGTTATGTTTCATAGCGATGTATTAGTTAAGGTAAAGGCGGCTGTTAATGAAATTAATAAGTTAGCACAAGACGAAAAACTGTTTCAAACGCTAGAAATTACAGCCAGAGAAGCTTTTATAATTGACTATGAATTAAAAAAAGATAATAAAATAATACGTTTCATAAAACGAATTCCTGATTGGGTAAAGCAAAAGAATTCTCAAGAAATTAAGCCAAAGTTAGAGTCTGAACAGAAAGAGATTTCTTTTGAAGAAGATACAACTTTGACAAAGCTTTATGACCTATTGAAGAGTCCGACAAAAGGATTGAGAGAAGAAATTGGAAAGTATTATCGAGAAAAAGGATTTGAGTATGTGAATTGGAACATCGAGTATGCGAATAAGATGGCGACAAAGAATTACACAACGTACTTGAAAAAGTGCTTGAAAGAGAATTGGGGCGGAGAATTTCGAGAAGTGGAAACAACAAAAATAGAATCAGAGAAGGTGCATCAAGAAGTAAAAAATAAAGATATGAAAGCAAGTCAAGCGAAGGATAAAGAGATTTTGGAATTGAACAAGCGATATAAAAGTTTGCCAGAAGCAGAGCAAACGCGTCTTTTTGAAGAGGCCAAGGAGTTTTATTTAGCCCAAGGGTTAAAAGAAAAATTTATGAACAAAGAAATGATTATGACCAAGGTTCGGGAGTTAATAAGGGGAAGCTATTTAAGCGTTTTGAATGATCGTTAATTATTAAACTTTGCGGAGATCCGTAACAACCGTTCACTGACGTTCGGAATGACTTACGCCAATTATTGATCGACGAGGGTGCAACCATGAGTAAAGAGAATAAAAATTATGTTGCACTAAAACCAAGCTTAAATAACAAAAAAAAATAGAGTAAATATTTAGGAGCAAATCCTTTAGAATTCCACCCCCAAACCACCGCCAGCGTGGGACATTAGGAGCGGTAAAATTACAAAAAAATTATTATAGAAAGAAAACTTCGTTGACTCCTGCACTTTCTCGAAAGGAACACCTTCAATCCCTTTTTTTATATTTTATTTTTTCCGCCATTTTTACCTACCCGCTTCTCTTTCTTTACCAACCACATACAGTGATCGGTCCTCTGGAAGACAATCTTCAATCCGTGTGGAACCCCTGGCACGTTCAGCGAGCGATCCTTGAATCGGACGAGAGTCTTTTTCATACACGGTATTTGTTTTATCCTCAAGATTTTTCGCTCACAATGCATACCTTAAGTTTAACAAATGCTTTTTTTCAGGCTTTTTTGAATTTATTTTTCCCTTTAAGCTATTGCTATAATTTGACTCTTTTCCTTTCATTTGTCTTAGCAGGGTATTTTAATTTTTTGTTGTGTTATGAGTTCACTCAGCATCGAGAAGCGAGTTTTATCGGGGGACTCCTTTTTTCTTTTTGTCCGTATCATATTGCAAGGTCGCTTCATCACATCAATCTAGCCAGTATTTTTTGGGTTCCCTTGCTTGTTTTTTGTATCATTCGATCGTTCCACTATCCTCATTATAGTTACTATTGGAAAATCACTTTAGTTTATCTTTTAATTGTTTTTACGGATTATTATTATTTTCTTTTTGCTGTGGGATTAGGAGGAATTTTCGCTTTAGCGAATTGGAAAAAATCAAAGTATCTTTTGATGAGCCTCCTATTTACCTTTTTACTCTTTTTTCCGGTTGTTTTGTGGACCCTTTCCGATCTAAAGACGTTTCATTATCCAGTCAATACAGTCTATGATCGAGGGATTCTAGACTTCATGTCTTTTTTTGTACCACCGCCTTGGCACAGTGTTTGGGGAAAATTGAGTTTACACTATTTTTATAATCGGTTGAATGTAAACCCTTGGGAAATGGTGGGGTATTTAGGATATTTTGTTTTAGGGTTTGCTATTTATGGCTGGATTCAATCCCGTTCGTCTAAGGAAATTCGTCTTTTGGGTTGGATAGGATTTTTTTCTTTGATTCTTGCCTTGGGATCTCCAATCCATATTTTTGGAAAGTCGACAATTCCGGGTTTTTATTGGATCACTAAATATTTTCCATTATTGGGGATTATTCGTGTTCCTTCACGGTGGATAGTGATTAGTCATCTGGTTTTATCCGTATTCGCTTCCTTTGGAATCATGAAATGGTTAGAGCGTAAAAAGAACAAAAAATGGTCTTGTATGGTTTTAGTAGGGATTCTTTTTTTTGAGTATAGTTGTATTCCATTGCCTTATTCGAAAGTTTCAGTTTCTTCTTTTTATGAGAAGATTGCAAAAGACACTGAACGATATGCGATTTTAAATATTCCGTATCGAATCTATCCCTATTCGAATTATTATATGTATTTGCAGACGGTTCACGGAAAGCCGATTTTATTTGGGCAAGTTTCAAGAGTGTATCGAGAGGCGTATCGTTTTCTGGTGCGAAATCACCTCGATCAATTTTGTCAGAATTTTGAAATCACAGCTGACCAGCGTGAACTTTTTCGTGAGAACCAGATTCGCTATCTTGTGGTCCATAAATTTTTATTGGAGGACGTAGAAAAAACGCAATTAAAATTAAATAAAGAATTCGATATTTTTTTTGAAGATCAGCAAATTGTTGTTTATCACTTAAAATAAATTTTTTAAGAAAAAGAAATTTGTTTTTGTTTGTTCTTTTGTGCAACATAATTTTTATTAAAATATATGTTGTTGAGTAGGTTATTTATGCGAAATCTTCGCGCTCGTGCAATTCAAATCACTTTCGCCTTCCTTATCCTTGTCTTGTCCTTCCTCTATTACTCAAATTCTGCTTCCTTTGAAGACCTCCGTTCTCAACTCCAAACTACGGAGCCTTCCTTACGCATTGAAGCCCTTCTACAAATTACGCTTCCGTATGAAGCTCCCTTTTTCCCATTGCTCCTGAATACTCTTGAGGACCCTGATCCGATCGTTGCTCACACCGCTTTTCAAATCCTCCAAAAATCATCGCCTGCAGAAATTTTGCCGTTCCTTCAAACCGCATTCAATCAAAAGTCGCCGATCCTTCGTCAGAAAATCATCCAACTCTTAGCTCATTTTGGATATTCCGCTAAGCCTATCCTTCCTTTTCTTCTTCAGGTTTATTCCGAAAATGAAATCGTAGTCCAAATAGAAATTCTAGCTCAAATCACTAAAATAGCCCCCACCTCTCCTGAAGTTTTTGTTTTACTCAAAAACGCCTTACAACAAGAATCCCCTCTTTTGCGTCAACAAGCACTCACAACACTCGCTTCTCTTCCTCCCACCCTAGACCTTTCGTTTGAACCTTATTTCATTTTAGCGCTCCGCGATCCGCTTCCTGAAATTCGCATTCTGGCAATCACGCTTTTAGATCAAATGGCTTGCTATACCGCACTACCCACTCTCCTCCTCTGCCTCAAAGATTCTCAATTCGGGGTTCGAGAGTCCGCCATACTCGCAATCATTCATTTGGGAAAGACGCACCTAGAAATTTTACCCTCGTTACTTAACACCGCACAAAATTGCGATCCCAGCTCACGAGAGGCATTTCTTAAAGTATTTTATGGTATCGGAAAAGAAGCCATTATTACGCTTCCTTTTGTTTTACAATGTTTACAAGATTCTGATGAATGGGTTCAGCTTCATGCCACTCGCTGTGCTGGAGTCTTTCAAGCGGTTGTAACCGTTCCTTACTTAATTCCATTCCTTAAAAATCCTTCTCTCCCTATCTTTCCAGAGGCTCTTAAAGCTTTAGGCGCAATTCGACATCCCCAACCCATTCCAGATCTCCTTCGACTCTTACAAAATATCCCTAAAGAACATCGTTCTCTCCTCTCATGGACCCTCGCTCAAATGCCTCCAAAAAATATTTTTCCGCTCCTCAAACCGCTCCTTCAAGAAACCAAAGTCTATTTACGTTGCCAAGCCCTCTGGATTCTTGGAGAATTAAACGATCCTATTGGAATATTTGCGCTCTCTTTAGCCCTAAATGACGAAGATTATTTGGTTCGAAGAGAGGCCATTCGAGCTCTTGGAAAACTCGGAGAAAAAGCAAAAGGGCTCGAAGTCGATTTACAAAAAGCTTTAACCGATATCGATGAAGAGGTTCGTAATGAAGCCAAATGCATTTTAAGCAAATTCCAAGAAAAAGACCCTGTAAAAAAATAAGTATACAATATTGTATACTTTTATCTTCGCCCTATATTAATCATTTTTATGAAGTTCTTCATTCAGTTGAATCTGTTTTAAATTTGGCTTGCACATTACTTCTCCCGTTTGAGAGTCTTGAATAAAAAGCATATAGTCTCGGCCAGAAACTTCTACTGCTTTTACGATATTTTTTCCTTTGGCTACTAAATATCCAGATAAATCAACGGGTTCGTTTTCTCTCCCTAAAAGACTGATTTTCATCCCCGCATAAATGTAAAGACCCGCGGCAAGAGTACAGCCTTTTCCTAAAGAAATTCCTGTTCCTGAATTGGCCCCCAATAAACAATGAGGACCAATACTAATCGTGATTGTATTTCCACCAGAAAGCGTTCCCATAATCGACGCTCCCCCCCCAATATCCGAGTGATGCTCGACAAAAACACCCGCAGAAATACGTCCTTCAATCATCGAAGGACCTGCGGCTCCGGCGTTAAAATTCACATATCCCGCCGGCATCACGGTACACCCATCTCCCAGATAAGCCCCCAAACGAACTTTTGAGGTATCCGCAATACGAACGCCAGAGGGTAAATGATAATCTAATAAATACGGAAATTTGTCGAGATGGCTGATCTGAAGAGGTGACACCGAGCCCCAAGTCTTTAGCCGCTCTAACGGAACATCTTGAGGAAACATCGGGCCACGATTCGTCCAGGCTAAATTCGGTAAAATCGGAAAGAGCCCCTTCAGACTCACTTGATTCGGAAGCACCACCCGCTGAGAAATCATTTGTAACCGAAAGTACGCTTCCTCCACACTCTCTACCGACGAATTTAATTCTATTTTTTCTGAAAACCGATAGCGAAAAAAGATTAAATCGCTCTTCGCGTACTCCTCTGAAACTTCTTTCTTCATTAAAAAAAAAATAGCAAGGGTCCGATCTAAACTCGAATCCGGATTCTCTTCCAAAAAACCTTTTAACGCATTTTCTGAAACTGATTCAGAAAAGACCAACGCGTCTGATTTGAATTCAGAGACGAACTCACTCCAAATAGAAGTCCCTTCAGAGGAAACCCTGATTTGTGGAAACCAGACATCTAAAGTTTTTTCGTCTCTTCGTCGACGAAGCCCTAGCGCATAAATTAATAACACAAAACCTCATCTAGTCTTGTCCTCAGACCGTCTTTTTTTCGGAACTGTCTTTTTTCTGTTCGTTTTGTTGTTCTAGCGGAAATCGTTCTTCCCATTCTTTGGTCGTTTTTGCCCAGACCTGAATTTCGTCAATCATATCGAGAATCATTTTCTGTTTTTTGGGGTTATGTTCATTCGTTGTTTTTGTCGGTGCTTTCACCAACGCTTTCGCTTCGTCATAGTTGACAATCTGAAAATCCTGAACTCCCGCACCCATTTTTATTTCTTTTTCAATTCCATTTAAATTAATACGAATGAAACACGCCATGTACCCTTTCCCGCGAAGATGACGAAACAAACTGATGGTCGTGATACGCGCCCGATTCAATAAATGTTTATTGGTAATTCGAACCGTCCCAAGCGGTTTCGTATAGATGAGTTTAAATCGATTATCCGCAAGCCCAAGCTCTCGCTGAAGAATATCTTTACAAATCGCATAAATATTATTGTCATAAATGGCTCCCTGATTAAACGACCAAGCATAATTGGCTTTTGCTAATAACACTTTGCCGGCTCCCGGATCAAAAAGTCCCATTACCGCCGTTGGACGATATCCAAAAAAGTTCCAGCGACGAATCGGATCCTTAAAAAAAATTAAAATCACAAAAAAATAAGTAATGGGCTCTACAATGTTCCACACTAAATTTAAATATTCCATACAATCTCCTTTTTCTAATGAGTTTGAATCTCTGAATTCCTTCCAAAAAGAAGGTCTACTGATTTTAAATATTTTTCCGCTTCCGCAATACTACAATATTCTTCGTTTTTATGACATTGCGCAGTCCATCCGGGCCCAAAATTAAACGCAGGAACCCCCAATTGAGTCAGTTGGGCAATATCCGTCCAAGCCTGTTTGGCTTCAATGCTTCGCCCTAAATTTCGTGTGACTTCACAAAATAAATCTGTCTCTAAAACCCCGCCAGCGCAAACTCCATCCAGCCATTCAATTTGAGCTTCTGAAACTCCAGACTTGTTCAAAACACCATAGAGATACGCTCTCGCTTCTTCCAAAGTTCGATGCGGAGCAAATCTGAAATTAATGTTTCCCTTCCACCACCCCGGAAGCTTTGTTCGGCCCGCTTCGCTTTGATTTTCAGTAATCTGAATCACTTCAAAAAAATCAACGCCAAAAAGACGATATCGAGTAGGCTCAAACTGCGCCATTTTAGAAATAAACGGGATCGCCTCATAAAGCGCGTTTTTACCTTCCCACGGCCTAGCCGAATGACAGGCAACGCCGGGGATAGTGACTCT
Source organism: uncultured Planctomycetota bacterium (assembly GCA_964530615.1). Lineage (GTDB taxonomy): Bacteria > Planctomycetota > JBBTDB01 > JBBTDB01 > JBBTDB01 > JBBTDB01. The sequence goes on along the minus strand of CAZHAR010000043.1, from coordinate 6,161 downwards.
CACGTGAATGCTTCCCACACATCCGACCTGAATAACGTTATTCGTTGGCTCGCCAACAATTGCTAATTGAATCGATTGGAAATACTCCGGAAACTTTTGAATCAAACTATAGAGACCATTCTGTTCTAAGGGGGTTCCTTCTTCTCGGGCATAAAATACCAAGGATACTTCATAAGGAGGAGAGGGAGATCGCACATAGTTTTGGAACATCAATAACGCACAAACAAGTGCACTCTTCATATCAGAAGCACCGGCTCCATAAAAATGATCCCCCTTTCTCCAAGGGAGAAAAAACGGAGGAACCACATCTAAATGTCCAAGCCAGGAAATATGAGGTTTTCCGGGTTTCGAAGGCAGTGTGGCAATAAAAGAATCCTGATATTCCTGAAACGAGACACCCGGAACATTTTGTCGGAGCCAGTGTTGAACAAAAGCAAAAAGTTTTTGCTCCTGAAACGTATTCGATGGAATCGACAATACCTGTTCCAGAAGCGTATCCAGCAAGAGCATCGCTTTTAAGATTTCGTTACTTTATTTTTTGAAGAAGTGGACTGCTTTTTAGTGGCAAACTCGAAAACAATATTTCCTTTAGAATCTAGGGAAAGGAACGCTGAAAAAAATCTTCCTTTTTTGGAACGAAATCCTTGAATCAGATCACTTTTTTCTTCATTCAACATCTTGAACATTTGTTCCGTAGTGATCGCTTTTCCTAATAACGTTTTTGGGATGCGAAATTTGGATTTGGAATTATCGGTCACAAAAGCCATCGCATCTTCATAGACGGCGGACCCATCCTTCAATTTCCCAATCAAGGAGAGTTTTTTAAAATAATCGGGGTCCGTTTCTTTTGAATCAAACTGAATCTCCACTTTTCCATTTTCAAATTTTAATCCGGCCGTAAACGGTTTTTTCTGTTTGCTGATAAAGCCAATGAGTGGCCCAATAAACCCTTTTTCCAAAAGTTCTTTAAGTTCTTCTATCGTCAATTTTCGGTTCCCGATAATTTTTTTACAAATAAATCGGCCGTTTTTACTGACATAGGCTTTCAAGGTTTCACAAATTTCCGAACCATCGACAGGGTCTGAAAAACCAAGTCCTTTGGAAACTTCATCTTCCTTAAAATTTTTGATTTTTGAAACGATCTCACGCGTCAAATCTTTGATATCTTTCATAAATTTCTGACGCGTATAATTTTCCGTTTCAATTTGTTTGAGTAGATGCTCCCATTCTCCTGTCATTTCCGGAGACGTGATCACATCGACTTTCAAAGTCATTAACATCTCGTACAATTCGATTCCTTTTGCGTTAGGAACCAAATCTCGTCCGTCTCGAAGGATATACCCTTCCGAAATTAACCCTTCGATAATAGACGCTCGTGTTGCCGGAGTTCCAAGTCCTCGATCTTTTAGAGCCTCTTTTAGATCTTCGTCTTCAACCAATTTATCAGCACCTTCCATAGCCGAGAGAAGAGTCGCTTCTGTATAGCGTGCGGCGGGTTTCGTTTCTTCATGCAAAATATCGACTCCTGAGACAGAAACGTGTTCGCCCTCTTCAAGTGCGGGAAGTTCTGATTCTAAATCCTGATCTTTCCCATAAATTTCTTTCCAACCGGGAACTTTTAGGACTTTTCCTTCAGTTTTAAAATATTCGTTTTCAATACAAGTCGTTCGATTCGTCAATTCGTATTCCGCAGAGGGGAAAAAAATCGCGAAAAATCGCTTGCAAATTTGATCAAACAATTTTTCTTCGGCCTCTTCCAATCGAGAGGGAATTTGCCCTGTCGGGATAATCGCAAAGTGATCCGAAACTTTAGTATTATCAAAAATCCGCTTATTCGGACTCACCCAACGTCCACGTAAAATTTGTTCTGCAAAGGGTTTATAGGGAGACGAACTCTTGCGAAAATTTTCTAATGTGCTGGACACCACGTTTAAATAATCTTCAGGCAAAAATTTGGAATCCGTACGAGGATAGGTAATCAATTTATGTTGTTCATATAAACTTTGAGCAATCTGTAACGTTCGATTCGCAGAAAATCCGAATCGATTCGAGGACTCCCTCTGAAGTGAGGTTAAATCAAACAATAACGGAGCCGTTTGTTTGCTCGGTTTTTTGATTTCTTCAAAAACAGCTTCTTTATGAAGCACTTTTTTCTGAATGGCTTCCGCTTTGGCTAGATCCCAAATTCGAGAAGGTTTTTTTTCTGGAGAATCTGCGGCCGGGTTCGGATCAAACCATTTACTTTCAAAGGAGCCCGCTTTCGCTTTAAAAGAAACAATCATTTCGTAAAAGGGACGAGAAATAAAGGAGAGCCGTTCTTTTTCACGCTGAACCAAAATACTCAGTGTAGGCGTTTGAACTCGCCCCGCAGTCGTGAGAAAAAAACCTCCATTTTTAGAGTTAAAAGCGGTTAACGCGCGAGTGGTATTAATACCGACCAACCAATCACTTTCAGAGCGACAGAGTGCCGCGTCTGCAAGCCCTTTCATTTCTTTCTCTTCGCGCAAATGCTGAAAGGCATCTTGAATCGATTCCGGAGTCATTGATTGTAGCCACAGTCTCCGGAATTTTTTAGAGACACCAGAATACGTCATAATCTCTCTAAAAATGAGTTCCCCTTCACGGCCGGCATCACAGGCGTTAATGATTTCATCCACATCTTTTCGTCGGATCAATTTTACCAATGTATTCAATCGATCCTGAACTGAATCAATCGGAAGCAAATCAAAACTATCTGGAATAATAGGAAGACTTTCAAATCGCCAGTCTTTTTGCCCTAAATCCGCGGGCATGGCTAACCTCAAGATGTGACCAACACTATAGCTAATGAGAGTATCTTCATTTTCGTAATAGTCTTTTTTTTTGCTAAACGATCCCAAAGTTTTTGCTAAATCAGCGGCAACAGAAGGTTTTTCGGCAATAATCAATCTTTTAACAGCCACGGGCGTTTTTGATTTTGTGGATATTTTTAGCTTTTCGGGCGATTTTGGTTTTGTCCCCATTCTTTTTCTCTAATCCCTTTTTTGAAAACGAAATTTTATTGTGGGTCTTCATTTTGCTGGAACCCTTATTCAGGGTCAAGCCATTCTTTTTTCTTCTCGGATATTTTCAGCTTCACTTCTTTATTAAAAAAAAATTTAGGGCTAAAAAAACCAAGTATACAATATTGTATACTGAATTCTTCCTAAAAAATCCACAATGAATTTAAAGGACTAGAGGTTTTTCAGAGTTATGATAAAATATTTTTTTTGGGAGAAAATGAGTGATCCTTTCTGTCGTGAATGAAAAAGGTGGTGTTGGAAAAACAACCACAGTACTTTCGCTAGCGGCCGCGCTAGCCGAAAAAAAGAAAAAGATATTGGTTGTGGATTTAGATCCCCAATCAAACGCGACCATGGGACTTGGAATTTCTTCTTACACGCTGTCTCTAATGAATGTCTTGCGCGGAGAGTATTCTATTGAATACGTCAAGCAAGCGACCTGCGTTCCCGGAGTCGATTGCGTTCCCTCTATCAGCGATCTCCGCAAAGCAGATTTGGAATTTAGTGACCGCTTTTTACATCTTCTTTTAAAAAAAGCAGTTTCCGAAGTCCGAGGATATGATTATATTTTAATGGATACTTCTCCTCATTTGGGCTTACTTTGCCAAAGCGCGATTATCGCGTCCGATCTGGTCATTATTCCGATTGAAGCCTGTGACGCTTCCATTAAAGCCTATGGAGATGTCTTACTCTCTATTAAAAACGCCAATCTTGCCGGCTATTCCCCTCGTGTCTTTACCCTGCTCACTCGCCTCTCCCTTAAAAGTAAAAAGAAAAATTTGGAATATCAGGAACATTTACGTCGGGAACCCACCGAAACCTTTAAAACCTGTATTCGTGAAACTATTTTGTTTAAAGATGCTTTTCGCTCCAGCAAACCGATTTTTTTTCTCCCACGTGGAAAAAATTCCGCCGGAGCTAATGACTATCGCGCCCTGGCCAAGGAGGTTATCCGTGTCTCAGAAACCAAAAAACCGACTCAGCACCAAACAGCAATTTCGAGAAAATAATGAAAATCCAATTTTTCAAGGAAATGTTCTGCGAGAGTGGCCCAGTCGAATTATTCCTCTAGAATTGATTGTCACTCAAAAACAAATACGAACCGAATTTAAAGATATCGAAAGCCTCGCCGAAAATATCCGCGCCCATGGACTCATCCATCCTATCACCCTTCTCGATACCGGCGCTGAAAAAAATCGCTATCAACTCGTTACCGGAGAACGCAGGCTTCAGGCTTACAAATTTTTAAAACAAACCGGTATTCCCGCGCGCATTTTGCCCCAAAATACCTCTCCAAAGGAAATTCTGGGAATTCAGCTCTCGGAAAATATTCAAAAAGCAGAGATGCATTTGATCGATATCTCAGAAGGGATCGCTCGCATGATTCAAGATGCCGGATTCACTCAAATCGAAATTTCCGCCATTCTTAATAAACCTCAAGAACGAGTCAGTGAATATGTTCGCGTATCCAGGCTCTCTGAAAAAATAAAGGCCGTGTTGAGAAAAGCTCCAGCGCTTTACCTTCATCAGGCCCTTCGAATCGCCCGTATTAAAAATAGTGCCGATCAACTTAAAACAGCAGAACGTCTGGTCGAACCTGCTCCAAGTTCCAAAAAAAATCTCCCTCCCTCGCCCCATAAATTTAAAACACTCAAACAAGGGGGCTATCATCTGTTAAGTTGGAGAGCCAAATCCATCGACGAGGCGATTCAAGGAGTCGAAAATCTCTTAAAACAACTCAAACAAGAACGCTTTCCTCAAAAACCTTCCAAAAAACATTAAGTCTATAGGGCGTACGCCATCATTAGTGTCAACTTAAGCTGTAACCCTTTATCTCTATTGTCATTGCGAACGTCAGTGAAGCAATCTCCTGAAAGCGATACCGTTGCGGAGATTGCTTCTTCGGCTTGCGCCTCATCGCAATGACAGAAAAAAAAGCTTCATTCCTTTTTATAACTTATTGTGATTTTAAGGTTTATCCTTAAGTTGACACTAATGATGGCGTACGCCCCGCTTAATTTTAAGATCGAAATGGTATTAGTTTTAAAGCAAAAATAATCCACAACGACAACGACGTTTTTTTCTCTCGATATGTCGTCGTAGTCTTTCTAATATCTATCAAGATCTTTCCCCCTGATTTTTTTGCGCGTAACTCTTTTAATGCCAACATTTACAAAAACAACTCTCCCTCAGAACCCCGATAGTTCTCCCTCAGAACCCCGATAGTTCTCCCTCAGAACCCCGATAGTTCTCCCTCAGAACCAAGATAGTTCTCCCTCAGAACCAAGATACTGTTCAAAAAAACGGGTTAATTACATAATATATTAATAATGAACGTGTTAACAAAAATATCTTCATTCCATTTACGCTAATTCTCTATTCAAAGATTATTAAGAAACAAACCTGCTAATGTCATGGCGAACGACAGTGAAGCCATCTCCGATATGCTTAAACCTTGCGGAGATGCGTAACAGCCGTTTCACTCCGTTCGCAACGACATTAAGAGTCGTTTCTTTTCCCTCATCTAGCCTTAGTCGACTCTTGGCTCTAACGCAAAAATGATCCACGACGACAACGACGTTTTTTTCGCTCGAGATGTCGTCGTAGTCTTTCTAGATCTATCAAGATCTTTCCCCCTGATTTTTTGGCGCGTAACTCTTTTAATACCAACATTTACAAAAACACATCTCCATTCAATACACAATAGTTCTCCATTCAATACACAATAGTTCTCCATTCAATACACAATAGTTCTCCATTCAA
>CAZHAR010000043.1:0-257 GCA_964530615.1 uncultured Planctomycetota bacterium | reverse complement strand
TACACAATACTGTAAAAAAAAACGGTATTTTTCACATAATATATTAATAATGAACGTGTTAACAAAAATATCTCCATTCCATTTACGCTATTTATCCACTCCACTTACGGGACTCCCGTAAATTTCAGAATACATATCTCCTTTATTTCCAATAAAAAGCGTAATCTAAAATTTACGCTAGTTCTCCGTTCAAAGAACAAAATTTTTTTATTTCTAGCCGAAAAAATTTTCTGTATCTCTTTATTTTATAAACTTTA
>CAZHAR010000042.1:24878-45956 GCA_964530615.1 uncultured Planctomycetota bacterium | reverse complement strand
TTTAGGGGTGTGTAGAAGATTTAGGGGTAAATCAAACTAATTTTTCCTAAAATTACGGGATGTCGAGCCCCTGTTACCGATGGCAAATTATTAGGGTTCCCGCAAATAGTTTCATTCGCCAATAACGCAAATGCCATAGCTTCCTTCCCGTCACTAGAATACCCCAATACCTCTAAGGTCGTTATTTTTATTTTAGGGAAGCATTGCTCAATCAGTCTCCTTAAAAAAGGATTATGAACCCCGCCTCCACTTAAAATAATTTCATTCAACAGGGGTGGCAAAAACCTTTGATACTGATCCCGCATACTTTCTGCGGTAAAATGGGTCACGGTCGTGAGAATATTTTTCCACTCGAGTCCCGGGAAATCCTTCAAAATATTTTTCAAATAATCCCCATGAAACATTTCTCGTCCAGTGGTTTTGGGAATTTTTTTCTCAAAATACGGGTGACTCATCAATCGTTTCAATAACTCCGAATGAAGCATTCCTTGAGAGGCAAGGATTCCTCCTTCATCGTAACTTTGCAAACCTTTTGTCATTTGAGAAACAACCCAATCTATAAGAAGATTCGCGGGCCCCGTATCAAAAGCAATGACCTTAGCAGGATCGGGATCAATCAAAGTCACGTTCCCGATTCCGCCTAAATTCTGCAAAGCCCGAATCTTTCCTGGAGATTGAAATAACAGATAATCTACATAAGCAATCAAGGGTGCTCCTTGTCCTCCGGCCGCAATATCTCTGGTACGAAAATCTGCCACAGTCAGAATACCTGTCCGCTCACAAATAACATCAGGTTCTCCAATTTGCAAAGTGGAATGTGGAGGAGCGTGAAAAATAGTTTGGCCGTGGGAGCCAATAAAATCAACAGATTCCGAAGCTACATTTTCCTGTCGAAGAAGCTCTAGCGTGGCACTCGCAAACGCTTCTCCAAGATCAAAATTGAGACGACAGATTGTTTCGACGTTTCCTTTTCCTTCAAAAACATCCATCAAACGCTGTCGTAACGTCGACTCATAGGGGAAGGTTTCTTCTTTCAGAATCTGAATCGAAGTGTTTGTCCCCGATCCAGAAATACGACAAAGCGCCACATCAATCCCATCACAGGAAGTTCCTGACATCAATCCAATCGCTAAACGCTGTTTTTTTTGACGAATTCGGGTTAAAGCATCCATGATTTTTTCCGGAATGGGTTACGTTTAAAAAATAATCTGTTGCGTTAAATAAGATGAAAATATTGAAGCGCCGCCGTCAAAATGCCTAACAACCCCCCAAAAACTCCCCCCCAAATGACCAGCCATCCTAGATGCTTTCGGATAACTTCTTCCACAATTTTTTTCACCATCTGAGGAGTTAGCTCTTCCAAACGGGTTTCCACTAATCGCGTAATTTGAGGGATCAAGATTTCTGCGGCGGCATTTGGAGAAATTTTTTCTTTCAATTTTTGGTTGAGTCGGTCCAAAACTTCCGGGTTTTCAATCACCTCATTTATTTTTTCTAGAGCGATTTTTTTGAATCCTTCACGTAGCGGTTCAATGGTTTTCGCACCGCCAAACATCTCTAGCATTCCGCCTAATTTGGATTGTAAAACTAATTTGACGAGTCCATTAAAAAGCGAATCAAAATCAATTTGCTGAACCAGAGTACTTAACGGAAGTTCTTTGATATGAAAATGTTCTTCTTCTTTAAGATAGCGGTTAATATTCTCTGGATTAAAAAACGTATTCATCACCAGATTACGAATCGCTTGCTTGAATTCTTGGAAGTGCTCTGTAATGACTCCAGAACCATAGAGAAAAGGAATTTTCTCAAAGAGCATATAAATAGCTAACCAATTTGTGATCGCTCCGGAAAAAGCAAATATACCGGTTTGCATCAAAAAAAAACGAAGCGTCCCTTCGGGAAGCAATAACGAAACCAGAAAAATAGCCAGAGAAATCAAGTTTGTTCCAGAATTTTTATTCATAGCGTACTCTATTTTCCGAGATCAATTTATTTGGGTATTTCTGACAAAAGCAGTTGTATCGCCTCTCCAAGTTGAGAATCTTTTCCCTGAAAAAATTCACCCGGAGATTCAAAAACTTCGTGGTCTGGACGAAGTCCAAGGTTTTCAAGGGAAGTGGTTGTTGAAGAAAGATGCCATCCTAAATAAGGAATTTGCAGGGTACTTCCGTCCATCAATGAAAGTGTTTTGGCAGAGACGACCTGCCCTGAAGTGGAGTTCCCCACAATCTTTCCACGATGTTCAGCCTTGATCAAATAGGCAAAAATCTCCGCATTAGAAACGGTATATTCATTCGTAAGCAATATCAATGGTTTTTGCCATCCATAAAAAGGTCGTCTCTGCCAAGGATATCCTAGAGTTCCATTTCGTCTTTGGGTAAAAATTTTTTCTGAAAACTGGAGAGCCATAAAAAAATAATCCGCGTACCATCCCCCGCCATTGTTCCTTATATCCAAAATCAGTCCTTTCTTTCCCGAAAGAGACTGTTTATAGAGTTCTTGTTCAAAATCAGCAAAAGAACCCGGAGTCATTTGGGCGAGATGAATATATCCCAATTTACGTCGAGAATATTGCTCTACATACTCCCGACTGCGAGTACAATAATCTTGATAAGAAAGTTTTTTAAAGGCTTCCCACGAGATCGGATGCACTGTTATTTCTCGAATTTGGTCCTCATTTTTAAGTGTCAGTTGAACTTCCCGATCGATTGTGTTTTCTAATAACTGATGCAAATTATATTCAAGCAGTGAATGTCCATTTACCGCGGTGAGAACTTCGCCTAACACAATTTGATTTTCGGTTTGATCACAGGGGCCGCCAGACGTAACTTCCATAATCTGAAGCCCTTCTGAAACTTTTTCGTACTGGATCCCTAAAATACCAGTGCGCACTAAATTCTTTGTCGAGAATTGATAGGAGAGATGAGACGTATTTAATTCTCCAAGCATCTGTGAAACCAGATCCATAAAATCACGACGATGATGAACAAATTGTACCGCATAGGCATATTTCCAACCCACCGAGGCCCAAGATTTTCCATTAAAACAAAGGTCATAAAAATTTTCTTGGATCTCTTTCCAGATTTCCGCTAAAAATGCTTGTCTTCGTTGTGCAGGCACATAACGTAACACCCCTTGAAAAGGTATTTTTTGAGGATGGCTCCATTGAAGAATCCCTTGATTGCCCACTCCCATAAGAAGTTCATAGAGATTTCCTTTGGAAAGAAAATAGAGTGAACTCCCGACCACTTTCATTTTCTCTGGAGCCATTTCGTCCAACGTCACTCTTTTCATTTGTAGCGAGGGCAACGCGAGATAAAACAAATCCCACGATTTTCCCGTAGGCGCTGTTCGTATCGGTGTCGGGTCCGCACAAAAGAAAATTCCCAAAGCATAGGAGTCCCAAATCGGATTATTTTCTTCTTCAAGAGAATAGGTCAAGCGACGTAATCGAGACGCAATGTTTTCAATATCCACATTGACCCATCTCCAGTCCATTGCGTTTTCTTCAGACGAAGTCTCCGGAGAAGGTTTTCGATGCTTTCGAGAAAAATTCCAGAGAAACTCGGAAGGCTCCATCTTAGGATCAGTCCAAAATTCTTGTTTTTTCTTCTTGGATTTCGGCTTCTTTTGGGGAGTAATCGGAGAGGGCTTTTGCTTCTTCAATTGGTATTTTTTACGAATCTCTTGACGGATTTCTTCTTCTTCGGAACTCTCATAAAATTTTTTATCGAGCACACTCAAAAAAATCTCTTCCGATTCTCCTTGGCGACGAGAAACAAAAACAATTCTCGTTCCATCTGGAGACCAACTCGGACGACCATCATAATCGGGATGCTCTGAAAGGTTTACTATTTCTCTCAATAGAAGCGAAACCAAAAAAACTTCATGATTAAAATTTTCGTCTATCGCTTCATAAGCAATCCATTGGCTGTCTGGGGACCAACAATAATTTTCAGGGGGGGTTGAGCATTGCGCTAAAATTCTTTCTTCTCCGGTAGAAAGATAGCGGACCCCCAATTCTCCGGAGCTTCGAACAAAAGCTAATTTTTTCTCATCGGGAGAAAGGCTCAGATTGAATGCGTTTTCCAGTAAAGGAGAAACGCTCTGAATCTTAACTTTTTTAGCCATACTCAGAGGCAAATAGGGCTCTTCGGAAATCGCCTGGTACATCTGTTTTATTCCAGAACGTTCTGAAATAAAAAAGGCTTCCCGTCCCTCTTGTGTAAAAACCGGATTTTCCTCCCGCGCAATATGTTCCGCGAGGGGCTGTGGCGGCCAGATTTTTCCTTGTTTAGGACGATAAAAACGAAATAAATCTCCACGCGCCGAGACTAAAAAATGTTCGCCCGCTTCCGTTACCGTGAAATCTTCGATATTTCCTTGAAAGGATTCTTCTACGACAGATAATCCTTCAGTCTCTCCGAAGAACGGAGAGATCTCAATTAAGGTTGTTTTCTGTTGTAGGATAGAATAACAATAAATATCCCATCCGCAACAATAAATGATATGGGTTCGTGCCACGTTTATTCGAGGAAACTGGACCGATTCATTCGAGTGAAAAGAGAGCGGTTCCTTTTGAGACAATTTCCATTCCACAAGATGAAAAAGCCCTTTCCCCACCCCGTCTACATTTTCATCCGAGAGATAAAAAAAATGATCCTCTGTCAGAGGCATTGGAAAACGATCTTGTCCTGGATGCGATGTCAATTTTTCATAACGTTTTGTAGAAAAATCATAAGAATAAATCTCCTCGTTCGCCGATCCTCGATATCCCTGTCGCCACCAGTCTATTTGTCCCCTAGTATAAAAAATTTTGTTGCCTTTCCCTTTCTCTTTAGGAACCACAGATCCAAAGGCCGAAAAATCTTCCAAAAGTCGCTCTGGAGTTCCTCCGGTAATGGGAATTTGATAGAGTAAAGGGCGGTGCGGATAGAAAGAGTCGTAGACGGCACTGAGAATAATGTGCTGACCCTGTGACGAAAAATCACAGAGTTTTTCATCGTTTTCAAAAAAAGTTAATGCAACGGTTTCTCCCGTTTGTAAATCCATCCGAAAAATATCAATATTTCCGGTGCGATCCGATTCAAACAGCAAAAAATGGCCATCCGGCGACCACAGCGAAACGCCTTCATACGCCGGATGCGTTGTTATTTTTCTGGCAGTTCCGCCTTGGAGAGACGCGATAAAGAGATCCCCTCCGTAGGAAAAAGAAATTTGTGTTGCGTCTGGCGACAGAGCCGGATATCTCAGAAAGCGAAGACGCTCCGCGAACAGAGTTCCGTTGAGAAAACAGCAAAAAAAACAACACCAACCAAGCAGAGATTTCATCAGACTTCTTTTTTCAGGATTTTATCCACTTTAGGCGCTCGAATACGATGCGCTTCAGGAAACTTAGAGCCAATCAACGGACGCGCATAAAGATGAAATGCAGGGGTCACTCCTTTTCCATCCGAAGAAATATATTCGTCCGGCATCGTGCGTGTCTTTCCACCGATGTCGACTAGCGATTTTAGCTGATAGTCGACCGAATAATTTCCTGTCCTTTGAATCGTAATGGATCCATCAAGGTTGTGCCAAATCGCAAAATGAGCGGCTTTTTCTCCCACTTCGCGCGCTTCACTTTGATCCCGATCACTCACACAGCCGATAAAAGATCTTTGGAGATAGCCAAAGGTATCCGAACGCACCCGACTAATTTTTAGTTTATTTTTAACTTGATCTGCTAAAAGATCGCCTAAGCTACTCATTCCGGAGAGTTGAATATTTCCATGCGCGTCCTGATCCAGAGTTTTCTCTAGTAAGGAAACAATCGGTTTTTTATTTTTATCGATAATTCCTTCGGAAACAGCTACAATACAGCGTCCATATTCTGCATAGACCCGCTTTACGTCTTGTAAAAATGCTTCAATGTCAAAGGCGCGTTCTGGCAGATAAATCAGATGAGGCCCATCGTCCGGATATTTTTTAGCTAAACTGCTGGACGCTGTTAAAAAACCGGCGTTTCGCCCCATGACTACCGCAATATAGACACCGGGTAATGCACGGTTATCTAAATTCGCCCCAATAAAAGCTTGCGCAATAAAACGCGCGGCACTTCCATAGCCCGGAGTATGATCGTTTTCCACCAAATCATTATCGATCGTTTTAGGAATATGAATGGCTCGAAATTCATACTTGGCTTTTTTGGCTTCCGCATTCACAATCCGAACGGTATCCGAAGAATCGTTTCCGCCAATATAAAAGAAATACCGAACATCATGCGCCTGAAGTACTTTAAAAATATCTTGGCAATATTTTTCATCGGGTTTATCGCGGGTCGACAACATTGCCGCACCGGGCGTTTCTCCGACCATTTCCAAGTTGTGCGTTGTTTCTTGAGTAAGATCGAGAAATGTTTCATTAATAATGCCACGAACGCCATTCAACGCGCCATACACACGAGTGACTTGAGGAAATTTCCGAGATTCCAGAACCACTCCAACAAGACTCTGATTAATAACCGCGGTGGGACCGCCTCCTTGGGCAACCACTACTTTACCCACTAAAACAGACATTAAAATTCTCCTATGAAAAGCTTTTCTTTTTTAAGATGTCTCCATTTTACCGAGAAATAAAGCAATACCAAGATAATGAATAATGAATAATGAATGGAAAAGACACGGATCTGTTCTTTCTCATTTTATCTTCACTATTTCAGGAGGGTGATTTCTTTTAGTCTTGACCTTTTTTCCCAAAAATCGATAATCCATGAGTTGATTATTAACAAGCTTACCACAAAAAAAATTGGTTTATAAAAGAGAAAACGTATGCCGCTTGATCTTGATTTTTTTCAATATGATGATCTCTTGACTGAAGAACAGCGTAGTATTCGGGATACGCTCCGGAAATTTATTAATAGCGAGGTTTTGCCTTATATTGGAGAATGGTGTGATGAAGGAAAATTTCCGACGCATCTCATTCCTCAGTTTGCTGAAATGGGACTCTTGGGACCCACTTTACCAGAAAAATATGGTTGTGCCGGACTCGACTATACCAGCTACGGTTTGCTGACTCAAGAATTGGAACGCGGAGATTCTGGCTTACGCAGTTTTTGCTCAGTTCAGTCTTCTCTTTGTATGTATCCGATTTTCGAGTTTGGCTCAGAAGAACAGCGTCTTAAATGGCTCCCCGGTATGGCGGCAGGAAAATTAATTGGTTGTTTTGGATTGACTGAACCCTTCGGAGGTTCTAATCCCGGCGGAATGCGCGTGACCGCAAAAAAAGATGGCAATAGCTGGGTTCTTAATGGCGAAAAAATGTGGATTACCAATGGAAGCATCGCGGATCTCGCCGTCGTGTTCGCTCAAACCGGAGAACATGAAGATACAAAAACAATTCGTGCCTTTGTGGTTGAAAAAGGAACCAAAGGTTTCGAAGCGCCTGAGATAAAAAGAAAAATCGGCCTTCGCTGTTCCGTGACTTCGTCTCTTGTCTTCTCTGATTGTCGTATTCCTGCGGCGAACTTACTCCCGAAATCGGAGATGGGTATTAAAGCCGCCCTGATGTGTTTGAATAACGCGCGTTTTGGAATTGCTTTTGGAGCGTTAGGTGCCGCGATGGGCTGTTTTGAAGAAGCGGTTCAATTTACAAAAACACGGCAACCCTTTGGAGAACCCCTCGCTTCCTATCAACTTATTCAGAAAAAACTTGCTGATATTTTTACGAATATTGTCATGGGACAAGGATTAGCGCTTCGTTTAGGGGGATTGAAAGATAGTGGGAAAATTAAGCCTCAGCATATCAGTATGGCCAAACGTCAAAATGTGCGAATGGCACTTGAGACTGCACGCGTCTGTCGAGAAATGCTAGGAGCTTCCGGGATTACCTATGATTATCATTCGGGTCGTCACGAAACAAATTTGATTAGCGTAGATACCTATGAAGGAACTTATGATATCCATACCCTGATTTTAGGGCAATATATCACGGACGAAAACGCTTTTACTCATAAAGCTTAATTTTCTCTTCGCGAAAGGACCTCTCCGTTGTTGTTTTTGCGTTCGCCTTATAATCAACGGATTCAAATGATGGGGCTCCTCCTTCTGCTCTGGAGCCTTTACGGACGAACCCTATTTTTTGATTTTGTTCTTTTGGATGACCCCACACTTGTTTTAGAAAATCAGATTTTACAGACTTGCACTTTGAATCATATCCAAACGATTCTTAATCCATTTTATTTTCGCAAACAATTGGGAACAGAGTATTTACCATTACGCGATTTTTCCTATCTCATCGATTTTTATTTTTGGGGAAAAAATCCGTTTGGATATCATCTCACAAATTTAATCTTTTTTTCACTGGCAATCGTTTTTCTTTTTCTTTTTTTGCGTCAATTCCCACCCACGAAATCCGTTGCGTTTCTCGCCACTTGTTTATTTATTCTCCATCCGATTCACGTAGAATCGGTCGTCTGGATATCCGCTCGAAAAGATGTGATGGCGCTCTGCTTCTTTATGCTGAGTTTATGGAGATTTCCTGCGCTTGAGAGTCCGCATTTCAAGCGAAATCTTTTTTGCTCCTGGATTTTCTTTTTAGGAGCGCTTTTATCAAAGATGACCACCGTAATTCTTCCCACAATCCTCTGGCTCCTCTGGCCCGCTTCTCTCTGGCCCAAAAAAATATACCTTCTTCCGCATTTCCTTCTTGCAGGAGGATTTGCGATCCTCTCAATCCAGATCGGTCAAGACAGTGGAACCCTTCGATGGGAAGGGAGTTTAATGGAAACACTGGCGGTTCTTCCAGTCTTACTGCTTAGCGGTTTCCTCCAATTGCTTTTTCCTGTTGCGTTAAATTGTTACTATGAACTGCTTCCTCTTACACAATATCCTCTTTTTTATATTTCAGGAGGAATCTGCTGTAGCGGAATCCTTTTGAGTATTTGGTTTTTAGCGCCAAACTATCGATTTTCGCTCCTCTGGTTTCTATGGACCTTTTTGCCCGTCTCCCATTTAATTCCGATTCCTTTTTTTAAAGCGGATCGCTATCTGTTACTACCGAGTCTGGGTTTTTGTCTTGGCGGTGCCTTACTTTGGCAAAAATATCTTCAACGATCCAGACAACTTGCCCTTTTCGGATTAGGGGTGGTTTTCTTTTGTTGGTTTTTACTGGCTTGGAACTACTCATCGGCATGGAAAAACAGTATTGCTTTGGGATCTTATGCTTCTTCTCAATCCCAGAACTTAGTCATTCCTAAGCTTATTCTCGCGGATGCTTATCTTCAGGAAAAGCAGTTTGAGAAAGCCTCACAGGTTTATGAAGGGTTAGTTCAAAAATCTCCGGGATTGTGGAAAGCCTGGTTTAATCTTTCCCGTACTTATCATTTTCAAAACGAGCGCACGAAAGAACAAAATGCTCTGCAACAAGCCTACAATTTGACGAAAATACTTCCAGAAACGGTGGCCCAGCACGGACTGACCCACTATCGTAAAGACGGATCTCCAGAAAGCGATGTTCCGATTGGGATTTATATCGGATCGTTACTTGCTTTTTTATTAAGCGAACAGGACAATTTTTTTCAAGCAAGGGAGATTGCCCATGAAATCTACAAAAAGGTCCCCTTTTGGTCACAGGCTCCGTATCTATTGGGTGTTATTTATGCTAGAGAGGGAATACGAACAAGCAACGCAGGACGATTAACAAATGCGGATGGTTTTTTACAAAAAGCATTAAAATTAGATCCTACTTTTGCAGAAGCGCACGCAAAGGTTTGTGAAGTGTATTGGCAGAGAGGCGAATATTCAAAATCGAAAGAACATTTTCGACAAGCGTATCAAATTTATCTTGAGTATCATCAAATCGAAGAGGCACAAGCTCTGTTGGATTGGATTCAACAATTTAAATAAACGGAATTAGAATCAATAGGGTGCTTGATCTTTTTTATTGCTTCGCATACGTGGGTAAAAAGAGGGTGACCCGAGTTCCTTGATTTTTATCGCTTTCCATTTTTAAGGTTCCGCCGTGATTTTCGATAATATTGAGTACAATCGAAAGTCCTATTCCAGAACCTTTTCCAACTTCTTTGGTCGTATAAAATAAATCAAATGCGTGGGCGAGTTGGTATTCATCCATTCCTTCTCCATAATCCTGAACTTCCATTTTTAACACAGAATCCGATTCAATGGAGGCGCGGATGTCGATTTTCTTTTGAGGTTGACTTGCGTCAATGGCGTTCACAATGAGATTTTGAAAGACCTGTTGAAGTTCTAATGCATCCCCAAACACCTGAGGAAGATTTTCTGGAATCTCTAAGCAAATTTCGATTTGTTTCTCATAGAGACGATGCTTTAAGAACAGTGTGGCTTTTTTTAACATTTCCAACACCGCGACTGCTTTCGGATCTTTTTTCCGAGGAGAAAAATGAAGAATTTGGGCCACAATTTCTCGAATTCGGTCCAAGCCGTCTTCCAATAAGTCAAGGTATTCCGTTTGATGCGCTAATTTTTCTTTTTTTTTCAATCGAGAAACAGCATTCATCATTCCGCCTAGTGGATTATTGATTTCATGTGCGATTCCAGCCACTAACTTTCCAGTCGAGGCGAGTCTTTCTGTAATAATGAAATGTTGTTCTGATTTTTTAATACGTTGGGTTGCTTGCTCATATTTTCCTTCAAGTTCTTTTTGATAGCGAATATTTTCTCGAAAAAGTTTGTGTAAGGTTCCTAAAACAATACCCACCTCATCTCTTCCGGACGGAGATGCGTCTGAAAGCGGATAAATTCCTTGTTGAATGCGGGTACAGACCAATAAAAGATGATCGAGCGGCCTTAAAATAAAGCGATTAAAGAGAAGATACAGAATAAATAAAAGAGAGAGCGTTCCCAAAAGAAATAAAAAGAGAATAATTTTTAGGGTTTCCGTACGGTAAAAAGAAAATTGTATTGCGAGAAGGCCAGAATAATCGTTTTCGATCCAAATAGGCATCAAGAGAAGCGTGGAGGTTTTTTGAAAAACGACTTCTTTTTGTTCTGGCGAAAGATATTGTAAGGCAAATTGAATTTGTTTAGGGGAAAAAGAAAATTGAGGAGAGGAGTGGGTCACTGTATGATGGATATTAAGGAATTGCCACCCTTTGATGTTGGGGTAAGAATTTAAATGGGGGAATTTTTTTTCTACTTGGGAAAAGGATTTATGATTCGCGAATAATGTTTGTATCCAGGCAGTTAGAATTTCTTTACGTTCTAGGCTGTTAATACGGATATCAGCGACAAGATAAAGAACGAGGAACCCAAAAATTAAAAGATGAACAAAAAGAACCGCCACTAAAAATTTGAGGCGAACCGAAATACTGCGAAAGGGGAGTGAAGGGAGGGTTGTGTTGGGATAGGAAGAAAAAAAAGAATGATTCATAGCCACTTTTTTTTCTTCGAAAAGGGCGGGGATATCCCCGGCCCTTTGAAATGAAAATTAGAGGGTTTCGACGAGTTTAATGAGTGGCAAGAAGAGCGCAATCACGATAAATCCGACGGTTCCACCCATGAAGATAATCATGGCAGGTTCAATAAGAGAAACCATCGCGTCTACGGCAACTTCGACGTCGTTATCGTAGGTATCCGCTACTTTCATAAGCATTTTATCGAGTTCTCCGGTTTCTTCTCCTACGTCCACCATATTCACGACCATGGGGTCAAAGACTCCGGAAGCGCCCATGGGCTCAGCAATGGATTCTCCTTCACGAATCGAATCATGAATCATATTAATTGCGTTCGCGATCACTTGGTTATCAATCGCACTTTTAATAATAGCGAGTGCTTCCAAAATGGGTACACCGGAGGTAATCAAGGTCCCAAGAGTTCGTGTAAATCGAGAAACGTTGGATTTTCGAACAATGACTCCAAAAACAGGAATTCGGAGCGAGGCTTCGTCGATGAGTAAACGTCCGGAAGGATTTTTTCGTACTTGTTTAAAAAGGAAGATAATGAAGAACGGAATTCCAGGAATTAAGAACCACCAAGCTTTGACTAAATCGGAAGTCGCCATCAAGATCAGGGTGGCTTGAGGGAGTTCCACATTCAAATCGCCAAAGATCTGTTTGAATTGAGGAATAATGAAAATCATAATTCCGGCCAAAATAATGGTGGCAATCGAGAGCACTGAAATCGGGTACACTAAGGCTCCGATTACACGCTTTTTCAATTTTTGGGCCTTTTCCATGAATTCGGCTAAGCGTCTCAAAATCACATCGAGCACACCACCCATTTCTCCGGCGCGCACCATATTTGTAAAGAGGCGATCAAAAATGCGAGGATGTTTAGAGAGGGCCTCAGAAAGGGTACTTCCAGATTCAACATCTTCGATGACCACTTGCACAGTAGCCGCCAAATTTGCATTACGCGCCTGTTCGGTAAGAATTTTAAGACTTCGCACAATAGGAAGTCCGGCATCCTGCAAAATAGAAAGCTGTACCGTAAATTCGACGAGAATTTTAGAAGGAATTTTTCCGCCCACAGAGCCAAATTTTCTCTTTTTTTCTTTCTCTTTCTTTTCGGCTTTTGCGGTACCCGTTCCACCGGTTTTTTCTTTCACACTCGAGGGGAAAAGTCCTTTCGAGTGAATCGCATTAACGGCTTCTTCTTTAGTAGGGGATTCAATTTCGTCTTGAACTTTTTTTCCTGCGCTATCTACGGCTTCGTATGAAAAGGTTGGCATCGTTCCTAGTCCTTTCTGAATAATTGATGAATTCTATCACGACGAAAAGGGCGACGGAAAATTATTTCGGAAATATATTTATTGAGTGTTTTAGGCACAAATCTCATTTCATTATAGAAAAAATTTATAAGAAAAGAATTTTTTTTTCAAAGATATCCTTAGTGTCCTCCACCGACTGCGCGTCCGACTTCTTCCACAGTAGAAAGTCCTTTTACAATACAACTGAGTCCGGCTTTTTGTAAAGGGAGGGTACCTTCCGATACGGCAATTTCGTAGAGTGCGGACGTCGAGGCGTGATCCAGAATCGCTTGTTTGAAATTTTCGGTTCCGACGATAAATTCATAAATTCCAGTTCTTCCCTTATAACCTGTTTTATTGCATTCCGAGCATCCTTTTCCATAAGCGAATTGTTTACCCAACATATCTGCCGCTTTGAGTCCTAACGAATACATTTCTTCTTGAGAAGGATTGTAAAAAGTCTTACACGATTTGCAAATTCTGCGGACAAGACGTTGCGCGATGATCCCTTCGAGGGTCGCAGAGATCAAGAAGTGTTCAACTCCAATATCCATGAGGCGGGCCACAGCAGAGGGGCCATCGTTGGTGTGAAGTGTGGATAAAACAAGATGTCCAGTAAGTGCGGCTTCAATGGCAATTCCGGCGGTTTCCTGATCGCGAATTTCTCCGACGAGAATGGTATCGGGATCTTGACGTAAAATAGCGCGTAACAAAGCGGAATACCCTGAGCCAACTTCTTCATTCACCGGACACTGGATCAATCCAGCGATATCATATTCGACGGGGTCCTCTGTGGTAATAATTTTAATATCAATCTTGTTTGCATAACTGAGGGCCGAATAAAGAGTGGTTGTTTTTCCGCTACCAGTAGGGCCGGTCACTAGAATAATTCCGTTAGGTTTATCCACAAATTTTTTGATGAGATCCAATTCGCGTTCGTTGAGTCCAATACTTTCGATGGAAAGCTCAACGACACTGCGATCGAGAATTCTCATACAGCAAGACTCTCCAAAAATGGTCGGCAGGGTTGAAACGCGAAGATCGACGGGAGCGCTACCGATCGCGAGTTCAATGCGTCCGTCTTGGGGAAGACGCGTCTCTGCAATATCTAAGTTAGACATTACTTTTACACGAGAAACGAGAGCCATTGCAAGATGGGGAGGTGGGGGAGACATTTCATAGAGGAATCCATCGACGCGGTAACGAATTCGGAAATAGTTATCATAGGGTTCAAAATGCACATCAGAGGCTTTATCTTTAATGGCTTGAAGGAGAATGAGATTTAACAACTTAATGACAGGCGCAGAAGAAGCCATCGCGGCGGTATCGGTGAGATCCATCACCCCACTTTCTTTGGTGTCTTCGGATTCACTTTCGTTGAGATTCATGCCTTCGAGAATCTTATCCACGGATTGGTCTGTTCCGGTGCCCGTTCCATAGTAGCGTTCAATGGCGTGAGAGACTTGTTCTTCGTTAGAAACGCATCCTTGAACTTTCATTCCCAGAATGAAGGTTAATTCTTCAAGGGTATTCACATTCATGGGATCGGCCATTGCGACCGTGAGGACCCCTTTCTCAAAACTGATGGGACAAATACGATACACGTTACATTTTTGAGCGTCCACCATTTTGAGTACGTCTTCTGAAACGCTAACTTCGTCAAGATTGACGACTTCCATTCCCGCTTGGGCTCCTAAAGCAAAGAGAACTTCTTCTTCAGTGACAAAGCCAAGATCCACCATAATTTGACCAATGGCCCCTCCGCGTTCTTTTTGAACGGAAAGCGCTTCTTGAATCTGTCCTTCAGTCACCAGATCCATTTCTTTCAAAAGTTGTCCTAGGGGTTTACGAGATCCTTTATTACGCATGTTTTACCTCAAGGTGAGAGAGCGGACGACAAAAAAGAATAGATATCGAAATTATCCTTCGGGCGGTTTGGGTGCTTTAGGAGGTCCGCCGCCTGCTTTCGTAGCCAAGTTTAAGCTATCGGTATACTCTTTAATCTTTTGTTGGAGATCATTCACACTGGATGCTTTGGACATGGCTTCGGTATGACTAATTTTTTTGTTGGCATACAAATCGAACAAGAAATCATCGAGCAAAATCATTCCTTGGCTTCGTCCGGTTTGGATTGCGGAATCGATACGGAAGGTTTTTCCTTCGCGAATCAGGTTTTGGATTGCGGAATTGACAATCATGATTTCAAAAGCCGCGACGACGCCATCTTTGGTCGCTTTTTGGCAGAGTGCTTGAGAAATTACGGCAATCAAGGTTCCCGCAAGTTGAGCGCGAATTTGTTCCTGTTGATTCGTGGGAAAAACGTCTACGATACGGTCGATGGTACGGGCGGCTCCGGTCGTGTGAAGCGTTCCATAGAGTAAGTGTCCGGTTTCTGCGGCAGTCACGGCGGCCTGAATCGTTTCCAAGTCACGCATTTCTCCGACTAAAATCACATCCGGATCCTGACGTAAGGCGCGACGGATAGCTTCAGAGAAGGAGGGGACATCGGTTTTAATTTCCCGTTGAGTGACGACCGATTTTTTGTGGGGATGATAATATTCAATGGGGTCTTCAATGGTAATGATATGACAATCGTGTTCTTCATTAATAAAATTAATCATCGCGGCAAGCGTGGTTGTTTTTCCAGAGCCCGTGGGTCCGGTGACGAGGATCATTCCTCGAGGACGAACGCACAAATTTTTAATCATCATCGGAAGGCCAATATCATCGAAGGCCATCAACTTCGATGGAATCAAGCGAAGTACGAGTCCAATGGTTCCTTTTTGTTTAAAAACCGAGACACGGAAGCGTGCTTTATCTCGGTAGGCAAAACCAAAGTCACTTCCGCCGACCTCATTCAATTCTTGTTGGACGCGATCGGAGCAAATCGATTTCATGAGGTTTGTGGTATCTTCGGGCGTTAGTTTTGGAAGATTAAGTTCTCTTAATCTTTTACTGACACGGATGACAGGAGGCTTTCCTACAGAGAGGTGTAGATCCGAGCCTTTTTTATTCACCATTAATTCCAGTAAATTATTGATTTCAACGGTCACGAACGAATCCTTCCTGTTAAAAGTCGATCCAAGAATTCTTTAGGCTTAAAAGCCTATACTATTTTTCAAATGTTTTAGATATCCTTGGAATGTGTGATTGTTAAGACTTCGGGAAAAGTGGTCATTCCTTGCAAAATTTTTCGACAACCATCTTTTTGTAAAGTGGCCATACCTCCAAACTGAATAGCGAGTTGTTTCAATTTAATGGTATTCGCGTTTTGAAACACGGCGTCTCTCACTTCTGGAGCCATTTCCATCATTTCATAAACGCCTATTCGTCCGCGATATCCATTCCCATTACAGTTGGCACAAGAAGTGTTTCCGGGGGCGAAAATAGTTCCACCCTTGATTTCTTCTGCGTTCATTCCAACGGATTTCAGGTCTAAGGTAACGGGTTTATACGGAACTTTACATTCGGGACAGAGGCGACGAACTAAACGTTGAGCCATAATCGCCATCACGGCCGCTGAGCACAAGAACGGTTTGACCCCCATATCAATTAAGCGTGTTAAGGAAGAGGGGGCGTCGTTGGTGTGAAGCGTTGAGAATACCAAGTGTCCGGTTAAAGAGGCCTGAATTGCGATATCGGCTGTTTCTTTGTCGCGAATCTCGCCAATCAAAATCACGTTTGGAGCTTGACGCAACATTGCCTTCAAAATACGTTTAAAATCAAGGTTGATGTCATGACGTATTTGGCATTGGTTAATCCCGTTGATATTATATTCTACAGGGTTTTCGGCGGTAATAATCTTAACGTCAGGACGGTTTAGTTCTTGAAGACCCGCATACAAAGTGGTGGTTTTTCCGCTTCCCGTGGGGCCGGTCACTAGGAAAATTCCATTGGGGCGTTTAATGACTCTTTGAAATCTTTGATAATCGGCATCGTGAAATCCAAGCGCATCCAAACTGACTAGAGATTTTTCCTTGTCCAGAATACGCATCACAATTGATTCCCCGTGGTTTGTGGGAATGGTGCTTACGCGTAAATCGATATCACGGCCTTGTAAACTCATTTTGATACGACCGTCTTGAGGTTTGCGTTTTTCGGCAATATCAATATTGGACATAATTTTGAAACGAGAGATCACGGAGCCTTGAAGTTTTTTAGGAGGCGAATTGACTTCCGAAAGGCTACCATCCACACGATAGCGCACACGTAATATTTTTTCCATGGGTTCGATATGAATATCGGAGGCGCGTGATTTCAAGCCATCTGAAATAATCAGGGTGCAGAGTTTGATCACGGGGGCATCATCTTCTGGATTTGCGTCGTCTTCATCTCCGGCTTCTTCGCGTCCGAATTGAATATCGCTTTGAGTGAGTTCTTCATAGAGAGTGGAAAATTCTTTTCCTTCGGAACTTCCATAATATTTTTCAATCGCTTTTTTCATTCCGGAAGGAGTCGTCAAGGCACTTTCGACTTCGGTTCCTAAAATAAAGCGCAAATTATCAAGGGTGAACAAATCTAAAGTGTCTGTACAGGCGACAATCAAGGAGCGAGCGGTAATTTTGATTGGAAGAATTTTATTTTCTTCCGCAACATTTTTAGGGACCTTTTCAATGACTTCGGGTGGAATATCGCCTTTGGACAAATCGACATAGGGAAGTTGATATTGTCGAGCAAGCGCTTGAGTCACTTGGACTTCGTTCGCGTATCCTAGTGTAATTAAGGCTTCACCCAAACGGACGCCTTCGTGTTCTTTCTGATGATTTAACCCTTCTTTGAGTTGTTCTGGCGTAATGACACCAAGTTTATAGAGGATGGTTCCAATTCGTTTTCTTCCTTCGGGGGGCATAAACAACTCCTTGTAGCGCTAAAATTTGTTTGATCACTACTAGTTTAAAAAGAGAGCGAATTTCCTACAATAGTTTTTTTACAGAATCTCTGTTTCCTGAACATTTTTTTTTGAAATGAATCCCAAATAACATTTCAACTTCTGTAGTTAAACCAAAGTCAGATTGGAACCGGAACGGAATCTAGAATTTGAGTCATCAAGCTTTCTTCCTGATGAGAATCTCTTCGACCCATCGAGTTTTTCGGTAAAATTCGATGGGACCAAGCAGAGACGACTAAACTTTTAATATCATCAGGTAGACAATAATCGCGAGCGTGAAGAAACGCTTTTGCCTTTGCCGCACGAGACAAGAGAATCACTCCTCGTGGAGAAACACCAATTTGGATTTTATCAAATTTTCGGGTTCGTTCTGCCAAATCTAACAAATAGGTGACTAGGGGTGGAGTCATCTGAACCTGCTGTACTTTATCTTGAATGTGAAGTACTTCTTGACACGTTAAAACGGGTTTCAATACAGAAATTTGGGGAGAACCCGAGATGAGAAGGCGCTCTTCTTCACGAGCGGGGTATCCCAGACAAAATCGTAACAAAAAACGATCGAGTTGAGATTCAGGGAGTGGATAGGTGCCTTCATATTCATAGGGATTCTGAGTGGCAAGAACCATAAAGGGTCTGGGTAAGGTATAGGTGGTTCCGTCTGCGGTGACCTGAAGCTCATTCATGGCTTCCAAAAGACTGGATTGGGTTCGGGGAGTGGTTCGGTTAATCTCGTCCGCCAAGACAATATTAGCAAAAAGGGGACCCCGTTGAAACTGAAAACACTCTTTATCTTGACGGTAAATGGAAACGCCTAAGACATCGGAAGGGAGTAAATCGGGAGTAAATTGAATCCGTTGAAACTTCGCTTCTAAGGAAAGAGCGAGTGTTTTTGCCAAGGTTGTTTTGCCAACACCGGGAACATCTTCTAAGAGTGCATGTCCGCCGGCGAGTAAACAAATCAAAAGCAAATCCACTTTTTCTGATTTCCCTTTAAAGACGGTTTCAATATTAGTTTTTAAGGCCATTACAGCCTGAAATGGGTCCAAGAAAATCCTTTGGTTGAAGCTGAAAACGAAGAGAATTGTGGCCGGAGCTAATTTTTCTCTAACATCACCAGAAATTTTTCTTTGGCTCCAAGCTGGAGTTGATGATTTTTCACAATCGCATCAGAAATAATATGAGAGGTGATTTGTTTTCCGTCAATATAGGTTCCATTGGAACTTAAGTCTTCGAATTCAATAGTGGTTAGATTATGAAAACTAATACGAATATGTTCTCGCGAAACCGTATTAAATTGTTTTCCGCCCGGATTTTTTTGTTCTTCGTCTTCATAAAGATATTTCAGACAGATATCACATTTAGAACTTCTCCCGATCACCACTGTTTCTCCCAATTCAATATTATATTCTTCTCCTTTAACTAATCCTTCAATTCCTTTTAATACAAGACACTCAGAACTCATAACAAACTCCTTGGATGCCCAATAGCGATTGCACGAACTGTTTCTCCCAAAGAGAATGGCCTGAATCGAAGAAGAACAATCCAGACCAAGGGTTTCTGTTTTTTCTTGGGCAATTTCTTATTTGCGGATTTTGACCGAAACCGAACTTAACAGATTTTTAATTTTCTCTTCTTTGCGATTAATAAATAAAACGTTTTCCAAAATAATATCTCGACTCTCTGAAGTCGGACTCAAAATCAAGGTTCCTGCAAAGAGCAAGAAATATTCGAAAATATCTGTAATTTCTTTGCTCATCTTTAAATTAGGGGCGGGAAATCGATGAACATCCCCCATAAATCCTTGATAATGCAGAATTTCGTTGGGTTCAATGACCCAATAGTTCCATTTAGTCGAAATATAAACGATGGCATAAATGAAGGTAAAAACAATCGCAATCGCAAAATAAAAGACATAATTGGCGCGAAGGTCCAACCCCTTGATAATCGATTTCAACCAAGAAAAAATGTGAATATCATATTGATCCGCTAAGAGCATAGACAGAATCACCAATGCGAAAGCCAGTCCGGTCGCAATAAATTTGATTCGATTAAATTCAAACGAAATGATAAAAAGATTAAACATAAAAACGGTGAGAAACATTAATCCCAAAGTAGAATTTTCTCTACCCAAACTCAGAAAACCGCAAATCAACGCGAAAATGTAGGTGGGATAGAAAAAGACCACCTTAGGATAAGGAATAATCTTGATTCGGTTGAAGGTGGTCGAGGTTTGGGTCGGAGCCACAGGAGAGGATTGTGCAGGATTTACCACTTCTTCTGGCATGGTTAAACTCCTTTAGTTAAACGAGATAAATGGGTTTCCAGTAGTTTATAAGAAAATACGATCAAACGATCGACTATTATATTCAAGGATTTTAGGGAAACAAGCCAAGAACTAGACGGAACACTCTTATTTTTTCTTTTGCTCTTTTTCAGGGCTTTCTTTAGAGATTTCTTCTAAAAAAGGAATCGATTGTAAAAGGGGATGCTTCATTTGGGGTTGATAGCGTTTTAAAGTCACCACAAGCCACTGATCAATTTCAAAGGCCGCGACCCCATTCTCTTCCAAATCTTTGTAAATTTCGTCATTGATTTCGCCAAACGGTCTTGCATCTTTTGGATAGAATTTGAGAACCTTAAATAAAAGGTATTTTTTGTTGTACTCCAGAACCGGAGAAAGCTCGTCGAGTTTTAACGCGAAAATCGTCGTCGCTAAATCTCCAAGTTCGGCGTGACTCAAAATCGGAAGCTTCCCACCCGCTTGCTGAGAGGCTAAATGTTTAGAGTATTGGCGAGCCATTTCTGAAAAAGAGGCCCCTTTCAACAGCTTTTCTCGAATTTCTTCGCCCTGCTTTAAGGATAAAAATTCTATATAAAGCACTTCAATACGATCTTCTTGTTTTTGTAAGTAACGAATCACTTTTCCAACTTGGAGTTGTTTGGTCACTTTCTCACGTGTCATCAAAGTAAAATCTTTGAGCGTTAATTTTTGCGATTTTAAATATTGTTCAAGAGTATGGTCGCTTCCTAAATCTACAGAAATCCGCTTCTCTAATAATTCTTTTTCTTTCTGGACCACGGTATCTTTTTCTTTTTCTGAAACGAAAATTCCTAAGCGACGGGTCTCTAAAGCCAATAATCGTTCCATCAGAAGGGTTCTTAGGACCAGAATCGATTCTTCTCGATAACTTGGGTTTTCTAGTGCCATCGAAAGAACATCTTGGGTGGTAATCGAGGCCTCCGCAACTTTTAATAAAGTATCGGACGGAAGTGCTTCTTTTTTTTCTTGAGCGAAGCCGAGGAAGAGATATCCCAGAAGAATCAGAAAAAAAACTGTTTTGGTAGACATAAGCATAAATTCTTTCTCGATTAGAGAGGTTTCGCAAATGGATTGAGGAGTATTCTAACACACCTCTAAATCTCCTCTCAAGAGGAGTATTCTAACACACCTCTAAATCTCCTCTCAAGAGGAGTATTCTAACACA
>CAZHAR010000042.1:0-24778 GCA_964530615.1 uncultured Planctomycetota bacterium | reverse complement strand
CCTCTAAATCTCCTCTCAAGAGGAGACTTGAAGAGTTTGAAAAAAACAGGTTTGGTAGTGTTCTCATGAGGAGACTTGAAGAGTTCGAAAAAAAAGAGTGTTATTTTTCAGTAGGAGAGTGTTGTTGGGGTGGAATTGGAGCCAATTGAAGTTTCAATGTTTTATTGAGGTGGAACAACCGTCCGGGCTCTTCGAGTCGTTGACATTCAAATCGGAACAAATTATTTTCGTGTTTTATTTCCTCGGTTTGTTTTCGTAACCGCTCCGTTTCTTTTCCTAGCATAATCACTTGATAATCTTGCCAGATAGAAAAAAGAGCCAAGAGAATCAAACCAAAAAAACCGGCTACGTAATATTTCACAATTTTACTCCTGCACGCATCAGAGCGCTTCGGCTTCGACTGTTCTGGTGAATTTCTTCGAGAGAAGGGGTCCTAGGTTTTTTGGTTAAAAGTTCGAATTTCTTTAATTCTTTTTGGTAAAATCGAAATTTATTTTTAACAATTCGATCTTCGCCACTATGAAAACTAATCACAATGAGGCGACCCCCTGAATCGAGGCTATGAAAAGCGGCATCAAGTCCGTTTTCAAGGGTCTCTAGTTCCTGATTCACTTCTATGCGCAAGGCTTGAAAGGTTCGAGTTGCAGGGTGTATTTTGGTCCGTTTTCGATAGACACTACAGATGAGTTGGGCAAGTTGTTGAGTGGTTTGGAGTGGATGCTTTTTACGAACTTCAATAATTTTTCTGGCAATTTGCCGAGAGAAACGTTCATCCCCGTATTTCCATAAAACTTCTGCGAGTTGCTCCTGAGAGTAGGTTTCAAGGATATCTTGTGCGGTAAAGGATTGTGTTGGATCCATCCGCATATCTAAGGGCCCGTCTTGTTGAAAGCTAAAACCACGGTTGGATTGATCGAGTTGGTAAGAGGAAATCCCCAAATCCATTAAAATCACGTCCGGCTTTTTTGGAGCGGCTTTTAAAAGAGTTTCGAGTTCCGTAAAATCCGCGTGATGAATAGCCACACGTTCTGCTTTGTCTTGAAGATGGGCTCGTGTAAGTTCTAAAATCTCGGAATCGCGATCCATTCCAAGAACCGATCCGTCCGGATATTTTTCAAGAAAAGCCAAAGTATGTCCACCGAATCCCAGTGTACAGTCCAATAAAAGAAGAGGGTTTGGGGAGAGAGGGAGAAAATTTAAAAATTCTTGGACCATCACGGGTTGGTGAATCATATGAAAAGCTTTAAAGCCATTAAGCCATTAGCGTTGTACTGCCAGACGAACAACGTGGTTGAGCGAAGGGGTTCTGAGGGGTGCTGTTTGAGAAAAATAGTTCCCTAAACGATTTTGGAGAGAAGGTCTACTTTTCAGAACTTGTTGACGATATTGATCTAAATCATAGCATGCTATGGATTCTTCAACTTCAGAATTCATTAGGGTTTCCGTTTCTTTAATTTCTAAAGATTCCAGTTCCCAAGTGGAACCATTTTGATGATTAAACGATTGAGAAGAAATAGTTCTGGATAGGTTTGCGGTTACACTGTGATCTTTCATGACGGATACTCCCCTACAACTTTCGAAAGAAACTAAAAAGCAGAAATTTAAAATACTCTATCCTTGGTATAAAATCTGTGTTAACGGGTCTAAATCTTGATGATTTTGACGAGAAAATTCTTGCCAATTTGAGCTGGACCAAATTTCGATATGTTTATTCACTCCAACAAAAACGATATCTTTTTCAAATCCAGTTTTCTCTTTTAAATAGTCTGGAATACTAATGCGATTATGTCGGTCCAATTCAGCAACATGAGCCATTCCAAAGAAAAATCGATAGTGATTCTTCAATTGAGGACCTAAAGTTTGGAGTTTATTGAACGCTTCCACCTTTTTTGCCCACTCTTTCAGCGGGAGCATATAGAGATTCTTTTCTTCTCCAGAAGCCAATGTCAGGACAAATTTTCTCTCTTCACCTTCCAAAAAGGCGAGATCCCGAAAAAGGCTTGGGATAATGACCCGTCCTTTATCATCTAAAGAATGATAGTGTTGGCCATAGAATATCACAGAATTTTTAGATCCCCACTTTCTCCCACCATAGAAGTCCAAGGTAATCGTAATAGATTTTAATCAGAACTGCAAAAGAAAAAAAGAGAACTTTCTGAAAATTCCGAAAACGGCCCTTCTAAAAAAGGTTTCTTTCAAAAAATCCTCTTGTTTGCTTAAAAGTTTTACTAAAAAAATAAATTTTGTTATATTTTAATACTAAAAGAGTTATAAAAAAAAGGCTCTTTTGGGGAAAAGTGGGACTCTAAAAAAATACTTCAGTCGTTCTTCTCGAAAGAAACAAAAAAATGACACAAAATTTCTATTTCACAAAAAAGAGTCGACTTCGTACCAAGGAAGATTTTTCCCACATTCATCAACACGCGAAAAAAATCCATTCGTATTCTTTCATCGGTTTATTTTGCCCAAATTCTCTAGGTCATAATCGCTTGGGATTTGCCGTGGGAAAAAAAATGGGCAACTCGCCTCAACGAAATCGGATCAAGCGCATTTTTCGAGAATCTTTTCGCTTACAACAACATCAATTTCCGCAAGGATACGATGTGCTTCTCATTCCCAAACAAGGCCAATATTTCTCAATTCCCGAGATTAAATCTCAACTTCTTTGGTTATTTCGAAAGATTCAGCACGGCTAAATCTTGAGTGGCCTCTTAATTTGCCAATCATCAGACCGTTTGGAGGAGTAAGAAGGGTTTTAATTTTTTTGTTCATTTGCCCGTTCTTGTTCTAATCATTATAATATCCCCTTTCTTTCTACCCCTTTCGAACTTTCTTTCAAGAAAACGCTAAAACAACTATGGAAGATATTCCTATTCCTATTGAACGTATTCGTAACTTTTCCATCATTGCCCATATTGATCACGGGAAATCGACCCTTGCGGATCGCATTTTAGTCTTATGTGGCGCTGTGGCTTCCCGCGATGTCCATGAGCAGATGTTAGACAGTATGGATTTGGAACGAGAACGTGGTATTACCATTAAAGCCCAATCCGTTGCTTTAAAATACACTTATCAAAAACAAACCTATCTTTTTAATTTAATTGATACCCCCGGTCACGTCGATTTCACCTATGAAGTCAGTCGCTCTTTAGCCGCTTGTGAAGGGGCCATCCTTTTGGTCGATGCTTCCCAAGGAGTCGAAGCTCAAACCGTCGCCAATACTTGGCTCGCCTTAGAAAACAACTTGGAAATCGTGCCCGTCCTGAATAAAATCGATCTCGTCAACGCTCGTCCTCTAGAAGTCGCTGAAGAAATCTATAATGTTTTAGGGCTAAATATTAAAAATATTCTTCATGTCAGCGGAAAAACCGGAAAAGGAGTCGATCAACTATTGGAGCGTGTCATTCAGAGTGTTCCATCACCAAAAGGAAATCCAACCGCACCGCTTCGTGCCCTAGTATTTGATTCTTATTATGATGATTATCGGGGAGTCATCACTTATCTCCGTGTGATGGATGGAAAACTCCAAAAAGGCGATAAAGTCTATATGATGGGAACAGGAACTACCTTTGATACCCTTGAAGTCGGAATCTTTACGCCTCGAATGGTTCCTAAAAGTACCCTTTCTGCCGGAGAAGTCGGTTATCTCGTGGGAAATTTGAAAATGCTTCGTGAAGTCAAAATCGGAGACACGGTCACTATCTTCAAACTCCGAGATCAAGTGACCCCTCTTCCTGGATATACCGAACCCAAACCGATGGTGTTCTGCGGAGTTTATCCTACCCTTCACGCGGATTTTCCTTCGTTGCGTGTGGCTCTTGAAAAATTGCAAATGAACGATCCCTCCTTTTCTTTTACGCCTGAACACTCTGATGGATTAGGCGCTGGCTTCCGGTGCGGTTTTCTCGGACTCCTTCATATGGAAATTGTTCAGGAACGCTTAGAACGGGAGTTTGATGTCGATCTGGTGCAAACGGCTCCAACCGTCACTTATAAAATTATCACGACCAAAGATGAGGAAATCATGGTTTCTTCACCCTCTCAACTTCCGCTAGAAACTCAAATTAAAACGCTCATGGAGCCTATAGTGGAACTGAATATTATCGTTCCTAAAGAATTTGTGGGACCGATTATGCAAATGTGTACCGAACGACGTGGAACCTATATCCGGACCGAATATCTTAGCGAAAAGCGCACCATGGTCACTTATCATATCCCACTTGCCGAAACAATCTACGATTTTTATGATAATTTAAAATCCGCAACCCATGGCTACGGAACCATGGATTACAACTTTCTGGAATTCAAGGAATCCGATCTGGTTCGTCTTAAAATTTTAGTGAATTCTCAAGAAATTGACGCCCTTTCGCTTATTGTTCATCGCGAGAGTGCCCCCAGACGAGGTCGTGAAATTCTGAGAAAACTACAAAAAGAAATTCATCGCCATTTGTTCCAAATCACTTTACAAGCCGCCATTGGTGGGAAAATTGTGGCCCGTGAAAATATCTCTCCTATGAGAAAAAATGTGACTTCCAAATGTTACGGAGGCGATGTTACCCGAAAACGTAAGTTACTGGATAAGCAGAAAGAAGGGAAAAAGCGGATGAAAATCATAGGAAACGTCGAAATTCCACAAAAAGCCTTTATGGCAATTCTTGAAACGGCCAAAAATGACGATTGAGGGTCTTAGTAGTATCCAGACCACTTCCTTGGAAATACTGTCTGAAGATCTCGCGTCACCAAAAATTCTTTGGTGGCGCGAAAATTTGAATTTTTTTATTTTGGCGTTCTTGATCTTGTTCCTGATTCGTTTTTATTGCGTGGAATTTTTTTTAATTCCCTCGCAATCGATGTATCCCACACTCTACGGACATCCTCACTCCGGAGATCGGATTCTGGTAAACCGCGCCGCGTACGATTTCTCCCAATTTTCCTCCCATCAAATTCGACGATGGGAGGTCATTGTTTTCAAATTTCCCTTGAATCTGTCTCGAAATTTTGTCAAACGTGTAGTCGCACTTCCGGGCGAAACCGTTGAAATTCGCTCTTCCAATATCTGGATTCAAAAACAAATTGCCACTAAACCTCCAGAAATTCAAGATCATTTATTTTTTGAAAATGGACGCAATCCCGCTCTGTCCTTTTTAGAATTTTTTCACCAGAATTTTCAACTCACACCGCACCAAAAACCCTTTCGTTCTATTGCAAAGGAAGGGGTAATACAGGTGTCTTCTTTAGATCGAGCGACAGCGCTTTATGTCCCACAAAATAGCTATGCTTATGATAAAGATACGAAGATCCATCTAAGGTTTCTTCCTCTCCATATCGTAGGTTCGCTTCAGATCACTCTAACCGTTGGAAATGCTCAAGCGGTCCTAATCGTTCGAGAAACTCAAATTGAACTCCATGTTTTACAAGACGAAAAACTTTCTTTTTCTCAAAAAATTCCTTTTAATTTACTTTTAAACCAGACTCATTTTCTCGAATTTGCTTTTGTAGATTCTCAAATTAACGCTCGATTAGATGAACAAGAACTTTTTCCTGTCTATCGAGTCGACCCCTCTGCGCTAGAAATTGAAACCCGTTTTTTTCAACTGGATTTTTTTCAAATGGAATGTAAACTCCAAAATATTCGCGTGTTTTATGATATTCGTTATACTCGAGATATCGATCATCTCCCCTATGCGCAAGTACAATCTAAAGAATATTTTGTCTGTGGGGATAACTCGGTAGAATCAGACGATTCACGAAATTGGCGAAAAATTTTTCTCTCGGTCCAACGTTTTGGACAAACTTTTTTTTATGAAGGGCAAGCCGAACAATCCGAAAAAATGTGGAAAGAAAATGGAGTTGTTTTTGTCGATACCCTAGGAAAACAATATCATTTTTTTCCGGGAACCGTCAAAGTGGTAGAAAAAAAACCGTTTCCGGGGGTTCCTAAATCGTATATTCTGGGAAAAGCTTGGCTCATTATTTGGCCTCCTGATCGTATGCAATGGATTCGGTAAAAAGGATTTAAGAAATGACCACTTCTATTCCTGTCCTAAAAACAGAAAATATGTCCACCGCTACAACAACAAAGCTCCTCCGAGCCCAAAACCTCATTAAAAACTATGGAAAACGTCGTGTGGTGGACAATATTAGTTTTGAAGTCGCACCCGGAGAAATTGTTGGATTGCTCGGACCCAACGGAGCTGGAAAGACCACAACGTTCCGAATGACCGTGGGAATGGTCAGTCCAACAGCTGGAGATGTTTTTCTGAATGATGAGAAAATCACCCATCTCCCCATGTATAAAAGAGCTCGAAAAGGAATGGGTTATCTCACTCAAGAACCCTCTATTTTTACGAAACTAACCGTTGAACAAAATATTATGGCCATTCTGGAAAATCAAAAACTTTCTCGAAAAGAATGTAAAGAGAAATTACAGGAATATCTGGAAGAACTCGATCTCAGCCATTTGAAAAAAAATATCGCTTCATCGCTCTCCGGTGGAGAACGACGCCGTTTAGAAATCACCCGCGCCTTAGTCACCAACCCCAAACTTTTATTACTGGATGAACCCTTTGCGGGAGTAGATCCAATTAACGTCGAAGAAATTCAGCGTATTATTCGCAAATTAAAACAAAAAAATATTGGTATCTTGCTCACCGATCATAATGTCCGTGAAACCTTATTAATTACGGATCGGGCTTATATTATCTCGGAAGGGCGGATCCTAGTTCATGGAAAACCAGAAGAACTGGTGAACAACCCTCAAGCGCGACAAATTTATTTAGGAACCAATTTTTATATGCCTGAATTCAAGCCCAAATAAATTTTTTCCGTTCGATTCATTTTAAAAGAAAGGAATAAAAATGCTTCGATGGCCTAGTTTAGGGTCTTTATTTTTTGTCTGCGCATTCTGGATTCTATGGAGTTCTCTTTCTCTCCAAGCTCAAAGTATGCTTGAATCCTTAGAAATTCAAGCGGATATAGATGCGACACAGATATCTCGGAATTTACTGTATTCAACCCTTCATATTCCTGTAAAACCGGGACGTGTAAGCTTATGGTATCCTCAATATCTTCCCGGAATTCATGGCCCCGGATATCAAATTCAAAATATGGGCGGATTAGAAATTTATACCTCCGACAATAAACGCCTCGCTTGGGAACGAAACGAAGAGTTTTTGTATCAGTTTCAAGTCGACGTTCCCGAGGGAACTTCTTCTTTAATTGTAAAAATGACCTATATTTCCAATCAACCCACCTCCACTTCTCGCGGGCTCGAAACCTATGGCTCTCCCTTATTTTGTGCAATCAATTTTCAAACCTGTCTTCTGTATCCAGACGGAAAATCGAATCGTCAAACTTTAGTACACCTCCGTCTCAAACTTCCAGAATCTTGGGCCTACGGAAGCGCTTTGAAAAAAGAAAAAGAAGAAAGCGGTTGGGTTGTCTTTGAAAGCGAAACACTGGAAGATTTTATTGATTCGCCTCTCATCGCGGGCCAATTTTTTCGCACCCTTGATTTAAAGGTCAAGGGGTTTCCTAAAGCTTACCTACATCTGGTTTCTGAATCTCCGGAAGCCTTACAAATAGATCCACAACTTTTAGAGCGATATCATCTGCTTCTTCAACAAGCGATCAATCTGTTCGGATACGCCCCTTTTGGCGAGTACCACTTTCTCATCATTTGCTCGAATTTAATCCCCTCTTTAGGGCTTGAACATAGCTCGTCTTCGTTAAATGCGATTGGATTAAAAGATTTTCTAGATATCCGTAATCATCGAAAGTGGGCGGCTTATTTGATCTCTCATGAATTTGTTCACGCTTGGTGCGGAAAATACCGCCGTCCCGAAGGAATGCTACGCTTGGATTATCATACCCCTCAAAAAACTTCTTTGCTCTGGATTTATGAAGGGTTAACTCAATATTTGGGAGAAATTCTTGCGGTTCGCGCAGGTTTGGTGAGTACGGAAGAATATCTTGGACAACTCCAGTCTAAAATTGAGTCTCTAAAAAACCGGACTGGACGAAAATGGAGATCTTTAGAGGATACCGCCATTTCTGCCTATACCTTACGCACTGGCTCTTATTACTGGGCCGATTTAAGACGCGATCAGGATTACTACAATGAAGGCGTTCTCTTTTGGATGGAAGTCGATGCCATTTTGAGACAAGAGAGCCAACAAACAAAATCCTTAGATACCTTTTGTAAAATCTTTTTTGGGCCCCAACCGGGTTCTCCTAAGATCTCGACGTATCAGAGAAAAGAGGTGATTGAGATCCTCCAGAATTTGATCCCTTATGATTGGGAAAGCTTGATCCAAAAAAGAGTCCGATCTCCGATGGACGAACTCTCTCTAGACTTTCTGTCACGGATCGGCTATAGCTTGAAAGAAGTTTCGAACATTCCCCCAACGATACAACAAAAAGAATGGGAATCCCGAGCGGTTTACGCGACCGCTTCTTTGGGAATGGTGATCGCCGAAGATGGAAAAATTCTGGAAGTGCTTCCCGGAAAAACAGCAGACCGCGTGGGATTGTTTAAAGATATGAAAGTCACCGCCATTGATGGAATTCAGTTTTCATCGCTTCATTTCCAAAAATCACTACGATCTCAAAAGCCAATTTTGGAATTTTTGATCCAGCAAGGCGAATTCTTTCGCCTCTATCAAGTTCCTGGCGCTGAAGGATTAAAATATTTAAAATTAGAACGTCTGCTTCAACAACCCGATCTTCTAAGCGAAATTCTCTCGCCCCATTAAAAATTCCCTTGTAACTCCCCCTGAATACTGCTACTACTGCTACGAATGCTGTCTTATCTTCTAGGAAAGGTTTTTTTATGAAAATGGTTGTTTGTATTAAAAGAGTCCCAGATACGGCTTCCCGCTTAAAAATTGCCGAAAACAAGAAAGAAATTGTTTCGGAAGGGATTGAATTTATTGTCAGTCCCTATGACGAATTTGCGGTTGAAGAAGCCATTAAACTCAAAGAAACGAATGGAAGCGGAGAAGTGATTGTGGTGAGTTTGAGTGAAGGGGACGCCTCCAAAGAAATTCGTACTTGTCTGGCTATGGGTGCGGATCGTGGCGTACAACTCAAAGGGAAAGGCTATACCGATAGTTACACCACCGCAAAAGGATTAGCCGATTATCTAAAAACGTTAAATCCAGATTTAATTCTGTTCGGTAAACAAGCCGCTGACGATGATTTCCACGCGATAGGAACAATGGTCGCAACCTTTTTGAATCTTCCGATGGCCAACGTCGTGAGCAAGTTGGAAATTAAAGACAGACACGTCATCGCGGAACGAGATATTGAAGGGGGAAAAGAAAAAATTGAGTTCAACCTCCCCGGAGTCATTACCGCTCAAAAAGGCTTGAATACTCCACGATTTGCAGGATTAAAAGGAATTATGAACGCCAAAAAAAAACCGCTTGAGACGGTAACTATTCCGGATGTGGCACCCTTGATGGAAACAGTGGAACTCACTACCCCTCCACCCAGACCTCCGGGAAAAATTGTTGGAGAAGGATTAGCCGCAGTGTCCACTCTCGTTCGTTTACTCCATGAAGAAGCCAAATTAATTTAAGAAAGGAGCCTTTTATGAGTATTCTTGCAATTGTTGAACAACGTGAAGGGGAATTTCGTAAAGTGACTTATGAAGTCTTGACCCTCGGAAAAAAACTAGCCTCTGACTTCAAATGCGATGTCTTTGCAGTAGTTCTTGGAAGCGGGATCACGGCAGATAAAGTCAAAAATTTTGGAGATTATGGCGTTTCCCAAATCCTCTGTGTCGATCAGCCCGTTTTAGCAAACTATGATGGACGTGTATACGCGGGAGCCATTCAAAAAGTGATCGCGCAAAAATCCCCAAAGGTAGTCGTTTTTAGCCACTCGTCTCAAGGAAAAGATTTAGCTCCCCGTGTCAGCGCCTTGACTGGAATGGCTTATTTACCGGATGTTATTGAAATCAAATGGACTGAGGGCAATCTCCAAGCCAAACGTCCCATTTTTGCTGGAAAATTGAACGCTCTGGTTCAGCCGAAAGCAGGTGTTGGAGCCATTTTGTCCTTGAGACCCAATGTGTTTACCGCCTCCAAAGCATCCGCTTCGGTAAGCGTAAATCTCCAAAAATTAGATATCCCGCTCGAGTCCTCTCAATCTCCTGTAAAAGAAATCCTCAAAGGAAAAGAAAAGAAAATCGATTTGACTGAAGCGGAAATTATTGTTTCAGGGGGTCGTGGACTCAAGGCCCCTGAAAACTTTGAAACTATTTTGTATCCGTTAGCGGCTCAACTCGGAGCGGCTGTCGGAGCCTCCCGTGCTGTTGTCGACGCCGGATGGCGATCTCACGGAGATCAAGTCGGTCAAACTGGCAAAACGGTCACACCAAACTTATACTTTGCCATTG
The DNA here is from genome assembly GCA_964530615.1 of uncultured Planctomycetota bacterium. GTDB lineage: Bacteria > Planctomycetota > JBBTDB01 > JBBTDB01 > JBBTDB01 > JBBTDB01. The sequence goes on along the minus strand of CAZHAR010000042.1, from coordinate 14,376 downwards.
GAATTTCCGGAGCGATTCAACACCTAGCTGGAATGGCTTCTTCGAAATGTATCATAGCCATTAACAAAGATAAAGACGCTCCTATATTTCAGGTGGCCGATTATGGAATCGTCGGCGATCTCTTTGAAATTGTCCCTGCGCTCACTGCAGAAATAAAGAAAATGAAAGAATCCTAGCGAGAAAAATTATGCGAGAAATCATTCAAACAGAAAAAGCTCCTAAGGCGATAGGCCCTTATTCTCAGGCTATTAAAAGCAAGGGATGGATCTATGTTTCAGGACAAATTGCGCTGAATTCGCAAGGTCAGTTAATTTCTGGAGGAATTCAGGATCAAACCCGACTGGTACTGCAAAATCTTTCCAATATTTTACAAGCGGCTGGATCTTCTTTGGAACAAGTGGTCAAATCGAGTATTTTCATGGTAGATCTCAAAGATTTTGGAACGATGAATGATATTTACGCAGAATTTTTCGGCAAGATTCTTCCCGCGCGCGAGACGGTGCAAGCCGCGGCACTTCCTCGCGGAGCCTTAATCGAAATTTCGGTGATCGCTCAATCCGAAAAGTAAATATTTTCTCATGTCATTGCGATGAGGCGCAAGGCGACGAAGCAATCTCCGAAAGATTCAAACCTACAGGAGATTGCTTCGCTCCGCTCGCAATGACAATAGGGAGTTTTTAGGAGATTGTTTCGCTCCGCTCGCAATAACAATAGGAGTTTTGTGGTTGTTTCTTTAGCAATAAGCATTAAAATAAGCAAAATTGGAATCAAGGAAACTTGGAAGCTAATCAGTATTCTTTCTCTATTTTTCTCGATTGGACTTAAGAGGCGCTCATGTTTTTAGTTCGAATTTTGTTTGTGTTCTTATGTCTCTCAGTTACCCTTGGTTGTTCGGTATTAACGGACTATCCAAGCGAAACAGAAGATGCGTTAAATGCGTTTCATAGCGGAGATTTTAATTATGCGCTCACTCGCTATGACGAAGAAGCGGAAGGTTCTTTAATACAAATTTTGGGGCTTTTGGAAGGGGGCACCGTCGCCCATACCGCTGGACGTTATAGCGACAGCAAAAGACGCTTTGGCGAAGCGGAAAAATTGATGGAAGATTTGGATCAACGCGCTAAGATTAGTGCTTCGGAAACAGGTGAAAACTTAGGTTCAATCACTGTCAACGATAAAACAATGCCCTACGATGGATTAGGTTTTGAACGCGTGATGCTGAATACCTATCAGGCATTTAACTATTTACTTGAAAATGGTTTAGAGGAAGCCATGATCGAAATTCGGCGTGGACAAGCGAGACAAGATCAAGCTTATGATCAATACGTGAAAGAAATTGAAAAAGATAAAAATCAAGCTGTTGACCAAGAATCTCAGGGCTTTGTTACCGAATTTCGTTCCAAATTTGAAAGTACCACCTCTCAGGCGGCGGGCCAATATGGTCGCTATGAACTTTCAGATCACAATGTTTTTCAAATCGCCAGTACCGTCTATCTATCAAGCGTTCTATACGAAATGGACGGGGAAGCGGATAACGCTGCTATTGATTTGAAAAAACTCTATGGAATGAACCCCAACTTTATTTATGGCAAAATCGACTGGCTGAAAATTAGCAAGAAATTAGGCGATGCAGACGAAGCAGAGATGCTTTCAAAACAAGGCGTCACGCTTCCTCCAGCAGACTCAGGAAGTGTTGTCGTTTTCTTCCAGTGTGATGAGTCCCCCGCCAAGCAGGAAGCCTCTTTTGTTGTTCCAACCGGAGGAACCGGGTTCCAAAAAATTGCCTGGCCCGTTTACTATCCGGCTCCGACCTATGTCTCTCATATTGATCTCAATCTGGGGGGGCAAACGGCTTCAAGTCAGGTTCTTTCGGATATGAACGCTATCGCGATTCGCTATTTTATTGAACACTCCCGTGCTCGCATTATCCGAACCGCGATTCGTATTGCCGCTAAAATTGTTGGACAAAAAGCAACCGAAGCAGCGGTCAGTCATTCTTCCGGAGAAGGGTGGGGTGCGCTTGCGGGATTGGCCGCATCTGCTGTGGCATCCTATACCGAACAAGCCGATTTGCGAAGTTGGTTGACCTTACCTCGAAGTATTCAAGCTTGTCGTATCTATGTTCCAGCAGGAGAACATCAAGCCGCTTTACAAGTCAAAAGTTCTGGAGGAGGGACGGTTAAAAGTATCGATCTTGGAATGGTAAAACTGAAACCGAATCAAACCAAAGTAATTATTGTCCGTTCTCTAAAAAATCAGACTTTATTTGACTCTTACCCGAAATTAAATCAATAATTTTACCTTAGACTTAAAATAGAATGGAGTAAACCTATGCAAACACTATCGATTCTCTGTCTTTTTCTTCTAATCCCTTTCATTATTTCTTGCGATACTTCGGTCCATCGTGTGGATCCCAATAATGTCGAAAATGAAGTAAACACGCGATGGGACACAAAAGATATGAATATCTTTGTGCAAGAAATGCTGGCCTCGTTGCGAAGTCATCGGTTAGCCTCATCCAATCCGCCTGTAAAAATTCGAGTCACGAAAGTACGGAATAAAACGGGCGATCATCAAGTCGATACTAAAAATGTTACCTATAAAATTCAGGAAAACCTTTTAGAATGGGGCTGTTATCGTATTGTTTCAGATGCGGAAGATTTAGGGGATGATAATGAGGAACGTGATTATTCCGATACCGGTTACGGAGCCTCAGGAAGTGAACGTTCTAAAGAAGAAATGAGCGATTATATGTTCCGTGGACAAATCACAGAACTTGCGAAAGGGGGAGGGGGAGTCACCGATCGTACTTTCCAAATTTCGCTTGAGTTGGTGAACACCAAAACTAGTGAAAAAATGTGGGTCAAAACCGCAGAAGTTCGTAAACAACAATCTCAAGGTTGGTTTGGATCATAAATTATTCAATACAAATTAGTTACTAATTATTTTAAAAACAAGAAACAGGGTCGTCTGTCTCTTGTTTTTGTTTTTATAGAAGAGCCGTTTTAAATAGGGGAGCGCGTAATATGAAACTGTTTCAATATTTCTGTTTAATTTCTTGGCTGAGTACGGGTTTGATGGCACAGGGGGTACAGATCGTTATCGTGGAAAGTGAAGGCGTTGGAAAAGAAGACGCGGTCACTTCCGCACTCCGTCTCGCGGTAGAACAGGTGGGCGGAGTGATGATTCAATCCTCCAGCGCGACCCAAGATTTTGTTCTGGTGAAAGATGTGATTCTCGCGGAAGCGCGTGGATTTGTCAGCACTTTTGATGTGTTGGAAGAACGTTCTATGGGCGGAGGAATTACTTGGGTGAAGATTCGCGCCACGGTTGATCCTTCGGGGATGCCCGGTCGTATGAATGAAATTTCGGGTCTCTTGAAAATGAAAGGCTATCCTAAAATCATGGTTGATATTCCAGAAACGGTTGATGGACAGGATAACTCTCAACGAATTGTGGAACTCAATATGCAAGCCTATCTAAAATCTAAAGAATCTCGTATGAATATTTTAAGCTATCGCGATATGGATACGATTGCTCAACGCGAAATTAAAATCGCACGAGAAAAAGGAGATCCTTCCGTTATTAACCAAATGGCCCGTAAATTAGGATTTGATGTGATTATTCGAGGGGATGCTCGAGTGTATCTCGTTGAAACTAAGATGGCTCGCGGACAAGCAAGATATGTCTACTCGGGTTCGCTTCGAGCGGAAGCGGTACGAGCAGATACTGCGTTCTTAATCGCCAATGCGGAAATTTTAAGAAGTTACATCGATCGAAATGCGGCAGATGCGGCCCAAAACCTTTTGAGACCGATTAGCGAAGAGTTTGCGGCCAAGATGGTCGGGCGAATTATTCACGACTGGATCGATGATGTGAATCGGTTTACGCACGCGACTTTTTATTGCACCGGAGTTGAATTTGGGGATCTGGAAATTCTGGAACAGGCGTTTAGTACGATCAAAGCCATTCAAGGATTTCAACAAAAAGGATTCGATGAAGATCAAGTCGAATATCAACTTCAAATTAAGGGAATCAACCTCAACGATATCGCCAAACAACTTAATAATGTTCGTTTGGATTCAGGCAAAGTTCTCAAAGTTAAATCCGTTAAGGATAATGTGATGCGGGCCTCGGCAGGTTCAGAAATGATCAAAGTTGAAAGAGTCCAAGTCATGGAGCAAGATTCGACACGATGGAGTATCCGAGATGTCTATACTGTGGCAGAAATAGCAGTGACTGCTCTAAAAAATCATCCATTAGCCTCTTCTAATCCGCCTGTAAAGATTCGCTTCCTACAATTAAAGAATAAAACGAGTGATCATAGCGTTAATAGTAAAGATATCACCTCTCGTATTGGAGAAGAGCTTCTTCATGCAGGATGCTATCGAATTCTCTCGGATGTTGAGGATTTACCAGAGGATACAGAGTCAACGGAATCTCCGTCTCCAGAAGTTTTTGATGGATATCTTTTTCGTGGACAAATTTCCGAAAGTGCCACGTTTTCAGAAGGAAAAAGAAAGCGTTGTTATAGCGTTACTCTTGAGCTAGTAAAGGCAACTACCAATGAAATCGTGTGGACAAAAATCGAAGAGATTCGCAAATAACAAGAAAGTAACTAGCGAAATAATCAAAAACAAGAAAAATTTGAAAAATGTGGAGAGTTAATTGCAAAATAGTGGATCATTATTCAAACTATGAGTCAACTTCAACTATATTTTTAACGGTTTTTATTTGATAGAGGATTTTTATGAAACTGTTCCGATATTTCTGTTTGATTTCCTTGTTTAGCACCTGCCTTATGGTTACGGCGCAAGGGGTGCAGACCGTTATCGTGGAAAGTGAAGGCGTTGGAAAAGAAGACGCGGTCACTTCCGCACTCCGTCTCGCGGTAGAACAGGTGGGCGGAGTGATGATTCAATCCTCCAGCGCGACCCAAGATTTTGTTCTGGTGAAAGATGTGATTCTCGCGGAAGCGCGTGGATTTGTCAGCACTTTTGATGTGTTGGAAGAACGTTCTATGGGCGGAGGAATTACTTGGGTGAAGATTCGCGCCACGGTTGATCCTTCGGGGATGCCCGGTCGTATGAATGAAATTTCGGGTCTCTTGAAAATGAAAGGCTATCCTAAAATCATGGTTGATATTCCAGAAACGGTTGATGGACAGGATAACTCTCAACGAATTGTGGAACTCAATATGCAAGCCTATCTAAAATCTAAAGAATCTCGTATGAATATTTTAAGCTATCGCGATATGGATACGATTGCTCAACGCGAAATTAAAATCGCACGAGAAAAAGGAGATCCTTCCGTTATTAACCAAATGGCCCGTAAATTAGGATTTGATGTGATTATTCGAGGGGATGCTCGAGTGTATCTCGTTGAAACTAAGATGGCTCGCGGACAAGCAAGATATGTCTACTCGGGTTCGCTTCGAGCGGAAGCGGTACGAGCAGATACTGCGTTCTTAATCGCCAATGCGGAAATTTTAAGAAGTTACATCGATCGAAATGCGGCAGATGCGGCCCAAAACCTTTTGAGACCGATTAGCGAAGAGTTTGCGGCCAAGATGGTCGGGCGAATTATTCACGACTGGATCGATGATGTGAATCGGTTTACGCACGCGACTTTTTATTGCACCGGAGTTGAATTTGGGGATCTGGAAATTCTGGAACAGGCGTTTAGTACGATCAAAGCCATTCAAGGATTTCAACAAAAAGGATTCGATGAAGATCAAGTCGAATATCAACTTCAAATTAAGGGAATCAACCTCAACGATATCGCCAAACAACTTAATAATGTTCGTTTGGATTCGGGCAAAGTTCTCAAAGTTAAATCCGTTAAGGACAATGTGATGCGAGCCAAGGGAGAAATGGGTCGCTAATCTTTTCGTTTAAATTTAAATTTTTTTACACACCCACGTTATGTGGGTGTGTTTGTTTTAGGGGCGGAGATCCATTTTAAAAATGCGATATCCTGCTTTACTTTGCCGTTCCAGAACGACCCGAATTCCGTTACTTAATTGCCCAAATTCTTCGTTTGAAAGCCGAAACTCGTGGGGATTAATAATGTCGGTTTCATGTTGGATATGTCCGAAAACTTCCAATTCACCAGAGACCGTTACTGTTCTTCCGTCAAAACTTCGAAAACTCAAAGTAATCGGAGAAATATAAGAGTCTCCAAGATCTCCCGGACGTTCAAATTCAACACGAGTTGGAAATACGTAAGATTGCCCATCATAAACCAGTACCGCTCCTTGAGGTTCTTCCAAATGAACCAGAGTGGAATGGCATCCGGTCATTCCCATCAATACGACAAAAAGCAAATAAAGATATTTCATCCAAACATCCTTTTTTATTTAAGAAAATCTTCGTAGGGGTGAAATGATACACCCCTTGGATCGGCCAATAATCGTCCTATTTTATTTCTTTTTAGATATCATTGCTAGCATTGCCTGTGCTTGTTTTGCTAGGGCCGTATTCGGAAATGATTTGGAAACGCTTTCCAGTAAAGATTTCGCCTTATCTTCTTTGTCATCCATGATCAATTGTTGAGCCGAAATGAGAACCAGAGATCCTTTAAAAAGGTTTTTGGTTTCCTCATTTTTTTGTAACTCTTTCAACTGATCCGAAGCTTGCTTCTCAAAGGGAGAGTCTTTATAAAGCGTTTGAATCTGTTGAAGCGCCTGAATCACGGTCACCAGATCTTGCTCTTTGAGAGCCGAATCCGCTTCGTCTTGATAGGATTTTGCGAAATCTTCAAGATCTTTTTTCAAATTTTGCGCGCTTGCCTCTTCCGCAGTTCCTGCGAGTTGAGGGAGAAGTTTTTCTAGATCCTTAAACGCTTTGCCGTATTGTTTTTTCGCTAGAGTTGTTTTATAGGATTTTAATTTTCCGGTTAGCTCTTGTTGAAAATAAAGCCGAGCGTCTTTAATTGCTTCTTCGACGGCTTGAGGTGAACTATTGGCCATTACTTTTCCGGTAGGGCCAATCAAATAAGTTGTCGGATAGGCATCAATTTGGTAAGTTTTTGTAGACTTTTCGCCCGCATCGACTCCAATGGCGTAAGGAATTTTTTGAGCATTGATAAATTTTTCGAGTGTTTTTTCATCTTCACTGGACACGCCAATGATGACCAATCCTTGAGAACTGTATTTTTCATGAAGTTGAATCAGTTCTGGGATTTGAGATCGGCAAGGCGCTCACCAAGTGGCCCAAAATTCCAGCAAAATAACGCGTCCGCGTAAATCGTCTAAAGAGAGCTTTTCTCCAGCCACATTAAAGACTTTTTTTAAGATCAGCGGAGGCGGTTTTAATCCAGTTAAATCTGTTTTTGCTTCCAGCGCCCCGCTAAAAATGGCAAGGAGCCATAGTCCTAAACCAAGAACACAATATTTCACATGAACCTCCATCTTAAAGAAGGAAACTAAAAATATTTTCTCATTGTACTCATTTTCAAGAGGGAGGTCTATTTTTTGGGGGAGAGATGAAGTTTTTTAGCTTCCAATTTGAACTTTACAACCGACTGGAATCATCGGAAACAGTTCTTCGATTTCTTCATTTTTCATGCGAACGCAACCATTCGATTCATTTTTACCAATCGACGTCGGGGCAAGAGTTCCATGAATTCCGAATCCGGTCACTCCGGGCTGATCTTTAAAACCTAACCAACGTGTCCCTAAGACATTTTGAGGATTTCCAAATTCATACACTTTTCCATCATTGTACCATTTAGGGTTTTCCACTTTAGAATCAATTTCGAACTCGCCTTCAGGGGTTTTGTCTTCTTTTCCTAAGCCAATGCGATAATCGCGAATATAGTGATCTCCGCAAAAAATGACTAAAGAATAACTTGCTTTATTCACTTGCACAGAAACAGAACCCCCCTGAAAAACTTTTAAAAATTGACCTACACGAATGGTCGTAGAAGAAAGACGATTCAAATAAAGAAGAAATCCCGGAGTCAGTTGATATTTTTTAGCAATTTTAGAGAGGTTATCGCCGGACTGAACTTCATAATAATCCAATCCAGAGATCCGTTTAGACGAAAAAAAGAGTTTTTCTGAAAGATCTCGCAAAACGGGTAAAGCTTTTTTATATAAATCGGAATCGGTTGTTTTAAAAATAGCTTTAGAGAGTAGGCGCCAGGCTTCTCCATAGTTTTGTTTCTGAATTTCCTGGGTTCCCAAATCTAAATGGAGCCAACGGCTTGCAGAAGAATCTGGATAATCTTTTTGAATTTTAGTGAGCCAACTTGTGGCATCTACAGGATTGCCTTCTCGATTGGCAATGACATAAAGAGAATAACACACCCTATCGGTTTTGGGGAAAGTAGAGGATTCTCGAAGAATGTCGCCAAAACATTTTTTAGCGAGTGGCAATTGATCTGTAGAAAGATAGGCGTGACTTAAATGATAGAGGAGTTCCGGGCGAAGAGAAACGAGGTCACTGCGTTCTACTTCTTTTTCAAGACAAGGGATCGCTGATTTCCAGTCTTCCTGTATCGCGTAAGCAATTCCCATCGTTTGCCCGGGTTTAGGAACTGGTATTTTTAGAGCGGACGGATCCGCTTGAATTTCTGTCTTGGGTAGATTCGGAGTCAGAGATTCTGAAGGTAAGAGATTGCTTTGTGACGAAGAATCCGACGGGGGAGTGCATTGTGTCAAAAAGCATGCTAGAATCAAAAAAACAATCCATTTCATCGCTTCCTCCCATAAATGAAAGTTTAAACTATTCTTTTTGGAGATATATCGTCTGATTCGTTCTCTTTATTCATTTTGTTTTTTTATGGGATACTTAATGCTCTCTATCGTTCTTTCTTCTCTTGAAGAAACTTCTGAGTTTGCTTGTTTTGTGTATCGTTATTTAGAGGAAAAAAAAGTCATTGCGCTTACGGGATCGATGGGGACTGGAAAAACTCATTTTACAAAAGCGCTATTTCAAGCAATGGGAGGAAATCCAGAAGAAGTCTGTTCACCGACCTATACGTATCTAATGATCCATCATATAGGTCTTAAGAAATTATACCATATGGATTTATATCGACTAGAAGGAGAATCGGATTTTTATGATATTGGGGGAGGCGATTTACTAAATCAAGAAGAAGGGTTACTAGTGATTGAGTGGGCCAATCGACTTTCACAGCCTTTAGCCAATACATTAGAAATTGAGTTTTGTTATTTAGGGGAAAATAAACGTGAAGCCCACATCCAGAATCCAACCCCTTCGATGAAAGCACATTTTTAAGGCAGAGAAAGTAGAGGCGAAAAAATGCCTCTAGTTCTGAATGGTGGGCCAACGAGGACTCGAACCTCGGACCCGCTGATTATGAGTCAGCTGCTCTAACCGCCTGAGCTATTGGCCCGTCAAGGTTTGTTATTATATCTCAAGATCTCGAAAGTTCAAGGAATAAAACGAAACCTTGGCGTATTCAACAAACCTTCAAATTAAAGGTTCTCTTTATTTGTGAGAATCTTTATGTTCTTTATGTGGACAATCTTTCGCTTCATGAACTTTATGATCACATTTTTCTTTTTCCTCTTTATGCGAACAATCTTTCGTTTCATGAGCTCTGTGATCACATTCTTTATGTTCTTTATGGTCATGACCTTTATGATCGTGACCTTTATGATCCTCATGAGAATTACTTGAAAGTGTATTTGTATCACATCCTCCAAGAATAAAAGAAAAAGCGATCAAACTAACTATCCATCCGATCAAAATTATTTTCATTTAAAAATCTCCTTTGTGAGAAAATGGAGGGAATAAAAATTACCTTGTATTATTGCGGAGGTCGAATAGTCTCCTTTCTATGGAAAATGCGGTAAAGCGCAGGAAGCACAAATAAAGTTAGAAACGTGGAAGTGAGAATTCCGCCAATGACGACTGTAGCCAGTGGACGTTGGACTTCGGCTCCACTTCCGGTGGCGATGGCCATTGGGACAAATCCTAAGGCGGCTACAAGTGCGGTCATCAGTACCGGTCTTAGTCGTGTCATAGCGCCATTAATAATAGCCTCTTCTAATGGAACCCCGTCTTCTTGCAATTTATGAATAAAGGTGATCATTACAAGGCCATTTAATACAGCCACTCCAGAGAGTGCGATAAAACCGACTCCGGCCGATATCGATAAAGGAATTTCTCTCATCCATAAAAAGAAGATCCCGCCAGTCATTGCTAGCGGAACACCGGTCAATACTAAAAGTGCATCTGTCAGGGTTCCAAAACTGGTGAAGAGTAAAATAAAGATTAGGAGAAGCGCTAAGGGAATAACCATTTTAAGACGATTCGTTGCGGAAAGAAGTTGTTCAAATTGTCCGCCCCAAGTAGTCCAATATCCTGAAGGAAGGACTAAATTGTTTTTAATTTTTTCTTCGGCTTCCTGAACAAACGATCCAATATCACGTGAACGAATATTGGCGGTAACCACAATGCGTCTTTTCCCATTTTCTCGACTGATTTGATTAGGGCCTGCTACAATATCAATTTGAGCAATCTCGGATAAAGGGATAAAATGAATTTCATGTGTGCTTAACTCAGAAAAATCACGATTTTTAATACTCACTTCTTGCAAATCGGAGTTAAGATTTCGTATAGGAATTGGGAGTTGTTTTAACTGATGAATATCCTTGCGAATGTTATCAGGAATTCTTACAAGAAGATCAAAACGTCGATCTCCTTCAAAAATTTGGCCAGACTCTTTTCCTCCAACAGCAATTTCAATCAGATTTTGTACTTCCGAAATATTCAATCCATATTTGGCCATTTTTTTACGATTAATTTGAATAATTAATACAGGAAGTCCAGAAATCTGTTCTACTTTAACATCTGACGCTCCAGAAATTTTTCTTAAAATTTTTGCAACGTCCTCACCCGATTCTAACAATTTTTCTAAATCGTCTCCAAAAATCTTTACCGCTAGATCGCTTCTAACTCCAGAAATCAACTCGTTAAAACGCATTTGAATTGGTTGAGTATATTCGTAATTATTTCCTGGAACTTGTTCAAGCGTCTCTGCAATCGCATTCAAGATATCTTCTTTTGACTGTGTATTCGCACCCCATTGGCTTCGATCTTTGAGGATCACAAAGGTATCCGCGACATTAGGTGGCATCGGATCCGTAGCAATTTCTGCGGTACCAATCTTAGAGAAGACACATTCCACTTCAGGAATTTCCAGAATTTTCTTTTCTACAATTTTTTGCATTTCGGTAGATTGTGAGAGGCTAGTTCCTGGAATACGCATTGCATGTAATGCAATATCTCCTTCATCCAAACTCGGAATAAATTCACTCTGCCAGAAGGCGAAAATCAATAAACTCAATAAGAAGAGGAGCATTGATAAAAAAACAACTAAGAATCTTATTCGTAAGGTAATTTCTAAAAGAGGTTTATACAATTTTTTAGCAAAACGGATCAAGATATTTTCTTTTTCTGAAACACTTCCGAAAAGAAAAATAGCCACTGCCGCTGGAACAAAAGTGACAGAAAAAATCATGGCTCCTATCAAGGCAGTAATAACGGTTAGAGCCATAGGAACGAACATTTTTCCTTCAACTCCGGTTAAAGTAAGAATAGGAAGATAGACAATGGTGATGATACATTCTCCAAACATTGTCGCTCGTCTAACTTCTTTAGTCGCTTCAAACACAACACTTAGTCTCTCCTTTAAAGAAAGTTTTCGTTCTAAACGATGTTGTTCTTCAGCAAGTTTTCGAATGCAGTTTTCAACAATAATGACGGAGCCATCAATAATAATTCCGAAATCCAGTGCCCCTAAGCTCATTAAATTTGCGCTCACTTTATGAGTAACCATTCCAATAATGGTAAATAACATCGATAGTGGAATAACAAGAGCGGTAATGATTGCCGCACGAATGTTTCCCAAGAAAAGAAAAAGTACCGTGATCACTAAAATAGACGCTTCCAATAAATTTTTTTTTACGGTATTAATGGTCGCATCGACGAGTTTAGTTCGATCATAAACAGTAACTGTTTTGACTCCAAGAGGTAAAGTACGGTTGATTTCTTTAAGTTTTTCAGCGATTTTTTTTGAAACCGTTCGGCTATTTTCGCCAATCAACATAAAAGCGGTTCCTATAATACTTTCTGAACCGTTTTTACATGCCGATCCGGTACGCAATTCTTTTCCTGTGGAGACTTCCGCCACTTCCTGAATACGAATAGGAACACCTTTTTGATTCCCAATCACAATTAGCCGAATATCTTCTAAATCTCTGACTTGACCAGGAACTCTTATCAAATATTGTTCTCCGCGATGTTCAATATATCCTGCTCCGGTATTATTATTATTATTCATTAACGCATCGACAACCTCCTGAAAGGAGAATCCATACGCCATGAGTTTTTTTGGATCTGGGGTCACATAGTATTGTTTTTCATAGCCTCCTATTGTGTTGATTTCTGTGACTCCGGGAACATTCCGCAGTTGAGGCTTCACTACCCAATCTTGTAAAGTTCTCAAATCATCTAACTCATAGGGCGTTTTGTCGGGTTTTAATGCGCCCTCTTCTGCTTCTACGCTCCACATGAAAATTTCGCCCAAACCTGTAGAAATAGGGCCCATCATAGGCTCAATACCCGATGGAAGTTGTGATTTAATTTCTTGAATTTTTTCATTCACTAGTTGGCGCGCAAAATAAATATCGGTTCCATCTTTAAAAATGATGGTCACTTGAGATAGCCCATAACGCGAAAGTGAGCGAGTTTCTTGAAGTCCGGGCAATCCCGCCATGACGGTTTCGATAGGAAAGGTGATCCATTGTTCCACTTCTAACGGAGAAAATGCTGGAGCTTCTGAATTGATCTGTACTTGTACATTGGTAATATCTGGAACCGCATCAATAGGAAGAAAAAAATAATAATAAATTCCAATGATAGCTAATACTGCAGTTGCCATCAATATAAGCCATCTTTGTTGAATAGAAAAATGGAGAATTTTTTCAAGCATAGTTGTTTTCTATCATAAAGGTTGTTTGTGGCGTAAGGGCAATTCATGAATTGCCCTTACGAGGTTAATGTTGATGTTCGGCTTCTGCTTTTTTTATATCCGCTTTGAGAATAAAACTGTTTTTCGCCGCATATTCTTCGCCAACAGAAATTCCACTTTTGATTTCAATCCAATTTCCATCGCTTTTTCCAATCTCCACAGAACGCATTTCAAATTTATCGTTCGAAAATACAAAAATGACTGTGTTGTTCTCTAGGGTCTGTAAAGCTTCTGTAGAAACAACGATCGGACAGGAATCTTCTTGAAGAATAATTTGCGCACTAATAAACATTCCGGGTTTCCATTGCCTTTCTAAGCTATCTAAAGGAATATACGCAGTAACTGTGCGTGTTTCTTCCTTCACTAAAGCACTTAATCGAGCAATTTTTCCCTCGGCTTGTAAAGAAGCTAAATCCGATTTAATCTGAACTTTTTGATGAAGAGCAATTTTGGGAAGATCTTTTTGATAAATGTTTAACTTGACCCAAACCTGATCTAAGTTTGCGATCACAAAAGGGACACTCTCTTCTTGCAAGATTTCTCCTTGTGTAAGATGCTTTTCAATAATCGTGCCCGCCATCGGAGCAAGTAGTTCTATTTTGCTGAGTTTTTCATAAGATTCTGTTTCCTCGCTTAATTGTAGTAATCTCGAAGAAGAAACTCCTAAAATATTGAGATGATTATTTGAAGTTTGTATATCTAATTTGAGTAACGCTAATTTCTGCTCTTTTTGAATCACATCTCTTTGAATCGAAAAGGATACTTTGTCATGCTGAATCCAGTAGTTGGATTGAGTTTTCTTGTAGATACGTTCTTCTTTTAAAAGGTCTTCATACTTGGAAATTTTTTCTTTGTGTAAAGTAGATTCCCGCTGATATCGCTCTTGTGCTAATAAAAATTCCAAATAGAAAGAAACAAGTTCACTTCCACTTTTCCCTAAATATAATCCTTCTATTTTTTGATGAAGTTCCTGAAGATTCGGCGTGGTTTTAAGAAGTACAAGTAACTTGCTTGTATTATTGAAAATCGTTTGGGATCGTTTTAATGAAACTTCACTGGATTCAAGTTCTTTCTGAAGGCGTAAATATTTCATTTTTTCTTCAGCTAATTCTGCGCTTTCCAAATAGGCTAACTTTTCATTCACTTCAACGGTATCTCCTAATTTTTTATGGACATTGCGTACAATTCCCGAAGCTCTTGAAACCACATGAACTACCTGTTCAGGATCTAAAGTTATTTCTCCAATAACATCGATAGTTGTTTTTATAATGCCTGAACCTGCAGTTTTAATTTCTATTTTCGATTCTTCTGCTTTCTCTCTTGAGACTTTAACAATCTGCGTTTTTTTGCTTTCTTCTTCGTGTCCTT
>CAZHAR010000041.1:23804-47616 GCA_964530615.1 uncultured Planctomycetota bacterium | reverse complement strand
TTATGGTTCCTTTCCCTCGCTTTTGGATTAATCAGCATCCAGAGCGAAAAACAACTCTCTCCTAGCATTCAATCCATTATCGATCGCACTTTTTTTGAAAAAAGTGCGGCCGTGAGCGAAGCGTTCTATTTTTATATATCCAAATTTTTTTATCCTATTAATTTGTATTCTATTTATCCAAAAAATCCCATTCTAGGCCATTCTTTATGGATACGTTATGGGGCAAGTATCTTATTTCTCTTGCTCCTTTTGCTTCTCCTGAAAATTACATTTTTTTCAAGACGGCCCTACGATAAACTTACGTTATTTTGCTTGTGGAATTTTGGAATTGTTGCGGGCCCTATTTTGGGATGGTTTCCAACTTCTTATATGAAAATTACTCATGTTGCGGATCGATATAACTACCACCCTTTACCGTTTTTAATTTTATTCATTGCGCTTGTTTTTTACTGGATTATTAACCTTATCCATAAGCCGAGGATAAAATTCTTCTACCTCACTGGAGGAATCCTTTGTATTTTTTTATGTGTTTTGACTTTTCAGCAATCGATGACATGGACAAATTCTATTCGTCTTTGGCTTCACTGTCTTCGTTTTAATGTATTAGAACCGTCTTGTTTTTATAATTTGGGACAAGCCTATTACGATAAAGGGAATTTTGAAGAAGCAAAAAAAGCTTTTGATGAATCCCTAAAAATTAACCCTGAATTTCCTCTTCCTTTATATGCTTTTGCTGATTTAGCCTTGAAACAAAAAGATTTGACTGGGGCTAAAATTTATTTTCAAAAAATATCAAATTCTCCAAAAACTGAAACCGAAAACTATCTCTCTTTGAAAATATATTCGATTTATATGTTAGGAATGATCTCAGAAAAATTAGAAGAGAATCCGGAAGCGATTCGGTATTATCAGGACGTATTACGCGAATACTCCGAAAATAAGAAAAAAAATCTCATTCATAAATCAACGCTGTTCAATTTAGGAAGGCTATTATGTAAGCAAGGACGTTATGAAGAAGCACAGCTTTACTTGCTAGAACTTAAAAAAGAAAATTTTCGTTTGGGCGAAATTGATATCACTTTGGGCTATTCTTTTTCAAATAGTGATCCTAAAAAAGCTGAAGCCTATTTTTTGAAAGCGCTCGATTATTTTAACAATCACTCTGGGCAACAAGTCGTGTATTGGAACTTATATATTCTCTATCAAAATACAAAACAATATGCCAAAGCGCTCTCGATATTGGAACAATTTATATTAACTCATTCTCAAGATATTTCTTGGGATCAAGAGTACTTTCGTTTCTATTTAACTTGTCCAGATCCCGCTTTAAAAGAGACAGAAAAAATTAAATCTTTTATCCAACAACTCTTGAAAAAATACCCGGATACTAATGAGTGGTTCTCGTTTTTTATCCCAACCTCGATAGAATATCAAGACTATTCACTGGCACTTTATCTCTTTTCTTCTTGGATCCCTAAAAATCTTATCTCTACTTCTATTCCTTCAAATGAAATGAACTCGTCTCCTCTGACTCAACGAAATTTATTACGTTGTGGTATTACTGAAACAAATTAAAAAGCGTTTCTTTTTCTGTCATTGCGATGAGGCGCAAGCCGAAGAAGCAATCTCCGCAACGGTACTACTTTCAGGAGATTGCTTCACTGCCGTTCGCAATGACAATAGAGATAAAAAAATTATCTTTTAATGAAAATATAGACAGTCGCTCTGCCTTCTTTTTTCGGATGAAGACTCCGATATAAAAAGGAAATTTCTTGAATATTTCGTTGTTTTCCTGGTAAATCAATATCACGACTTCGAGTATTTTCATCAAATGTCAATCGTGTAGGCGGCGAGACTTTATCACCGTTTCCGAAAGTAACGACGATATCATACATTTCCAAATCGCCCCCTTCTACTGCAACACGAATCGCGCTGATCTTTCCTTTATCAATCGAAATTTTGTCTCGTTCCAGTTGAAAATCCACGATTCGAGAGTCCGCAAGTTCCCATCCTTCATATTGAGGAGCTTTTGTTTCTTCCGTTTCATTTTTTCGTCCAAAAAGATGAATGATCGCAGGAGCTCGTTTCACTTCGCTTCGATAAAAAAAGACAACCTTTTCAATAAATCGTTTGTTTCCCGGAAGATCAATGACAACCGTACGCGTGTCTTCTTTAAAGTAGAAACGGGTTTCTGGAGAAAACATTTCGCCATTAGCAAAATGAACACGAACATCGAACATTTCTAATGCGCCTTCTTCTACCTCTAAACGCAAAGCGTTAAAAGTTCCTTCTTGCGTGGCGACAGCGATAGTGTCTTTTTCGCTCTGAAAATCAACACGACGTGTTCCTAATTTTTCCCATTGTTCTTTTTTTTCTTCGCTTCGTTTTCCAAAAAGATCCAGATCGGCATGTTCCTGTCTTTTGTTTTTCATCGTGCGGTAAAAAAATTCGACCTTTTTAATCACACGAGATTCTCCCGGCAGATCAATCGTACGGCTTCGGGATTCTTTAGAAAAAACAAGTTGGGTCTCTGGAGAGAAAATTTCCCCGTTTCCAAAGGTAATTTTCACATTATACATTTCTAAACGAGCGTCCTCCACATCGAATTTAATAGCAACAAATTTTCCTTCATGAGTGACGGTAATCACATCATGATCTCCTTGAAAATTAGCTCTGCAACTACCTAATTTTTCCCATTCTTGCGCCGATAACGCAAGAAAAAGAAAACTGATAAGAATCACTAAAACCAACCCGTAGCAATTTCGCATAAAAAAATACCTCTTATCAAAAAATAGAATTATTTTTTAAGGGCAGATTCGCAGTCTGCCCTTGGATCGTAAAAAAGAAACGTCTAAAAGTATGAGCGTTTTGAATTAAAATAGCAAAACATTATTCGACTTTTAAAGCGGTTCCTGCATAACTCACTTTGAAAGTGGGTTGATACATCATTTCGACCGTACCTCTCGCATACGAAGCGGTTCCTTCTAACACCGGAGTCATCGAATATTCTAGTTGAAGCTCTCCTTGAATCTGCGTGAGATAAAGATACAAAGTCTGGTTTTCTACCTTATAATCCGCAATTTTTTTGCTTTCTAGCAACGCATTGAGTGAGCGGATTTCGACTTGACTATTGGACGGAATCGACTCTGTAATGAGCACATAAGGAAGGAGTTCTTGCGCTTTCAAGTTAAGTTTGACCCCCACCAAATCGCCAAGGGAAGCTTGAGAAGAGCTTGTTCGTTCAACCGATAATTTGTTATTTGCAACAACCTGTTCTTGTCGTGTCCATTGTTTAAGAACCAGTTGAGCAGGCGCTTTTAAGTTCCCTCCATAAGCGACTTCGAGCGTATTTTCTCCTGAAACTAAGTAGCGACTGATTTCCAGATGACGCAACGAAACCGCGGTAAGATAGGGATCTTCCGGTCGAATATTGACTTTTGCGACTTCTTTTCCATTCACCCAAACCACCACTTGGCATGGAATTTCCTGCTCACTAGAAGTCACTTTTAATAACGCTCGAACAGCGGCAACAGTTCCAATAGTATTGTGCCATCCCCCCCACGCTTCCTGGGTGCTTCTGAGCCAAGCACTACAGTTGCGAATCAGAGTTTCTTTGGAATCGGATTCAAAGGAAGTCAAGAGTTCTAAAATAACGGCATTCAGTTCGACCCTCCCGCCATAGGCATGATACCACTGCGGTTCCCAATACCCATTTTTCTGAAGGCGTACCAGAAAATCAAATTGGCTTTGCACCCATTTCTGAAGTTCAGGCTCTTTTTTCCATTCCGCATATTCCAGAAGTCCAGACATCGCATGAGCGACTCCAAGCGGTTCCTCTGGATTTTTTTTAAGATAGGCCACCATGAGATCTTTCAGCTTAATAAGTTCAAGAAGTTCTTCTGGAGGTAAATTCAACTGATGATACGCGGAAACAAGGATTCGGAAAAGCTCTGCGGACAAGGGAAGATGTGTTGCGTTATTAGTCGTTTCCCAGAAGAAAATTCCCTGACTGTTCCATAACCCTTCCGCATTGCGATGTTGCAAAATAGAATGGGTGGCGCGTTTCAACGTTTCTTCCGAAACCACGAAATCGGCATTTCGTAATTCTGTGAGAGCTCTCAAGACATAAGCAGTCAGATAAACATTTACCTCATTTCGCTGAAACCAACCCCACCCGCCTTCAGGATGTTCCATCGCCATCAAACGAATCGAACCCGCTTGTAATAATTCTCGCACTTCCTGAATTTTTGCGGAAGGATAAGCGTGTTGCGTAAAATATTCTAGAGCCGCGATATTCAACAAAATGCTACTCGATACTTGTTCCGCGCATCCGTGAGGATAACGCACCATCGAGTCGATTCCTTGTAATGCAGGCACTAGATTCGGAAAACTAATATGGACCGTGGCGACCGTATAAAGCGAATCTCCAGAAACGGGAACCGTTTGTTTCCAGGGTTGATCCTTGGTTAGCGTCTGTTGAAATTGAGTGATCTTCGGAAGACCTGAAGGTAAAACAAAAAGTGTTTTCGTTTCTGAATCCACAAAATCGCCGGATTCAGCAATCACGGTATAAGTTAATTCTCCACAATTTTTGGCGCGAATTCGCCATTGAAAAACGTGCATTTCTTCCGCAGGCACTTTTCCTTCAATTGTTTTCGGAGAAAGCAACTCTAAGCCTTCCGACTGAAGAGAAACGCGACACATTTGTTCAGAATTTGTTGTATTTTGAACGACGGCGGAAACCGTTAGAGAGTCGTCTAGTGTCACTAATGCTGGAAACGCGGACTGAATCGAAAACTCCTGATTGACCAGACAATCGAGTTGAGCGAGTCCCAAGCCTCCTTGTTGATCACTCGCGACAACAGTTAAAGTTTGAGTCGTAATATTATCCGGAATCTTCAAGATAATCTGATGATGTCCGTCTTTCGTGATCAGAAGCGGTTCCCAGAAGGCCGTTTTAGGAAAATTTTTACGGATCGTAATCGACGGCATTTTTGATTTTTCTGCTTTTGGACGAGGGGCTCTTAGCGTTCCATGTTTTACGGCATCTTCTTTCTCTTTTTCACTTCCATCAGCAAAAGCGGCTGAACTGGCTGATTCGCTTTCTTTCATACCGACAGAAGCCTCAAACGAATCATTCTTACCCTCATCATCATCATCTCCAACAGCACCTTTAAAGGTCATTTCTCCGGCTTCTTTTTTGAGTTCTTTTTCGCTGGAGGGTTCTGGAGAGGGGCTATCGTCTGGAGCTTTTAGTTTTTTTTCAGCCATCGCGGAACTGGCTCCCAAATTTTGCTCGGTCGTATTTGGAGCCAGAAAATTTCCGGGAGCCTTAAAACCCCAATCGCTGTAAGCAATATCGCGCCAGGGTTCTCCCCAATTTCTATCCACCACGGGCCACGTTAATACTCCGGCTCCTTGAGTCGATAGCACCTTGAGTTGAGGATTATAAAAACGATCTGCGGGAGTTTTTTCTAGCGGATCTAAAAGAGATAAAACAGCTTCATCCACTAACGCAACACCCAAACAAGCTTCCCTGTCTTTAAGATCCGTTTGAATATCCAGTGGAACAATCTCTCCCGGACGAACTTTGGGTTTCCAGTCTTTAATCGTGAGCGTAATTTCTCGATTCGGATAAAAAGTCACTCTTTGGCCTTCGGTAATAAATCCGACAGTTTCTACACTCAGGGGTTTATCTTGTTCAAGGGAAGCTTTTGCGATCGCGCAACAATAGAGATTCGCAAGCATCGTGCCCCACGTCGAAGAAGTAATCAATCCTTCCGCGATGTACTTTCCTTCTTTTTGCGAAATCGGGATCGTCGTTGCTTGAACCAGAGAACCGGAAGCGTCTGTAAAATCAACGTGAACCACTTTTTCGATAGGAATATAATCGGGATGGAAATCAACCACAATCTGGACGGATTGCTTCACGTTTGGTGTTTCCGCTTTACTGGTCATCGGTTTGGGTTGGTTCACCAGAATTTCTTTTTCACTCAATGGCAATTCAACGTCAGGCGTATACAAAAGCATCGAGGCGGTTCCCGCACCCATTGGAAAATGAAAGGTTCCGACTCCTTTTTCGTCGGTTTGTGTTTTAGTTTCTAAGGGCCACGCTTCAATTTTTAAAATCAACGGAAGATTGGCGACAGGTTTTCCATCCAAATCGATAATTTTGGCGAGAAGTTGAACCTTTTCTCCTTGTGGATAATCATCTTTGTCCAGTTCTAAAACGGCAGTAAACGGTTTTCGGGTATAAACAACATCTCGTTTTAGTTCATCGCTTCGTCCAAAACTGTCTTTAGCGATTAACTTGATCAGAAAAGGAGCCTCCTCAGAAAGCTTCCCACGAATAATCTCTAAGTTCGCTTCAGTCAATTTGGGAACAAAGTGATTCGGATTTTTTTCATCCGCAGAAACGTTGGGTAACGTAAATAAAATCTCTTGCTCCCTGTTCAATACTTGAACTTCCAATTGAGATTTTTTAGGTTGTCCCCCAGCGGTATAGGAAAGTGAGACTTCAAACTCCAGAATTTTCTGATTCAGGGTCAAATAGCGTTTCAGGGTATGTTCAATACGAATTGACGGCGGATTAAATCGTCGCACTTGTAAGCGAGTGGTTTCTCGCGCTTGTTCATACAAGACTTCAAGTTCATAGGAACCTTCTGGCATATTTTCTGGGAGCGGAATAGAAAAAGCGCCAATTCCAAAGTCGTTGGTATGAAGGGTTCCGCCCGTATAGACTTTCCCTTTTTGATCTTTCAGAAATAACTGAATTTCTTTTCCTTTTAAAGTTCGGTATTCTCCTTCGAGTTCCCAGGCAAGACAACGAATATAGACAGTGCTTCCGGGATCATAGACTCCACGATCCAGATAAACAAATAATTGATCTGAGCGAAAGCTGGCGGTACGAGCATTTGAAGCAAACGATTTTTCGGTTCGATAGGCTTGATTATTTTCTTGGTAGGTCGCGATCAAGAGGTGTTGTTGATTTTCTCCGGGAAGATAATCAAAAATGAGGGTTCCATTCAGATCGGTCCGTCCGACTTCTTTTCCTTGAACAGTAACGATTGCACCAACCGCGGGAGTAAAATCTGGTTTAAAAAGGCAGAGATGAATTTTAGTCGAATTCGCGGCATAAATTTGATACGGATAATTAATGACAGAAACAAGTGGTTTTGCTTCTTGAGCCATCAATATCTCTCCAAAGCCAAAGATCACAAGGATCCAGAGAAAAGAATAGAACGTTTTCATAAAACTCCTCAGACAATTGATCCAACAAGGTCCCCACAACTATGTGGAGAAGATAATTCCTATTATAAGAATATTCCTGAAAAGAAAAGGTTCCGTAAATTCTTCTATCAAGGGTGATTTAAAATTCATAGGAGTCATGGCGAGCCCCTAACCGCCTCAGGGCGGACGATGTCAAAAGAAACAGATCTTATTGTCATCGCGAGGAGCCTCAAGGCGACGTGGCGATCTCCAAAAGATTTAAGCATACAGGAGATTGCTTCGCTCCGCTCGCAATGACAATGGTTTTTTTTGCTTAAAAATCGAGAATTTTTTCTGCCTCCAAAAGCGCTTTCTAACAAGAGTTCCTTAGAAGCGAAGCGTGGCTATCTCCGGTAAGCGTGATTTTACGGAGATTGTGTCGTCGCCTTGAAGCTCCTCACAATGACAATCGGCTATTTTAAAATGGCTTCTAAGAGAGAAGCGTTTATTATTTATTATTATAGGAAAAAATATGATCCCAAATATAATCAATTCGTTCTTTTGCTTTTCCTAAAGAAAGTACAGTCCAGGCAGTACCTAGCTCTTCGCTCAACCCGATTTCATGGAGCTTATGTAAAGCGTCATCGACTTCAAAATCGATATGAATCTGATGGTGTTCTTGAAACCAGGTTTCAACTCTTTGATCGAGTTGTTCTTCGGTGAGCGGTTTTTCTGAAACCATCAGAAAATAGTAAGCCAAAATTGCTTCTTTGCTTTCTTCTTCTTCGGCGGAATCGATGAGATGAAAAAAGACGCCTCCATTATTATCCAAGTTTCTGAAATAGAGATTATCTGAAAGCGCTTTGGCAAAAGCTAATTTCTTGTTTTTGTATCTCATAAATTGACGGAAAAGAAACGCGCTTAAAATGCCCAAACCGATTAATCCCTGAATGGTGGCTATCATCTTGTTGGAATCTTCCTGATGGACCTCCCAAATACCCAAGGAAGTTAAAATAATTCCAATCAGTACCGAAAGCGCGGGAAGGGCTTTCATTAAAATAGGGATCGCTCCAAGACCCGCAGGAAGGCCCATAACGACTTTATCAATACCGGACATTCTCGTTTCGGCATTCGGGAAAAGCATTTCGATATCTGCCTTCGGGATATTCTTGAACAATTTCAGAATAGTGGACCCCGGTTCAAACATTAAATTTCGCTTTCCCTTGGATTTAAAATACTCCGCGTCTTTAAACTGAATATAAAGGACCACACGTTCAAAATCGATCAATTTCAATTCTTGCTCGTGGAAGAATTTCTTCACCTTGACGATTTCTGGATGTTCCCCACGTTTAAAAACCAAAAATTGAGTAAAATCGTCAAAATCAACGTTCAGATCTATTTTAAAGAGGGATCGTTCTTTCATGGCGGCATCAAGATCTTCACGGGAGACTTCTTCGTAGTTGGCTTTTTCTAAAGTACTCCGAAGATATTCCAAAAGATCTTTTTCGTGCTGTTTGAGTTGTTCAGGAGTAAAGGTTCGTTTGCTACGAATATCGCGATCAGGATTAAAGGGGAAATACGCTTTTTTCAGTTTTTCTGCAAAGTGAAAATATTTGAAATGATAATATCCAGCTAAAATATGACAAAAATCTCGAAAATGTTGTTGTTGTTCTAGGTTCAATTTTCCATCGGAACAGCAAATTTCAATGAGTTCTTCTTTTTGAAACGGAATAAAATTTTCGTTTTTGATATTCACTAAAACCTCCTGGCAAACTTCATCAAAACGCAAATAAATCATAAAAAAGCTAAAAAAGATCCGACCTTTTCATTTTTTCAGGGTAAACTTTATAGCATATTTCTTCCTTTTTTGAAAAATTTTTGTTTCCTATTTTTCCATCCTCAAAATCCCTCCTTTAAAAAATCTCTCCTTTAAGAAATGATCCCTCCTTTAAGAAATGATTTGTTGTGAATTCGTTCAAAGGTATCATTCGAGGAGTAAGACATGACTCAAATAAACTCTGACTATTCAAAAAAAACACACTGGCGCGTGATTTATTATGGGCCTCCACAGAGTGGGAAAAGTTCAAGTCTTCAGGCGATTTTTCATCAAACTCCCTTTGAAAAACGGGGAGAAAAATTTTCTATCAATACTCAACCTAGCTCTGATTTCGTTTATGATTTTATGTCCTTTAAAACTTCAGCGAGTTCTGACGGATTCAAATTTCAGCTTTATAGTGTGCCCGGGAATCCTTCCTCCAAAACCATCCGAAAATTTTTACTACAAGACGCGGACGGAATTGTGATGGTGATTGATTCTCAAATAGAGAAATGGCGAGAAAATCGATATTTTTTAAAAGAGCTTCAATGTCATCTTCATGAACTCGGAAAAAATTTCTATTCGATTCCCTTGCTCTTCCAATATAACAAACGAGACCTTCCCAACATTATGGATCTCGAAGAATTGAACCGAACTCTTAATTTATGGAACTTTCCCTATGTTGAAACGGTTGCTAATCAGGGAATAGATGTTTTTAAAACATTAACCATTTTGACAAAGTTCCTGTCTAACAAGAAAAAAGCGAGCGCGACTCAAGTCTTTAAGAATTCTTCCTCTCCGTTTTGTTCCGCCGAAAAAATGCCTGTTTTTTAATTTATTTGGAGATTCTAAACTTGACAGAATCCAATTTCCTGTTTAGTTCTAGGAACTATTTTTTCTCAAACGCAACAGTAAAGAGCTATGAACAAAAAGAAAAAACACGTTCCTACACATTTTTGGAAACGAGCCTGGGCAGACTGTCTCGCCATTTTGAGACCCATCCAAATTTTTGATTATTTGATCCCGCGCTGGATGAATCATCGTCTTTCGGAGTGGGTCGGGGGTTATTTGATTTTTGGTCTTATGTCTCAAACTCGACGAAAACTCAAGCTCAATCTTCAAATTTTGGGCGAAGGACATTTTTCGCGGAAGCAAATTCATCAACTCGCGCGTGAGACCATTCAAAATTATGGAAAATATTTGATTGATTATCTTTATTTTCCAACCCTCTCTCAGAAAAACATTTCCCGTTTAATCCAATCTAGCCTTGGAAACGAACACTTAACTACGGCCTTACAAAAAAAAACGGGAGCTATTTTACTTTCGCCTCACCTTGGACATTGGGAACTCGGTGGAATTTATCTTGCGACTCAAGGATATCCATTAACCGTGATTTCGTTGAGAACCGGGGACCGCGAAATTGCGGAATACCGTGATCAGGTGAGAATGACTCATGGGATTCGGGTGCTTTATCTCGATCCACAAGAGTCTCCGATGCAAAGCGCACTTACGATGGTAAGTGCTTTGAGAAACGGAGAAGTATTGGCAATGCTCGGAGATCGTGCGACTGGAGCCGAAAAGATCGCAGTGGAACTTTTTCATCGTAAATACTGGTTTCCCTCTGGCCCTTATTTATTATCGCTCATTACACAAACTCCCCTTATTCCGGCATTTGTCGTTTTGGAGGGATTAAGCTATAAACTTATTTTAGAAGAACCCTTTATGGTAGAGCATCAACGAGGGAAAAATCGAGAAGTGATTCTTGCGGAAGCGGCTTCAAAAATGGCGATGATTTTTGAAAAATATATCCGACGTTATCCCAATCAGTGGTATAACTGGTACCCCACTTGGGATTCAGAAAAATAGTTTTGATAAAAACACTTTTCGATTCTTCAACAAATTCAATGTTGCATTGTCTCCTGAAGTTTTGCGGACTCTTCCAAATCTGGCGGAACATAGCGAAAACAAGGAATTTGAACAAGGGGTTGATTTAACCAGGTACGAAAGGGCTGATAGTTAATAAACGCTAACAGATAAATCTGAATCACAAAAGTGAGCCATACAATTCCTGTTAAAAAACAGGATCCAATCCAAGTTAATCGGCGTGTATTATTTTTTAAAACTTCAATCAAGAGCGGAGTATTTCGGGAGACTTGAAGGGGTTCCAGTTTTAATTTTTTAAAAAGCTCCTGTTCAAAAGGGGTCAAGTCTTTTACCAAGAGATTTCCCTGTCGTAGTAACTTTAAGAAAGCAGAAGCATAGAGACGAGCTAGGGCAAGATGGACGAGATTATAGAGGAAAAAACTTCCCAAACAAACCCAGAAAAAGTAACGATTGATCCATTCCAAAAGTTCTGAATCGCTCATATTATCAAGCTCTGGGAATGCTTTTGTAAAAAAGGTTGGCGCTATTTGGGAAATCATCACTGGAACAGAAGCCAGTGAAAAAGCCGCTGCTATCCAAAAACAGGTCATCCCTTTTTGTCGGATCAGTGTCCATAGAATACGAAATTGATAATAAGAACGCCAGTTTCCCGTAACGGCTTGTCGAGCTTGAGCGGGTAGCACGTAAAACAGACTCAGAATAAAAAACAAAATACCGAGAAGCCCTAACGTCACTCCGACCGGGGCCTGTTCATAGATTTTATTGAAGGAGGTGTTCCAACCGATGTGCCAAGAAGCAAACCAAAACGCCATCGCGGGTACAGTTAAAACCCAGAGATTGAAAACGCCTTGAATTCCGATACGGAGATTTTCTCCCAAAGAATGGAAGCAATAGCGGAAAGTTCTGCGGAGGATATTCGCGGAGGGATCGCCCAAGGTTTGTTGCGTAAACCAATGGGGAGTCTCTTTCAAAAATTGAAAATCCGGATGTTCCTGAACCCATTGTTCAAAAGAGACTTCGGCTTGAAATACAGGACTTTGTGTCCACCAGAATTTTACGATTTGTTGTTGCATACGACGGTACATCCAGCCAATCACAAGCACTGCGGTTGGCATAGAATGACAACAAAGAGCACCGATCAAGAGGTTCCATAAAAAGAGGAGGCGACGTTTGATCATACGAATAGCTCCTCTAACACTTGTCCTTCGACGAATTCAGTTGAAAAATCCATGAATTTTCCGAGAGTTGGAGCGACATCTACTTGCTGAACTAATCGATCGACTACTTTTCCTTGAGGCACTTTTGGACCCACGACGAGGCAAAAAATTTCGTGGGCCGTGCGATCTCCAAAATGATGTTGATACGGAACCGCCATCAATCGATTGTTGTCGCGTCCACAATCTGGAACAATGACAAAAATCGTGTTGTTCCGGTAGTATTCATCAGCTTCTGCGGCGCAATAGATTTTTTCTAATCCCTGATCCATAAAACTGATTCCACGAGTATAATGAGACGCATAGCCCCAATGAACATAATCGGGATCATTGTAATTCACCATCATCAATTTGGGACGAAGTTCTCGAAGGGCGCGAATACTTAATTCGGTAAGCAATTGATCTCCACGAGGATTCACAAGCCCACTTTCTCCATAAAACTGTCGCCATCGTTCCCAAAAGGCTTCAATTTCAAAGGATTGTCCCGGAGCGTCTACGCGAAGATCAAGCGATTCCAATTTATAGAGCAGTTCTTTCTTTTCCTGATAGACGTTTTCCGGGAAATCATTTCTTTGAAGCTGTTTTCGAAGTAAATAAGTTTTGAAGCGGTAAAGACTGAGGGTGGTAGAACGATATTGAACGCCAAAAAGGGGGTGATTACTAAAGGAATAAAATTCTTCATCGGAGCGATCTTCTCCGTTAATAATGAGAGTTTGGTATTCAGGAACTCGATATTTTTTTCGAAGATATTCAAAAAGAGTCGGAACCGGAGATTCAAAGCGAGATCCAAGAAAACGTTCATCTACATCTTCATAGTGTTCATATTTTCCGGTCAGGATAAATAAAGTTCCTTGACCGTGGCTCGTCTCAACGCCATCGAGTTGAGCGATTTCCATATTTTTAAAGAGGGTCCCTTTTTTAGCGAGAGTATGACAGAGAAAAGGGCTATAGGTTGTTTGAGGGCTAATAGTCTCCTTTCGGCGGACTCCACCTCCAAAACGAACGATAATAATGTTAGGACCCGTATACTCTGGAAGGGTATTTTTTTCTTCTTGCGCAAAAACAGCGGGCAAAAAACTGGAAGTAGCGAGAGTACCCATCCCCAGACACATTTGTTTCAAGAAGTGACGACGCTCTATGTTATTCCCCACAGAAGAATTTCTAAGAAACATTCTGCTTCTCCCTCAAACAAGCAAAAAGAAATGATAATTTTGCTTTAAAGATACAGAGCGTTTTTGAAAGGTTTCAAAAAATTTATTTTAGGGTGTTATTTTTAAAACCGAGAATACTTTTTGTTTTCTCTAATAGACTGTAAATCAGAGGGATAACGACTAAGGTTAATAAGGTCGAACTCGATAATCCAGCAATAACGGTAATCGCAAGCGGAGCGCGTAATTCTTCGCCTTCAGCTCCTGCGGAAGACATCCAACCGGTCATAGGAAGTAGTCCTAAAACGGTAGTGAGGGTAGTCATTAAAATGGGGCGTAAACGCATATTTCCGGCCTGGAGCACCGATTCTTGGAGGGAATGCCCTTTCGCTTGAAGTTGGTTAACACAATCGATCAGGACAATAGCATTATTGACTACGACTCCGGCCAATAAAATCAATCCGATATAGACCAGAATTGAAACAGGAATAGAGAAATAGTAGAGGGTAAAAACAACCCCAATGAATGCAAAGGGAAGCGAGACAATAATAATAAATGGTTGTAGTAAGGATTCAAATTGAGAGGCTAAGATGATATACACAAGAAAAATCGCTAAAATAAGCGTAAATTTTAGGGAAGCAAGCGAGACTTCCATTTCTTTATTTTGTCCACTAATCACAAATTCAAAATCTTGAGGGATATCGAGTTTAGCTAAACTTTGTTGGATTTGTAAAACAGCGACAGAGAGATCGACTCCTGCGAGAGAAGCGCTCACCAACGAGGCTCGTTGTTGATTAATGCGTCGGATTTCCGAAAAACCTTCGACGCGATGAATGGTTGCGATATCTTTTAGCCTTTTGGGTTGATCGACTCCGGGGGTGACCACTAAATTTTCTAGTTCTTCTACAGAAAATGTTTCTACGTCTTCTAATCGAACCAAAACATCAATACTCTGATCCTTTACGCTATATTTTGTGGCGACTTCTCCCATAAAATTTTTTACTCGGTTTGAAATATCTTCAATAGTAAGTCCGTATTGGGCCAAGAGATCGCGGTTATATTGGATTTGTATTTCAGGATTTCCACGTTTAACAGTGCTTCGGATATTATAAAAGCCGGAGGTTTGTTTAAGAATCAGAACGACTTCTTCTGTCATTTTTTTTAGGGTTTGTAAATGATATCCACGAATTTCGATTTCCACGGGCGTTTTAACGCTAAATAAAGAAGGGTAGCTTATTTTAACATCCGTTAATTCGGGTTCTGTTTGATAGTGTTGATACAATGAACGAATAATCTGATCTTCTTGAGACGCGTATTCCGGTTTGAGGCGAACATAGATTTTAGCGGTATGTTCGCCTTCATCTGAAGAAGAGATGGATTCTTTCTGAACTCCGATATTGGAGGAAATTAAAGCAATTCCCATTTCTTGAAATGTCTTGGCTTCCAAGTGTTTTAGAACCTCATTGGTCTTTTCAAGAGGGGTTCCAATCGGCAGAAAGACTTCGACGGTAAATTCGCCTTGTTTCACATTAGGAATGAGTTCGCGGCCCAGATATTGAACGTATTGTAAGGAGAATCCAAAAAGTACGAATAGTGGCAAAAGCACCGTTCCCGAATGGTATAGGGTCCAGAGTAAAGTTTTGGAATAAAGATGATGGAGGCCATTTAAAAAATAATCGCTGATCCAAAAGAAAATTTTCAGAATAGGGTTTGTGATCCACTGTAAAATTTTCGCGATGAAAGCAACCAGCCAAAGCGCGATAAAAAAAATAAAGGCAAGGCATTTGCCAACGATTTCACAAAAAAAATACAAAAGAAAACGCAACAAAAGAAGTGGACTGAGGAGGAAGAATTTCCAGCGTTTCCAGGAAGAAAACCAGTGTCGAATTTCTTGAATCGAATAAAACCGTTTCCAGGAAAGAGAAGTTTGTGTCGTTCCGATAAATTGTCGAGTCATCAGCATCGGAATAAGGTAAAGTGAAACAATGAGAGAAGCCATTAGCGAAAAAACAACCGTGAGCGCTTGGTCTTTAAAAATTTGGCCGGCGATTCCTTCGACAAAGACAATGGGAAAAAAAACGCAGACGGTGGTCAGAGTGGAAGCCACGACAGCTCCAGTTACTTCTTGGGTTCCATGAATCGCGGAAGACAGAAGATCTTCTCCTTCTTCCCGTTTTCGAGAAATCGATTCTAGGACCACAATCGAATTATCGACAAGCATTCCGGCTCCTAAAGCAAGTCCGCCAAGAGACATAATATTGAGGCTGACTTGATAAATATACATCGGAGCAAAAGTGGCGATAATGGAGATAGGAATAGAGATACTAATAATCAGTGTTAACGAAATTTTTTTCAAAAAAACAAATAAAATTAAAATGGCGAGGATAGTGCCTTCGATCACCGTATTATTGACTTCATTGATAGCTTTTTTAATAAAAACGGATTGATCTGAGAGGATTTCGAGTTTAATACCCGCAGGAAGTTGATCCATAATATTAAGCGGTTTTTCGCCCCAACTTTCATGACTTCTTCCGCCCCCCTTTCCTTTTGAAGGCGGTGGAGTATTTTTTTGGGGGATTGGTTTAGTTTCCGCAGATTTCGAGGAATCGTCTGGAGAGAGACTTCCGAAAAGAGCGATTTTTACGGTGTCGGCGACTCGAACCAGATTTGCGTCTCCTTCTTTATAAATCGCGATTTCAACGGAATCGTTTTTATTGATACGAGTAATGACTTCACGATCTTTGTGAGACGTTTTTACGGTTCCCAAATCACTCAAGCGAATTTTTTGATCTTGCCGTTTGATGATGACTAAATTATGAATTTCCTCCAAGGTTTTAAACTGATTAATCGAACGCACTAGATATTCTGTGTCGGCCTCTTTTAGACGTCCGGAAGCCACATTAATATTTTCTTCTCGGAGGCGTTGTACGACTTGAGCAATATCGAGTTTATATTTTTCCAGTAAATTGGGGTTAAGTTCAATAAGAATTTCTCCTTCTAGTCCGCCTTTTACTCGAACTGCGGCGACACCATTGATCGATTCAATACGGCGTTTAATTTCATCCTCGGCAATGGTCCGCATTTCGAATTCATTGAGAGTACCGTAAAGTCCAAGTCGCAAAATCGGATCAAGAGCCGGGTCATAGCGTAAAATGAGGGGTTTAGAGGCCTCTTTGGGAAGAAAAACTTGGCCCAATTTTTCTCGAACCGACTGATAAATCTCGTCCATATCGGTTCCCCAAGAGAATTCTAGGACGACATCCGAAACTCCGGCGCGTGAAATCGAAGAAATATTGATGAGATTATTAATAACGCCCAATGCTTGCTCAACGGGTTTCGAGATTAACTCTTCCAAATCTGCGGGAGCTCCAAGGTATTCGGTGCGTACCGTGAGTGTTGGATACGAGATATCCGGCATCAAATTTAGAGCTAACCGTTGATAAGAAACATAACCAAAGACAACGACAGCGAGAGTAAACATAAAAATGGTTACGGGGCGTTGAACCGCAAAAACAATATGTCCCTGAAGAGAAGACGGATTTAAAGGTAAAAGTTGAGGAGGCGGAGTTTCTACGGGAGAGAAAGCTTTATTAGGTTCAGAATGAGTAGCATCGGTCATAGGGGCCATATTTAGTAAAAGTTATTCTTCAGAAACGACTTGAACGAGGGCATTTTCTTTTAATCCCGATTGTCCGACGACAATAATCGAATCCTCCGCTTTAATTTGGTCCAAAATTTCATAGTTAAATTTGTCTTTAAAGCCAAGCATTTTTGGCTTAAGAACTATTTTTTTTGCATGATTTTCTGTCGTGAGAATAAATACGAAAGGGATATTATCATCAAAAAGAAGCGCTTTTTTAGGGATCAGAATCGCTTGAGGATGGCACTCGGTGATAATTTGTGCTGAGACAAACATTCCGGGTTTAAATAACGCCACGTATTCTTCCAAAATCTGAATGGTCACTTTAACGGTTCCTGTCTCTTTTTGGACTACAGGGCTAATGGCTTTAATCACTCCTTGGGGAGCCATGTTTTCTTGTAATGGGAAGATTTCGTTGAAAAGACGCACGGGTTGATCTTTTTTGAGAATTCGCAAATCTCGTTCAGGTATACCCACTTTAAGCTCTAAATTTTGTTGATCAATAATAGAAAACGCTAACAGAGAAGGTTGCACTTGTTGTCCCACCTTTAAATCCGCTTGGGATAAAATTCCGGAAATAGGGGCGAGAATTTTAGTTTCGCCTAATTTAAAATCCGCTCGCTTTAGATCCAATTCCGCTTTTTTGATCTTATTTTCCAAGATATTGATTTCGATTTGAGCTTTATCAATTAACAAAGCTTGTGTTTTCAAGTCAAAGTTGGCGCGTTCGTGCGAAATTTCTGCCATTTTTAGAGAAAATTGGGTTTCTTGATTTTTAAGGCGAGCGTCTTCAAAAGCTTCTTCACTAATCAAATTTTTCTGAAGCATGGTTTGGGAACGAGAGAAATCTTTTTCCGCTTGTTTTGTTTTTGATTGAGTATCCACCCATTTTTCGTAGAGTTCTTTGACCTGAAAACGACCCGACTCTTGCTTTTGTATGGTTTCTTGTACAGTAATTTTTTGAAGTTCCAATTGATGTTGGAGTTCTTTCAAGAGGAGGTGGGTCTCTTCTTGATCCATCACAATTGTCCCCGGATTAATTTCGGCTAAGGTTTCGCCCTTTTGAACGCTGAGTCCTTCCTCTTTACAAACTTTTAAAATTTCTCCGGTGATTTTTGGATAAACGTCCACATGAAATTTGGATTCGATGATGGAACTCGCTTCCAAATAATTGGAAATAGAGCCCAGTTTGGCTTTAGTGATCCGTACTGGAATGGAATCCTCCACTTTTTTTTCAGAAGCAGAATCCGTTTTTTTTTCTGGCTCAGAGGACGAGAAATAGCCACAACCCCATACATTGAAAAAAATTAGAAAAAAAACAAGAACCTCGTTTTTCTTTTTTCTTTGCTTATCTCGCTTCACGATTTAAACTCCAGCGTAAGGTGCTTTAATTCTAGTCCTTCGGAATCAAGATCTCCGGGAAACCTTTTATAAACTAGACGAATACGAGCATAACCCCCGAATTGTTTGAAATAACGATAACTAATTTTTTGTCCGGGCTGGATTTTATCTTGGAGAGTTTCTTTCCGAAACATCGAAATATCTTTAATGACTTCCCGATAAGAGGCCAGAGGATAATTTTGATCGGAGCTCCAGATATCTACAAAGAGTAACAAGATTCGAAAGTGTCGCTCTCCGGGAATATTATGAGGAATGCTAGGATTGGAAATGGTTATCGAAAAGGCTTCAGGAGTTTGTTGAAGTTCTACGTCCAAAACAGACTTCATGAATTGTGGAAGATCTCGTTCCAGAAGCCGATGGGAAAAACCTTTTTTTTGAGAAGCGCGTACGATTTCAGGCATATGACACCCACGACAAGTTTGATCGGGTTGCTTATGCTGAAGAAATGTTTTTCCAATACTTTGATGACACTCCAAGCAAAGACGATCTTCTTGTAAATCAGAATTTTTTAGGACAGAGTGAGCGTCATTGGTTAAAGAATCCTTGACTGAAGCTATTCCTTGAGGAGCCAAATGACACGTTAAACAGGAAATGCCAGAATCCATTTTGTCATTCCGGAACTGAAGCGGACCCTCTTTTCGTAAAAGAGGGGGTTCAGGAATATGGCAAGCAAGACATTCATTTGCGCGATAAAGATTTAAATGAGCTTGAAAATCCGGATTGCTCCAAGATTTCGCGTGAAAAGAAGAGAGCCATTCTTGATACACTTCAGGGTGACAGGATTGGCAGGATTCATTTTGGGTAAAATTCACGGCTCCGGGCAAAAAAGGAGTAGAATCTTGCCCTTTATTTTGTGCTTTAATTTCAGAAAAAAACGGCTGCGTAGGAACGGGTGACAAAGTGGATTGATATACCAAATAAAGACAATAGAGCCAGAAAAAAAATAGAATCAGCGAGAAGAAAAGTCGCTTCTTTTTCATAATTTTCAAGAAGAAATTATTTAGAGGGAAGGTAAGATTGAATTTGCTGTTTAAGTATCTCCAAAGAAATAGAACCGTCTGCTTCAAAGACGCATTGATTTTGAGGGTTCAAAAGAACTAACTTGGGAAGTGCAGTAATATGGTAAATACTGCAAATATCTTCCCCTCCAATCAAAACAGGAAATTTTAGAGGATATTTTTCGATAAGAGTTTTGAGATTTATAATTCCATTTGGATCTAAATTAATGGTTAACAAGCTGAATTGGTTGGAGGGGAATAAAGTTTGAACTTGATTCAATACCAACAAATCGGGGACGCAGTTCCGATGATAACTAACCCAAAAATAAAGGAGCCGAACTTCTCCATAGTGAATAGAAAGCCAGTTGGATATTTTTTGGAGATGAGCGGCTTGAAGTAAAAATGGCTTGCTTTCAGCAGGAGTGGTACTACAACCCACCAGACCTCCGAATAACGAGAAAAGCCAAAAGAAAATACGCATCTTTGTGCTCGTTTTCCTGAAAGCAACCAAAGAAATTCGTTCCCGAAATATCTTTTCTGGATTAAAAGAAAGGATAAATAAATGGAGCTAAAACAGAAGTTTCAGCAAATAAAATAAAACTACCCAGTAGCAACAAGATTAAAAGGAGCGGAATGAGCCACCATTTTTTTTCTTGTTTTACGAAATACCAAAATTCTTTGAAGAGTTCAGACATAAAAACCTGTCTTATTCTATTTTAAATTAAAGAGTTATACTGATTAGCTCATTTTTATTTCTCATGAAAAAAAAATTATAACATTCTTTCCAAATCTAGATCAAGCTTCTATCGGTTTCTTCTAAATAAAAATCAAATTTTTTCTTAAAAACGTTTTTTTTTCTTTTTAATTTTAAATTTTAACTCTATGTAAATGAAAATATTATAAATAGATGAACTGTTTTTTTTTCTTTTTAGGAAATATTTTTTTTTCTTTTTAAACGATGGCGAGTACAATTACGTGCCATAGAATAATATTGTGCTTAGAAAAGTCGTTTTGACTTTTAATTTTTTTTCAGAAGGAAGTTTTTGTCCTAAATCAGCGTATAATAGTGTATTCTTTATCAAATTAAATTTGAGGGAACATAAATTTTGTTAGGACAGTTAAAAAATTTTCAAACAAATATCTTATTTCTCCGTTAAAAATCTAAATTTGATGTAATTTTTTTCAGTTTTTTTGTTTTATCTTCTTCAGTTAAAAATTCTTTTGCTTCTAACTTTTTAAATTTTGAAACGCCAAAAGCAAAAGGTCACTTAAAAATATGGGATTTCTTTGGATAACAACTTCTTATAGCAATTTTTCAATTTGTAAAAGTCGAATAAAATACACAGAAATGTAAATTTTTAAGAAAGATTTAAGACCCTTTTGGTTCATTAAGTCCTTTCTGAGTTTGCTTTCTGTAATAAAATAGTCTCAGAAATTTGGAGAAAAGGGTACTGCCGTGGAAATCGAAATTGACTCAACGATCTGGTTTGAATCTCGAAATCGTATGAGTGGTCTGGATGCTGTATTTGATGATGATGGACGTACCGCTTACCTCTACATCATTGATCCAGAACACAACAAAATTTTAAACGATGTCTGGGTGTATAATCGTTTAAATGCTCCCAAAACTTCCTACTGGAAACCTTCTAAAAAAAGACGTCCTCTTCTTAATCCTACTGAATATGTAATTGATCCCGCTCCACACGGACCTGTAGATAAAAATCAGATCGAAGTTGTCTGGTCCCAAGAAGGAAAATCAGTTACTCTGAATATCGGTGGTATCTGCTACGCAACGCTTTCTTCTGATGGTAATCCAGGCTATTCCCGTTTTGCCAAAAAAGATGGCCCCTTAGCAAGAGCCCTCCGCCCTGAGTTTTTAAATATTTAAACTTATTCACTCGAAAGCCTAAGGATACTTTTTCAAAAGTATCCTTTTTTGTTTACCGATTATGAATTCATTTTTTCTCTTTCTCTATCGCACTTCTCCAAAAATTTTTATCTCTAAATGTACTTGGCTCTTCGCTCGTGTCCCACTCTTTTA
This sequence comes from uncultured Planctomycetota bacterium, assembly GCA_964530615.1. Lineage (GTDB taxonomy): Bacteria > Planctomycetota > JBBTDB01 > JBBTDB01 > JBBTDB01 > JBBTDB01. The sequence continues at coordinate 26,265 of CAZHAR010000041.1, read as the reverse complement.
CCCCTTCAATCTCTTTATTTTTCACATTTATATCTGGTGGTACAAAGTCGATATCCAAGATGTTGAACAACCGCTTTCCTCTTTTCGTAATGTAAATCAGTTTTTTATTCGAAAACTTAAACCAGAAACTCGCCCTTTTCCCTCAGATCCCCAAACCCTCGGTTCGCCCGTAGAAGGGTTTGTTTCTTGTTTTGGTCCTATCAATCAGGAGCATCAACTCTTACAAGCCAAAGGAAAATCCTATTCCTTAACCGATTTGCTTGATAACCCCTTCAAAGCGAGTCAATATCAACAAGGTTTTTATCTTACAATCTATCTCTCTCCTAAAGATTATCACCGCATTCATACCCCCGTTGAATCTCAAATCTCTTTCTTTCAATATATTCCGGGAACCCTCTTTCCAGTAAATTCGCTTGCGGTTCATTCCATTGAAAACCTTTTTCCTAGAAATGAACGTCTCGTAACCTACCTCTCCACAACAGAATTCGGTGAAATCGCGCTCGTAAAAGTCGGAGCCATGAACGTGGGTCGTATTGCGGTTACCTTTCATTCCTTCCAAACCAATCGTTTTGTTCGGCGACCTTTTCAACAAACCTTTTCAGATCCGGTTTCCTTAAAAAAAGGAGATGAACTCGGACGTTTTGAACTGGGATCCACCATCATTTTGTTGTTTCCTCATCAAAATCTTCAGATGCATTTCCAAGAAGGACAAGCGATTCGTTTAGGAGAAGCCCTCCTCTCCTTAAAAAGATAACCCAAACAAAAGAGTCCTTTTGTTTGGGTTATCCCAAATAATCAAAACTAAAAACCGTTAATCATGAATCCAATATTCGGATTCAGAAGTTGCCGATCCAAATCCATTTTGGACATGCCCTTCATTAAAATTTCGACCTCCCGCTTGAGCCAATGCGGGTCCTTCCTCTGTCACTTCTCCCGGGCGAACCATTCCAATATGTCCGATTCCCCCTGAATTCTTCCATGAAACCACCGCCGGACGTCCTTGATTAGCGTTGGTTTGAGCTTCTTCCGCCGTCGCCAGTCTCCAACCATTCGTGCTTCCATGATTATTGAGCCAATCATTGACGCCATTTGCGTTGAGTTCGCTTCCTTTTCCTACACCTACCGCGTTTCCTTCGCTATCCGCCCAGTGAGGAATCTCTGCGCCCATCGCACGTGTCGCGTCCCAAGCAAAAATATTACAATAGGTGTTCCCCTCTCGACGCGCATAACGAGGATTCACTCCAACCGCAAATTGATTAAGCACATCATTATATCGTTCAACACTACGATTTGTTGTGTCCGAAGAAACTGGAGCATCCACAGGAATCCATGCGCTTGTGTTCGTTGTTTCTGAAGCGGCCGTTGTCCCGTCATACGATCCGACATAAGGAGGAACATCCGTAGCGGGCGCAGGTTCAGTAGACTGTGCAGGAGGTGCTTCTGTCACTGGCGTTGAGGGAGGTGTTTCCACTACCGGTTCGGAGGTGGTTGGCGTTGTTGGAGTTACTTCCGTTGGAGTTTTCGTAGGAATTGAAGGTTCCGCTGGCTTTACCTTGAGATGTTTGCTGGAAACCCAACCTTCCGAACCATCCGCAAGACGAACTTTATACCATTCATCCCCGCCCACTACTTTCGTGGTATCTGCCCCAACAACAACCCCCTTAAAAAGAGCATTCTTTTCTTCATTGGTAAGAGAGGCATACGGTTTACTCCCTTTATATCGATAAATCGTTAATGTATCTTCTCCTTCAGAAATAGTTTTGTTCCACTCTTTTTGAGGTAAGAAAATATCCACCACCGGACGATCACTTCCATGTTCTATAGCGGCATCACGATTTCTCACCGCCCCTCCCGTATCTCCGGCGATAAATCTTAAAATGTTGCCATTCGCGTCTTTTCGTTCAATAATCGAACCATAAGGAATTACTTTCGGATCGACCGCGACAACGCCCACCGTTGCAGGAGTCGCATATCGGAAATCGCCCTCTTTCTTCCCGTCTTCTTTTAATCCATAATAATTTTTACTCGTTCCACCATCTGTCGAGCTTTTCCCGCGATCCGTATCTGGATCAGACCATCGTTCGCCCGCCGCGTAAAACGTGTTATAAGAAGAAAAATTTTCCGCGGAACCATACAAATCTGGAGAAATTCCACCACGAATTCCACCAATAACCTTTTTATCAAGAATGGTAACTTCGGTTCCTTTTGAAATTTTCTTCAAAATCGCATTTTGAGTCCCGGCCTCTTTACGAACGTTAAGAGAAGAAGTGCTCACAACTCCTGTTTGAGAGGTTGTTGCAGAGTTCTCGCTAGCAATACCGCCCGAAGTAGCTGAGGTATTTCCATCTGAAGCGACGTTTCCAACGATAGCCCTAGGAGTTACTCTGCTACCGCTTCCTGAAGTGCCACTACCGCTTCCCGAAGTGCCACTGCCGCTTCCCGAAGTGCCACTGCCGCTTCC
>CAZHAR010000041.1:0-23704 GCA_964530615.1 uncultured Planctomycetota bacterium | reverse complement strand
CACTACCGCTTCCCGAAGTGCCACTGCCGCTTCCCGAAGTGCCACTGCCGCTTCCTGATCCAGAAGAAGAACCCGTAGAACCCGCACTTGCTCCAGAAGAAGAATTCCCTGAAGTTGTCCCCGAAACTCCTGAAGCCGACCCGGTTGAAGTGGATGTAACACCTGTACTTCCAGATGAAGTTGTCCCAGAAGAAGTTGTCGATCCTCCGTTTGTGGAACCACTACCAGAAGTTGTCCCAGAAGATGCAGAAGCTCCACCAGAAGCATACCAAGCATCAAAGTTTTTCTTTTCATCAAGCTGTTGAGGATTATCAAAAGAGCTATAATAATTTTTTAGTGCCTGTTGTGTTTTAGGAGAATCAGGTCCATTTTGATCGAGAGCCGTAATGGCCTGTTGTTTCTTTTTATCTTGTTGTTGCTTCCAGTTATTCGCTTTTTGGATGTCTCCAGCACTACCACCACCGGCTTCTCCTTTCAAGAGGCCTGTTCGATGACGACCGTTTTCTCCGGTATCATCAAACGATTTACCATCCGCCAGTTCAGTGAATTTTCGTCCATCTTTAAATGTGCTGTTTGTCGCTTGATTTAAAGCTTTTTGATTGGATCCAAAAACAGCGATCGCTAAAACTAGAGCAATCGCCATTAACGCCAGTAAGATAATATACTCAGTAAGTCCTTGCTTTCTGAATTTCATAAACAACTCCAAGCCAAAGAGGTATGCCTAAAGAAAAAACCCTCAAAAGCGATTTCTTTTGAGGGTAGATGATCTAAAAACTAATCGTGTACCCAATATTCCGAACTTGCGGCGGCACCGCCAAATCCATCGCGCACATGACCACTATTAAAATTTTTACCGCCCGCTTGTGCTAATGCGGGACCTTGAGAAGTCACTTCTCCGGGGCGAACGATTCCAATATGTCCGATTCCACCCGCATTCTTCCAGGAAATTACGGAAGGACGTCCGGTATTCGCATGAGTTTGAGCTTCTGCGGCAGAAACTTTTCGCCAGCCATTTGACGAGCCATTATGGTGCAACCAATCATTCGTTGCGTTCGCATTGAGTTCATGGCCCTTTCCGACACCCACCGCATCACCGGAATTATTGACCCAATGAGGAATCTCGGCGCCCATCGCGCTAGTCACATCCCAGACAAAAATATTACAATAGGTATTCCCATTACGGCGAGCATAACGGGGATTAACGCCAACGGCAAATTGATTAATGACATCATTATAGCGAGAAACACTTCGAGAAGCGGTTGTTGAAGTGGCCGGAGGATCTAAAGGAAGTGCCGCGCGAGTATCGGTGGTTCCCCGTGCTGGAGTTGAGCCATTATAAGATCCACTATAGCCAGATTCTGTTGAAGGTTTAGTTCCAGCGCCTCCTCCAGAAGTACTTCCAGAAGTACTGACATAACCCGCATGAACCCACCCTTCAGAGCCGTCTCCGAGTTTGATATGGTGCCAACCCTCTTTTGTTTCCAGAATAGTGACTGTGGTTCCATGAGGAATTGTTTTTAGAATAGGATTACTTGTTCCAGCGGCCATACGCATATTCAGAGCTGAAGCGGTTACCGTCCCAGTTTTAAGTTTGGGTTTGGAGGTCCCGGTAGAAACAGAAGCGGTGCTAGAAGCCGGTGTCGAACTCACCGAACTGGTTGGCTTCAGAAATCCTTTAAAATATTTAGTACGTTCTAGAGTATCGGCTCCGTAATTTTTATGAGCGGTATAATGATCTGGAGATAATCCTTGCCGTAGCGCTTTATCTACATTGCCTTGTCCAGAATTGTAGGCGGCAAGAGCTTTGTGCCAATCTTTATATTTTTTGTAATTTGCGGCTAAAATACTGGTTCCGTAATCAATATTAGATTTGGGGTCCATGCCTTCTTGATGAGTTCGCAACCAAGACTGATGCCAACGATCATCAATTTGCATTAAACCACGTCCATGCCCCCCATCACCACGAATGTTTTTTCCATTTGTTTCACGAGAAATTACACCTAAGATGACCTCTGGCGGAACATTATATTTTTTAGCGGCCTCCATAACATAAGGCATCCATGCCTTGTAGGGTTCTGGAACTTTCGACCAATCGATATTTCCTGTAACCGGAGAGCCTGAGGAAGCATTTCCCGAAGAACCTGAAGAACCCGATCCTCCACCAGAAACATAACTACTATGAACCCAACCGGTTCTACCATCCGGAAGTTTTACTTTGAGCCAATCTCCTTTGGAATCTAATACCTTTAAAGGTGTTCCGCGAGAAATAGTGGTAATCACAGAGTTCCCTGTTCCAGCACCAGTACGAACATTTAATCCGCTTGCGGTCACGGTTACAGAGCGAGAAGGAGCGATATAATCGCCAGAAACCCAACCTTCCGAACCATCCGAAAGCTTTACTCGATTCCAACCATTTTTAGTTTCCAGAATCGAAACAGTTGAACCTTCTGTAATGGTGCTCAATACGGCATTCCCAGTTCCTGGACCCGTTCGAACATTTAAAACACTTGCGGTGACTGTCCCTGTTTTAGGAGAAGAAGTAGCGGAAGAAGACGAACCTGAAGAAGAACTTCCACTCATAGGAGAACGAGGCGCACCAGAGGCACTTGAGGTCCCGGATGTTCCTGATCCTGAAGATCCTGAAGATCCTGATGTTCCTGATCCTGATGTTCCTGATCCTGATGTTCCTGATCCTGATGTTCCTGAAGTTCCTGAGGTTCCTGAAGTTCCAGCGGTTCCTGTTCCTGAAGTTCCTGAGGTTCCTGAAGTTCCAGCGGTTCCTGTTCCTGAAGTTCCTGAGGTTCCTGAAGTTCCTGAGGTTCCTGAAGTTCCTGAGGTTCCTGTTCCTGAAGAATCCGACGAAGAACTCCCAGAAGAAGTAGCGGAAGCGCCTCCCGAAGAATACCAAGAGTCAAAATTTTTCTTTTCATCGAGTTGTTCGGGATCGTCGAAAGAGCTGTAATAATTTTTTAGTGCTTGTTGTGTTTTAGGAGAATTGGGTCCATTTTGATCGAGAGAAGTAATGGCCTGTTGTTTCTTTTTATCCTGTTGTTGTTTCCAGTTATTGGCTTTTTGGGCGTCTCCGCCACTACCTGATCCACCAGCTTCTCCTTTCAAGAGGCCTGTTCGATGACGACCGTTTTCTCCAGTATCATCAAACGCTTTAGCATCCGCCATTTCAGTGAATTTTCGTCCATCTTTAAACGTGCCATTTGCGGCTTGATTGAAGGCTTTTTGATTAGATCCAAAGACGGCTACCGCCAAGACTAAAGCGATTGCCATCAATGCAAGTAAAATAATGTATTCTGTTAATCCTTGCCTTTTTTTGAGTTGCATACCTTGCTCCCAAAAGTTGCTCTTTAATAATTGAATGGAATTTTTATTGTTCATCTTAGACTCATAAGCAAATATAGTTCCAAAAAATATTTACGTATCTAAAATATTTATTGGGTGTCAGTTATAAATATTTTTTTCTGATTTAAGGGGTAGAAAATGAATCTTGATTCATTACACTGTTACGAAAAGTTACAATTAACGGAAGTGTTCTTACGAGAATAGTTACATTTTTTTGAACTTCGGTTAAAATGGATTTCGCTTCTTGTACTGCAAATCAGATCCTCTTGAACAAGTTAAATTTTATGGATTCACCTATTCCAGAATCGAGCCAAAATTCTCTTCCTTCCGAGATGGGGAATAGTACTTTCTCTTCCAAACCGAATGAAGCTTCTTCTTTTTTTTCTTATGAGGAAGAAGATTTAAGTGGCCAAACTCTTGACGTTTGTTTTTTAGAGCAAAAGATTGGTGCTGGAGGAATGGGAAGCGTTTATCTGGCGCAACATTTAACTTTATCTAAAAAAGTAGCGGTCAAGATTTTGCCTCCACAGATGGCACGTAATCAGAAGCTTGTGGAGCGTTTTTTTCGAGAGGCTCGTTCTGCGGCTCAGTTAGAACATCCGAATATTGTTCAGGTCTATGATGTTCGAACCACAAAAAACGCTACCTATATTGTGATGCAATATATTGAAGGAATTACACTTCGAAAAAAAGTAACCGAAGAAAAACTATCACTATCGGAAAAACTAAAAATTCTTTATGCAGTCGCGTCCGGTTTAGCGTTTGCTCACCAACGAAATATTATTCATCGGGATATCAAGGCCGATAATGTCTTGATCTCCAAATTCGGAGAAGTGAAAATAGCCGATTTTGGTCTGGCTAAAGTTACGGACGAATATAGTTCACAACTAACCGCTGAGGGCCAAATTCTTGGAACTCCTGACTACATGCCACCCGAAATTTGTACCGGAAACTCTGCCGACACACGTTCAGACATCTATTCGTTGGGAGTTCTTTTTTATTATGTACTTGCAGAAAAGCTTCCTTTTGAAGCAGATAATGTGCCTTCGATTCTTTTAAAACACGTCAATGACGAACCGATTCCTCTTCCTCAATTAAATCCAGAGATCAGCCTTTCGCTTAACTATATTGTCCTAAAAATGCTCCAGAAATCGCCAGAGAATCGTTATCTCTCGATGGACGGGCTCTTAAGTGATTTACAAATAGTGATCTCTGGAGAATCGTTTAAATCGGGGAAGATCCGATCTGTTACACAGACGAACGATATTTTGCCAATTCCTCAAAAAAGAGATTCCGGCCTTTTCGAAGCGGTTTTAGATTCGACCCATCATAAGACACAGCAATTTAAAGTCTTTCTGAGTCAAACTCCTGCGAAAAAGAAGCATATACTCTTCTTTAAGACACTAAGCATTGTGCTCCTATTGGGACTCGGCATTTTTCTTTACTCCTTTTTATTCCAAAAGAATCGTTCTGCTCTAAAAGACAATCCCGATCTCGGAGACAATAGCACACAAATCCATAAAAAAGAAAAACCTTGGAAAGACCTATTACTAGAGCAAATTCAACAACTGCTAAAAGAGAAAAAATTTCTTACGGTTCAAGAATTAATTTTGGCTCAAATTAAGCCAGAGAACGAACCCCTCGTAAATCAAGAATGGCGCGAGCAGTTGAAGAAGAGTTATCAGGAAGAAATTCAACTTTATCAAGCAGAAGTAAATTTGAGAGAAGTGATTCGCGTTTGTTTCAAAGCGCTGGAGCAGTTTCCTAACGATCAAGAATTTACAAATCGAGAAAAAATGACTCACTTTTTTCTTCTTTCGTTCGGAAAACTTGAGAAAGCGGAAGCCATTGCCTTTATTTCTCGTTATCCAGATTTACAAAAGATACTACGAGAACAGGCGCAATCGATCATTCAGGAAAAGAGATCCCAACAAAATTTTCTCGGTGCCTATCAAAAATCGAGACAATTTGCGGATCGCTACCCTAATTTTCAGCTTGAAGAATTGCAAGAAACCGTGAGAAAAGAAGCGGTTCAAGACTACTTCAAAATCCTAGAGTCAAACATTCATGGCGATATTTCCAAAATGCCCCCCCTTTTGGATCAAGCCCATCTTTATGATTTAAAGCCAACAGAGCAGGATCGACTAGACGTTTTCACCAAACGGTTTCATTCCAAAAAAATAGTTCAACAATTTCTCGTCGATTTCAACCATTTTCAAGCAGAAGAAAATTACGAAAAACTAAAATTATTATTTGAAAATTATGCCAAACAAACGGAAATCTTTCCTGAAGAACAAGAACAAGTTCAACCTCAGGAAAAAGAATTTTCCTTATTTTTTAACGCTCTTCTTGAATATGATGATTTAAAGCACAAACGCGAACGCTATGAACAATATCTCCAAGAATATTCCACCGGAGTTTATCAAAAAAAGGTTCAGGAAGAATATACCGAATTAAAATTATTTCAGGAGGTTCAAAATCGGGTTCGAGAGTCCAAAAATTTTGTCGAAGCTCAACAAAAAAGCGAAGCCTATCTGCAACAGTATCCGGAAGGGCAATATCTCCCTTCGATGAAAACCCTCTTGAAAGGGCTTCAGGAAAAGGAATTTTTAGAACTTCGACTCTTTCAAAAAAATTTGTATCCGAATTCGTTCCTCTGCCTTCGTGTTTATAAAATTAAAGATCAGCAAGAATTTAGGCTTGCGAATAAGTATTTAACTTTTTCGTCTGATCAAGGAGAGTTTTTCGAGAATTTTTATCGGGTGACCGAACCCGGGGAATATTCCGTTCAGATTTCCTATGAACAAGCCAAAACTAAGCTACAACTCAAGGAAAAAATTGTTGTCGCCAAACCCATTTCCAACCCAATTTCAGTGCCACTCCACATTTCCCACGAATGGGAAGAAATCTTGAAATCGCCACGCGTTTTAGAACAATGGAAAGCGGATGAATTTAAACTAAAGATTCTGGTAGAAAACAAAAGTGAACAAGAGAGTACCGGAATAAGATTTTCAGGAAAAATTTTAGGAGCCTCTTTAAAGCAAGTCGTTTCAAAAGTCCCAGGACAAAGTGTTTCACTGGAATATCTTCAGCAATCGATTTCTTGGAAAGAACAAATGGGTCAACAACTCTGGTTTGAAGAAATTCCACTTCGCGCTAAAAGTAGCTATCTTTATGTCTTCCTCTTTAAACCGGAGGCTGAAGATTTCTTCGCAGAATTTGAATTACAAAGTTTTGAAAACGCTTATTTACTTTCTCCACTCATTTATACCACCCAGTATTCCTTTAAAAAAGAAGAAATTCACGAGCCTACGGAAATCATTAAAGAAGAAGTCCCTATTCCCAAACCCCTCGTTCTTCAAGAAATTTATGAAGCAAACGAACTTTGGAAAAAAGCATGTAACGCCTTTAATGCATCCAAAACAGTCACTTTTTGGGGAGCCGGAAATCTTTCAGAAGCCACTCGCACCTTTCATCAAATTGTCGATCAATATCCTTATTCTACTTCCGCCGAAAAGGCCGCGAATGAGTTAGGAAATATTTATTCCGAGCAAAATAACTGGGACGGAGCGGCTAAAATTCTTGAAAAATGCTATGAGATTAATCCAGAAACGAAACTCGATATTCGGCTACGACTCGGAAAAATTTATCAGGAGAAGCTTCTAAAAAAAGAAAAAGCCAAACAATGGTATTTAAAGGCCATGGAAGAAAGTAAAAATAAAGTTGAAAAAGAAGACGCGAAACGACGATTAAAAACTCTACCCGAATAATAAATAGGAACTTCATGTTATCTCAAAATGATATTCGTTTGAGTCAGTTGGCGCTAGCAGAAAAGTTGATCACTCCTCAACAACTCCAGGATATCCTTCGTGATTCTAAGGCTCAAAAAGCGTTAAAGCAAAGAGTTCCTTTATTGGTTCTTTTAAAAGAACTCACGTATATTACCCCAGAAATTTTTGAACGTCTTCTCGCTAAGCATATTCTTATTCAATGTACTTCCTGCGCGGAACGCTCCTTGATTTTAGGCCCAAAAATTTCTTCAGGAACCACTTGCGTTCGGTGTCAAGGAGAACTCAAAATTATTCCTCCGGCCTCTTTGAGTCAAACACCTCCGTCCAATAACCCGAAAGGGATTCTCTCGCAAAATGATATCCGATTGAGTCAGTTCGCGATTTCTGAAAAACTTTTAACGACGGAACAGTTTCAAGAAATTTTGAGAAACGCTTCGATTCGCGAAGGTCTTAAACGAGGCTCTACCTTGCTCCAACTACTCAAAGAATTAAATTTTTTGAATCAAACTCGATACGAAATTTTATTAGTTAAACATATTTTGGTTCGTTGTAAAAACTGCCAAATCAAAACACAAATTCTTGGACCCGAAATTCCCTCTGGATACACCTGTGACTATTGTGGAGGAGATATCGAACTGGCTTCCGCTTCGAGTTCACCCGCATTTATTCGCAGTTCTCCCTCAGAAACGACACCCTCTTCAAAAACGGCCTCGGCGACTCTTTTTTCTCCCTCCTCAGGAAAACCGGCGTCGTCTACAATTAAAACTTCCGAAAAATCTTCCGCTTCAGAGGACATTATTGGGCAAGTGATTGGAGGTTGTCAAATTCTTAGAAAAATTGGGCAGGGAGGAATGGGTTCTGTTTATCTCGGAGAACATTTAGGATTAAAAAATAGAGTGGCGGTAAAATTGCTTCCACCCAACTCCGTAAATCCTGAAATGGTGAGCCGTTTTTATCAAGAAGCAAGATCCATTGCTCGTATTGATCATCCTAATGTGGTACGTGTGCAAGATGTCGGAGAAAAATCAGGACGCTATTATCTGGTGATGCAGTTTATTGACGGGAACACATTTGAGAGCGAAATTCAGCAAAAAGGCTCTATTCACTGGATACGCGCGACTAAAACTATTCGAGCGGTGGCTCAAGGATTGCAAGCCGCTCATGATGAAAATATTGTTCATTGTGATGTAAAGCCTGAAAATATTATGATGCCCACAAAGGGGCAGGCCAAAATTACTGACTTTGGCCTTGCGCAAGATCTTCATGGACCCTCCATTTCCAACTTCGGAAAAGTGATTGGAACGTCCTATTTTATGTCTCCAGAACAGTGTAACGGATTAGAAGTCGATTGGCGTACCGATATCTACTCTTTAGGCATTTCTTTTTATTATGCCATTACCGGACAAAAACCGTTTGTAGGGTTCTCTCTGACAGAAATTATGATGAAACACCTTCATGATGCGCCTAAACCGCCTTCGGAAAAAGTGGCTGATCTTCCGCCCCTGTTAGAGCAAATGATCCTAAAAATGCTTTCTAAAGATCCTGCGAAACGCTATGCCTCTATGACAGAACTCATTAAGGAACTTTCTAGTGTTTTGGCGAAGAAAAAAGAAGGGGAAGACTTTGAAGAACTCTCTTCCACGAATATCAAAGTCCAAGTTTCTCCGAGGCCCTCCCCAAAATCAGAGACTCGAAATATCGCCAAAACATCTCTGCCACTGCCACTGCCACTACCACTGGCAATCCAAAAAGAAATTCCTATTGAGCAACGGGTGTCTCAACTTGCGAAAGATTTTAAAAATGCTAACCCACAAATTCGTATTCGGAGTATTTCTGAATTAGGAAAACTCGGACAATCGGCCGAAATCGCTATTCTCGCACTCATTCAAGTTCTGAAAGATGAAGATAAAAACGTCAGAAAGACAGTGGTCAGTACCCTTTCTAGTTTGGGACGAGAGAGTGAAAATATCCGAGAAACGTTAAAAGAAGCGGTTCAAGACGATAATTGGGTCATTCGTGCCTATTTAGCGGAAGTTTTTGGAGGATTAGGAACCGATCTTGTCTCTACTTTGATTCAACTACTCAAGGACGAACACTGGGTCGTTCGTGCGCACGCGGCAGAAGCATTAAGCGGTATTGGACGTGAAGCTAAAGAAGCGATTCCCGCGTTAATTTCTGCACTCAGGAGCCAAGATTGGGCCATCAAAAAATCCGCCAGTCAAGCATTAGCGGGCATTGGTGAAGAAGCGATTCCCGAACTGATCCAAGTGCTTCAGGAACAAAATTCCGATTTAAACAACCATTTGCTCCCGCTCTTGCAAGAAATTGGAAGTGAAAACATTTCGACGTTTTGTGATGCCATTTCTAAGGCGGAAGACCCTATAAAAATTCAGCTTTTAAATCTTTTAAAAGAAATGGGAGAAAAAGGACGCGCTTCGGAAAATTATTTGAAAGAACTTCTGTTGAAAACCTCCTCTCCTGCGCTCAGTCAAAAGCTTGAAGAAACCTGGAAAAAAGTGATCGGAAAAGAACTTCCTATTTCCCCCAAAAAACTGAACCTAAGCGCCTCCAAAGCTACAGAATCTAATACCGAAGTCATTCATTCGTTTTTAAACGATTTAAACAATGCCGAACAAGAAGCGATTGTCCGGAGAGAAACTCAAAAATTAAAACTTAAAGAAGAAAAAGAAGCGATTTTGACTCAAAAAGAGGAAGAATTTTCTAGTATTTTAGAACAGATTCAAGAAGAAGAATTTGAAGATCTTTCGGACGATCTAAAAACCGATACTATGATTCTCAGGAACGATCAGGAACTCAAGCAACTCTTAGAAGTAGTAGAATCAACTCCAATTTCCGCCTCTTCTCCTATATTGCTTCCAGTGGCCAAAGGGGGACATTCCTTAGAAGAAGAATTTCAAGTGTCTCTACTTCCTGAAGCAGTTCAAATCAAAATTCAAGAGCTTCAAGAAGAGGACGAAGATGTCCGTATAAACGCCCTAGAAGCACTTGAAAAAGTGAGGAATCCTGCCATTCTTCCTTATCTGATTGAAGTTCTCAAAGATGAACAGCGTCAAATTCGAGAGCGTGTCGTTCAAATTTTGGTTCAAATGCTTCCAGAGCTTCCTCTAGCCTCAATAGAAACTCTGATCCGGGGTTTACAACATTCAGACTGGGTGGTTCGGGTTCATATCATTAAGATTTTAGGAAAATTAGGAACGCTTGCTTTAAAAGCGATCCCCGCAATGATTCAAACTTTGCAAGATCCCCATTGGGTCATTCGAAAACATATCGCGGAAGCTTTAGGGCAAATCGGGAAACCGGCAAAAGACGCGATTCCCGCACTGCAAAAAGCGCTCACTGATGAAGATTCGTTTGTACGAAAAGAAGCCGTTTTGGCACTTGAAAAAATCAAAGGGAGCGGTTGAAAGGAAAGGGTTATTCTGCCGCTTTTAAAAAGGATCGAACCACTTCATCCTCGGTTTCACAGGTCATAATATCTTCAAATAAAGTCGTGGTTTCCAACATTTGAGCAATTTTTTTAAAAAACTTCAAATAAAATTGATCGGCATAAGGCGGACAAACTAAGGCGATAAAAAGGTGAACCGGTTCATGGTCAATGGCATCAAAAGGAATTCCGGGAATAGAACGAGCAATCACCATAGAGATTTCTCGAATTTGTATGGTGCGAACATGCGGAATTGCAACCCCTTTTCCAATTCCTGTGGAGGCTTTTTTTTCACGATTTAATAAATCGACATAAAGTTTATTCCGATTGGTGACTTTTCCAGTTTTATCAAAAACATGGCTTAGCTCTAAAAAAACACTTTCTTTCAGGAGCAGAACGTTTTTATCTAAGGAGTAATCAATTTCTGGATCCAGATTAGTTTCAAGTTCAAGAAGTACATATTCCGGTTTCAAAAGTTGCGAAAATCTCATAGTGTTATTCTAGTTTTTGGGCTTTTCGAAAAAAGGTCAAAAGAGAATTAAAAAAAGTAATCTTGTTTTTAGTTTTATTACTTGTTTAAGAAGTTTTATTGTATCCATTTTGCTTTTGAGAACAAGAAATATCCTCAAAAATCTCAAAGCAGTCTCCGATGACTCTGTTCATTTTTTTTCACATCTATCTAGTCTGAACAGAAGATACTGGCTCTAGAAGAAAGAGGTTCGTTATGACTGAAGAAAATTATTTTCTAAATAATACCGATATCCAATATCATTTCAAAAAAACAATTCCGTGGGAAAAACTGGTGGAACTCGTCGAATCCAACTATCGCCAAAAAGACGGATTTAAAAACCTCACGGAAGCGGTAGAATTTTACCAAGACATTCTGAGTAATGTCGGAAAATTTATCCCAAAAGAAGTGGTCCCTCGTTCAAGAGCCATCGATCGTCAAGGAAACCAATTCGTTAACGGAGAAGTACAAAATCCAAAGGAACTTGATGAGATTATTCAAAAATGTAAAGAATTAGGCCTCCATAGCCTGATTCAACCCAGAGAATTTGGTGGACTCAATGTTCCATTTACGATCCAGTGCATTTTAATTGAAATGTTCTGTCGTGCCGATATTTCCGCTTATACCAATATCACTTACTACAACGCGATTGCTCAGTTTCTCTTTATGTTTTCTTTATTGGAGGGCAGTACCAAAATTCAAAACGGAACCATTATCCAAACCCGCTTCCAAAAGGCGATTGAGGATATCACTTCGGGAAACGCGTGGGGAGCTATGGTGCTAACCGAACCTAATGCCGGTTCTGATTTAGGCAATTTACAAACCAAAGCCGTCTTCAATGGAACCCATTGGACGATGACCGGAAGAAAAATTTTTATCACCGAAGGTCATGGAGAGCATCATATTGTTCTGGCTCGAACTGCCGCTCCCAAAGCAGGCGGACTCGGTCTTGACGGGCTAAGTTTGTTTTATGTTCCTCGTCACCTCTCGACGGAACAAGGACGGATTCAAAATTTTATTATTGAAGGAATTGAGCACAAAATAGGTCTTCATGGAAGTCCAACGTGTAGTATTGTCTATGAAAATGCCTATTCGGAACTCATCGGAGAACAAGGACAAGGGTTTACTCAAATGGTTCGGATGATGAATGGGTTCCGCTTGGGAGTTGGATTCCAATGTTTAGGAATGCTTCAAGGCGCTTTCTCAATGGCATTAGCTTATGCCGAAACACGGGTGAGTATGGGAAAACCCATTATTGATCACGAATTGATCGCGGATATGCTTTTTAATATCGAACTGGATCTTTGTGGATTACGTGCTCTCGCCTATCGAGCCGTTTCTGAATTTGAACTTTCTCAACGAGAAGAAATTTATCTGGAACATGATGATTTTCAAGGAACCGAAATCGAACGTAAACAACGAGGAAATGAAAATCGCCGCCGAAAACGCTATGTCCGACGATTAACACCTCTCTTAAAATACTTAGGCTCGGAAAAAGCGATTGAGGCGTGTCGTATGAATATGCAAATTCACGGAGGATTTGGTTATACTCAAGAATATGCGGCAGAACGATTGCTTCGAGACGCGCTTGTTCTACCCGTCTATGAAGGGACCTCTCAAATTCAGGCTCTGATGATTCTCAAAGATGAAATGAAAAATATTTTGAAGCGTCCTTGGTCCTTCTGTAAAAAATATTTCCGAAGTTGCTTCTATTTTCTCCCCTTTCAAAAACCTTATGCCAAAGAACTAAAACGGGGTCGCCATTTTGTATTTAAATCGTTTAAACGCTTATTATTTGGAATGATTCGACAAAAAAGACACAAAACACGCACGCTTCCCGGAGGATTTTGGAAAATCCTCACCTTTCGTTATTTAAAAAAGTGGGACCCGAAATCTGATTTTTCTTTTGCCCTCTTGCATGCCGAACGAATCTGTAGGATGATGGCGAAAATGGAAATTGCCAAAATTCTCGTCGAAGAAGCGGAACAATTTCCAGAAAGGGCCCATTGGGCAGAACAATATCTCAAAAAAGTAATTCCCGAAATCGTTGCGGATGCCACGATCATTCGAGAAGGCTCCTTTGAAGTCCTCCACTGGATAGAACGAAACAAAAAGGCTCGACAACCCGCTCCCTAAAATAAACTCTTTTAAACACTTTCAAAATTTCATGATCCAGCCCCTACTCTCAAAAAACATCTCTTCTTCTATTCGCATCATTGGCGTTGATCCCTCGCTCGCAGATACGGGACTCTGTTTATTAGAGAACACCCAAATTCTAAAGGCAGATCATATCCAGACACGTTCTTCTCAAGAAATGCCTAAACGACTCGAAAAAATTTATCAGACCTTAGAAGAATTCTTTCAAACGGCTCAAGCTTCCTGCCTGGCGATTGAGGACCAATTTTTAGGGAGCTTTTATGCGGCGAAATCTTATGGGATTACGGAACGTAAAAATTTAAAAACAATTCAGGGTCTCAGCTATGTGAAGGGATTAGCTCTCGCCCTTGCAGGAAAACACAATATTAACGTCATTCAGGTGAATGTAAGCCAGTGGCGCACCCGTTTTCTTCCACGAAGAAATATGAGCAAAGGCGAAACATTAAAATATATTAATAATATGTTTCAACAGAATATTATCAACCATAATATCTCGGACGCAATCCTAATCGGACTCTGTGGACAATCCCTTTTAAGAGAACAATATTGTATGACGTCCTCTAACGAATCGATTCCCACTCCGGGTTCTAACCGTTTAATTAAACGTCCTGTTGTATGATGTAGGGAGAAAACGATTGCTACACAATTTTTCGTTTCTAATTGATGGACAACTTGCAGGGTCCGATTATCCTGGAAGAGATTTGGAAACTAATCTTCAAGATTATTGGGATCAACACATTCGTGGTATTGTGTCGCTTACGGAAGAAGTTCTGCTTATTCCGCCGAAGTTTCCTTTTGACTATTTACATCTTCCTGTCCGAGATTTTACCCCGCCTACCCTCGAACAAATGGAACGATTTGTTGCGTTTTGTAAACAACAGATCCAGCAAAATAAACCCACAGTAGTTCATTGCTATGCGGGTGTCGGAAGAACAGGAACGATGTTAGCCGCCTATTTGATCAGTCAAGGAGCCTCCACAGAAGAAGCGATCCAACAAGTACGACAAAAACGTCGAGGGTCCATTGAAACCCTTTCTCAAGAAAAAATGTTGCATCAGTTTTATGAACATCTGAAGAACCGCAAAAAATAAGAAGATTGTAATGCTATATGTCATTGCGAACGCCAGTGAAGCAATCTCCTGTATGCTTGAATCTTTCGGAGATTGCTTCGTCGCTTTGAAGCTCCTCGCAATGACAAACGAGTCTCTTTTTATAAAGAGCGTGGAATGCCGTTATAAATGAGTCCGGTTTTTTGCAAGTAAAGCGCCAACACTTCTACCGCTTCTTTTTGTTGAACCCCATGAAGAATTTTAATTCCTTGTTTTTCAAGATACTGATAGGATTCTGGAAATACCGGGCCCTCGTCAAATTGAAATCGCATCGCATCGTCGCGGGTAGCCCCGCAGACCATACGGGTAACACCACTCCAGAGCGTCGCGCCTAAACACATCGCGCAGGGGTCACAGGAGGTAAAGAGCTCATGAGCCGGAAATCCATCTGCCGCTAGCGTAAAGGATCGGAGACGCGCCTGAGCCATCATAAAGGCCACCATCTCGCCATGTAAGGTACAGTTATTCAGAGGAACGACTAAATTCATTCCGACCGAAACCAGTTTTCCGGTGGTTCGTTCAAAAATCGCCGCGCCAAAGGGTCCGCCGGTTTCTCGTAAGACGTTCTCGCGGGACATTTGAATCGCCAGTTCCATTTTATCCTGATCCGTTAGGTAGGTTCGATTCCAATTGATCAAAGACGATACCCATTTTGGATACTCAATATGAATGACAGGGAAGTTCATAAAATCCTTTCTAGAGCGGAACTTGAACCATCACACGACAATGAGGACAAGGTATTTTTTTTCCGGCAAATAAACGAGTAATTGTGCTCGTTTTTTCGCAAGAGGTACAAAAGATTTGGATACTCTCTGAAGTTTCAACCATCGTCTCTGCGGAACTTTTCAAAATTTTACTCAGATTTTTTCGATCGGGATCGGGAAGCTGAATAATCCAAGCTTCTACAAACTCTTGTACTGTTTTCCCGGAGTATTTTGCGACCGCAGAAAGTTTTTCAAGTAGCGAAGCATCCAGCTTCGGAAACAGATTTTGAGGGGTAGAGTATTGGATGTCAGAGGGTAAAATTTTTTCTGTTTTTTCTAAATCTTTTTTGTTTTTTTCCACAAATCACTCCTTGAATTTAAACTTTAGGAGAACTTGAAAGCGTTTTAGCTAAATCTGGACTCAGAATACGGTTGGATCCTTTGCGAATCGTAATTTTTTTCTGATCAAAATAATCGAGTAGAGGAATAAAATATTTTCGAGTCGTTTTCAACACATTTTTCCCAAAATCCGCGGTCACCAGTTCCTGATTTTGTTGGATTTGTTCAATCGCCAACTCTTTTGCTTTTTCTACATGTACTTTATGCAAAATAATTTGTTCGGGCAACTGTACAAGCACTCCTTGTTCGATCAACAATTTAATAAGCTTCTCGAAAGATTTTGGATCCCCTTGAATTTCTTCTGCTAATTCATTTGCTCGCGGAGTCCCAAATTCGCGGGTCAAATAAATACTTTCGATTTTTTCCAACCACTCGCGTTCTTGTTTACTGAGATTCACTTGATGGTGAGAATGTTTAATCTGACCTTTTTCCATTTCAATTTGTTTGTGTTGGAGGAGATACTCTAAAATGCCTTCAAATACATGGGGCTCCCACATCAATCGGTTTTTGAGAACGAGAATATCCACATAAAGTTTTAATTTATTTTCTTTATGGATTTTTTTGAGGGTATCTTCCAAAGTCGTCACCGCGTCTTCAAATTTGGTTTGATGGAGAAAACGACGATGTTGATCAAGAGGAACAATCTTTTTTTCAACCTCTAATTCTTGAAGCACTTGTTGTAATTTTTCTGGAATCAAATTCGCTTCTTTTTGCAAGTCTACTAAGGAAATGGGAAGTTTATCGGCCTGAAGAACCAAAAATTCCACACGCTTATGTTCTTCGTAGATCGAGTGAAATTGGATATCCATTTGTTCGAGTTCCCAAGACTTTCCGCGAATAAAACGATGACTTTCCCCCATCACCTCTCCTCCGCCAATGGTAATCATTGGAGAGTGTAAACGTACAATAAAGCGATCCGTAGGACTCACTTGGGTGGCCGTTTCTAAATGAAATTGTACATAACCGGTTTCTCCGGGATAGAGAACACGCTCGCCTTCCTTAAGAATACGAATCTTTGCGAGGATTTCGGAAGTACCGATATGAAAACGAACCAGCGTTAGATGTCTTAAAGGAGTCGTCATTCCTTTAAGATAATAAAAATAGGCATCCACTTTTGTCGTCGAATGAAACATTCCCGGAGTGCAAATCATATCGCCACGATTGATTTGGGTATAGTCAATATCCGATAAATTCAGCGCCGTTGAATGTCCCGCACAAGCCTCGTCTACTTCCATTTTATAGGCTTGTATTTTTCGGACACGGGCGATCCGTTTTTGGGGTAAGATTTCGACTTCATCGCCAACTTTGACCGCTCCGTTGATAGGAATTCCTGTCGCGACGGTTCCGTAGCCTTGTCGTGTAAAGACTCTCTGAATCGGCATTCGAAATAATCCCGTACTGGGGCGAGGTTTCGTTTGTAAAGCAAGTTGATTTAACGCTTCTAAAAAAACATCAAATCCACGACCTGAAATCGAATCTACCGGATACACCGGAGCCCCTTCTAAAAAGGTCCCCTTCACCAGTTCCTGTATTTCGTCTTTAACGAGTTCCAACATTTCTTCATCGACATTGTCTATTTTCGTCAGAACCACAACCCCTTGCTTTAATCCAAGCAACGACATGATTTGCAAATGTTCCCGTGTTTGAGGCATTACTGCGTCATCGGCGGCAATCACAAAAAGAACCAGATCAATTCCAGTCGCCCCGGCCACCATATTTTTGACAAACCGCTCATGGCCCGGCACATCGATAATTCCCACCCGTTTTCCATTCTTCAACTGCCAAGGCACAAAACCCATATCAATCGTCATCCCGCGTTCATTCTCTTCTCGCAAACGCATCGGATTAACGCCTGTCATTTTCTGGACCAAAGTGGACTTCCCATGATCAATATGTCCTGCAGTCCCAATAATAATATTGTAAATTTTATCGTCCATAGAAATATATTTTCTTTCAAGTTTTTCCCGTCGTCTCTTGGGTTGTTTTCAATCCTTGGAGTTCTGTTCGTTCAAACTGAGGAATTGGAATATCGCCAGCCGCAAATCGTTTTTTCCGCCCCAACAGGAAAAAAATCAAAAGAGATAAAAAACGACCCATCCACATTAAAAAAGAAAAAAGTCCTTCCTTTCGATAATGAACCGTTTCTCCTAGACAATTCTTTTCTCCGGGAGTCAGATCAATAGTTTTCCCAATAAAAGCGGCATTCGGAAGGGAGGTACTTTTCTGAAAATGTAATAACTGGAATTGAATTTGCGCCGTCTCTATTTTATCCAACAACAAAAGACAATTGAGTTGAGGTTCTTCATTCATCGCACTCAACGCAGATCCTGGATTGATCAACTGGAGCCCTTTTCGTTCAAGACTCATTTGTTTTAAAGTGTGCCCATAGATCAAGCCACGGCAGGGGGCAATGGGGCGAACTTGTCCGGGAACTCCAGAAAAATACTTAATAAAAATTTTTACCTCTTCCATTGAAATGGCTTCCGGAGAAAAAGAATCGAGAACACGCGTCTCTCGAAAAAATAGGTTCCAAAACCGTCGCGACGGGAAACGTTTTTCGTGAAATTGCATCGAGGCGTAAAAGGGTTGTGTTCTCGCAATAAATTGTTCATGGAGCCAGCGATTATAATAATCGATTCCTCCCAACTCCTGAAATAGCTCTTCTCTGTGAACCGCAGAAACCGAAGATAGACGCTTTCCCCAAGATTGGAAGGGATCAAAATGGTGTCCGTGAGTCAATACCACATAATCTTCAGCATTTTGTAACTCGATCCAATAGGCTGGATATTTAAAAACCACTTCGCTTCCAATGGGGAATAACGTTTTTAGAAAACTTTCAATTTCATCGAGATAAATCGGAACAGATGGTCGTTTCATCGAACCCGCCGGATTTTTTTCCTTCGAGAGAGAAACTAAATCATGGGCCGGAAATAAAGAATAATCCGTATTTCCGATCAGATAGATATAACGAGTTGGCGAAATCGCTTCATCGAGAAGGGAAACAAATTTTTTAAAGCCAAGTCCTTCTGGAGGAGAAGCCATCAAACTTCTTAACGGTTGTTGCTGAAGTTCAAACGTATCTCCTAAAAAAATCACTTCCGAGACTGCTGGATATCCAAAAATGGGTGAAGGCTCAATTTGTTCTCGAAGCGCACTTACAAAAGATCGAGCAAAAGATTCGTTTTGTAGCGAACAGGAAGGATGGCCAAAGTGAAGATCCGCTAAAATCAAATATTTAGGCATGAAAATCTCATTTCTGTACTGATAATCCCTTTAAGAAACGGCAATCGAATCCCAATGGGTATGGGGCGGATGATTCGCGATAAACCAACCCGATAATAAAGAGGCATAACTTTTTTCTGGAATCTGATGGCGTTCATAAAATGAAATTAAAGCCCAATTTAACTCGGGTAAGCGATAAAAAGGAACCGTTGGATAATAATGATGTTCCAAATGATAATTAGACCAGAGAAACCAGAAATCCCAAAACCACGATCTTTGCATTCGAGTACTCCAATGAGCGGGATCTTGCGGATTAATATTGTAATGCTGTCCTAAACGATTAACAGTAAAAGCAATCGGAAAAACAAAAAAAATGGGCAAAATATAGGTCCTTAAACAAACTTCAAATGAAAAATAGCTCCACAAAAAGAACAAAACCGAAAGATGGACTCCAATCGTAATCAATCGTTCTTTACGGATACGGGATTGTAATTCGGCCGGATAGGTTTTTGTTTCACGACCCGCGGCTCGAAAATAGATTGGAAACAGGATTGGCGTAAAGTAGAGCGCTTTATACCAACGTTTATTGACTTTGGGCGTTAAATAGTGTCGCTTCGGATCTTTTTCTCCATTGCCTAACTGATCATGGTGATCGAGGTGCCACCTTGTAAATTGAGAAGCGGAAATACCACTTGGAATTGCGTAACAATACCCTAAAATTTTATAGAACCACGGTCTGTTTTTCGCAAAAATACTGCGATGAACCACTTCGTGTAAAAGAACGGTAAAATTAAAAACCGTAAAACCCTGAACAAAAATCGCGATTGGCCACAAATAAGGAAGAGAGCTTCCGATTAAAACCCAGGTACTTACTCCTAACAACAACCCTTGACGGAAAACTACTAAAAAATGGCGCCAGGCTGTTTTTTGATGGAAATACTTTAACGTTTGTTGAGAAAAATAGTCCTTCAGTTCTTTTCGTAACGCAACACTACTCTGAAGATAATGTTTTTCATTCATTGATTTTCCTTGTGTGGGGATGAATTATTTTTTGAGTTCGTCGCTCTTAATCCCTTATACTTAGGTAGGGTCCTTATCCATTTTTCTGCTTCCTTCATTGTAATCAAAGTTATTTTTTGTTATAAGACCCATGCTTAAAGAAGAAATAAGAAGTTTTTTGAGTGACCCTTGCTTGGAGATTTTATGACTCATCATACTAAAGAATATTGTCACCATTTTCACCAATTTTCGAGTTTTCGGAAAGACAAAAAATTTGCATTACCCGGTGCCCCCAAACAATATCCCCCGGATCTCGATTTTAAGGTAACCCATTATTTCCTCAATTTGAAACTGGATCTAGACCTAAAACAAATTCAGGGATCGGCAACACTCACTTGCGAATCGTCACAAGGGAAATCCACGCGACTGAAGCTAGATGCCATTGAACTCCAAATTCAGAAAGTCATCTCGGATGGAAAAGAATTGACCTACCGAGTTTCAGATCGAATTCTGGAGGTTCATTTTTCTCAGACTCCTCAAGCTCAAACACCTTTTTTGCTCCAAATTGATTATTTTACAAAACCGAGAAAAGGTCTTTTTTTTCAGGACCCCGACCTCGATCACGCAGGACAAAGCAAACAAGTCTGGTCACAGGGCCAAGATATTGATTCTAAATGGTGGTTCCCTTGCCTCGATTATCCCAATCAAAAAGCCACTATTGAATTGAAGGCAACCGTCAACGAAAAGTATTTTTGCCTCGGCAATGGAAAGCTCTTCTCCACCACTCAAAATCCTGATGGAACCAAAACGTATCACTGGAAACAATCCATTCCTCATGTCAATTACTTGGTCACGCTGGTCGCAGGAGAATTTGCGACGATAGAACAAACCTGGAGAGGGATTCCTGTTCAATATTATGTTCCCATCACCGATCGCGAAAAAATTCTTAGAATTTTTGATAAAACGCCAGAAATGATGGAACTTTTCACAAAAAAAATTGGAGTCGCTTATCCCTACGAAAAATACGCGCAGATTATTGTACAAAACTTTGTTTATGGAGGGATGGAAAATACAACCGCAACCACTTTATCCGACCGAATTTTAGTCGATGAACGCGCCGCAGTCGACTATGATTGGCTTTCTCTGTTAGCTCACGAATTGGCCCATCAATGGTGGGGAGATCTATTGACTTGTCGTGGATGGTCCCATGCTTGGTTAAATGAAGGGTTTGCGACGTTTTTTGAGATCGTTTATTTTGATCACCTCTATGGTCAAGCCGAAGCAGATTATTATGCCTATTATGATCTTCGAGCCGAATATCTGGGAGAATTTCAAAATTATTCTCGAAAATTGGTCGAGTCCGAATTTTATGATTGCGGAGAACTCTTTGATCGACATATTTATCAAAAAGGAGCTCTGGTCCTAAGAATGCTTCAGGATTACTTGGGCGAAGATTCTTGGTGGAAAGGCGTTCGTCTCTACGTTGAGCGTCACGCTCAAAAATTCGTCGAAACGGATCAATTAAGAATGGCCCTCGAAGATGCTACAGGAAAGCAACTCGGACGATTTTTTGATCAATGGGTTTATGGAGAGGGGCATCCCCAAATTACGGCCCGGTATACTTTTCATGAATCCTCAAAGCTTCTTGAACTCACCTTGCTACAAACCCAAAAAAATCAACTTTTTTCTTTCACGCTCCAAGTGGATGTCCTGAACGGAAATACTGTACAAGAATTTAGTGTTTATTGTGAAAAAGAAGAAAATCATTTCTTTTTCCCATTGGCCACAGCTCCAGACTCCATCGCGATTAATCGACGAGGAATGCTCTTATGCGACCTGAATCTAGAATTTCCAGAGAACGCCTTGATCCATTCCTTGAAAAATGCGTCAGATGTGATGGAACGCGTATTTGCCGCCAAGCAACTTGGGAAATGTGCTTCGCCTAAAAGCATCGCGGCGCTACGCACTTCCATACTAGAAGATAAATTTTGGGGCGTTCAAGTCACTTGCGCCGAATCTTTAGGACAACTAAAAACACCTGAAGCCTTTCAAGTGCTTAACGAGGTGCGTTCGATCCCGCATCCGAAAGCAAGACTTGCCGTTGTAAAAGCTCATGGAGAATATAAGACGAAAGAAGCATTCGAGAGCCTAAAACCCCTTCTCGCCAACGATGTCAGTTATTTTGTGGAAGCGGAAGCGGCTCTCTCGATGGGAAAAACTCGTCAAGAGGAAGCATTGCCTTGGTTAATGGAAACCCTGAAAACCAAACCCGCCTCCTTCAATTCCATCATTCAGATTCAATTGCTAGAAGGACTCGCGGAACTCAAGAATGAAAAAGCCTTTGATTTTATCAAATCGTATCTAGAGGAAAAACACCCCCTCAAGATTCGTTTGGGAGCTTTGAGTGCCCTCACCAAAATGTTCAAAAAATTCAAAGATAAAAAAGATCTAGAGGTTTTTACCAAATTATCCCAATCGCCCTATTTTTCGATCCGTTATAAAGTGATTTCTTGTCTCCAAACCCTGTCAGACCCGGATTCTCTTAAATTACTGGATTGGATCGTTCAAAACGAACTCGACGGACGTATTCGACGGCTAGCGCGCGAAACCATCCACAGCATTCGAGAACAAGAACAAGGACAAGATTTAACGAAACTCACCACGGAAATGGAAACACTTCAACAGGAAAATAAAAAGATGCTTGCTCGCTTATCAGCTCTGGAAGCCAATCTTCCTCCTACCCTCTCCAAAGGGGGACAACCTTCCACAAACCCATGAACACTCCAAAATTCATTGTTAATTATCCATTATCAATTATCCATTATTTATGAACGGCTCCATTGTTCGTTTAAAAAGGGCCTATCCCGATCAAGAGGTTTATCTTTTTCACCAAGACTCCTTGATTCTCTCCCCCAGCAAGCAGATTAAGTTATATCCCTTTCTCTTGGATCCTGGAACTCGGGCCCTTATTACCTGTGGAGGGATCCATTCCCAACATGCGCTCGCCGTCGCGTATGAATGTGTTCAACGGAATTGGAGATGTTATTTGTTTCTTCGCGGAAGGCCAATTGCATCTCCGCTTGGAACACACCTTCTTCTTCAATTGTTAGCACCTTCTATTTCCTATCTCTCTGAAAAAGAGTATCGACACTCCAAAGAAACTCGAATGTATGCTCTAGCGGAACAACTTGCGCAACAGGGTACTCAAGCTCGAGTCATTCCAGAAGGTGCTTTAGAGGTGCCCGGAGAAGAAAATCCTTTAACACAACAATATCTTCAGGAAATCCGTCATTACGAACAAACACACCATTTGGAATTTGATCGTCTCTTGATTGCCTTAGGCACCGGAGGTACTTATCTTCATTTATTAAAAGCCTCTCAACAGATCCCGTTAAAAGCAAAACTGACCGGAGTCCCCGCTTTAGCCACACCTGATTATTTTATCCAACGCTGGAAAAATTTGGGACTCGAAAATACCTGGGAACTTTGGGAAACTCCAGATTTTCGGGCTTTTGGAAAACTGGACCCCCACGTGGCAAATACTGTAAAGCGTGTCGCTTGTGCCGAAGGAATTTTACTCGACCCTCTTTACGACGGGAAAGTCGTGTTTACTCTGGACCATTATTTTCAACAAGGAAAATATTTGCAGGAAAAAATTCTCCTCTGGCATACAGGAGGAATTTTCGATCTGTTTTCTCTGGAATGGAAGTTTCATGAAACTCGTTAGTTCGCTCTTGACTTCCTTATTTTCACCATTAACCTACTGACAAATGACTTAATTCATAAAGAAAGGAAATAGCATATGCAACGAAGATTTATTCTTATACTCGCTCTCTTTATCTGTTTTTCTGGAGGACAGGTTCTTTTTGCACAAGAAACTCCCCCAGAAACTAAAAACCAAAACGATGAAGAAGCCAAAAAGAAAGCCGATGAGGAAGCGGCTAAAAAGTTAGCGGATGAAGCCGCCGCTAAAAAACTGGCTGATGAAGCCGCCGCTAAAAAATTGGCCGATGACG
>CAZHAR010000040.1:0-48908 GCA_964530615.1 uncultured Planctomycetota bacterium | reverse complement strand
AGTTGGAGGAAGCTTTTACTCATGGAAAAAGGCTTCTGACAATTTTTGCATTTTAGCTCGCTCAATGGGCAAACAATACGGCATTTCTTACAAAAACCAACACGAACCGCGCAACGATTACAGCGACGTTGTAATGGATGCAGAGAAGCTTCGCATTTAGGGCATTTCATAGCAGTTAATGATTAAGAAAGTTCAAAAGGAGGAGCACTCGAATTTAGAGAGGATTCCAGAGCCGCTTGTGAAGCGCGAATTTCTAGCTCTTGAATATGAGTATAAAATTTTTTGCATTCATCCGCTTTCCCTTCGGCCATCGCTGTATTTGCGACATCTTGTGCTTCTTCAAGGGTTAACAATCGGATCAATTTTTCTTTAGACAATTCGTAAAAAAGTTCCATCACATCATATTTTCGAATATTAGAAATTCTTAAGATATCATCAATGGTATGGCGACCATCAATAGGATAAATTGCTTGGGGGTTTTTAGGGAAGTGATTAATCGCATCCATTTTGGAGCTAGGGTTTTCAAAAATATAGATACAATTGAGAGAGGTAATTTCTTTTCGAATATTTTCCCAACGCATAATATGCTGAACGGCATCGACTAAGAAGGTATTAGTATGAAGAGATAATTTAGAAGTTCCAAGCGGAAGGGCCCAGAAGGTAGGGGGGAGATAGTTTTTAAGGTATTCAAAACGGGCCCCTTCCCAAATAAACACATCGAGGATTTGTTCTTTAATGCGAGTAATTTCTGCCGCAGAAATATTATCTTCGGTCAAGAAATGAACTAACGGAGTGACAAATTCTTGTTTTTCGCCGAGTCCAAGCATATCTGCGATAGCCGATTTCCCTTGATTTTCTTCGATCAGCATATAGACTTCGCCCATACAAAAATAGAGTTCTTTCGTTTTTTCTGGGGTAAAAATATGGAGAGTTCCTGTATCCTGATTTAGATTTAAGGTTTGTAAAATTTCTGCGAGCGAGAAGCTTAGCAAATCGCCTTCCAGTTTGTATTCATCTTCAGGATCAAAACAGACATAGCCAGATTGCTCAAGAGAAGCAATTTTTTGTTGGAAGTATTCTACATCCTGACGTTGAGCGAGTGCAGAGTGGCAGAACTTAAGGGCAGGGATATATTGACCATAGTGGAGAAGATTTTCGATTTCGTATTTTAGTTTATCGATTCCAATAGGGGCCACGAGAATATCTTTAATTCCCTGATAAATAATGCGACAAATTCGAGAAAGGGGAAGGTGAACTTTTTCGTGGAGATCACTGATCGTGGTTTTACCATCGAGGAAAAAGAGGAGTTCGCGTTCACCGACCAGTTGATCAATTCGTTTAGCCGCTAGGTAAAAGAGAATTTTTTTGGAGGGAATTCGAGCGAAAATTTTGTTCCAATACGAGAGAAATTCGTGGACCTCCGGGGTTCCCATTCCAAAATTTTTGGGTTTTAAGACATATTCAGCGTTTTCAGCGAATTCTTCTGGACATTCATTTTTAATAAATTCGATGGAAATATCTTGCCAGAAATACATTTCGCAAAATTCTTCGTGGAGTTTTTCCTGAAGGACAACTGCAAACTCTTCAGGAGAAATAATATTGTTTTGAATAATTTCTTCAAAAATAGGTCGTTTATTGGACTTGAATCGAATTTCGTAGAGTTGTTGTTGGATTTCTTGAGGAATGTTCCAATAGCGAAAAAAGAAATCTAATATCGTACGCGTCGAATTCTTTCCTGTAGAGAAAAACCAAAGATTATCGCCAGTAAAGAAAATAAATTTGGAGGAAATTCCAGAAGAAATTTTAAGAGTTCCAATGACGCGATTATCAAACAAAATCAAAATGAGTTTTGAGAGCGAATAATATTTGAGATTCTCCACCGTAAAATCAAAATTGGTCGAACTGGAGATAAATTCAGGGGTAGTAAAAATTTTTAATTCAATTTGATCCGAGATTTCTCGACTTGTAAACAAAGCGTTTTCATAGAATTGTAAGCACCTTTTGAAATTACGATTCGCAAAAGCTTCCTGAAATTGAATCAACATTTCTTTCGGAGGAATCGGAACAATAACGCCCTTCATGTAACATTGGAGGAGAAAATCGCAGACATCATAACGGTCCAATTGCCATTTCGTAATAAGATCCAATACGCTCCGTTTTCCATCGAGCCAAGTCAACCGTTCTTCCATCTCAGGAGAAAATTTTAAGGCGCGAAGATCTTTTCCTTCGACTTGCTGAAAAATAATCTGTTCGGTTGGAATGATCTGTTGGATGCGTTTTAAATCATCCATACGACGCGCGGCTTCCATCAGGAGCGAGTTGGTACGGAAGGCGACTTTTTTTACATCTTTATTGGGAGTAATAAATTCAGGCGGGAAAAAATCTTTATTGAATTCAAAATCGGCATAGCGCCAAGAAAAAACAGAATAAATTTCTTCTTCAATCTGATTGACAAGGATTTTATTGATATCCGCGTCATTAATGAGTCCGCGTTCTTTAAGAATTTCGCCTAACAATTTATTTGTTTTTTGTTGTTCTTGAAGAGCCTCTTTTACATCGGCTTCGCTTACAATTTTATTTTTAATGAGATGGTTTCCCATCTTGCGCATTTTTTTTACGCCTTCGGAGAGAAGATAGACTTCTCCTTTTGTAAAATAGATGAGTTTCTTATTTTTACCTTTAACAACTTTGAGGGTTCCGGAATGTTGGTTCGCATTAATGGACTGAAAAATAGCTGCTAAGCTAAAAGCCTCTACATTACCTTTGAGCGACATGATCTAGTCTTCTTTCATTGCGAAATTCAGTTTTAATCTGTGGGGTGTTGTAGGGATGCGTGCTTTCTTATGGAATCCATTTCCGATCAGCATTTTTCAATTTTAGACGAAAGAATCAGCTTGCGCAAGACAAAAAACAAAAGTTATCTCTTCGCGGTTTGGACTCTATTCGCTTCGAGAAAACCTTGAAGAGATTTCAATCCTTGCATTTCCTTCTCGTTTGTGATAAGGTGTCCAACCCTTTCTAGGGATGGAATATGTTGTTTGACGGAGGTTTCATGATAGAAGCGACTTTAAACTTAATGAAAGAACGTTTAGAAGAAGGGATTCGTACTCCAAGCTACGAAGCGCTCCAACAACTTCGTGATTTTTATTATAGCGTGGAAGAAAATAAACAGTTTTTAAAAGAACTGATGCCGGAATATGAGAAATCGAAGAGTGCAGAGAGTGTATTCGGACTTGCCTTGATCCTTTATTTGCAACTCGAATGGAGTGCTTTGGAAACCCTCGTCAAAGAATTACCGCAAAATGAGGTGTCGGTTTTTCTAAAAGTTGAAAGTTTCTGGAACCAAGAGCGTTCCAAAGAAGCGTTAGAGACTTTGTCTCAATATTTAAAGAAACATCCTCATCCTGCGTTAGAATGGCTTCATTATGTTTATCTTGCAGAGCAAGATTTGTCTCAAATTCCAAAGGTGATAGCTCCGTATCAAAAGATCATTCAAGCCCTAGAAAAAATCGTTAATAAAGAGGACGAAAAAGAAGACGAACCGAGACGACAGGAACTTTTAGAACGAATAAAAGAAGAGAAACTTGGCCCCAGAGAAGGGTCCCATTTACTCTATCTTTTAGGACGTTTATCGGATTCTGAAGGATATTATCTGACCTCTATTTTGTATTTTAAAGCCTCCCATGAACTTGATTCGAAAAATCCTTATCCTCTTTTCCGACTCGCTTATAATACGAGTCTTCGAGGCGAAGATCACAGAGCCATTTCTTATTACGAACGATGTGTTCAAACCCCTCCAGCACACATTCACGCTTTGATTAATTTAGGAATTCTCTACGAAGAAGCGTGGCGTTTTGATGAAGCGTTAAACTGTTTTAATAGTATTCTGAAACAATATCCGAATCATAAACGCGCCAAATTGTATATGACCGACGCGCTGTCTTCAAAAAATATGTGCTTTGATGAAGATATTGAGCGCCGAAATGATCGTAGTCTGCAAATTTTGAAAACCCCTGTAACCGATTTTGAGCTTTCTGTTCGCGCTCGAAACTGCCTAGAGAAAATGAATATTATCTCGCTTGGGGATCTGGTTAAAAAGACGGAAGCGGAACTTCTCTCTTACAAAAATTTCGGGGAAACCTCTCTGATGGAAATCAAGGAAATGCTGACCAAATTGGGTCTCAAACTAGGTCAGACAGAACCTTTAATCATGGATTCTCCTAAAAAGAAATCCCTGAAAAAAATTCAAACCGTCGAAGATGACGCTCTTCTGAGTAAAGTGCTTACGGATATCGATTTTTCAGTACGCGCTCGAAAAGCGATATCTCGTTTGAAAATCAATACCCTGAGAGATTTAGTCTCTAAATCTGAGCAAGAATTGATGTCGATTAAAAACTTTGGGCAAACTTCCTTAACCAATGTCAAACAAAAATTAGCTCAATTTGGCTTGAAATTAGCGGACTCTCCCATGTGATTTGATTTTTATCGGGATATTTCTTTAAGCATAAGGTCATTGTTGTGTATGAATATCTGAAGGGAGAAGTCATCCAAAAAAATCCAACTTCACTCCTATTAGAAGTGAATGGAATTGGTTACCTTCTCCAAATTTCCTTACAAACTTACGAAAATATCCCCTCTAAAGGTTTTCTTCAGATCTACACTTACTATCATCTTCGTCCAGAACTGGTTAAACTCTATGGTTTTTCCAGTTTAGCCGAACGAGAAATGTTTTTAATGCTTAATTCAGTCTCTGGAATCGGCCCCACCACAGCGATAACCATTCTTTCCTATTCTGCACTCTCTCAACTAAAGGACGCGATCCAGGCAGAAGATCTTCATATTCTCACTCAAATCAAAGGCATTGGCCAAAAAACAGCCCAACGCGTCATTGTTGAGTTGAAAGACAAAATGCAAGATTTTGTTCCAAGTGCAGACAAAATTCTTTCTCCGATTGAACGGGATGCCGTCATGGCGCTCACCAGTCTTGGACTGAATCGAGGAATGGTGGAAAAAACGGTAAAACAAATCTTGCAAACGGGAGATTTCCCTTT
Organism: uncultured Planctomycetota bacterium; assembly: GCA_964530615.1. Lineage (GTDB taxonomy): Bacteria > Planctomycetota > JBBTDB01 > JBBTDB01 > JBBTDB01 > JBBTDB01. The sequence goes on along the minus strand of CAZHAR010000040.1, from coordinate 43,857 downwards.
AAATGAAATCATTCGGAAAGCCCTAAAAATCGTCGGTAAATAAAATAGGGAATAAACAATGCGTATTCTGATCGCAGACGATGAAAAAAGTATTGGAATTACGCTCAGAGACGAATTACAAGAAGCCGGATATGAAGTCTTTCTGGCAAGAGATGGCCATGAAGCCGACGAACTCATGAAAAAACATGATTTTGATGTGGCCGTTCTCGATATTCGAATGCCGGGATGTACAGGGTTGGATCTCTTGAAAAAATGGCAATCTGAGGGAGAAAAAACCTTTATTATCTTAATGACTGCCTTCGGATCCATTGAAGACGCAGTTTCTTCAGTCAAATCAGGGGCCTACGATTTTATCACCAAGCCCTTTATGAATGAACAAATTCTCTCCAAACTGAAACAACTCGAATTCACGCTTAAACTGACTCAAGAAAATAAGCAACTCAAAGAAGAACTTCATCAAAAAGAGAATTTTTTTGTCGAAATGGTGGGTCACAGCAAGCCGATGCAAAAAGTCTTTGATATTTTACGAACCATTCATCAGTCCCCCCTTAATAGTAACGTTCTGATCCAGGGAGAATCCGGTACTGGAAAAGAAATTACCGCGCGAAACCTCTATTATCATAGCTTAAGAAAACAGGGCCCCTTTATTACCCTCAGTTGTGCAACGCTTCCCGAAAATTTGCTCGAAGATGCGCTCTTTGGGCACGAAAAAGGTGCGTTTACGGATGCCCGAGACACTCGGATTGGAAAGTTTGAACAGGCGCATACCGGAACCATTTTTCTGGATGATATTGATGATATGAGTTTACATACTCAAGTAAAACTACTTCGAGTTTTACAAGAGCGTGAAATCGAACGTTTGGGGGGAACGAAAACGATTAAGGTGGATGTCCGCGTACTGACGGCCACAAAAATCGATTTGGAGAAAGCCGTCCAGGAAAAGAAATTTCGGGAAGATTTATATTATCGATTACACGTTGTCAAAATCATACTTCCCCCCCTATCAGAACGAAAAGAAGATATTCCTTATTTGCTCCAGCATTTCATTAAAAAACACGGGATGGGAAAACCCTTCACGATTGCCCCCAAAACGCTGGAAGAGATGTGTCATTTTCCTTGGAAAGGAAATATTCGTGAACTTGAAGCCTCCATTGAACGGGCAATTATTATGTCGGGCGGCCAACTAGAACTAAAACGGGAATATTTACTTCTAAAAAGTACCACCACTCCTATTTCTTCGCCTTCGAATCCGCTTCGCCCCTTAAAAGAAGTTATTGGTGAGGCAGAAAAGCTCCATATCAAACGTGTTTTGGAATGGACCCAAGACCATAAAGCAAAAGCTGCCGAACTTCTAGGGATTAGCCGAAAAAATCTTTGGGAAAAAATGAAAGAGTACGACCTCTAAGAAAAAAGGTTCTAGGCACACGCATCAAAGTCACCCGGGAGTAACATTTTTACAAATTTGTAACTAAATTTTTGAGAAGAAGACGCTCCAAATGAACCGGGAACGTTTATTTTTCAAAAATTAACTCTTTTTTCTTTAAAATGACATTGTTTTTGCATTCACTTTTTTAGATATTTATGTATTCTAAAAGAAGAGGCCATTGTTTATCTTTTTAGAGATGCTTTTGGAAAGGGAAAAGAATGTCAAAGCGTTCAAGACAATTTACACTCATCGAATTACTTATCGTTATTGCCATTATTGGAATTTTGGCGGGAATTTTATTGCCAGCGCTCTTTATTGTCAAAGAACGCGCGAGGGTTGCAAAGGTTAAAACAACTCTTGCAGGCTTGACTGCTGCTTTAAAAAAATATGAAACCGATTTTGGGGTATTACCTCCTCATATTCCGGGTGCGCCCGGAACTGGATTTGATAGCAGTACACTCGTCATTTATCTTGATGGAGATAAAACCAATGGCGGCCCTAAAACGGCTTATTTTGAATTTAAACAAGATGAAATCGTTGCGAGTGGATTTGAAGATCCCTATGGACGTACCTATCATTATCGACAACCTCGCGGACCCGGAAATCCTCCTGTTGTAGAACCAACAACCATTAACAAAACATCTTTTGATTTATGGTCTGAAGGACCCGCAGGATACACCGACGACGGAGATACTGCTGGAAGTGATGATATTACAAACTGGAAACAAGACTAACCCCTAAAGAAATTCCAAGGGAGGAGGAATAATGAAATTAACTTCAACTAAAAAATCAGGTTTTACCTTATTGGAATTATTGGTGGTTATTGCCATCATTGCTATTTTGGCAGGAGCCTTAGGAATAGGAGTTTTGGGAGTACTGCTCAAAGCGGAACAGTCTCGATCCGAAGCAAATATTTTGGCTATTGAAAGTGCTATTCGTCAATATGTGGAAGACTGGAAAACACTTCCCGTTATTGGGCCTATCACAGGAACCCCTCCCTACAACTTTACGGAAATCGCTACGGTCAACAAAAATTTGGCTCTCATTTTAGAAAAAGAAGCACTCGTAGGAATCGTGCCCATTAAATGGACCGTGGGTCCTTATCTTTTCCCAGATCGTGGAATGACAAAAGATCCGACAGGTGGTTTTTATTCCGATCCTTGGGGATATCCTTATATTATTAAATTTCCTGGATTGAACCATGTTGCGGAAGCACTTCCCGGAGTTAATAATACCAACTGGATCGACATCCTTTCCTATGGACCCAATAATACCTATGACATTACTGCCGCAACGGATGACGATGTTACGAATTACCGGAAAACTACTAAATAAGGTATAACAAAAGGCATAAAAAGGAAGAAAATTATGCAACGATTTTCTCATTACCCTTTGATGAACTCAGGGTATCACAAACGATTTACCTTGCTTGAAATATTAATTGTGGTCGGTTTAATTATGTTTTTAGCAATCCTAGCCGTTCCCTCTATCTCCGGTTTTTTACGTAATCGTCGATTAGATGCGGCAGGTTCCTTGATTCAGGGGGTTTTAAATAAAGCAAGAACAAAAGCCGTCAAAGACGGAGAACGACAGGTTGTTTTGTTTTATACCCATGATACGAACATTACTTTTACCCCTCCTCTTACTGGAATTACCGTCCCTGCTCCTGCAACTGCCGCAGAGATGTACGGAAAAATGATCAGCCTCGATCAAATTGGAAATACTTCTGGAATCCCTTGGGAAGTGGCCGATGATGTTAAAATTCCCGATCTGACGGAATTTATTCCGAAAACTCCTTTTGCGGTTCAGTTTTATCCCGATGGATCGTGTATTCTTCTCAATACCACCAATATTGATTGGGATTTGGCATCATTTCGTAACGATATAACTCCCACTCCCGCCGATCTCGAAGTTCAGCAAGTCGGAGGACTCGATTATTCTTGTCATGTCGATATTCTTCAGGCGAGCGGGCGCTCTCGTAAAAAGATTTGGGAAAAACCCTAAGGAGATATAATGATGAAACTGCGTCAATTTACTCTTGTTGAAATTCTTATTGCAATCGCTATTATGGTCATCGGACTCGTGGGTGTGATGGCTGTGTTCCCGATTGGATTAGAAGCTAGCAAAAACGCAATGGTCGATACCTCTTGTGCCACACTTGCCAATTCGGTTCGACATGCTTTTGTCGCTTCGGTTCAATCTAGTCCTCCAAACACAGGTGTTGTTCCTGCTGTCGTTTTTCGTCATGATGGTTCACTCCTCTCCGTTCCCATCAATTTAGAAGCAGACTCACTTTCAAGTGCGATTCCGTTTAATACCAGTGCGACGAGTTGGAAACAATATTCTAACGTTGATCCCGTCTCCGGTTTGGATGTTTTTCTGGTGGGTCGCGGGGTAGATCTTTCGAGTACGATGGGATTAAAGGTATTTGATTCCGAAAATGATACCCATCTTTATAATTTTAAGACGGGTCCCGGTATTGAAAGCCAATTGTCCTTTCATCTCGATGTTCGTCGTTATTCGGTCACTCTTCCGCTTACCCCTCCATTATTATTAACCTTTGAAAATCTTTTTGAAATTCAGGTGAAAATTTATCGTAATTTTCAAGGGCTAGGATCTCAGCCCCTTCGTGCTTATACTACCCTCGTTACCGGTAATCGTATCATCGATTAACCAGCTTTCGTCTTCCTTATTTATCTCTGGGAGTCAAGAATGCGTTCTTATCGTAGCCGTTTTACCTTACTCGAATTATTGATCGCGATGGGATTGATGATGCTTCTCATGCTTGCCGTCATCTCCATCTTTTCCACGGCCATGGATATTTTTAATAAATCCAAAGCCAAAATGGAAGTTTATCAAAATGCTCGAACCACTTTAAATATGATGGAACGAGATATTTTAGGAACCTTACCGTACTTTACACAGGTTGGGAATACGAGTGTTCCTACTGGCCAACAATTTGTAGTTACTGTTGATACAAGTGGACGTCCCAATATTCCTGCGGATCCTAGTGATCCTGCAGAACCTCCATTTTTATCGTTTGCCTCTATTACCGCTTATATTGATCCAGGAACTCCGACCGCAGTCCCGCCTATTCCTCCACGTCGTCTTATTGGACCGATTTATGTGGCATATGTAATGGAAGGAGCCCCTACGGCATTCCCTTATTATCAAATCCGCCGAAAGGCTTTCAGACTCCTGCCCATTCCTCGGACGATTATTTCGGAGGAAGCTATTTCTCAATTTATTCTTCCGCTGGATACCACAGGTGGCACTGCAGGAACTTCGGGACAACCTTCCCTTAGAATAGAAGCCGTTACCTCACTGGATACCAATCCACTCAACGTTGATCCGGCAACGGCTTTCGTTCAAGCACCCTTTCCCGTGTGGCACACGCCTTCTATCGCGTTAACTCCGTTCCTTCCAAGAGCGTTACGTATTTCAATGGATATGATTGATCCACAAAATCGAGAATGTCGTACTATTTCTTCCACATTCTGGATCCCCGCCGCCACTCAACAATGACTCCGATTGTCATTGCGAACCCTATCCCTACTGTCATTGCGAACGCAGTGAAGCAATCTCCTGTATGTTTGAACTTTCCGGAGATTGCTTCTTCGGCTTGCGCCTCATCGCAATGACAATAAGGTCTTTTTTTGACAATTTCAAATGCGATTTTGCTTTAACAGAGCCAAAAAAGAGGCGAGCATTCGATAACTCAATCCCCAAATTGTATAATTTTGATAACGCCAACAGGGAAGATCTAAGGTTATTTTTCCACGAGTAAACGAATGGGTCGCATTACAGGTTCCCGAATTTAATAGTTCTAGGGGAATCCAAACCACTTGATCCACTTCATCCTGATTAGGATTGAGCGCAAAAGAAAGATCTTGTAAAAAAAAGACTACAGGCTGAATCACCAATCGTATAGGAAGCCCGCGAACCATCGCTCGTACTGGATGGAGGGGTCCCAAATAACGTCCATAGAATTCCAAATTTAATCCGACTTCTTCTTGAGTTTCTCGAATCGCGGTGTGAATCTCAGAAATATCTTCTTGATCTTGGTGACCTCCCGGAAATGCCATATGCCCAGACCAGGGATCTCCTGTCTTTTGGGATCTCTGAATCATAAGCACTTCTAACTGATTCTGATGAAATCGCAAACAAAGTGCAACCACTGCTTTTCTGTGTTTTTTCCACCAGAGCCAAAAACGGATGGGTTTTATTTTTTGTTGGAGAAGTAAGTTCTCGATCTGATCGGCGGTCGCCTCATTGAGATTCATGTCGAAATTATTCGTTCAAAAATCGATTGTAAAATGGGAACCTCTATCATTTCATAGCGTATAATCGCCCGAAGCAGGGCACGAACCTGTGGGGATTGAAGAAATCGAAGTTGGAGAAAAATTTGATCCAAACTTAAGTAATATCCTTGCTTTAATTCTTGAGATTGCAGTGTTGTAGCCGAAGTTAACTCCTCTTGCGTCACAAATCCATATTGAAGCGCATTTTGAGAAAACATTTTTTCTAAGCGTTCATTTTTGAGAAAATCTTGCTTTGCAATCAAGATTTTAATCTGAGTTTCAGAAAACCATCCTTTTTGGAGAAGATATTCTCCAATCAAGGGACTCATAGAATCTTTTCGTGATTTTTCCAAGAGTTGCTGAATTTCCTGAATTTGGGTTTTATCGGAAATAAATTGCAGAACGAGCTTTCCAAAAAGAAAATTGGTTTTCATCCATTCATGCTGAAGGCGGGCTTGTTCCACTGAATTTCTTTTTGAACTTTCTATGAGATTCAGCAAGACAAGGGTTTCATTTATAGAAAAGAGAATCCCTAAACGCGCTAATTCTTCTTGGCGATTCAATCCCTGAAGAAATTGCTCTTGGGACAAAATTTGATAATTCTGACAAATTTTTACGAATTGAATATCTTCATAACTAGGAATAAAACTGAATTTAAAAAATTTTGTTTTCGCTTGAGTTAACGTGCTAGGGGGTTGGATAGGTTGAAGCAATTGGGACGATTTTTCTTGTAATTTTTTGGTCGCAGGGCTCGCGGCAGGGCCCGTGGATGGAACCTCCGCGAACGGGGCCGAATTGAGAGGTGGGGATTTTTCCTGGATTTTTTTTGTGATAGGCCCCGCAGAAGGTTCTGCGGAATTTGCCACGCTTGCAAGCTCTTCAGCGAGGATCACTTCCGGAAGTTCACAGGGTTTCAATATCGCTTTTAAGGCTTCCAGATCCCGTTTCACCTCTGAGCAATGTTGGTACCTCAGTTCCAAATTTTTCGCCATCATTTTTTTGAGGATCCCTTCCGTTTTTTCGGAGATATCGGGACGGATGGAGCGGATTGAGGGCGGTTCAGAACTCAGCACTTTCGAGAGTACTTGAATCGGGTTTTTTCCCATAAAGGGAGGGTTCCCCGCCAGCATATGATAGAAGGAGGCTCCTAAACTATAAATATCGGCGCGATGATCGATTTTTTCTTTTCCTGTCGCTTGTTCTGGAGCCATATATTGGGGCGTTCCCAAGACGGTTCCCTTGACGGTCACTTTCGTTGCCGAATCTTGAGATTTAGCCAATCCCATATCACTAATTTTTACCGTCTGGTTACTTGAAAACATGATGTTCTCTGGCTTGATATCGCGGTGAACAATTCCATAGTTTTCCGCATACTCCAAACCTTGAATCACCTGAAGCACAATAGCAACGGCTTGATATTCTTTGAAGGTCCCCTGTCTTTTGAGGAGTTCTTTGATCGTGCAACCACTTACAAATTCCATGACATAATAGTGGCGATCTTGAAAGATACCATGATCGAGACTTCGAACAATATTCGGATGTTCTAATTGAAGCGCTTGGCGAATTTCCCGTTTGAATCGCCCGATGGCTTCTTCGTTATGAATCAATTCTTCCGAAAGAATTTTAATCGCGACTTCTTGTTTTGTTTCTGTATCGATTGCTTTATAAACAACTCCCATCGCTCCTTGGCCCAGTTTAAAAGAAACCGTATATTTTCCAATCTGTTTCGAGGACATATCTCTGCTTTCTTATTCTTCAAAGCCGAATTTATTTAAAAAAAGTTGTTCTAAAGAATTTAGTGCATCTTCCGCATCTTCTCCTTCAGAAGAAAGAAGCAATTCTGTTCCTTGCATCGCACCAAGTTGAAGGAGTTGAAGTACACTTTTTCCGTCATATTCTTCGGGCATATCCATTTGTTGTCCTTCGATTGCGGTGATACGAACCTTAATAATAGATTTAAATCTTTGCGCGACCTGAACAAAGCAGGTTGAAGGGCGGACATGGATTCCATATTTATTTTGAACCAAGACGCGTCGTTCTAATTTTTTCAAGGAGGAGGGCTGCGTTGCCAACGAAACACCCTTTCTTATTCGTATCTCCAAGGATTGTTATTTTCACAAGAATTTCCAAAAAAGAGACCGCTCGAACCTTATTTTCTAAGCATTCATCTTTTTTGAAGCTTCGTTCATCAATTTTTTCGCTTCTTCGTAGTTTGGATTCAATTTATAAGCACGTTCAAAATCCATAAAGGCGTCTTTATATCGTTTTGCGGAAAAAAACGCTTTCCCACGATAAATCAAGCCTTTCGCCCAATGGGGTTTTATTTGTAGTGCTTTGGTTAAATCCTGAACTGTTTCTACAAAATGCCCTAAATTTTGATTACATTTTCCTCGTATCGAGAACGCATCAAACTTAAAAACCGAAGCATTAATTAAAATATTACAATCTCGAACCGATTGATCATAGCTTAAAAGACGATAATAACACTCACTTCGGTTTTTAATTGCCACAAAATTTTTGGGATCTTTTTGGATCAGATAGCTATAATCCTGTACCGCCAAGCGAAATTTTTCTTGTTTTTCATAAATTTCACCGCGTTTCAAGCGAGCTTTGAGATGACCCGATTCCAAATCAATGACCGCCGAATAATCATTGACCGCTTTATCTAAATTTTCGTGTTTAATATGAAGTGCCGCACGGCTCATATATTTAGGAATAAATTCTACCGTTTTTGGAAGATCTTGAATTAACAAATCGGGGTCCAAATTTTCTTCGTTGGTTTCGCCCTCTCCTCCTAAATCTAAGGTCATTAAATCAGAATTTTCAGGAGCTTTAGCTTTTATATTGGTGCTGGCTTTGGCGAGAATGGCATCCACTTCTTCCTCTTCGTCGAGGAGTTCACTTTTAGGCTTGGCCGGTGACAAAACAGCGGTCGAATCTTCTTGTTCACGAGAAAACCATTTTTTCCATCCCGTGGTCTTTCCTTTGGATTGAGACTGTTCTTGCTCTAATTTCTTTTGAGCTTCCATATAGACTTTTTCTTCCGCAAGAACCCAAGACAAAATTTTAGCGTGGTTTTTCGGGTGGTTCCACATACTCACAAATTCTTGGATATCATGGACTGCTTTTGGACCCGGAGCATATTTATAAATGCCATTATCCAATCGATCGACAATACGAAGTTTATGGAGATGATCAATCACATGTTGAATCATTTCTTGAGCTTCTTTTGTTTGAACCACGAGTGTAGGCACCGAGAAAGTCTTCAAATGGGCATTTTTCACCATATATTCAAAAACTTTGAGGTGAATCATCGTTTTAGCCACATAATGAACAAACTGCTCCACACGCTCTTCTTTTTCTTTGAGAGAAAGAGCGCTCGCCGCTTTTTGTGGAAGGACACGCCTTGAAGCGATATTCCGCTTGGGTAAAGTACGAGGAAGTGTTTTAGGCAGTGGAGTACTCGAAAGTTCTTTAGGTAAAGAGTCCCCTCCTTCCGCCGTTTTAGGCAGAGCGGTAGTGGTAGTGGAGGTATTTTCTTTCGACGGTATGGATTCTTCTGACATTTCAATTTCTTTTAAGCTGTCGATCGGTTCATCGGCCTCTTCAATTAAATCTTTGGAAGGGTCTGAAGGGAGTGTTTGATCCGTCGTTGTGGCTTCTGCTTCTTTATCGGGGGGTAGATTTTCTAAGTCGTCAATGACAGCAATATCAGCCGCGAGAGCGTCTTTAAGCGTTGGAAAAATATAAAAAAATTGATCCAGATTCATAATTTCCATAACGTACTTAGTTTCTTTAGCTAAATGGCACAATTTTAATACGCCATGGTGATCCGTACATTTATGGTGAATCTTGACCGCAAGTTCAATATGGTCGCCTAAAAGAGGACGACTTTGTTCCAGATCCAGAATCAAATTAGGCGTTTTATCAATCGTTAAGAGATTGACTGCAACTTCTTCCAGTTTTTCATCAACCCCTCCCTGTACGGTAATAATCGAAGTTTTTTCATCTACACAATCCACTAAATACCCCATACCAAAAACTCCTTTTTCCCCGTCTCTGAAGCAATTATTTTTGAAAAAACTAAATAAATAAATGACTAAAACTTCACCTTCCAGAGAGCTTATCTGGGTTCTTTGATCATTTAAATATTGTGAACCCTTTAAATTTTGTTATGATGCCAAAAATTTTAGGGGACGCCAGTTCCTCTTATTGTATAAAAAATGCCCAACTTTGAATACTTCTTATCCAACTTCTTTAGGATTTCTTAAAAAAAACCTTCCTTTAGAAGACGAAAGAGAAGTGGTCTTACTTTTGCATATAAGATAAAAACTTTTTTATTGTAGAAAAGCTTTAGTTTTCTAGGAGAAAATCCTTATGTTTAAAATCAAACTGATGTTCATCCTCCTGTGTTCTCTAGGAATTTTTTTGGCTCAAGAAGACCTCAATACGCGAATTAAAACTTCCCTTACGAAAGGGATTCACTATTTAAAAAGCCAACAAAAAGAAAAAGTCTATTGGGGAAATTTAGGATATACGGCTCTTGTCACGAAAGTTTATCAGGACGTGTTGCCACTCGGGTTAGTGACCCTCGAAGAAATACAAGCGCTCACCGAGTTCATTGCCTCTTACGCGAAAGAAGATGGCGGAATTTATGACGAACCCCAAAATACGAATTACGTCACCAGTATTTGTTTAATGGCTCTGGGAAAAGACGAAAAATACGCCCAAATTAGACAAAAAGCGCAAGAATATCTGATCGGTGGCCAACGCACAGAAAAAAATGGAACGCTTCCCAATGATAAATTTTATGGAGGATTTGGCTACGGGGGAGAGAAACGAAACTGGTGCGATCTCTCCAATACGAATTTGGCACTAGAAGCGCTTTCAGAATCCGGAGTTCCAGGAAACCACGAAGTGTTTCAAAAAGCACTCAAATTTTTGGAACGCTGTCAACATCAATCCGAATACAATGATCAGGATTGGGCCAGCGATCTTCCTGAGGAACGAGGCGGATTCGTTTATTATCCGGGAAATTCCAAAGCGGGAAGCACCACACTACCGAACGGTAAAATACTTCATCATTCTTACGGCAGTATGACCTATGTTGGAATCAAATCGATGATTTACGCCACTGTGGATAAAAATGATCCTCGTATTACCGCCGCGATGGAATGGCTCCAAAATCACTATAGCGTCGAAATGAATCCCGGAATGGGACTCCAAGGACTTTATTATTATTATCATACCTTCGCAAAAGCCCTTTGCGTTTATGGAACCGAAACCATCAAAAGTGCAGACGGAGAACATTTCTGGAGAAAAGATCTCTCTGAAAAATTGATGCAGGTCCAGAAGGAAGATGGCCATTGGATCAACGAAGAACCTCGCTGGTTTGAATCGGAACCCACGTTGGTGACCTGTTATTCCTTACTAGCCTTACGGTTATGTTACAAAGAGTAAAACCTGCTTTCGCGTCTAGTCTTATTTTGGGAACAATCGCCATTTTCTGCGTGATTGTTTCCCATACTCAAAAAGCAGAAAATTCCGCACTATTACTCTCCTATCACCTCCTCATTTTGTTTTTGCTTCCTCTATTAGTTCTTCTCTGGAGTCATTCTCCTAAATCACTTTGGGTGGGTTTAATTTTAGGAGAAATTCCTCTGTTTTGGGGATCCTCCTTTTCTTTATCCGCTCTTTTTTTTCTGCTCTCACTCACTCTTTTTTTACAAGCCATTTTCGCGGGAATCCAGAAAAAAAAATCCTTATTAACCGCTCAAACGCTCATTCCTTTCCTTTTTTATCTCACCATTTTTCCGCTATTTATTTCGAACGAAATTTTATATGCACTCCCTAGCGAGTCTCGTTCAGGAGTGATTCAAGGAATGATTTTCTCTAATCCCTTATTTTTGCTGGTCGGAAGTATTTTAGAGCAAAAAGAATTTTTCCGTTTTTACTATATGTACAATCTCCTTTCAGACATAGGCTCTTATTATCCGCATCGCTTTCCTTCTAAAGAGTGGGTTCTTGGGCTTTCTAGTATTTTTGCGCTCCTTTCGTTTGGAACCCTTTTTTATCTGGAAAAAAAAACGCCAACCGAAAAAAATCCAAAAAAATAATTTGACAGCAACACAAAATTCCGTTGAAATGAAAGAAGTTTTCCAAAAGAATGACTTCCTTCCAATCGAGGTTCAGGCTTTTGTATGCTAGATAAAAAGTTTCTTTTGCGTCTCTTTGCGCTTCAATTAGTCTCGCTTTTTTTGCTTTTAGGGAGTATCCACTATTCCCTTGTTTCTCGGCAAAAAAACTCTCTACAAAAATTCTATGCGATCGATTTGAATGGGGATATTGTTGTTGATACGACTGCGTCCAAAGAAATTTCTAAGAAAAAGACTGCCCCACAACTTTATGTTTTGCTTAGAAATTTAACAAAAGAACAACAAATACAACTCAAGCAATGGATTGAACTGTTAGGCGACGAACGCTATAAAATCAGAGAAAATGCCCATCAAAAGATTCTGCAAATGGGACGAGATGCTCTTCCTTATTTGGAAAAACAAACCGCGCACTCTGATTTACAAATTCGCGAAACGATTCAAGAATTAGTAACCGAGTTAACCAGTGAATGACTCTTTTTCTTTAAAAATAACGGAATCGTTAAATCCACGTTCCAAAGATATCGATACTAAAAGCATTTCAGAAATATTGGAAATTTTCTTGCAAGAAGATCAACAAATTCTTCCGGCCTTAAAAAAAGAATTTCCGGTGATCCAACAAGTGATTGAGCAAGTAGTACAAACCTTTCGCCAAGGGGGACGTCTTTTTTATGTGGGGGCCGGAACTTCAGGCCGTTTGGGAAATCTAGATGCGGTTGAATGTCCGCCCACGTTTGGAACCTCTCCACAAATGGTTCAAAGTGTTTTGGCCGGAGGCGACAGTGCGTTAAAAAGTGCCATTGAAGGGGCCGAAGACAATATTCAGGAAGGCGAAAGACAGGCTCAGCTTAACGTCACTTCTCAAGATATCGTGATTGGGATCGCTGCCTCAGGCACCACTCCTTTTGTTTTAAGTTTTCTCGAAACCTCCGCACAGAAAAAAGCGAAAACGGTTTTGTTGACGTTTAATCGAATTACGCCTCCCGCTTACGTCCAGTATTGTATTGCTCCACAAGTAGGGCCGGAAGTCATCGCGGGCTCCACTCGCCTGAAAGCCGGTACCGCAACAAAAATGATCTTGAATTGGATATCTAGTATTTCGATGATTTGTGTGGGAAAAGTGTATTCTCATTTTATGGTGGATGTTCATCCGTCTTGTGATAAATTGAGAAACCGAACGGTGAGAATTTTTATAAATTTGACCGGATTATCTGCCACAGAATCCGAAAAATGGCTAAAAAACGCGGAAGGCCGAATTAAACCCGCGATGGTGATGTATCAAAAGAAATGCTCGCTCGAACAAGCGAAATCATTACTTCAGAAGCATCAAGATCATTTGCGCCAAGCCTTAAATGATATCGAAGTCTCTTAGAAGACGCTTCCGTTATTTGGTCTTCTCCAAAATCTCTAACGCTTCTCGATGGGTTGGATACGATTTTAAAATGAGGGAAGCATCTTTACTTGCGTGTTCTTTTACGCCAATAGAGAGATTCATTTTCGCGCATTGGAGTAATGCTTCTACCGAATACGCTCCTTCTGGAGTTAAAATCTGATGAAAGAGTTGTTCGGCTTCGATGTATTGTTTTTGGGCAATCAACACACGCGCCTTTCCCAAAAGTGCTTCCAGATAGGTTGGAATTAAATCTAGTGTTTCAGAGAAATCGGTTAGCGCTTCCTCTAGACTGTTTTCAGCAAGATAGCTTTGGCCCCGTTGATAATAGCCCAAGGCAAAATCGGGATCAAAAAGCAATAAGCGATTCAAAATGGGAGTCACACGATAGTAGCGTTTGGCCGTCAAATGTTGCCGTATTTCTTCATAAATTTTCGTATAACTTTTCGACATCAGTTGGATCGCTTGCGTAAAATCATCCTCGGCTCGAATTCGATATTCTTTGATGGTCTTTGGAGTACTAGCCGTTTGGGCGTTGAGATAAAAGATTTTTCCACGACAGAGATAAACCGAATAGCAAGTCGCGTCTAATTTCAGGCACTGTTCTAGTTTTTCCAGAGCGGTTTTCAGATTTTTTTGTGCCAAATATACGCGGGCCAACCCTAAATAAGCTTGAAGTCTCAGCGCGTCTGAAGGAGGATTGGCAAGACTCCGAGAAAAATACTCTAAAGCTTTATCCCATTCTTTTTGGTGAGAAGCAATCTTTCCGGCGAGTAATAATCCTCGCGAGGAAGAAGCTTGAAGTTTAAGGAGAGTTTCCAGAAAATTTTCGGCTCGCTTCCATTTCTTTTCAATCATAGCAATTTCGGCTAGCCGATAAAGAACTTCAGGGTTTTCTTTCTCAAAGGATAACGCTTTTTGTAAATCTTTATCGGCTTCCGAAAGTCTTACATTTTCGAGATGATATTGAGAGCGTTTTAAATAAACGGGAATAAATGAAGCATTAATGGAAAGCGCGCTCTCAAAATCTTGTAACGCTTCTTTTTCTTGCCCCTTTTGAGCATAAATTTCCGCTCGTAAACAATAAAGAGCGGCGTTTTGCTTCTCTAAAGCAAGGGAGCGATTCGCACTTTCGGTGGCTTCCTCCAGTTTTTTTTGATCCAACAGAAGCTGAGTATATTCCATGAGCAAATCTAAAGACTCTGGAGCCAAAGACAACGCTTGCTGAAAATCGGTCACCGCGAGAGCCTCTTGAGGATCTAAATATTTTCGACTTTTTCCACGGAGGGTATACGCCTCTTTAGTCTGTTTTCCATCGGATTCGAGGTAGAAATTCAAATCTTTAATGTTTTTATGAACCTCGTTTTCAGAAGCGAGGCGAATTTGAGAAAGATAGAGATAGGCCTCTAAATATTTTTTAAAATCGAGATGAAGGCATTGTTCAAAATCGCTCTGTGCCAAAGATAAATTCTTTGACTTCAAATGAAATTGCCCTCGAATGAAGTAAAACAAGGGCTCTTCCAGACAGCTGGGTTCCAAAAGCAAAAGTTCTTTTTCTGCGGTAGGAAGCAAATTGCCTTCCAGATAAAATTGAATCCTTAGTAATTTGGGTTCTAAACGATTCGGCTCAAGAAGACAGATTTCGTTCAATAATTCAATAGCTCTTGTATATTCTTTAGGATCGAGCGCATAGACCTGTTTTAATAGTTGTTGTGATTTTTGAGTGATCTTTTCTTGGGATCCAAACAGAGGCGTTTTATTAGGAAAAAATTGGATAAGAAAAACAATTCCGAAGAGCAACAAAAAAATAAGCGTGAGAAGTAGGAGCACTTTTTGATTTTGAAGGATCGTCCGTTTTCCTTTTTCCCAGATCGAAGGCGCTTTCGTTAAAATTGGTTTTTTTTCCAGAATACGACGAAATTCTTCGGCCATTGCGAGGGCTGTTTGGAAACGTTTTTCTTTCTCTTTTTCCAACGCTTTTAAAACGACCCGTTCAATATCGGGGGAGATCTGAGGATTAATCGAACTCAGCGAAGCGGGAATCTGATTACAAATACGATCATAGAGTTCCGAGGAATTTTTGGCGATATAAGGAAGTTTTTTGGTAAAAAGTTGGTAGGACATTACCCCCAACGCGTATATATCGGTGCGAGCATCCACTTTTCTCGCTTCTCCACGAGCTTGCTCTGGAGCCATATATAATGGGGTTCCTAATGCGCTATCTCCACGAGTCAAGAGCGATTGCCCTCGGTCAATAAATTTTGCTAAACCAAAGTCAGTCAAATGGGGGTGATAATTTTTATCGAGTAACACATTTGCGGGTTTAACATCTCGATGAATGAGCCCTTTTTTATGTGCAAAATGAAGCGCTTCCGCAATTTCAATGAGAACCGTTAAGAGTTGATTTTCATCTAAAGCGATTTTCCGCTCACAGACAGCATTTAAATCGGCCCCATCAATATATTCCATGCTGATATAATATTGGTTTTCAATTTCCCCGACGTCTAGAACGCGAACAATATTCGGGTGTGTCAAGCTTCCTGCGGATTCTGCTTCTCGCTTGAAACGCTTGATTTGCTCTTCGTTCGCGAATTCTCCGGATATCAAAACTTTTAGAGCGACAATTCGGTTTAGTGAAACCTGTTTCGCTTTATAGACAATTCCCATTCCTCCGCGAGCAATTTCATGAAGGATTTCATAATCTCCCATTTTTTTTACTAGAGGCTCGGAGGGCTTGGAAGATTTAGAAGGTTCGGACGAAGAATTTTCTGCCTCGGTTGATGAAACTTCTTCGGGAACCATTGAAGTGGGGGTCATTGTGCCTTGAACCCCAATACTATCCAATTCTTCGGGAACTGAAAGAATTTGTTTACAACGAGTACAACGAATTTTTTTTCCGGGAGTAAAATGAGCAATATTAAATTTAGCGCCACAACGATTGCACAAGAGAATCTTTTTTTCCTGAAGACTTAATAGCCCCAGAAATTGTTGGACCGTAATATAGTGCTGTCTCACCATAATCTGTCCCAAGCGAAAATTTTCCTCCGATTGTTGCTGAATTTTCAAACATTCATCCAGTTGCGCTTCCGTGACGTACCCTTTTTTAAGGGCAATTAAGCCAAATTCGTGTTCACGATACTTTTCCTCTGGATTGAGAGGGGCGGGGGTTTTTGGGGGCGGCATTTCTTATTCTCATTTATTTTTCAGAAGAACCCAATTCCTATTTTCAGATTAAACTTGATCATAATCAAAAAAAGTTTTTTGAAAAGCAAATGGATCGAAAAGCACTTGGACTCTCTCTTGAAAGAAACGTACAATAAATCCAGAAACAAAAAAAAGGATTCCATTTTTTTCTGATAGAGACTCAAACCAAACAGGACAAAAAAAATGATTACGAATTATTTTTTATTATTCTTGTTCCTATTTTTAGGAACTCCTTTATGGGCGGAAGAAGTGGGTTCTATGAAAAATTTGGCGCTGTTGTTAGACAGTTTGATCGGATTTTTCCTAATGATTTTGCCTGTTTTGGGCCTGATAGGTTTTCTGGGAGTGTGGTGGGCGCGAGCTAAAATTACGGAACTCTTAAGTCAAAACAAATATTTCGGAGATCGCCTGAATCACATTGAATCTTATATGACCTCGATTGCTGAAACTCAGGCGGAAATCGTTCAATTTACGCAGTCTCTCGCAGAATTTCAAGAAAAAATGAAGCAAAATCTCTCAGAGCAGAATCAGGAATTATCGAATCTGACCACAGAACTCTCTCATTTGGATCTGAAGAATAAATCAATTGATGGCGTGCTCAATTCAATTCAAAAAACAACCCACGAAATCCAAAAATTTTCCGTGGATTTGGGCGAATCTCAACAATTTATTTTACAAGAACAAAACAAGTTAAAATCGGAATACGAAACATTAGAACAACATACCCAAGAAGTGGCCAATACGACCTCGGTACTCAAAACCGGGTATGAAACGCTAGAGCAACATACCCAAAAAATTACCCAAACTGCTTCTCAATTAGCGCACGAACAAAATAAACTCCGCAGTGGTTACCAAACGCTAGAGCAACACACCCAAGAAGTGGCAAAAACCGCCTTTGAAATTCAATTGAATCAAAGAAAAATGAAAGAAGCTCAGGAAAAAATGGTCCGACATCAACGACAAACAATCCTTCGTCGTTATCTGGTCTATGCAGGGATCGGAGCTTTTATCTTGTTGATCCTCTGGTTGTATCAAAACGTCCTTTATTTCCTTCTTTTCGGCTTGGTTCTGATTGTGGCGGTGATTCTTTATTTGAAATTTTTCTGGCTCCCTAACCAGCAATCGAAACCGAATCCAAACCTTCTGGCCAAAATGTTATTATTTATATTTCCGTCTAAACAAAAAACGGGGCCAGCGTCTATTCTCGCCAAGGCTCAGCTTCTCACGCAGATGGTTTCTGCCTCTTCCGCGAAAACCATCCCTGCTTCATCGAGGGGGTCCGCTCAGGGAAAGTCCTCCGATGACTCTTCAGCTCAAGCGGGAACGGTAGACTTGGCCAAAAGAGGGTCGTTCAAATACAAAATAATGCTTGGGGTGGGTGGACTGCTGATAGTCGTCATTGCCTACTACTGGATTAGGAGCTAAATTTCGAAATAAAAAAACAGACTGTCATTCCGAAGCGGAAGCGAGGAATCTCCGTAAAGTTCAAGTTTTTCGGAGATTGCTTCACTGCGTTCGCAACGACAAGAAGAGCCGTTTCTTTCTAAACAATTATTTTATTTCCAGACGCGTGCGATTTCAGAAATGAGGCTATCGCGTAGGGACGTTCCAACAGTAGGCGTTTCGCAGAAGTAAATTCGCCAGATCGCTTGAGCCAGCGTTTCATCTTCATAAGAATACTCGTCTTTGTTGACGCTGAAGAGCAATTTACCGCCGGGCATATAGCGGAAAATCAGTTTATCTTTTTCTTTGACTCCGTTTGCCAACACTTTGAGCAATTTTTCCGCATTTTCAGATAATTTGCCGTCTGTGTAGCTTTGCGTTAAACCTTCTCTAAACGCGGATTCAATCTTGGTTCCTTCAATATCGCGAAGGAGAATCAACACAAAGCGTTTTTCAATGTTCGCTTTGCAGAGTTCTTCATAGAATTTAAGATCGACTGCGAGATCTTCTTTGGATTTGCCTTTCCAAGAAGATAATTTATCTTTCATCCCTTCGTAGCTAGCGAAATGAGCAATGGCATAGACATTGACCCATGTTTTTTCGCGGCAGCCTAATCCAGTAATTCCAAGCGTTTTTCCTTCTTCAGAAAGAGAGGGCACCTTGAGCCGAAAGGAAACTTCGGATTCCGGCTCTTGAATCATTTCCTCTTCGTCGCCGACTAACAGCGACGCAAACACACAACAAATAGCCAATAAAGTTAAAGGGTGTTTCATAAAAAAACCTCATAAAAGAAAAAAATCGTTCTTCTGTCTATCGTAAAGCGAGAATTCTGGGATTGCAATGAAAAAAAATCTTAACTATTTGTGAAGGACGCTTTCGTTAAAGGAGGAGACAAGCAAACGGGAGTTTTTCTGAGAATCCATTGACACTGATTGAAAATATCTTTATAATTGCTAGTTCTGTATATGGATAGCGATAATTTTGAAAGACAAAGGAAAAACTATGAAGCCCTTTTTTGCTGGGAATTGGAAAATGTATCATGACATTCAATCCAGCATTCTTTTTCTCGATGCTTTATTAAAAAGGCAAGAAAAACTTCAGACGGTGGATATTGGTCTCTTTCCTCCATTTCCGTTTTTGGGAATTTTTCAACAAAAACTTCGGGGCACTCCGTTTTTGTACGGGGCCCAAAATATGCATTGGGAAGAAAAAGGAGCTTTCACAGGAGAAGTGTCGGCATTACATCTTAAAGATTTTGGTTCGACCCACGTAATTCTTGGACATTCTGAGCGCCGTCAACTTTTTAAAGAAACCGATGAAGAAATTAATCGCAAAATTTTTTCGGCTCAGCAACATGGAATTTGTCCTATTTTTTGTGTGGGGGAAACGCTTCAAGAACGGGAAAAAGGGCAGACTCAAACGGTCATCGAGCGCCAACTTCGTCTCGGTCTTAAAAATGTTTCCGCGGATTTACTAGAAATTGCTTATGAGCCTATTTGGGCGATTGGTACCGGAAAAGTGGCCACGCCAGAGCAAGCCAACGAAACTCACCTATTTATTAAATCTTGGCTAGCGGAGGCTTTCCCTCGATCACAAGTTCGCGTTCTTTACGGAGGCAGTGTAAAGCCGGAAAATATTGCAGGGTTAATGGCCCAAAAGGAAATTAATGGGGCATTAATCGGAGGCGCAAGCCTTACTTTTGAGAGCTTTGAAAAGATTTTTAATTATTCTGTAAAGGCCTAAAATCATTCCACCCTATTTTTTTGAACTTTTTTTTACAATATTTTTCACTCGTTGTCTTTCGTTTGGAAGCGATGAGCTAAAACTAATTTGATTTTAGGGGCAAGAAAGGGCTCCTTCAAGGAGATTATTTCTTCTTGTAAATAGTAAGTCTTGTGTCCGCATTAATCTTTATTATGAAACTTGCGTTTTCTATCCTTGGGGTACTTCTTATTCTTTTAATCCTAGCCCGAAAAAGCGAAAGTGGCGGGTTAACGAGTGCTTTCGGAGGCTTTGGTGGAAGTGAAGCACTTGGGGTCAAAGCCACAAAACAACTGGATCGTATCATTGCGTTTATGGCGATGTTCTTTTTTTTGCTGGCCATTTTGCTCAATGTGACACGCCCTAGCAATTCTCTTTCCAATTACATCCCTCAAAGCCTTCAAAAAACAATCCCTTCCACAAATTCAGAAACACCAAAAGCACCTAAATAATCCACACTCAGTCGTCTAGTCTACGTCTACCCAGTTTACGAGGAACTAAATTTATGTATAGTATGACTGGCTATGGTGCTTCCCGCCTAGAAGAAACCAATTTATCTATTTTTAGTGAAATTCGTGGTTTAAATGGACGCTATCTTCAAGTGAAATGGGATACCTCCACAAGCCTGAACACTTTTGAGCGCCATTTGGAAGGGATCCTCCGAAAACAAGTTAAACGTGGACAATTGAAAGTAAACCTCCAGATCCAGCAATATTCTTCCACGGTTTCTGAGTATTTCAATACCACCTTAGCCAGACAGGTGTTGTTTTCGCTAAATCAACTAAAACAAGATCTGGGAATCTCGGGTGAAATCGGATTTGACTTTTTAAGTCGTGTTCCCGGAATTTTTGAAACTCCTCTTCAAAATGTGGAACTTCGTGAGGAAATTTTATTTAAAACAGAGCAAACCTTTTGTTCCTCTTTAGAAGCATTTCAAGAAATGCGGGCACAGGAAGGGACTTTGCTAAAACAAATGCTCCTAGATATAGTGGTTCAATTAGAAAATAAATTGAAAATAATTACGGAACGCTTGCCTCAATCCCTTAAAGAATATCATCAAAAACTGGTTGAACGTATTCAGCAATTACTTCAAAATACGAATGTTTCTGTTTCGGAAACAGATTTGCTTCGTGAACTCGCGATTATCGCCGAACGGTGCGATGTGACCGAAGAATTGGATCGACTTCGTTCTCATATCGAACATTTTCGCAAGGCTTGCCACGAAGAAAGTGATGTCGGAAAAAAACTGGAATTTATTGCTCAAGAATTTCATCGGGAAATCAATACTTTGGGAAATAAAATGCAAGATAAATCCTCCATTTTACTCATTCCTGAAATGAAATTGGAAGTTGAAAAGCTCAAGGAGCAATGCCAAAACATTGAATAAAGTACCTAACCGTTTTTTGATTGTGATTTCAGGCCCCTCTGGAGCCGGAAAAAGCACACTGGTTCAAGCTCTTTTGCATAGTACCAACTATCTCCTCTCGGTTTCGTGTACCACTCGAAAAAAGAGACCGACTGAACAGCACGGACGGGAATACTATTTCATTTCTAAAGAAGAATTTGAACAAAAAATCGCACAAAATCAGTTTCTGGAATACGCCCAATATGATGGAAACTATTATGGAACGTTACGGGAAGAAGTCGACCGAATTACTCAGAAAACCCATTGTTTATTGGATATTGAAGTACAAGGAGCCCAAATTATTCGGGAGAAACTGGACTTAAAAGAATGTACTACTTTTATTTTTATTGAACCTCCTGACGAAAAAACGCTTCGAGAACGTTTATTGCAACGCGGAAATAATCCAGATTTCCATCTGGAGCGTCGCATTCAACAAGCAAAACGGGAACTTGCAGAAAAACACAAATTTGATCGTGTTTTTACGAATCATGATTCTGCTCAAATGATTCAAGAAGTTCGAGATTATCTCCAAAAACGCTTCTCGACTTCTTAATAATAATTTCTAGCGTGATCTGAATATAATTTTTGAAAGGAATCGCTATGATTGAAGATTTTGATATTGAAGAATTGTGGAACAAATGTGGAGGAGCTTTTCGCTTGACTATTCTGGTCCAAAAGCGAATGAGACAATTGATTAAAGATGCTCCCCGTTTAGTCGACTCGGATTCGGATAGTTTGATTGAAATCGCCTTCCGTGAAATTCAAGAAGGAAAAATTAAACTAGAAGAAGATATCCAAGAAGAAAATATTTGATGGAGCTTCTTTATGGGCGTTGACGTTTTGATTGGAGTTTGTGGAAGTATTGCGGCCTATAAGATTCTGGAGGTCCTCTCTCAACTCTCCAAAATCGGCATTACGACCCGAGTCGTGATGACGAAAGCGGCTACCCAATTTGTAACTCCACTCTCTTTTCAAACGATGTCCGCCCATCCTGTCGAAGTCGACGGTTTTGCGCCGAGTTCCGATATTTTACATATTTCGCTGGCTCGGCAGAGTCGTTTATTATTGATTGCACCCGCAACTGCAAATTTTATTGCCAAAATGGCGCTTGGTCTTGGAGATGATTTGTTGTCCTCTATTGTTCTCTCGACGACCACGCCAATTTTGGTGGCTCCCGCAATGAATACCGAAATGTGGAACCACAAAGCGGTGATGCGTAATGTTCAACAGATCGAAAAAGATGGGTGCATTCTCATTCCCCCGGCTGAAGGACTGCTGGCTTGTAAAGAAGAAGGATTGGGAAAACTGGCAGAGGTGAATCGAATTGTAGCAGAAATTCAAAAACAACTGCTGTTGATTTCTAGGTCATGAGTAAAATTTATAAGATGCCGAAATGCGTTGAGCCCATTAACACAATTCTCCATAAGATGCCGAAAGACGTTGTGCCTCACACAAAAACCTTTTGGCTCTTCTTCGCGCTCCTCTTTTATTCCATTTTATTGATATCCCTTCTGCCCGCGAGTTGGGGATCATTTTTGGGGCTAAGAGTAGCGGCTCTATTTTTCCTGCACCATTTAGGATTTTTTGCTTGGGGGATCCCGCCGTTTTTCTGGATTTTTGAAAAACAACGTCAGGCTGTTCCTCACGATGAAATTTTATTTTTAATCATTGGATATCTGTTGTTAGGGATGGTTTTTTTTGCGTTTTTCCCAACCCTCGGCGGAGCCACTAGTCAAGCAGAACAGCAATGGCTCAGTCAACATTTTTCTTCGGGAACACGCATTTTTTTCTTGATTTGCTTGATGTTCATCGGCTTTTTTTTAGCGATTCCTCATCCAAATGCTCCGCACCCGGTGACGCGCCATCTCCCGCTTCTCTCACGAACTATTTTTCCCTCACGCTATCTTTTACCCCCACTGTCGTTGCTGACCGTAAATGATCCGCCTAAATTGTCCTTGCAACAGTTGGAGAATATTCGCAATTTACTCCATGTTTTCCAGCTTCCTTCTCAGGGACTTCGGGAGGAACCGGATACAGAAGATTGGAAATGTTTTTCCTTAATAGCCACTCCAGAAGAGGGTCAGTTATTGTTAGCCCATACTGAAAATTTATCCTTACAAGCGCCGGGAATTCGTATTTTTTATCCCCTTCCCACACAACCTTCGCGTGTGGGAATCCAAGTTCCGATGTTGACCAAAAAAATATTACGTTATTCGGATTTTGTTTCTGAAAAACAACCGCTTCCTATTCCGTTGAGTGTCTGGGTTTTAGGAAGTTCTATTGCTTCAGGAGAACGGATACTCTTGGATCTAAATCAGCCCATTCTCGTTACAGGAAACGTGAAAGGAGAACTTTCCTTATTGCTAAAAAGTTTTTTTCTTTCCCTTTGGGTTCATCAAAATCCCCTTCAAATGCGAGTTTTTTTTTGCGATTTGTCCGAAAATTTCGAAATTAATGCCCAAGAACCGCATTTTTTGGCCCCCGTTTTACATCATCCAACGCAAATACGCGCGTTATTTCAATGGCTCATCAAAAAAGCGCAAGCGGGAGAACCTAAAAATGACGAGAAGTGGATTGTGATTGTGGACGGATTTGAAATGGTTCAAGACCTCTTTCCTGAAGTCATGAGCCTGTTACAACAACCCGATCGTAAAATTGTGCCGATGTTATGGGTCCATCATCCAACACCTCAAGTCATTACCGCCGAACTCAAAGAGGGCTATCCTCAAAGAATTTGCTTAAAAGTGAACTCCTCGTTTGATTCTCGAATGGTTTTAGAACGAAACGGAGCCGAAGAGTTAAAAGGTCAGGGGGATTTTTATCTTTTTCGTAAAACAAGCGAAGCAATTCTTCGAGGACAAAGTATTTCTGTAGATACAAGCGAATGGAATCAGATTCAGAATTACTGGCTCGCTCAAGGAGTTGCTCAATGGCACTCTGAATTAACTAACTTACAAGGCCCAGAAGAAGAAACATCACAGGACCCTTATTTGGAAAAAGCAGTTCGGCTCGTTTTATCGACCCACAGAATATCTTCCTCTTTCTTAATGAACCGTCTTCAAATTGACATAAATGATGCAGAAAAGCTTTTATTGTTGATGGAAAAAGAAAAAATTATTGCTCGGAAGGGAAACCAATTCTTTCCCTTGATGACCTTAAAAGAGTGGGAAGAAAATCCACCTTCTGCTTTAGGAACCCGAAAATCTTAAAGAAAAAAACAGGAAAACATTAGAAATCTTCAGCAAGACACGATAGGATGTTAGAACATTCTTTTGCGTGAAAGCCATTTATTTAGAAGAAAAAAATTTGATGAAAACAATCTCCAAAACGCCCCATGAAGCAATTCGAATTTCAATGATTACTTTAGGATGCTCCAAAAATACGGTCGATTCGGAACGAATGCTTGCTGAAATGGGATCAAAAGGAATGGTTCTTTGTGCCGATCCCGCAGATGCCCAAGTCATCCTAGTAAACACCTGTGGCTTTATCGATGTGGCTCAACAACAATCTCTGGATACCTTGAAAGAAGCAGTTACCTTGAAACGCCAAAACCAAGGTGTGAGTGCGGTGATTGCTACTGGATGTCTTTCCGAACATTGGGGCGAAAAACTGCTCGACCATGTTCCGGGTTTAGATGGAGTGATCGGACTCTATAACTTTGAAGAACTCCCGCATTTAGTCCAAAAGATTTTGAAAAAAGAGGCGGGTGATTCGCCAACAGTCTATCTCAAAAAAGAGTTGGGAACCTTTCGAGGAGAAGGCAACCGTTTTCGGCTTACGCCTCAACATTACGCGTATCTGAAAATTTCAGAAGGCTGTGATCATACTTGTACCTTTTGCACCATTCCTTCCTTTCGAGGAAAACACCGTTCAAAACCCCGAGAAGAACTTCTTATCGAAGCACAAGAGTTGGCGAAAGATGGGGTTCGAGAACTCATTTTGATTGGTCAGGATACCACTTATTATGGGAAAGATTTGGAAGGAAAATTTACCTTGTCTTCGCTTCTAAAAGATCTGAGCGCTATTGAGGGTCTTCATTGGATACGATTGCTCTATGCCTATCCGGCTTGTTTTACGGAAGAATTAATGGAGGCAATCGCGCAAACTCCTAAAGTGATTCCTTATGTCGATATGCCACTCCAACATATTAGTGATTCGATGCTTAGAAAAATGCAAAGAGGCATTACGAAAAAGCAAACAAAAGAATTAGTGACTAAAATGCGCGCACGTATTCCTTATTTGACCTTAAGAACCACTTTTATTGTTGGTTTTCCCGGAGAAACGGAAGAAGATTTTGCCGAACTTTGTGAATTCGTGGAACAAACTCGCTTTGACTGTATGGGAGTCTTTACTTACTCCGATGAAGAAACCGCACCCGCTTATAAATTAAAAGAAAAATTGTCCACAGAGGTCAAGGAGCAACGGCGGGAAAAACTGATGTTAATTCAACAAGAAATCGCATTTGAAAAAAATGAAAAGCGAGTGGGAGATACAGTGGAAGTGATTATTGATGGCGCTGGGCGAACTGCGGGTTGGACAGAAGCGCGTTCTGTTCGTGAGGCTCCTGATATCGATGGACTCATTTTGATCAAGGGAAATATCAAACCCGGACGTTTTCGTAATGTGGAACTGCTCGAAAATCGTGGTTATGATCTGGTTGCAAAAATTCTTTAATCCGCAGTCGTGTATGTCGAAGGCAGTAATGTATGTCTTTTAAAAATCTTCCCAATCAAATCACAGGGATTCGTTTTTTGCTGGCGCTCATCTATTTTGGGATACTGATCGCCCTAGAATCAGCAAATTGGGGAAATCGTCGTCTATTATTACTCGATATCAGTATTGTTTTATTTCTTCTCTGTGCGGGAACGGATTGGCTTGATGGCTATTTTGCTCGTAAATATAACGCGATCACTGTGTTTGGACGTATTGCCGACCCGATGGTCGATAAAATTCTTATTTGTGGAAGTTTTGTGTTTTTGGCAGGGTTGCCAGAAACACAGAATTTTATCTATCCTTGGATAGCCGTTTTAGTGCTAGCACGAGAATTTATGATTGACGGAATCCGGGGATTTATCGAATCGCAAGGGATTCCCTTTCCTAGCCTCTGGGGCGGAAAACTCAAAATGGGATTTCAATGTGCGGCGGTTGCCGTAACGCTTGTGTATGTGTCTCATTTCAGAGAGTTTCAACTCATTCGTGGCGTTGGAGACATCGTAATTCATGCACTTATTTGGGTCACGCTAGGATTAACGGTGTATTCCGCTTATGAATACCTCCAAAAAGCATCCAAATTATTGAGTCCCTTCGATGCGAAAAAAAATTCGTCTTCCACTTGAGAACGAGAACAACTATGGTTTCTTTGAACAGTTTTGACGAAGCGATCAATGAAATTTACCAATCCTTTGACGATTTGGAAAAATCCGAAAGGCTAGTCTCATTTCTTCGTCAACAACAAGAAATCAGCCGGGATGCGATTCGAGAACTCAAAAAACAAAAGCATGATTTGGCCACTATTTTTGAAATCACTAACCAATTAAACGCAAAAAGCCTTGATTTGAGTCAACTAGAGAGCTTTATCCGAAAAATGGTGATGGGACAATTTTTAGTTTCTAATGTCTGGATTCTTCGTCAAGAGAGTTTTGACAAAGTCGAATTAACCCTATGTGCCCAACGAATTAAGTCTCAATCCGAAACGCTTTCAGTTCATCCCGATTCTGAACTCGGAAAATGGCTTTCTGTTCAACAAGATCCCTTCTGGCTTCATCAACCAGAATGCGCCTCTTTTGAAGTTTTAACTCATCTTCGTAAGGCAGGTGCTTTTTTAGGACTTCCCCTCAAAAAAACAGATAAAAATTCAAATATAGAACTCAAAGGACTGATCTTGCTTAGTGAAAAACTCACGAAACAGGCTTTTTCTGAAGAAGAACTTCACTTTCTCAAGATTCTCGCTCAAATGACCGCCATCTCGCTTCATAACTGTCAACTCTACCACTGTTCTATTATCGACGGATTAACTCGTGTTTATACAAGAGGCTATTTTGATGTCCATCTTGCCCAAGAAATTAATCGCTTACGTCGTTATGGAAGCGCTTCCGTTCAAGCCAATTTACGCTATGTTTCTTTAGTGATGCTGGATATTGATCATTTTAAATGTTTAAATGATACTTATGGACATCCGTTTGGAGATGTTGTCCTGCAAAACTTTGCGAAAGTACTTCGCGGTAGTATTCGAACTGTGGATTGTGTTTCACGCTATGGGGGAGAAGAATTCGCAATTATTTTTCCAGAAACAAATAAAACCAATACGATTTTTTTAGCCGATCGATTACGGGAAGCAGTAGAAAAACAAATTTTTTCTGATCCTCGCAATGGCGGCCAAGTCAAAGTAACCGCGAGTTTCGGTCTTGCAACGTATCCAGATGACGCAGAAGATGTGCGCTCTTTAATCCGCCAAGCGGATCAAGCGCTCTATCGAGCCAAAGAATCCGGACGAAATCGCGTAATGACTGCCTAATTTTAAAATTCGTATGTATTAAAAAAAAGGAGACTCGAATGGCCGAGGGCAAAAAAATTACACAAAAAAGTATTCCCGTGTCTGTAAAAAGTAAAAAAGAAGACGCATCCCCTAAAGAAAAGGGTAAAAAAGAAGACGCCTCCCCTAAAGAAGAGACTCCCTCTGGAGGTCCAAAAAAGATTGCTCCCAAATCAAACCGCACCACCAAAACAAAACTTAAAACGACAAATGGTGACAAAGGCTCAGAAAAAGCCGAACGTCCAGAAAAGAGTGAACGCGCCTCTCGTGAACCTCGTAGTGGTGGCGGTGGAAAAGTTAAGTTCAAACTTTCTCTTAAATTCGCCATCTGCATTATTGTTATTTTAGTAGTGATGCTTTTGGTCATGGGTATTATTGTGGGTTCTAACACACAATCCACCTTGATTGATCAAATTGAAAAGAGAGGGTACGCCGCGTTAAAAGTCTCTCTAGCCTCGGGCGAAGAGTATGTCTACCAATACGCGATTGGAAGCCAAGAATATAAAGAGGCAATAACTCCATTAAGAATAGAAGCAAAGGTAATTAAAGATAAACAAGATGGAGGCGGAAAACTAACCGAAGAAGAACGGGCACGTTATGATGAATTGGTTTTAAAACAAAAAGAAGTTCAAGCGATATGGGATCAGAAAAAAAAGGTTGAAGATCGTTGTAACCTTCGTTTTGAACAAGCCGTTCGTGATGATAAAGGGAAAGAACACGGAGCGATTTTAAATGTGATTGTTCTCGTGGAGGGTTACGGATCAATTCAAGCAAAAAAAGCCACCATTATTGAGGGACAAAGCTTTGAATATTCTCAAGATGCGTCCGTCACAATCAAAAAAGGTTCTCTAACGACTGAATCCGGAAGAACCCCCGCCTGGAGTTTTATTAAAAATTTTACAATGCCGAATCCCAAAGGCGGAGCCGATTTAAAAGGGCAAGCGATTACCGTGCTTTCTTCAGAAAAAATTGACGAAGTAAAATCTCAAAATAATATGAGCATTATCACGGTGATTTTCGTGGGGCTACTCGTTGGAATTGTAGTCGCTCTCTTCTTTGCGACATTGATTACCAAACCTATTGGCCAACTGGTTAGTGATATCGAAATGGTTGCTAAGGGAGATCTTGAGCATCGTACCGTAGTTCGATCCAACGATGAAATTGGCTTACTCGCGCACACCTTTGATGTGATGACACGAAACCTGAATATGGCTCATAAATCGGAAGTCGAAAATCGCGCGCGCGAACATGAATTAGGGATCGCGCAAGAAATTCAGGCCAACTTGCTCCCGAAGAAAATTCCTCAACTTGCCGGTTATGATTTGGGTTGTTTTTATCTTCCTTCTAAAGAAGTGGGTGGCGATTACTACGATTATATTCAGATTGATGAGCACCATTTAGGACTCATTGTGGCCGACGTTTCTGGAAAGGGAATTCCCGGATCTATGGTGATGACGATGACGCGCAGTTTGATTCGCTACGAAGCCCAAAATAACTTGGATCCAGTTGATACCTTCATTAAGGTGAATCGCATTTTGGCGCAAGATATTCGTCGTGGAATGTTTGTCACCGCGCTCTATGTCATTTTGGACACCCGTAGTGGCAAAATGAAAATTGCGTCTGCCGGACATAACCCTATGGTGGTTTTTAGAGATAAAACAAAAAAAGTCGAAGAAATTAACCCCAACGGAATCGCATTAGGGTTTGACAAGGGGCCCATTTTTGAACGTACGATTAAAATGGAAGAAATGCAACTCTTCAAGGGAGATCGATTGGCACTTTATACCGATGGAGTGGTTGAAGCGATGAGTCCAGACAATGAAGAATTCGGAGAAGAAAAATTTTATCAACTCTGCGAACTGCATTCTCATTTGACCTCTAATCAGTACATTAATTTGGTGGTAAAGGAATTAGAAAAACATCGTGCAGAAGCCCAACAAAGCGATGATATTACCATTTCCACTTTGAAGTTGTTAAAATAAGAAAAAAAACTAAAAAAAATTGAATCGTTTTCTATTTTCTACTTAAAAAATCTCAAAAAAATATTACACTACAGATCTGTTTAAATTTGGGATCTCACGAAAGGAAATATTATGTCCGCTTTTCAAATTAAAGTGGAAACCAAAGGAGGCATTGCTCTCGTTAAAGTCGGAGGCTATTTAGATGCCAAAACGTTTGAGCAAATGGAAGAAGCCTTAAACAAATTATTTGAATCTAGTCATTATAAAATTATCATTGATCTTTCTTCTGTAGATTATATTTCAAGCGCGGGTGCAGGAGTGTTTATTGGGGCGATTAGTACCGCACAAGAAAATGAGGGAAACATTATTTTGTTGAATCCTACCGATAATGTCAAAGAGGTCTTTGATTTGCTTGGCCTCTCTCAAATCTTCAAGTTTGCTTCTGGATTAGAAGAAGCAAAACACGCGTTTTAAGTTTTAGGCTTTTTTTTACGGAAAAGGGGTACCTGCATTAAAAAAGTTTTTTTAGTGAAGTGGTAATTTTGTTGATGATTTGTGGGGGGGGGCGGGCACAATGAACATTTTGGTGATTGATGATGAACCATTAATTCTAAATTTGTTGAAACGAACGATTTCACAATCAGGACATTCTGTTTCATTAGCAAAAAACGGAGCTGAAGCGCTGGCATTAGTAAAAACTCAAAATTTTGATCTGATTCTTACCGATATGTGGCTTGCTGATTCCTCCGCACTTGAGCTTTTGAATCAACTTAAAAACTTTTGTTTAAAGATCGTGTTGATGAGTGGATCGTATCCACAGGATACCCTTCAAAATCATAAGGAAATTAGTCATGTCTTAATGAAACCTTTTTCGATTAAAGATATTTTAGCGATCCTTCAAGAAATTCAGCGTCAACTCCCCATTCTTAATCCTTCTCCTCGAATAACCCCCATAGAAATTAAGGAATCAAATAATTAATTTATGGCTAAAGTTGATTTAGAAATTCTTATTGATCCTCAACAATTGCAAGAAGGTTTTCAAGCCGGTCAAAAGGTTCATGGAAAAGTTCAAGTCACCGCGCATCAAGAAATTACCTGCAAGGGATTAAAAATAGCGTTGGGATGGGAAACGAGTGGCTCTGGAAACGTCGCTAAAGATCCTCGAAACATCCACCAACTCCTTTATCAAGGAAATTTTCATGCAGGCGAAGTCTCTACCTATGACTTTGACCTATTGCTCCCAGAGGAAGGCCCCTTTGAATTCGTTGGAAAAGAATTGATAGTCTTTTATTATCTCAATGCCTCTGCAGAAATTCCTATGGCTTTTGATCCCTCCACTCGTCTCCAAATTCGTGTCCATCCCTCTCCTCGGGCGGGAATTGTTTATCATTCCGGGACTGGCCCCATTCTTATTAAACCTGAAGTCGAAGTGGGGCCTATTGCGGGAACGATTATCGCACTGATCGGGGCACTGATTGTGGCCGCTTTTTTCTATTTTATTATTGGTTTGTTTCCCTTAACTCGAGATACAGTTTTTTTCTGTTCTGCCTTAGTATTCCTTTTCTTATTTTGTTTTCTTTATTTCGCGATTTTCGCAAACTGGTTTGCTCAATTCAAAATTGAAAAACCTATTTTTGAGGTCAACGATCATATCGCTCCGGATGGATATCTCGCTTTCGGCGCCGCGATTACCTCTAAAAAAACACTCACCTTAAATGCTTTAAAAATCACTCTAACCTGTCAAGAAAAAACAATATCCGGTTCAGGGACAAACAAAGTCACCCATACGAATGATGTGTTTAAAATCGAAAAAACTTATCTGGAAAATGAGATCTTAGAAGCAGGGATCGAACAAAAAATTTTAGATAAAATCCACGTTCCTCTTGAGACTCCTTATTATTTCTTGGCTCCAGAGAATGAGGTCACCTGTAAATTACGTATCCATTTTGATCTGGAACGGTGTCCTGATTATTCGCTGACGAAAGATATTTATATTCTTCCTCAAGGATATATTCCTAAACCACCAGAGTCCCCAAATTAAATTCCCTTATCATCCTCTTAATTTATCCGAAAACCCTTTTCGGATGCGTACTCCAGAATCTCTACAGGAACAACTCTGTTGGGATGAAGAAACGTTTGAATCCTTCATTCGTTCCCCTTGGCGCGTCTATCAAATTCTTGGAGAAAGTGGTTGGGGGAAAACCTTCTTTCTTTTCGGCTTGATCGGAGCTTTAAGACAACGAAATATTTCCTACGTTTCCAAACGACTCGAAGAAGAGGAGCGTCGTTTTTCTTGTTCCGATTCGATTTCTTTTTGTATTTTGGACGAATCCCAACGATTGATAAAGCGAGATTGGAACCAATTACTTCGACAACTTCAACAACAACCATTTCGATTGGTAATCGCCTCCCATAAAAATCATCGTCCCCTTTTACAACAATGGGGATTACACTCAGAAACAAAACAACTTGCCCCTCCTTCTCCTCATTTTTTTAAACAGTGGATTCAGGACTCCTTTCGCTCTGCAATTCTTCCGCAAAAAAACTTTTCTTTAAATTCTGTGCCTCAATTTGCAGACGATACGCTTCAACCCATTCTTGAAAAGGCGAATGGCAACCTCCATCAGGCGCGTAGATTCCTTTATGAAATTTTGGTAAAATTCAACGAACAAGAGGATTCCGCAATTCGTTGCTGGACTTGGAAAGAAATCAAATTTTTGATGAATTGGTAGGACAAATTATGTCGAAGGTCGATTTAGAAATTTTAATTCCTCCTGAGGAGCTTGAGAAAGGTTTTTGTGGAGGAGAAATAATTCGAGGAAAATTGAATGTGTTGTCCCACCAAGGAGTTCAATGTAAAGAGATCACCCTTTCGATGGGTTGGGAAAGTTTTGGTTCCGGAAACCTGATTAAATCTCCTCGTCCAAAAACACAAACTCTTTATGCGGGGCCCCTTACCGCAGGAGAACAAAAAACTTTTGATTTCGAGTTCGAAGCCCCTCGCTATGGCCCTTTTGAATACGAAGGAAAACATTTATCCATCTTCTATTTTTTAACGGCTCGCGCGAATATCCCAATGGCCATTGATCCGGTAAGAAAATTGCAAATTCCAATCCACCCTTCTTCAGAAGAAGGACTGATTTATCATTGCGCGAATGGTGCTCTTCACCCCTTTGATGCGCATTTTGATTTGGGCAATCTTGGACCCGTCTGGGGGGTTCTATTGACCTTGCTTGTTTCTGGACTTTTAACCATTCCTTTTGGATTTATTATTGTTACTTTTGCGCCTTCAAATTTGCGTGTTCCGCTTATTTTTATCAGTTTTCTCTTGTCAATGACTCTGATTGGCAGTACGTTATTTCGTAATATTCTTGCTCAATATAAAGTAGAAAAACCCATTTTTGAAATCCCTAAAAATGTTTTTTCTCCGGGCGATGTGATCCCTTTTGGAATTTCAGTCATTGCCAAACGCGCAATGACCCTAAACTGTATCAAAGTGACTTTTCGCGCCGCAGAAGTCACCCTTTCTGGTTCTGGAAAACACCAAACGACTTATCGCCATGAAATATTACGGCTAGAACAAACCTTTAGCGAAAATCTTTCTCTTCAGGAAGGCGAAGAAAAAAAAATTCTCTATAAAATCCAAATTCCTGAAAAAACTCCTTACTATTTTGAGTTTTTTACCCATAAAATTTTTAGCGAATTAATTGTTTATTTCGATATCGCGGGCGCTCCAGATTATAAAATTACAAAAAATATCTTTATCATTCCCCAAGGATATCGTTCTGCAGAAACTCCTGTCAAAAATATTCAGGAAATTTTTGAGTCTCGCTATAAATTAAAAGAAATGCTTGCTCAACAAAAACTGGATGCAGAAGCGGATTCGGAAACAAACTCTTGATATCGTTTCTGGAGCCTTTCAAAGGCAGACGAATCGGACCCATTTGTCTTTTGTCCGTTTATTTGATGAATAGGAACTATCCCGATTAAAGAATTACATAAAAAAGGGCATTCCATTTCGACATTTTGACAAAAAGATCCTTCTTGAATTCGATCCTCCCATAAACGCAACAAAAAGGCTCGGGTAATTCCCGGAAGAATCGGTAATTCAAGAGCAGGAGTGCAAAGCGTTTTTTTTTGGAAGAAAAAGAAATTATGGGAAAGTCCTTCAAGAATCCACTGATGTGTCGGATCCACCAAAAGAAACTCGTAGTTTTCTCCTTTTTGACGAGCCAAGTAACAAGTTTCTGCAAGTGAAGTACTTTTATGGCGATGAATCCAAGAGCGAGATTGTAGTAAAGTTTGAACTTGAATGAATTTTGGAACTGACGGAGTATAAGGAGACAGCGAGGCTAAAATTTGGGAAGGTCCCGATATCGGAGCAAATGGCGAGCCTTCTTGATTTCCAGCCGAGAGCGTAATTCGTAAACGTCCTGAATCAAGCGAGGCCCAATCCCATAATTGTTGAGCAAGGGTCTCCCAATCCATTTCTTTGTACCCTAATTGAATCGCACTCTTTTGCAGACGATGGAGATGTTGCTTTAAAAACAACGGCTTCTGACGAACCAACAAGGTTTCAAAGAGACCTTCTCCAGTTAAAAAACCACGATCTTTTCCCGAAATCAAGGGCAATTCTTTAGAAACAGATTGTCCGTTCCAAAATAAATACTCTGTCCATTGTTCATTATTCATTATTCATTAAATTAAAATGGGTTGACGTTTGGCGCCCCAAGTTCCTGCAACATCTTCAAACAATCCTGGAATAGGGGTTTTGCAAAATTTACATTTCCCATGAACGAGATGATATTTTCCTAAAACATACCAATCTCGTTCAATAAGGAGTTTCTTGCAGGAAGGACAATAGGTAGAACTCCCTGAAGTGTCATGAACGTTTCCGGTATAAACATAGTGAATCCCTGCCGACAAAGCCTGTTTTCGTGCGCGTACTAAGGTTTCTTTTGGTGTAGGTGGATGATCGAGCATTTTAAAATCGGGATGAAACGCTGTAAAATGGAGCGGGACCTCAGGACCCAGATTTTTGAAAATCCAATCACACAGTTGCCCTACTTCCTTTTCAGAATCATTTTCTCCTGGAATCAATAGGGTTGTGATTTCAAACCAAACTTGAGTTTCATTTTTAAGATAAACCAGAGTTTCCAAGATAGAGCCAAGCGAAGAAAAAGTTATTTTTTCATAAAATTGTTCGGTAAACGCTTTTAAATCAACATTCGCGGCATCTATATAGCGATAGAATTCGGCACGTGCTTCCGGCTTGATGTAACCTGCGGTCACGGCAACCGTTTTGATTCCCAGTTCACGACAAGCAATAGCTGTATCAATAGCATATTCCGCCCAAATCACAGGGTCATTATAAGTAAAAGCAACCGCTCGACAGTGATGTTTTTTTGCGGCTAAAGCAATCTGTTTTGGAGAGGCGACACTCGACAGTTTTTCTACTTCTCGAGCCTTTGAGATATCCCAGTTCTGGCAAAAACGGCAACCGAGATTACATCCAGCCGTTCCAAAACTTAAAATGGGAGAACCCGGCAAAAAGTGATTTAAGGGTTTTTTTTCAATGGGATCAATGCAAAAGCCGGTAGAACGCCCATAGGTCGTTAAAACCATCTCGCCTCCGACGTTTTGACGGACAAAACAAAAGGCTCTTTGCCCCTCTCGGAGAGTACATTCGCGAGGACATAAATCACAAATGATCCGTTCTTCATCTAACGTTCGCCACCAACGAGCTGGAGGAATAGTTGTAGACATTATTTTTTCCTTTATTCAATCAAAACGAGATCCGTGAAGTCTTCCGTGAAATGGATACGGAAGATTGCCTTCCATCGATCCCATGATCCTAGTGGACCCCGAGTAATGAGAGTTAAGCAATGATAGAGTTCTGCTATTTTCGGATTAAGAATTTTATTTTTCCCTTCGCGCAAAGTGGATTCATAGCCTTCCGGGATCTCACGGGTAAAATGTCCAATTCGCCAGTTTGGATTATATTTTGCCGGCAATCGAGCCAACAAGGGATCGGCGAGCGCATAATAATCAACAAGGTGAACATAAGGACCCGCGAAAAAGCCTCGAAATCCTACACTTCCATGAACTTTCACAAAAGTTTTATTGAGCTGTCGATACCCCCGACCCATTTTTGCAAATTCGTGGGTTGGCATTTCTAATCCGTGCTGAAACTGGAGCAGACCACAGGTGTCATAATAAAATTTCCGTTCATCCCCAATCCCATGTTCGTCTTTGAAGTTTGTTTTGATATCTCCATACTCTTTCCCCGAAAAAAGTGGCACATCGGGAGTGAGGACTCCTACGAGGATTACTACAGCAAATATCGGACCCCATAACCATCGGCGGATTGTTTCGAGTCCTTGGGTTTGTGTCAAGATCAATAATGCAACAAAGAAGGGTGGGGTCAAAAAGCGGCCACTCATGAAATCGCCGCCCACCCGAATGACATATAAAACATAGAGTAATGCGCCCATCAGCAAGAGAAGCGTACGTTTTTCGCGTTGCTTAAGGGTCACAAGGATTGCCAATCCCAGAGTGGATAAAGTAATTGGATCTCGTTTCCAAGAATTTAGGAGGTAGTAAATTCCCTGTTCCAGCAATTGAGAAGCAGGGATACCTGCTCCTAATTTTGCGTAAGCCGTATTCGGAAAAAGAAAACCGTAATAGAGCAGCGAAAAGACTTCCCAGAGTAAAAAGGGGAGGGCGCCAAGTAGCAACTGAAGCAAGGCTTTTTTGGGTCGTAGATTCAAAAAAAAATAGGCAATAGCGGGCGCGAACAGGAGTAAAGTATCCATCCGATTGATTGTTCCTAACGCGGCAATAAAGGTCAGCCAAAATAGTGTATCCTCTGTCCCTACTTCCTTGTAGAGATGCATACAAAATAGAGCTAAGAGGAGGTGTGTCATCGGGTTTTCCAACCCTGAAGTGGAATAATCAATGAAGGCTCTCGAAAATAACAGCACGATCATCGTAAATAATCCGATAGGTGCTGTTTTAGGTGGCTTAAATACCAGAAGAGCAACCGCAAAAAGACTCACCATTATTGAAATAAAGAGGGAAGTAAAAAAAATCTCTCGAGTTAAGAAAAATCCGATCGCCATCACAAACATCCACAAGGGATGAGTATATGCTTGAACACGTTCATTCACATTCCAGGTGAGTCCATAGCCTGTGATGAAATTTTCGACGGTACGAAAAGTGATATAGGCATCATCACAAACCCATGCGGTTCGGACTAACACAATAGCGAAAAGGAAGAACACCACTCCTAGTAAAAAAGAAGCGATTCCTTTTTTCCCTAAAAATGGCTTCATATGTTCACCTCTTAAAATTTGGACAGAAAGCATCTTTTCTTTAAATTAAAGTATATCAAACTTGTGAGCGAGCAGAAGGTTTTTTCAAAACGGAGTTCCTAATTAGGAAGTTTGACAAAAACATCAAGAAATGCTATGGTTAAAGATTAAATTTAAAAAAAAATTATTTAACGCATTCCTACAAAAGATATTAAATATTATGCTCGGCCTTTTAACATTGACGATACTCATCATTTTAATTTGTTCTTTTTGTTGTAGTCTTATTGAAGCGGCATTCCTTTCTGTTTCTCCAGCCAAGATTGAAGTCGCTATTGATGAACATCGCTTTGGTGCAAATTTTTTGAAGAGCTTAAAAGACTCGCCTTCTCGACCGATTGCGGCGATTGTCATCATGAATAATATCTGCAACATTACCGGCTCAATGACGGTCGGAGTGATTGTTCAAAAATCGACATTGAATGAATACCTCGCGTCTATTTCTGCGCTACTAACCATATTAATCATTCTTTTTTCTGAGATTTTACCTAAAAATATTGGCTATCGCTATCCTTTAAAAATTTCTCTTTTTTTTGCCCCTGTTCTTTGGCTTTTACCGAAAATTCTACTTCCTATGTTACTTATTTCTGAGATGATTACCTCTTTTATCCGTCCCGAATCTTCAAAACACATTACCGATGCAGAGATAGAAGCAATGGTAGAACTTGGAAAGATAGCGGGTTCTCTGGATCAAGAAAAAGCAGAACGCTTAAGAAATATTTTTGAACTCTATCAAATCTCTGTAGAAGAAGCAATGACGCCTCGCGTAAAATTGTTTGCCCTTCCTGCCAATAGTGTTTTAAATGATATTATGGAAACATTATTGAATACCCCTTATTCTCGAATTCCGATTTATCAAGAAGATAAAGATAAAATTACGGGAGTTATTTTACGAACAGATGCTCTGGCCGCGCTTTGCAAAGGCGAAGGACATAAAACGCTCGAAGACATTCATCTTCCGGTCCCCCAAGTTCCGACCACAATGCCTCTCGATAAATTGCTCAAAGAATTTATGGCGAGCCGAACCCATCTTGCCGTGGTTCGAGATGAATTCGGAGGAACCGATGGAATTATCACTTTGGAAGATGTGGTCGAAGAAATTCTTGGAAATATTGATGATGAATATGATCCTGATGAGGAAAAATTTCATCAAGTTTCAGAATATG
This sequence comes from uncultured Planctomycetota bacterium, assembly GCA_964530615.1. Taxonomy (GTDB): domain Bacteria; phylum Planctomycetota; class JBBTDB01; order JBBTDB01; family JBBTDB01; genus JBBTDB01. The sequence goes on along the minus strand of CAZHAR010000040.1, from coordinate 5,746 downwards.
AAGTGATAGTCAATGGCGATATCGAACTCGACGAAATTAATAGTCATCTCAAAATTGAGTTGGAAGATATTGCGCGTACTATTGCTGGATTTATTCAGGAACGTCTGCATATTATTCCGGAAAAAGGAGAAGTTCTGGAAGAACCAGAAGCGACCATTATTATTGAAGAGAGTACCGAAACTCAGATTCTAAAAGTGCGTATCATTAAAAAACAAACCGCAGTTTCCGTGAATGCTTCTGCCATTCCGAATGAAACGGTTCTTCCACCCTCCGTCTAGATTTTTTCTCGCTGGGTAAAAAATACCTGAAATTCGCTGTTAGAAGAAATTTTGTGCAAGCTTCGACGCTTCAGAATTTTCAGTTGTTTTTCTTCCATAAGATTTAAAAACTCTTCTTCATACGTCACTTTCCCAAAATCAATGGTCGAAATATATTTCAATTTGGGCTTTAAAAACTCTAGGGTACGAGATTCTTTCATTTGGATCGTGAGACCAAAAATAATCTGCCCTCCCGGGTTGAGCATAGCTGTTGCGATGTCTAAAGCTTTTCGTTGATCTGGAAAGAGCATAAAACTCATGCTAAAAAAGACATAATCAAAACAACTTGGGATCGGAGTCGCTAAGAAATCTAAGCGTTCCAGCTTAATCTGAGATTCCAAATTATAATGTTCAATCAGTTTTTGACATTGTTTCAGATAGTGTTTGTTGAGATCGATGCCCTCAATAGAAAGCCTGAGATCACGGATGTTTGAGTGGTATTGATGGAGCATCACCCCATTTCCGATACCAATATCCAAAATTTTTGATTGTGGAACCACATTTTCAAAAAAACAGCCATACCCCGCGTTCGTTGTTTTTTTTATTAGAGCGTTATAAAGCCAGTTTTGGATCATAAAAAAAACCACTTTCTCCAGCGTCTTGGTTTCTCTTCAAAATTCATTAAAATATACCAAAATTTGATTATTTCTTCTGCAATGTTGATTTAAAAAATTCTACTCCTTTTTTCTAAAGATACAAAACCTGTGAAACTAATTTCTATTTTAATTCGGGCCTATCGCTCCTTTAATTATGATTATCGCAAAAAATATGATTCTCAGGCTTATAAAGAAAAAAAACCTTGGGAAATGATTGAAGATCAATGGTTCCCCTTTATCGAAATTCCCATTCATTCCCAAATTACCACGATTGTTGGCGCTAACGAAAGTGGAAAAACGCATCTCATTAACGCCGTCCTGCACGCTTTAGGAAAAAAAGAAAATTTTACTCGCCTCGATCGTTGTCGTTACTTAAAATCCGCAAATACGAAACTTTATGAAAATATGTCGGTCGGGCTTCATTGGAGAATCGATGAAGCCGAACGCAAACGATTTGAATATTTATTTGCGGGATTATGGCCAGAAGCCTCCAGCGCTATTGAAGAATTTTATCTCTTTCGGGACCCCCAAGGTTTTTTAGTCTATGCTCAAATCAAAGATGGAAATTATTTACGTGCGAGACTCTCAGCAGAAAATGAAACCGAAATAATAACCCTACTCCCGGAAGTGATTGAGCTCAAATCGTCTCTAAAATTGAATAAAGTGGTGCTGATTCGAGATTTGATTTTATACGATAATTTCCAACGAATGGAACATTTTGTTCAACTCTTTAACAAAGTCGCTGGAGTTTCCTGGAGCGCCAGATTCCGCGCGATTTGGCGCAATAATTCAATTCAGGATCTCTTCCATTTTACTCAAGAAGTTCTGGCTTTTCTGCGCAAAGATATTGCTTTTTTTGCGGGAGCGAAGGAATTAAAAGAGCAAGGAAAAGCGGTTTTGGAGAGCCTCCTCACGGATCGAATCCTTCGTAGACTGGATCTTTCGGAAGATGCCTTCTCGGAACAAAAACTTGTTGAAACACTCGACGCGTTTATTTTAGCGCTTCAAAAAACATTCGATAGTCATCTTGAACACGAACGATTGTATGCGTTATTTTTCCCGCGTGAAGGAAGTTTACTCGATCTGGAAATCGAATATAACTTGATTATGAAAACGGCTCAGTGTGAACGATCTCTTCTTTATGACCTCTGTGAATCGGTTGAAGAAGTAACCGTTCCTAACGCATTAACGCTCCTCAATGAAAAACTCGAAAAATACTTACAACTTAAAAGTTGGTGGGTTCAGGACGAAAAAATTAAACTGGTCGTCGATGTGAAAAATCAAAATACTGAAAATTATCTTATTTTTCGTATCAAAGATAAATCTGAAGCCGTTTACGATATGGATGAACGTAGCTCTGGGTTACAATATTTTATCGGCTATTTTCTTCAATATAGTTGCTATGAAAAATTTCGTAAAAAACAATGTCTGGTTTTTATGGATGAACCCGATCGCTATCTCTCGCGCAAAGGACAAAAAGCACTTTTACGCATTTTTGAAGAACTCAGTTCTTCTCCCGTCGGAGATCGGCCCCCGTACCAAGTTCTCTATAGCACGCACTCTCCATTTTTGCTCGATCGTAACAAACTAGAACGTTTAGTTCTCTTGGAAAAAGGCCCTGCAGGCGAAGGTTCACGTATTCATACGCAGGAACTCTTTCGTTATGAACCTATCCGATCGGCTATGGGACAAGCTATTTCTGATAATTTGTCCTTTGATTACTTTAATATTCTTGTGGGCGAAGAACATACCCGTATCCTAATAGAAGGCTTGCTCTACCATTTCTATCAAACTCATCCGGCGGGCTCCTATCTCGATTTAAACGAAACCTTGATTCATACTCCACCCTCTTGGTCCGATTTGTTTTATACCCTGAATAATCTGAAAAACCAGAAAAATAAGCTCCTGTTTATGGTTCTATTTCCCACGCGTCAGCACGCATTGAAAACATTTTTGGCGCAAAAAAATCAGCTCGCGTTACTTCCCTATCAGATTCTTTGTATGACCGATCTTCATCCTCAGTTTTACGAAATCGAAGATCTCATTCCTTATCCCTTATATCGTTTGGCATTAATAGAATATGCAAAGAAATGGAACTTGCTCTCGCTGAAAATCTCGAAAAAACGGACATTCTGGAGTGATACCTGGACATTTGCCGAGAAAATTTTATTCAAACATCATCTTCCAGTTGATCGTCAAGCCGTCCTTAAAGAATTTTTGAAATTGATGACGCAGGGTTTTCCAGAAGAAACTGAAGAGCTAAAACAAGCGAAACAAACACTTTTGAGCAATTTTTTAGCGCTCAATCAGCGCTTTATTCTCGCAGAACGCGAAAACCGCTTCGATCTTCAGGATCGTCTCACTCTCTATAATGTGTTGTTTCATTTCCGATTATTTCGAGAAAATAAAGTGTATTCAGAACACACGATTCTTGAAGATTTAGCACACTCTAATTTGTTTAAAAGCCATATTTTAGAACTATTTCAGGAAATTTATTGGTACCTTCAAACCAAATCTTCAGTCTCTCGACGAATGGAAGAATCCCTTGAAAAAATAAAAAATGGCTATCAATTGGATCGTCGAGATACGATGTTGACGAACCTCAAAGAATTTTATCAGGAACTCGATCAGATTATTTTATTAGCGGAAAATGTCAATCATCTACTCGATCAAGAACGCCTAGAACAACCTGTCCGTTCCCCCGGACAACTCGAGCGTTACCCGTTTGTGGTTTCGCCCATTAGTTATAGCGCAAAACTATTTCGCTTGTTAATGATCCTACTATTCCTAACCTTATTAGGTTTTGTGGGCTGGCTCGGATGGGATCAGGAACAAGTCAACCGACTCCTGCAATGGCTACTACACTCGTAGGGACTCATAACGTTGACGCGACCATTTTTTCAGAAAATATCGTTTCCAATAGGGCGACGATTTTTTCGCGAGGACATATAAAGCAATCCAGAGTAAAAATAAGGGGACCCAATAATTATGCCCCGCTCCTTTTAACGAAAATCCGAGAGCAATCACGATCAACATCAAAATAATCGAACCCAAAGTAAAACGAACATTAAAATAATTGCGGTTTTTTCGCAAATATTGCTGGTGTTCTTTTTCAAGAATTTGATCCAGTCCTAATTCAAAATACTGTTGATTATAAAAGACGACTTGCTCTATACAATTGATAGGTTCTGGCTGTGTTTCAAAGCGTTTGGCATAAATAAGGCTCATTTTTTCATGAATCTTCCGCAGTTTTGAAATAGGGAGATCCAGTAATCCACAATGAAAATATTGAGGAGTTTCAAACCAGTTTTCGGTTCCAGAAACCGTAATCACTGTCCCCTTATTTTGAAAATCACTTGTCAAATAGACCGATTCTTGGAATATTTTACCTTGAGTTTGAATTGGCATTAAAATAGCGCTAATCCAGTTTGGAAGCGATCCGTCAGCGCAATAAATAAGATTGTATAAAACTTCTTTATTGTTGCGTTCGCCTAAAATTCCTAAAGGACGAAACCCTTCTTGTAAAAGATCTTGATGTAATTGCTTTATTTTGGGAGTTATTAAAAAGGATTCAAACGATTTTTCTTTAGATGCATCAAAAAATGTTAGTTTTTCTTCAAGACTCATATTTTTTTCCTGATTCTCCAAATATAATAAGAATAGCATTCTATCGGACAGACAAAATAAGGCAAGACTGATGAAATTTCGCTTAGTAAACGAAGTAAAAGAATCGCGTCGAAAAGGAGATGGGATCACCTCCGTATTTGATCAACTTTTGACTTCAAAAGAACTCTTAAAAGAATATCAATACGATCCATTTGCATTATTAAAAGAAGCGGGTTACCAATTCAATGCGGATGATTTTTTAGATATGACGACAGATTCCTGGCGCGCTTTAGGACGCGGATTTCAAATCCATTACGCTCAAGCTTACCAAAAATGGTATGCCGAGTGCCAAAAACTTCCTTCAGAGAACGATTTTTTGTTAGCAGATACTGTTCCATTAAAAATGATGTTGATTCCTCCGGGACGATATTGGCAGGGAGATTCAGAATCAAATTCTAGTGACGAACAACAGCGAAGAGTCTTGATTTCTCAAGCGTTTTGGTGCGGAAAATACGAAGTGAGCCAGAAGCAATGGATCCAAATCATGGGCGAAAACCCCTCTTTTTTTAATGATGGCAAAACTAAAAATGGACTCGCTCGGCCCGTAGAAGAAATTAGTTGGAACGATTGTAAACAATTCTGTAAAAAAGCAGGGTTCCGATTATTGACGGAAGCCGAATGGGAATATGTTTGTCGTTCGGGAACACTGGGGCCCTTTTTTTTTGGCAATGATATCAGCACCGATCAAGTGAATTATAATGGAAAGTATCCTTATTATCCCAATGGAAAAAAAGGCGAAAATCGTCGGAAAACCATTGAAGTGGGTACTTTTCCGTCTAATAGTTGGGGAATTCATGATATGCACGGAAATGTGGAAGAATGGTGCGAAGATGGCTATGCAGAATTGGACGAAGAGGATGTAATCGATCCTCAAGGAAAGTTATATGCCACAGAACGTGTGATTCGTGGAGGAAGCTGGGTCGAACCCGCCAGTTATTGCCTTTCTGGGTTCCGCAGATATGTCGCATCCGATTCACGGAGTTTTCATTTAGGGTTTCGGGTCGCAAAATCGATTTCAAATTAAAAGAGCAGACAACATAAGTTATAAAGAGGAATGGTAACTATTCAGGTACAACTTGTAGATTTCAATTTAGGTCAAACCACAAAATTTAGTGGTCCTTGTCCCCCGCTGGCTAATGGCATTAAGTTAAGGGACATCGTTATAAA